>CAYTAU010000025.1:0-48087 GCA_964435855.1 uncultured Bacteroidales bacterium | reverse complement strand
TCTAACTCTTATAATTAGTTAGTACAACATGCGGATTTTAGGTTTGAGCGAAGCCCTTACTTAATAATGACTCACACTATCAGACAATTACAACTCTCACAAACAATAATTAAAAATATTTACATCTTTTTTATGGAATTTGTATGAACTTTGTATCAATGATGTGAATTCAAAAAAAATAATCATGAACAAAAAGTATAAACCTATGAAAGCAAGAACATTTGTATTTATTGTATTTGCATTGTGTATTGTAATAACAGCCGGCGCAATTGTTATTAATAAAAGTGAGCTTATTGATAAGTCTCCATTAATTTTTCCAAAAGGAAGCACTTACGAAGAAGTCTGGAAAAGAGTAATCGAATTTGAAAATAAAAGTTTGCCAAAGTCGGCATTGGAACTTACAGAGTCAATTTATGCACAGGCTAAATTAGACACAAATTATGCACAGATTGTTAAATCTATAATGTACAAACAAAAGTATAAGGTATCTCTTGAAGAGAATCCATATCAAAAGATTGTTGACGAATTACAAGCAGAAATTGATAGTGCGTATTTTCCCCTTGAACCTGTATTACATTCTCTATTAGCAGATGTTTACTGGTCGTTTTATCAGGCAAACCGTTGGCAGTTTTATAACAGAACAACAACAGTGGGTTTTTTATCTAAAGATATTAATACATGGGATATAAAACATATTATTGATGCATCAGTAAAACATTATAACTTATCACTGCAAAACACCGACAGCTTAAAAAGAACCGCACTTGGATTATACGACGACATACTTACCAAATACCCCGAATCAAAACATTATCGCCCAACACTCTACGATTTTCTTGCACACAGAGCAATTGATTTTATGATGAACTCCGAATCGGAAATTACTAAACCTGCCAATAACTTTAAAATTGATAAAAAAGAATATTTTATTCCTGCTAAAGATTTTATTGAGCTTAAACTTGAATGTAAGGATACAATGTCGTTAAAATTCTATGCAATGAAAACATTGCAAGACCTCATGGAATTTCACAATGAAGATGACACTGTTGATGCTTATGTAGATGTTGACTTAAAAAGATTACTGTTTGTTTATCAAAATTCAGTACATCCCAACAAGGATACATTATATTTTAAAGCACTTAAAGCATTAGAACAAAAACATATTAAAGAGCCTATTTCAGCAGAAGTATCATATAGAATAGCGATGCAGTATCAGGCAAGAGGATTAAAATACCAGCCATTAATGTCTGACGAAAACAAATGGTTTGTGAAAAAGGCTTATGATTATTGCACAGAAGCAATAGAGCGACACCCTGAAAGTTTTGGCGCACAAAATTGCAAATACTTAAAAACAACAATTGAGCAAAAAAATGTTACATTCAATATTGCTGCATATAATCAGTCGAACAAACCTGCCTTAATGAATGTTTCTTATAAAAATATTGATAAACTATATTTTAGATTGGTTAAGATTGATAGAAAAAAATATCAAAGTGCCATAACAAAACTATATGGTAACGATTTAATAAAATATTTTTCTAAACTTGATTATGATAAAGAGTGGAGTGTGAAATTAAAAAATGATGGTGATTTTCAAAATCATACAGTAGAATCGAAACTTGCTGAACAGGGTTATGGATATTATTTAATTTTAGCTGCCGACAACAAGGAATTTGCTGACACCAATAGTGCTATTGCTTATGCTTGTACTCAAATAACCAATATTGCATATACAAGCAGAAAAGATGTTAATAATGCTTACGATATTTATGCATTTAACAGAGAAACAGGAAAGCCGTTACCGGGAATTAAAGCTATATTATGGAAAGAAAAATATAACTATGTACTTCAAAAATATACCCGTGTAAAATATAAAACACTTACGACAGGAAAAAATGGGAATATTCATATTTCTCCAACTTCCGAATACGGTGTTAATTTTTATGTTGAGTTTATTAATGGCGAAGACAAGCTATATACAAACGAACAATTTTATCAATACAGACCTTATCGTTATGATCAACCTAAATATATTGTAACACATTTCTTTACTGACAGGGGAATATACAGACCCGGACAAACCATACATTTTAAAGGTATTATTATGGAAAAGGATAAAGACAAGCATACTATACTTCCAAACTACTCAACTACAGTTTATTTATATGATGTAAATTATCAGAAACATGGTGAACTAAAACTTACATCAAATGAATATGGCACAATTAGCGGAACATTTACTTTGCCACAAGGTGTTCTGACTGGTCAAATGCACATTACAAACACATGGGGATACAAATACATTTCTGTTGAAGAATACAAACGCCCTAAATTTGAAGTAACATTTAATCCTGTTGAGGGAAGTTATAAGTTAAATGAAAAAATTACAGCAACAGGACTTTCCAAAGCTTATGCAGGCTCAAATATTGATGGTGCAGAAGTTAAATATTCTGTAAACAGAAGTGCTTATTTTCCATATCGTTGGTATTGGTGGAGTTGGTATTACCCTACTTCTGCCGAAACAGTTATTACTTATGGAACAACAACAACAGATGAAAAAGGTGAATTTGAAATTGAATTTGAAGCTATTCCCGATCTTTCGGTAAATAAAAAATGGCAACCATCATTTGTCTATACCATTACAGCAGATGTTACCGATATAAACGGCGAAACTCACAGTGCTGTACAAAGCGTTACAGTAGGCTATACTGCTTTGATGATTACAACCGACCTTAAAGATAAAGTAAACAAAAACTCAACAAGTAAATTTGAGTTAAATACTACAAATCTTGGTGGTGAGTTTACGGCTTCGAAAGGAAATATTACTATCCATAAACTTAAAGAGAACACAAAATTGTTTAACAAAAGACTTTGGACACAGCCCGACATTAAAAGCATGAGCAAAGATGAGTATTATAAAACTTTTCCTTATGCCATGTATTCTGACGAAGACAATATTTCAAAATTAAAAAAAGAAAAAAAGGTATTTGAAAAAGCATTTGATATTAAAAAGAAAACAAATGTGGCTTTAAACAGTATTAAAACCTGGACACAGGGTAAATATATTATAGAGATAAAATCGAAAGATATTTATGGTAATCCGGTAAAATATCAGCATTACTTTACACTTTACAGTCCAACAGAGGAAAAAGTTGCCGTAAACGATATTTTCTGGTACACGCCTGTTAAAACAAATTGCGAGCCTGGCGAAAAAGCACAATTTTTAATTGGAAGTGCCGATAAAAATGTTAAAGTTCTTTTTGAGATAGAGCATAAAGAAAAGATTATCCACAAAGAGTGGATTAGTCTTAGTGGAACACAAAAGCTTGTTGAAATACCAATTGAAGAAAAACACAGAGGTAATCTTGCTGTACATTTTGTAATGGTAAAACACGACAGAAGTTATGAGTTTAACGAATTAATAACTGTACCTTATTCAAATAAAGAACTTGATATCACATTCGAAACTTTCAGGAACAAATTAAATCCGGGCGAAAAAGAAGAATGGAGAATTAAGATAAAAGGACCAAAAGGTGAAAAACTTGCTGCCGAAATGCTTGCAACATTATACGATGCTTCGCTTGATGCTTTTCAGGCTAACTCTTGGTTTTTCGATATCTACAGAACATACTATTCATCAATGAACTGGTATGCCTCGCAAGCATTTAATTCAACAAGTTCTTATTTATTACAAAACAACTGGAATCAATATTATTATGGAACTTATCATTATTACGACCAGCTTAATTGGTTTGGATTCTATTATGGCGGATATTACAATTATAACTGGGACTATAGAACAACTTGCCGTGGAGGAAGTGTATCAAATGGAGTTTTAATGGATAGTTTTGATATGGATGGAAGTGGTTTTGCTATGAATGAAACTGCTGCATGTGAAGAAAAATCTAAAAGCTCAAATGCACCTGCATCAACGGTTTCAAAAATGAGTAAAAAAGATGAACAAATGCAAACAGTAACAGGTTCACTTAGAGGAAAAGATAAAAATATAGACCAAACTGTAGCTCGTTTTGCTGAAGTTAGTGGAATTGGCGGACAAACTTTTATGCCGGTTAAAGTAAGAAAGAACTTTAGTGAAACTGCATTTTTCTTTCCCGAATTAGAAACAAATGAAGAAGGGGAAGTTATAATTAAGTTTACTGTACCCGAAGCTCTAACAAAATGGAAAATGCTTGGCTTCGCACATACAAAGGATCTTAAGTTTGGATTGATAGATAATGAGCTTATAACCCAGAAAGAGCTTATGGTAATGCCAAATGTACCAAGGTTTATGCGTGAAAACGATGAAATAACTCTTTCTACAAAAATATCCAACATAAGTAAAAAAGCATTATCGGGAAAAGCTAAATTGTACTTATTCGATGCCTTAACAATGAAACCAATAGACAATTTGTTTGGGAACAATAATGCTACACAAACATTTTCGGTAAAAGCAGAACAAAGCACAAGCGTGAGTTGGAAAATAAAAGTTCCAGAAGGTATTTCGGCTGTTACATACAGATTTACAGCACAGACTTCAAAATTCTCTGATGGAGAGGAAAATACAATTCCTGTATTAACTAACCGAATGCTTGTAACAGAGAGCATGCCTATGCCTATTCGCAGCAATCAGACAAAAGAATTTAAATTTGAAAAACTTATTAATTCAGGCAATTCTAAAACACTTAAAAATCATAAATTAACTCTTGAATTTACAGCAAATCCTGCTTGGTATGCAGTTCAGGCATTGCCTTATATTATTGAATATCCCTACGAATGTGCCGAGCAAGTATTTAGCAGATATTATGGTAATAGTATTGCATCGCATATTGCCAATTCATCGCCCAAGATCAAATCTGTTTTTGATAGTTGGAAAAATACACCTAAATCAAAATCATTATTATCTAATCTTGAAAAAAATCAGGAATTAAAAGCTGTAATGCTTGAAGAAACCCCTTGGGTACTGGATGCCAAAGATGAAGGCGAAAGAAAACGCAGAGTAGGTTTGTTATTCGACCTTAATCACATGTCAAATAACCTAAAAAGTGCGAAAAGAAAACTAAAAAAATTACAGGCACCAAATGGCGGTTGGGTATGGTTTAAGGGCGGACCCGATGACAGATACATTACTCAACATATTATTACAGGCTTTGGGCATCTTGATTTTCTTGGAGTTAAAGATATAAGAAACGACTATCAAATTTGGAATATGGTTACAGCAGGAATATCATATCTTGACAATGAAATAAGAAAAGATTATAAAGAACTGAAAAAATATTATGACAAAGAAGAGTTGAAAAAAGATCATATCAGTTATTATCAGATACAATATCTATATGCTAGAAGTTATTTTACAGACAGACCAATTCCAAGTTCATCAAAAGAAGCATTTGAATATTATAAAGGTCAGGCTAAAAAATACTGGACCAAAAAGAGCAGATATATGCAAGGAATGATAGCTTTGGGATTACATCGTTATAAAGATGAAAAAACTCCAATGGCAATTATTAAATCATTGAAAGAACGTGCTCAGATATCTGAAGAAATGGGAATGTACTGGAAAGAAAAGAATTATGGATGGTACTGGTATCAGGCACCAATTGAGACTCATTCTTTATTAATAGAGGCTTTTGATGAGATATTGAAAGATGAAAAAGTAACCGACGACTTACGAGTATGGTTACTTAAACAAAAACAAACACAGGATTGGAAAACCACAAAAGCAACAACCGAAGCTGTTTATGCACTATTACTGCGTGGAACCGATTGGCTTGCAACAGAAAGCGCAATAGAAATAATGCTTGGAAATATTAAAGTTGACCCAAAAGAAATGCCCGAAGTAAAAGAAGAAGCAGGAACGGGATATTTTAAAACCTCATGGAGCGGTAGCGATATTAAATCTGAAATGGGCAATGTTAAAGTTGTGAAAAAAGATAAAGGCGTTAGCTGGGGAGCTTTATACTGGCAATATTTTGAGCAACTTGATAAAATTACTTCTTATGAAACACCTCTTAAGCTTAAAAAGAAATTATTTAAGCAAATTCAAACTGATGAAGGCAAAATATTAAAACCCATTAGTGATAATGCAAAACTTAGTATTGGTGATAAGGTAATTGTTAGAATTGAACTGCGTGTTGATCGTACAATGGAATATGTACACATGAAAGATATGCGTGCAGCTTGTTTTGAGCCTCTTAATGTAATAAGCAGATATAAATACCAAGATGGTTTGGGATATTATGAAAGCACTAAAGATGTTTCAACAAACTTTTTCTTTAGCCGATTACCAAAAGGAACTTACGTATTTGAATATCCATTATGGGTAACACATAAAGGAGATTTCTCAAACGGAATAACATCTATACAGTGTATGTATGCTCCTGAATTTGGAAGTCACTCTGAAGGAATAAGAGTTAATGTTAAATAAAAAGCAGTATAATTTTTCAAAAATATTATAGCTGATATTGATAATATTGATAATTTCGTGCCGGAATAAAATTTTAACTTAAATTTGACTTATGCAAGTAAAAAGATTTGGTGTTTCGCTTGAAGAAGATATTTTGAAATCATTAGATAAATACGTAAAGCAAAAACAATTTCCTAATCGTTCACAAGCTATCCGACATTTGATAAGGAAAAATATTGTTGAAGAACAATGGAAGGGAAATAATATTGTAGCAGGAGCAGTCGTTCTTGTTTACGACCACCATAAAAGAGAATTACAAACTAAATCAACTCGGGTGCAACACGATTTTCATAATTTAATATTATCAATACAACATGTACATTTAGATCATGATAATTGTCTTGAAACAATTGCTGTAAAAGGTAAAGCAAAAGAATTAATAAAACTTGCAAATAGCCTTATCGCAATTAAGGGAATTAAGCACGGTAAATTGGTAATGAGTACGATAATTTAATGTCGTAGCATTTTATATTGCAACTAATAAAAATCTAATTCGCTAAATTTTCTTGTCTTTTTTAAAAAGAACATTTTCACAATGCTTTTATGATACATTTCGGGATGAGAATAATTAATATTGTATTTGAGGTTTTTTCTACGTTTTGCTTTAAATTTTGAAACATTAAAATAAAAAGAAAAATGAGCTTTAATTACTGAAAAGAAATTGTTGAATTCTAAGTGAAATAAAAAATTAATGCCTGCTATCCCATCTAATATAAATCTAATCAGGAAAATTTTAAACAAACTGTTTTTAGGCAGGTTTTTATAAAGCATAAATAAATTATTCCTGAAATTCAGATAGGTTTTTCTTGGGTTTGTTTTACTCAATGTGCCTCCACCAAGGTGATATACTTGAGAATCGGGACAATAAAAAATGTTTTTGCCTCTGTTTTTAATCCGCCAGCACAGATCAATTTCTTCCATGTGAGCAAAAAATCTTTCATCTAAACCTCCAACATCAAAATATACATCAGAACGTATCATCAAACATGCACCGGTAGCCCAAAAAATTTGTGTTTTCTTATTATATTGATTTTTATCTTTCTCATTAACATTAAAAATTCTTCCCCTGCAAAATATAAAGCCATATTTATCAATAAAACCACCGGCAGCTCCCGCATATTCAAATTCATCTTTTTTATTATAAGACAGCATTTTAGGCATACACGCTGCAATAGAACTTTCATTGTCCATTAAATTAATTAATGGAACAAGCCAATTTTCAGAAACTTCAACATCTGAATTTAGAAGTATAAAATATTTTGCTTCTATTTGCTTCAATGCTTTATTATAACCACCTGCAAAACCAAAATTCTTTTCAAGCTCTATTATTTTAATCTCCGGAAATTCTTTTTTAACAAACTCAATAGAATCGTCATCTGAATTATTGTCAGCAACATAAATATCAACTTCAGGTGTGCTTGAATACCTGACAACTGAAGGTAAAAAAGTTTTTAAAAGCTCTTTACCATTCCAATTTAATATTACTATTGCTGTTTTTACCATATGAAAAAATTGTGCTTTAAAAGTAAAACATTTTTTTTTAATTATTAATAATTATTAATTTTGATTGATAAACTAATTCCTAATTTACTATGAAAAATTTAATCTGTGCTTTTATATTGTCATTAATAATAGTCTCTTGTGGCAAATATGAAGAAGGGCCTGACGTAAGTTTCAGATCAAGACAAAAAAGAATAGAAGGACTTTGGAAAGTTGACAAATTTATTGCTAATGATGTAGATTCTACATCTCAATTTATAGCTTTGTTTGGTGATAAAATTGATATTACTGATGACAGATGGGAAATGCCTAAAGGTACTGGTTTAATGAATTTTAGTGGAGACTGGAGTTGGGAAACATTAAAATATTACACAAAATTCAATATTAATAAACTAGACAGTAGCAATATTCGATATTCTGACACATTAATATATGGATTAGGCCCTTTTAACCTCACACAAAGCATTAAATGGGAAATTATGCGCATAGCTAAAAAAGAGCTTTTTATGGAAACAGAATATAAAGACGATATTTACAGAATTGAATTAAAATTAGACAGCGACCATTAGTTTTTTTTTATAAAAAAACCCGACAAACAAAATGCCGGGTTAAAAATATTTTATATTTGATTAAAAGAATTTTGCTCTTTTATCTACAATACTTGCACTTTTCTTTAAAGCTTCAAACACCTGGTAATCTACCCTTGAACTCAACATATTAATCAATTTAATTTGCTCAGTAGCAAAATCAACTTCTTCTACCGTATTAGAACTAAGTACTTTTAAAATATAAACACCGTTTAAACCTTTGATTGGAGTTGATATTTTATTTGGCTCTGTATTAATAGCGCTTGCTATTAAAGCTGGTTCAACGCCATAAGCAGGTATTGAATATGCCTGAAAATTAATATCTGTTGCCTCAACTATTTCTTCTCCTAAATCTTGTGCAATTTTTTCAAGAGAATTATATTTTGTAATTAACTGATTGAATTTATTAATTAACTCTTCTGCCTTTTTATCTTTTTTAACAAACATCTCTATTTCTGTTTCTACTTGTTCTAATGGTGCTATTCCTTTTTCCCTGACTTCGGTTAAAACAGCAATAACAAAACGATTTCCTAATTCAAATACTTTTGAAACATCATTTTTTTCTGCCTCATAAGACCATCTTACAAGTTCTCTTGGAGAATCAATGCCCGGAATATTTTTATCTGTTTCTTTAAGGTTACTGGCAACACGTTTGGTTAATAAAGGGTCTGCATCAATTGAATTTTTGAATTTTTCTATTGAATTATTTTCTGCAAGAAACTTACTTGCAATAGAATAAATGTTCTGATACGTTTCTGTACTTGGTTCAACTCTTCTGTCAATAATACCAACTTGTATTTTTTTCGAAGCTTCTCCTTTTTCAAGAACTTCAATAATGTGAATTCCAAACTGTGTTTCCACAAGTTTAATATCTCCCACATTTGAGAAGAAACAGGAATCGCTAAATGGCTGAACCATAGCTTTGTCAACTTGAGGATTTAAACTTGGGCTATTTGCGTCTTTAAACCATTCAAGGTCTCCACCATTATCAGAATTACTTTTGTCAACAGAATGTAATTTTGCTAATTGAACAAAATTGCCTCCATTCTCAATAATTTCAAATAAACTATCTGCTAATTCTTTTGCTTGTTCATAAAGAAATGTTTCTGTTGGTTGTATTAAAATATGTCTTGCATGAACAGAATCGGGTAAGTCTTCAATTCTTACAAGTTTTGCAGTTTTATATGTTTCAAATTCAAAATACGGTCCGTAAATAAAGCCTGTATCTGCTGCAAACATAATTGAATCTAAAAGAACAGGCAATTCTCCTTCTTTATAGAATTTGTAATCAAATCCTCCATCTGCATTTAAATTAACAAATTGTATATCGTCTTCTGTTGTTTTATATTCTTCATGGATATTATTGATCCATTCTTGAGATAAATTATTATCTCTTTCTGACGGTAAAACATCAAAATAAATATATTCAATATCTCTCGATGCTTCTTGTTCGTATTCGTTTTTGTGTTCGTTATAATATTTTTCAATATCTTCTTTACTAATTACTATCGCACTATCGGATATCATATTATATTTTTGTGCAACAATATTGAAATTTACTTTAAAATTGCTTTCTTCTGCTTCGAGTTTTGCCTGCGGAGTAGTTATATACAAGCCTTTTTTAATAAGATTATTATATTTTGTCGCTGTTCTGGCTTTCATTAAAGATAATTCAAATGCCATCCAACTTGTACGAGCTTCTCCGCTTGGGTCCTGATCAAGGTTTTGCAAAAACCGTATAACCAAACTTCTGTCAAACTGACCTGTTTGCTGATTTTGAAAAATTGGTATTTGCATGATCTGTGGGTCAATATTTGTTCCTTGTACCATATCAAAAAGCTCATCAGGATGAACAGCTATTCCCAGTTCTTCGTATTGCTCTTGCATTATAGCTTCCAAGATTAATTCTTCCCATGCCTGTTCCCTTATCATATCAGATGTTGCTTCATCAATAGTTGCATCTCCACCTGCATTTCTGATATAATTTTCTGTCATTACATCAAGCTTATATTGAAATAGCTGATATGGAATTGCATTCCCTCCAACCTCTGCAATATCATTATCGGTTGGACCGCCTTGGTTACCTTTGCCGATAAAATCACCAAGGATGAATGCTAATAAAGCTAAGCCTATTACTATTGCAATTAATACACCTGCTCTTTTTCTAATTGTTTGTAATGTTGCCATTATTAGATGTTTATATGTATTTTGTTAAAATTTTAGCCTACGAAGATAAAAAAAACTTTTTAAACGTATAAATTTAGCTTGTTAATTTTAACTGAGTTCGATATAAGAAAAACTTCAATATATTGTATAGAATCAGTTGCCACGGGGTTTAGCCCGTGGAATATCTGATATTATCCAAAAAGAAAATTGAAATATTTTGTAAATTCAATAATAAAATTACAAAATATTTCAATTTTCGGTGGGGGAACTTAACTTTTTTCCTCGCCCTAAAGGATTCCGAGAAATCGGAACAGGCTGAGGCAACTGATTTATTTGCATTTAAACAAATGCTTATATCGAACTCCGATTTTTACCAATAATTAATTAGTATGTATAATATCAACACCTTCACTATTTACTGCAAACTTAATTTTATTTCCAAACTTCATTGCAATATTAATATCATTGTGTCCGGCGGGGAAACCAAAACATACAGGAATTTTATATTCAGAAATATGTTCATATATGATCTCATAAACTGTTTTTCCAAACTTAGTGTTATTGTCTTTTATATCAATAAAATCTCCTACAATAAGTCCTTTTAAATTATCAAATTTCCCACTTAGCTTAAAATTCATCATTATTCTGTCAATATGATATAAATATTCGCTTAGATCTTCTATAAACAGAATTTTATCTTTTGTATCGATATCGTATTTTGTTCCGTTCAAACTATATAGAATTGAAAGGTTTCCTCCTGTTAAAACACCTTCGGTTTTTCCTGTTATATTTAATTTGTGATCTTTAATTCCATAATTGATTTCATTACCAAATAGTATAGATTTTAATGATTTTAATGATTTATTTTCATCTGGATAATCAGGAAATTTTTTTGGCATTGCACCATGAATTGTTTCAATGTTCAGATTATTATTGATATATACATGAAAAACCGTAATATCGCTAAACCCAATAATCCATTTTGGATTTTTTTTAAAATTATCAAAATTCAATTTATCAATTATACGTATAGAACCATAACCGCCCCGCGAAGAAAATATTGCTTTAATATTTTTATCGTCAAGCATTTGTTGAAAATCATAAATTCTTTCTTCATCGGTTCCTGCAAATTGATTATAAATTTTTCCGGAATTTTTGCCTGTAATAACATCTAATCCCCATCCTGATAAAATTTTTACAGCATTGTTAATTTTACTTTTATCAATTTTTCCGGCAGGAGAAATTATTGCTACTTTATCACCTTTTTTAAGATAATCAGGATTTATCATAAATCAACAGCTTTAAAAAGCAAGTGTTAGTAAATTAATATCTTGTGAAGGAATATTAAATTTGTTGCCAATATAATTTTTAGTTAGTATTCCATTAAAAAGATAAACCCCGTTTCGTATTCCTGTATCATTTCTAATTGCTTGTTTAATACTACCCATATCGGCAAGTTTTAATAAAAATGGTGCAAAAATATTGCTAAAAGCATAAGAGGCAGTTCTTGAAACCCTTGCCGGCACATTTGGGACACAATAATGAATTACATCATGTTTTACAAATATTGGCTTTGAATGAGAAGTAACTTTTGAGGTTTCAAAACAAGCACCATGATCAATACTAATATCAATAATAACAGAATTTTTTTTCATTTTTGCAAGCATTTCTTCTGTAACAAAAAAGGGACTATCATTATCCGAATAATGAAGTGCTCCAATAACAACATCAGCAGAACGAAGTGCTTTTGCTAAAATTCTTGGTTGTAATAAGGAAGTATAAATTCTTTGACCGATATTATTCTGTAATTGTCTGAGCTTGAATATTGAGGCATCAAAAACTTTTACCAGTGCACCAAGACCATGTGCTGTACGTGCAGCATATTCTCCGGCAGTACCGGCACCAAGTATTATTACTTCTGAAGAATTCACTCCTGTTACCCCTCCCAACATTTCACCTTTTCCGTCGTGAACATTACTTAAATATTCTGATGCTATTAATATTGATGTGCTTCCGGCAATTTCATCCATTGAACGAACTATAGGAAAACAATCATTATTATCTTTAATGTATTCAAATGCTAAAGCAGTTATTTTTTTTTGCATCAGTTTTCTAAAATACGATGCTTTTTGTTGAGCAATATGAATTGATGAAATTAATATCTGATTTCCTTTAAGCATGTCAATTTCATCATTTTTTAAGGGTGCTATTTTTAATATAATATCACATTGATATATTATTTCTTTTTTATTAATAATTTTTGCTCCACATTCTGAGTATTCATTATTTGAAAAATTTGCTTTTTTGCCGGCATTATTTTCAATTAATACTTGATGTCCATTATTTACAAGTTGTTCAACGGCAAAAGGAGTAAGACCAATTCTGCTTTCATTTTTATCCGCTTCTTTTGGAATACCAATCTTAAATTTCTGATTTTTTTTATATACCTCCAGCATTTCTTCCTGAGGCATCATTAATTCATTATTAAATGATAAGGAATTTGATGAATTACCGAACTTTACCATAATAAATTATATAAATTGAGAGTATAAAAAGAAGTATAAAAATAGTATATTTTACCAAACTTGTCAAATATTTTTTTATTTCCTCTTAAGCAAGTCCGGGTAAAGAAAAAAAAATCCCCAAATCAACAAATTAACAATTTAAAATATGTTTTACAGTATTTATGGAGTAAATTAATTGAAAAAAAATTATTTTTGTTGTGATAAATAAATTTACGAATAATATAAAAACAATATCCAAAATGAAAAAAATACTAATAATTGGTGCTGTGGGGCAAATTGGCTCAGAACTTACAATGACTTTAAGAGGCATTTATGGAAACGAAAATATAATAGCATCAACCAGAAAAACTCCTCCGTCAGACAAGGTCAGAGAATCCGGTCCTTTTGAGTTTTTTGATTGTACAAACAAAGAAGACCTTGAAAGAGTCTGTAAAAAATACGAAATAGATGCAATTGTAAATATGGCAGCTATTTTATCAGCAGTTGGTGAAAAAAACCCAATGCTTGCTTGGGACGTAAACATGAATGGTCTTTTAAATGTTCTGGAAGTTGCCAGAGAAATGAATATGAAACAAGTTATGATTCCTAGTTCGATAGCTGTTTTTGGACCAGGAACACCACTTGATTGCGCTCCTCAGGAAACTGTTCTTAAACCAACAACAATGTATGGTGTAACAAAAGTAGCCGGCGAATTACTATCAGATTATTATGTAAGAAGATTTGGTCTTGACGTTCGTGGATTAAGATATCCAGGAATTGTTAGCAACGAAACACTTCCCGGTGGCGGAACTACCGATTATGCAGTAGCTATTTATTATGATGCAGTAAAATATGGAAAATACACATGTTTTGTAAAAGAAGATACAAAATTACCATTGATGTATATGCCCGATTGTTTAAAAGGAACTGTTGATCTTATGCAGGCTGATTTTTCTAAATTAAAGCACCATAGCGATTTTAATGTTGGAGCAATGAGTTTTTCTGTTGCAAAATTGGCAGAGTCTATAAAAAAGTATATGCCTGATTTCACAATTACTTATGAGCCTGATTTTAGACAAGCAATTGCCGATTCTTGGCCAAATGATGTTGACGATACCGCCGCTAGAGAAGAATGGGGCTGGAAACCGGATTACGACCTTGATGCTATGACTCAGGATATGCTTAAAGTTATTGGCGAAAAACACAAACAAGGATTGATTTAATTAATTTTTGTTTTTACCACATATAAAGTCAAAAGAATTTCTTTTGACTTTTTTTATACCTTTATGCCCTAATTAATAAATTTCATTTATAATGATACGAAAAGCAATTACTTTATTCTTAATGGGAATTTTGAGTCTTAATTTGTATTCAAACCCCATTTATGATTTGATTAAAAAAGCTGGTGATTCTAAAAAATATCCGGGTAGCGACCAACTATTAATTTTTGATAGTACAATAGTTGATGTACAAGAAACAGGTTTGTGTTATGTAAACGCCCACACCTTGTATAAAGTTTTAACAGCAAAAGGAGCTAAACAATTAAGTGTAATTAAATTTGACTATGAACCCCTTTCTGCTTTTGTTGAAATTAAAAAAGTTTTGATTTACAGAAAAAATGGTTCAATTGAAGAATTAGATAAATCAAAAATTTATGATTATCCGGCTCCTGCCCGAATGATATACTGGGGAGCACGACAAAAAATGATAGAAATTGGGAGATTAGAAGAAGGTGATGCAATTGAAGTTTTTATGTTCCGTAAAGGTTTTACTTATGCTTTGTTGCAAAGTGATGATGATGAAAAGTATATCCCTCCAATGAAAGGACACTTTTACGACATTGTTAATTTTTGGAGTAATATTCCAATAAAAACAAAATATTACGAAACCAACATCCCTAATTCTAAATTTGTTCAATATAAATTTTATAATGGCGATGTTGATTCAAGCATTGTAAAGAGTGACGAAAAAACAAAATATGCCTTTACCATGAAAGAATTATTACCTATCAAACGAGACCCGGGAACAGTTGCTTTATCAGATATAGCTCCAAAATTACTTATTTCTACTAGTACTAACTGGGAAGCAAAATCAATGTGGTTTTATGGGGTAAACGAAGATTATGGAAGTTTTAATTCAACACCTGAAATTGATAAAAAAGTAAATGAAATACTTACAGGAGCAACAAGCGAAATAGATTCTATCTCTAAACTTACTCACTGGGTTGCCGATAATATGAGATATTCGGGAATATCAATGGGCGAAGGCGAAGGTTTTACACTACATAGTGGAGACATGAATTTTACCGACAGATGTGGTGTTTGTAAAGATAAAGCCGGTATGCTTGTAACAATGTTACGTTCTGCAGGATTTGAATCTTATGCAGCTATGACAATGGCAGGATCAAGAATTGACAGAATACCTGCCGACCAGTTTAACCATAGCGTTACAGTTGTAAAATTACAAAACGGAGAATACAAAATGCTTGATCCAACATGGGTTCCTTTTGTAAGAGAACTTTGGTCAAGTAGAGAACAACAGCAAAATTATCTAATGGGATTGCCTGAAGGTGCTGACCTAATGGAAATACCAATTTCTCCACCCGAAAATCATTATTTTAAAATTATCGGTAATTCCGAAATATTACCTGATGGCAGTATTAATGGTGAATTTACAATTACTGCTGAAGGACAATCGGATGCTGCATTAAGAGGAATTTTTGTAAGGCACTATAAATCTGATTGGAACAGATTACTGGAACAAGAGCTATTACAGATATTTCCATTAATAAAAATTGAAGAAATGAAATATCCCGAAAATCCTTATGACCATTCAAATCCAATTGAAATATATTTTAAATATTCTATTCCTAATTTTGCAATTATTACTAATGAAGAAATAATATTTACACCTGTTGTTGCTTCAAATCTTTTTAAAAGAGCACAGGCACATTTATATTCAAGTATCGATATTGAAGAAAGAAAAGAAGCATTTAGAGATAGATGTTCAAGACAAATTGAACTAAAAGAAACAATAAAACTTCCTAATTATACCGAAGTAATATTTTTACCAGAAAATGAAAATTCTGAAGGACCGGGTGCTGATTATAATGGTAAATACAAAATTAATGAACAAATTCTTTCATTAAACCAAACAGCTTCATATAAAAAACGAATTTATCAACCGGAAGATTGGGAGTCGTATAAAAGTGCTGTAAAAGCACAAAACAAGTTTGCAGAAGAAAAAGTAATATTAAAAATTAAATAAATTGAAAATGAAAACTACATATTTAATAAGCATAATTTTGTTAACAGGATTGTTTGCCTGTAACAATTCAGATATTGAAGAAAATATTGATTTTGCAAAAGAATATCCTGAAGCTGATGCAGTATATCTTACAATGACAAAAGAATATACCTTAAATAAAAATGGTTCTGTTGACTTTTATTATTCACATAAATTAAAATTGTTAACCCATATGTCTTTTAATCGTTTATATGGCGAAACATTTATTGTTTATGACCCTAAATTACAGGAATTAAAAATAAATAAGGCAGAAACAAAAATGGCTGATGGAAAAATTACCCATTCGCCCGAAAATGCTTTTAATGAAGTATTACCCCGTGGAGCAGCAAATGCTCCTGCATATAATCATTTAAGGGAAATGGTAATTACGCACACAGGTCTTGAACTTGATGCAATAATTGATCTGGATTATATTTTAAGCAGCAAAAAAAGATATTTCCCTGTATTTGTGGGGTATGAAGTGCTTAGCGCAAGTTCACCTATTAGAGAATTAAATATAATTATTAAAGTTCCGAAAGGTAAAGATTTTAAATTTTCATCTGTAAATTGTGGTATTGAGTTACAGCAATCCGAAGAAAATAATTTTAAAGTTTATTCATTTACTATGAATAATATTCCTGCCAATACAGGAGAACGTAATATTGATAAAAATATTTATCCTGCTATATTTTTCAGTACTGATAATATGGAAACAGTACATAAAAAATTTACAGATCAGGATGCTTTTAAATTTGAAACTTGCAAAGGAATTGATAAGTATATTGAAGAAAACAAAATCAAAAAATTAACCATTCTGGAAGCCCTTAAAATTCAAAAGCATATTGTAAATAATGTAAATCATTATCATCTTCCTTTAAAATATACCGCTTATAAAGTCAGAACTGCTGCAGAAGTGTGGAAAAGCAATGGTGGAACAACATTGGAAAAAACTTTATTGCTAACAACATTATTTAAAAAATATGGTTTTGAAGCTACTCCAATGGCTATTACCGAAAACCATCTTTTTGATATTAAAACAGGTAATATTGACATTTTTAACGAATATGTTGTTAGATTAAAATTTGATGATGGTTTTTATTATTTATCTGCTATTCATGAAAATGCTCAAAACTTAAAATTTAATATTGATAATCGTTCAGCAATTTCTTTAGAAGAATTTGCCGAAAAAATTATTGTTGATGAGGAAAGACTTAATAATGAAATTAAGATAAGCGGAACAATAAATATTGACAATAAAAAACTGATAAACGGAGAATTAAAAGGAGTATTTGCCGGTGAATGTAATACATTTTATAAGCTTGAACAAGACAAAAACTCTGCAAAAAGCTTGTTATCAGGAATAACTGTTTTTAAAGCTAATATTGAAAATTCGGATTATAATTATTCAAATATATCTTTTAAATTAAAAGATGTAGATGTTTTTAAAGAACAATCGGAATATTATTTTTGGAAACTTCCACAGGCAACTACAGGCATTAAAAATTGGCATATTGATTATTTATCAAGTAACAGGAAAACAAGTTTTAGCGTTCCTTATCCTGTAAAAGAAGAATACGAATACACAATTGATATTCTTGAAAATTTAAAGCTTGTTACAAGTGAGGTTGAAATTAATAAAACAAATAAGGCCGGAACGGTAAATATCAGTATTACAAATACAGAAACCGGATTTAAAATTATAAGGACAATTAATATCCCCGATAAAATTATTCCTGCAGTTGTGTATAATGACTTTAGAGAAATTTTAAATATCTGGAATAATAAAAAATATAATGAAATAGTGTTTAAAGAGATTGGGAATTAAAGACATATTATATACACATGAAACCCCTAAAAGAATTATTTACAAGCAATGAAAAATTTGTTATAGGCACTGAACTTGTTACTACAAGAGGTATTATTAAACAAAAAAACAGTCAAAAACTAATTCAGTTAACCGAAGATCTTTGCAAAGACCCTTTACTCGACTGGATATCATTTACCGATAATGCAGGTGGAAACCCCATGCTCTCAAACGATAATATGGGACGAAAAATAAAAGAACTTGGCATGAATGCCATACTAAATATTACCTGTAAAGATGCCAACAGAAATTCTCTTGAAAGTATTGCATGGAAATATGCCAGTGAAGAACTTAATAACCTTTTAGTACTTAGTGGTGATTATCCAATTGGGGGTTATAAAGGTATTGCAGAGGGTGTGTTTGATTTGGATTCAGTTGGTTTACTCCAAATGTTAAATGAAATGAATAATGGCCTAAAAATAAAAGGCAGAAAACCAAATACATTTATCGACCTTGATAAAACAAATTTCTTTTTAGGATGCACCGTTTCGCCATTTAAGAATACCGAAGCAGAACAAATGATGCAATATGAAAAGCTTAAATTAAAAGTTAAAACAGGAGCAAATTTTATTATTCCGCAATTAGGTTACGATATCAGGAAATCGCATGAACTACTTTGTTTCATGAAAGAAAACAATATAGCAATACCTGTTATTGGAAACATATACCGGTTAACTGCCGGAATCGCAAGAATGTTTAACAAGGGAATGTTCCCGGGATGTGTTGTGTCTGATGCATTATTAGCTCGCATTGATAAAGAAAAAAAGGCAGAAGATAAAGGCAAAAAATATTTTACCGATTTGGCTGCAAAACAATTTATTGCTTTTAAAGGCATTGGATATACTGGTGCATATATTGGTGGTTTTGATAAATATGAGGATTTTGCTGCAATTATTGAAAAAACCGAAGAATATAAAAATGAAAACTGGCAGGATTTTATACCCGAACTAACCAATCCTCAACCAAAAGAATTTTATTATTACAATTTAGATAAAAACACAAATCTTTCTGATGCTAACAGTATAAACGAAAGTTATTCTAATTATAAAAGAAAATTTTTCACAAAACATGTTTCTTGCTTTTACAGATTTAGCAGAGTAATGCACTCTATTGCTTTTGATTACAAAGCACCACTTTTCGGATTCAACAAGTGGAGATATAAAATACTTGATAAAAAAGGATTTACAGGATTACGAAAATTTGCATACTTTAACGAACGAATGATAAAAGGTGCATTGTATAATTGTCGCGAATGTGGCGATTGTTCACTACCCGATATCACATACTTATGCCCACAATCGCAATGTGCAAAAAACGAAAGAAATGGACCTTGTGGCGGTAGTATTAACGACAAATGCGAAGTAACAAAAACAGGTAAATACTGTATTTGGGTAAAAGCATATACTAGAAATAAATATTATACCAGAAATAAAAAAAGTTTATTAGACCACCCACCAATTATTAAAAATAATGATCTTAAAGATACATCAGGATGGGCAAACTGTTTTTTACTTCGCGACCATAATGCATATAAGGCAAAAAAATGAAAGCCCCTCCTAACATCCCCAAAGGGGAGGGCTGTTTCATTCTAATAAATTTTTAGGTGTAAGTGCTTAAGTTGTACAAAAATATAATTTTAATAAATATCAAATATTGAATATCAAATAATAAATGATAAAGTTAAGTATGATTTACAGGAACAATTGATAGATTTCGCAATAGATATTCTTATTCTTTTGTAAAATCAATTGAGACAGTCCGATTACAACGAAAAAGCAACTTTGATATTTTTCATTTAGCATTCGACATTTATAATTTTAAATATACTGTTCAAAAATATAAATAGTTATAAAATTTTAATTTATGAACACTTACAAAAATAGAATGAAACAGCCCTGCCCCAAAGGGGAGGAATTAGTGGCAAAATATTACAAAATTTTTACCATGTGCCAAGAGTACAGGGTATTAATTTAATAGATACAAATTAAAACAAAATGAATCCGAGTAGTAAAGGTTGGTTAAAACAATATATTCAAGAGTATTATTTAAATAATGATATTATTAACGCCTTATACAATAAAAATGAAATATTAGATAATGAAAAACTTTTATATCGAATAACTCAAACTACTGGCTTAATATATGGATATCCCTCTAATTTTTTTCTTGTAAACACAAAAAAAATATCAGAATGGAACGATAAAGAAAAAATTAAATTAATAATAACAGAGGGCTTTCTTAATTACTATTTATGTTATAAGAATAAAAGTATTACAAAGCATAATGATATTTTAAATAACCTAGATCATATTATAAAGAATATCGCTGATTTTTATAAAGTTATATTTCCAAAAATATCATATTCAGCTGCTACAAAAGATAATTATGAGTTTGTAGAAAAAGTAATTGATAAACGTATTAATGTTAAATATAAACTTACCGGCAACTTTTGGACAAGTATGTTTCAAAATAACCTGATTTTTTTAGACTTAGCATATTTCTCACGTTACATTAATGAAAATTATATTACAAGTATTGAAGAACGTGAAGAAACCAAATTGCTAATAATTAAAATAATTGCTGCTGCTGCTCATTCAAGTTATTCAATTGAAAAAGAAGAAAAAAAAATGTTTGAATATTTTCTTCATTCGGCTCATTTATCTCCCGGAAATATTAAACTTGCTAAAGAATATTTCAAAAATGGGATAAAAATAGAGGATATTGAGCTTAATCAAATTTCATCATGGATAATTAGAAAATTTTGTCTTGAAATTGCAATTTTAACTATTTGGTCAGATAGAGTGGTTACTGAAAATGAAAAAGATTTTATAATTGATTTAAGTAATAAACTAAATTTTGATGAAATTGAGATGGAATCAAGCATGATAGCCATTGAAAGCTTTGTTCTTAATAATGCCGATAAAGTATTTTATTTGGGAAACAAGCAAAACTATCAGGTTTTGAGTAAAAGCTTAACAAGTAAATTAACAAAAATGGTAAAAAAGAACAAATCTATGATAGCTCAGGAAATTTCCGAAAGCAAAGAGCTTGTAGAATTGTTAGCAAAGTCAAGAAATCAAAAATTATCTGCTGAAGAAAAAAAGAAAGTTAAAGGGCAACTTTTTGATATATTAAGAACAATCCCATCTTTTGCTATTTTTATGGTTCCCGGTGGTTCAATCTTATTGCCAATTCTTTTAAAAATTATTCCTGAAAACATTATGAAACCCAGTTCTTTTATTAATAAGGAATAAAAATTAATTCCATTTGTAAATTCAATTTATAATTTCACACATCCAAAAAGGATATTCATTAACTTATTGTAATATTTTTATTATATTATTTATATTTTTATTATTTTTGTTAAAATGTTTATTTAACACAATTTAATCATGAACAACTTATTATATCTTATATCTATTATTTTATTATTTTCAATAAATACAGTGCTAAATGCATCGGAAAAATTGCAGGTATCTTTTCATTATGCGGCTTTTAATTCTCCTAATGATGGTCCTTATATTGAAACATATATGACAGTTCTTGGACAATCTTCTACTTTTACAAAAAATGATAATAACAAATTTCAATCATCAATTGAAATTACTATGATTTTTAAACAAGAAAGCAAAGTAATTAATTTTACTAAATTTAATCTTTTAAGTCCTGAATTATCTGATACAACAGAAGCAAAACCAAATTTTATTGATCAACAAAGAATATCGTTACCAAATGGAATTTACAATTTCGAATTAATAATTAAGGATAAAAATTCAGATGCTAAAGAATTTTCTTTTAACGATATAATCACTATTAATTTTAACGACACCGAAATATGTTTTTCTGGGGTTCAGTTTATTGATAAATTTTCAGAAACAAAAACAGAGAATATATTAAGTAAAAACGGATACGACTTTGTTCCCTATGTTTCTAATTTCTTCCCTGACAATATGAATGAATTAATTTTTTATACAGAAATATATAATATCAGTACAATATTAAAAGATGAAAAAGATATATTGGTGCAATATTTTATTGAAAATTTCAGTAATGGGAAAACCATAGATCAATATTCTAAATATAAAAAACAAACAGCAAAAGACATAAATGTTGTTTTTGCACAGCTTAATATTTCCGATTTGCCATCGGGTAATTATAATCTTAATATTGAAATAAAAAATAAAGAAAATGTGCTTTTAAAAAGTCAAAAAGTATTTTTTCAAAGAAGTAATCCTGAAAAGGATATAAATATTGAAGATATTTCTTCAATAAATATTGCAGATGTTTTCACTAATAAATATAAGAGTATTGATACATTATCCGAATATATCAGATGTGTAAGACCTATAGCCGATGATCTGGAAAAAAGGTTTATTGATAATAACTCGAAATCAACAACATTAAGTTTCATGCAACAATACTTTTATAGTTTCTGGGCAAAAAGAAACTCTGTGAACCCTGAACAAGAATGGGAATATTATCGCAAACAAGTTGATCTTGTCAATAATTTATATTCATCCTCAATTATAAAAGGATATGAATCAGACAGAGGCAGGATTTATTTAAAACATGGTTCTCCAAATTCAATAACAGAAAGCAAACATGAGCCATCTGCATATCCTTATGAAATTTGGCATTATTATAAAATTGGAGAAGAAATTAACAGACAGGTAAATGTAAAATTTGTATTTTATAATCCTGAACTTGCAGGAAACGACTACACATTGCTTCATTCAAATGCAAGAGGAGAAATTCAGGATAGAAATTGGGAAAGACGTTTGTCTAAACGAAATAATACTTTATATAATCATGATGTTATTAATAGCGACGATCAATATGGTGGTAGGGCAATAGATAATTTTAATAAATAAATATAAGCCATTCAAATGTTAATAATAGGAATTGCCGGAGGCACAGGTTCAGGCAAAACAACCGTAGTTAAAAAAATAATTGAAAAATTATCAACCGATGAAATTGCTGTTTTATCGCAAGACTCATATTATAAGGACAATAGTAGCTTGCCTATAGAAGAACGTCAAAAAATAAATTTTGACCATCCCGATTCACTTGAATTTACATTACTCACAAAACATTTAAATCAACTGCGCGGAGGCAAAGCAATAGAACAGCCTATATATTCTTATTTAACCTGTACCAGAGCAACAGAAACAATTAATATAAAACCAAGACAAGTTGTTATTGTAGAAGGTATTTTAATTTTATACAATAAAAATTTACGCGACTTATTTGATATTAAAGTATTTGTTCATGCAGATGCTGATGATAGATTAACCAGAGTTATTAAAAGAGATATTATTGAAAGAGGTCGTTCTGTAAATACTGTTTTAGAACGTTATGAAGAATCTGTAAAACCAATGCACTTACAGTTTATAGAACCCTCAAAAAGGTATGCAGATATTATTGTTCCTCAAGGTGGAAATAATAAAGTTGCCATTGATGTTTTGGCAAGATACATTGAAAGAAAATTATAAGCATTTAATTTTAGCACGAAATTTTATAAAATTTTAAAAAGTTAGAAAATTATGTTAAATGATATTAAGCTAGAAAACATTCTGTTTCTCGATATTGAAACTATTCCACAATATCAAGTATATAAAAACCTTGATGAAACTACAAGAATTTTGTGGGACAAAAAATCAAAATTTATTGCAAAAGAAGAACAAAGTTCTGAAGAAGTATATGAAAGAGCAGGCATTTACTCAGAATTTGGAAAAATAATTTGTATTTCTGTTGGTTATATTTATAAAGAGCAAGGTGAGATTTTTTTTAAAATAAAATCATATTATGGTGATAATGAAAAAAATCTATTATCAGATTTTAATCAAATGATAAACCAATTTGAAAAAAATAATGATCGATTGTTGTGTGCACATAATGGAAAAGAATTCGACTTTCCGTATATTGCCCGCAGAACACTTATAAATGGATTAAAATTGCCAAAATTACTTGATATAGCAGGAAAAAAACCTTGGGAAATAAAGCACCTTGACACAATGGAGCTTTGGAAATTTGGCGATTATAAAAATTATACATCTCTTGAATTATTAACAAATATCTTTAATATACCAACGCCCAAAGATGATATTAATGGGAGTGAAGTAGCAAAAGTGTATTATGAGGAAAAAAATATTGAGAGAATTGTAAAATACTGTGAAAAAGATGTACTTGCAGTAGCTCAATTAATATTAAGTTATAAAGGACAAAATCTTATTCAAGAGAAAAATATAATATCCGGCATCTAATTCTTACTCAGAAATTACTTCAAATGTTATTTCTACTTTCACTTCTTTATGAAACTTAACAGTTGCTGTGTAAGTGCCAACATCTTTAATGCTATCTTCTTTGATGCTAACATTTTTTCTATCAATCTCAACTCCTGTTTTAGCTGTAATCGCATCAGCAATTTGAATTGTATTTACTGAACCAAATATCTTTCCTTTTGAACTGGTTTTTGCTCCAATTGTCAGGGTTAAATCTTCTAGTTTTTTTGCTGCTTTTGCTGCCTCATCCTTTATCTTTTCTTCTTTGTGAGCACGCTGTTTAGTATTTTCTTCATGTACTTTTTTAGCGGTTTCGGTAGCTAATAAAGCGTAACCTTTGGGTATAAGAAAATTTCGTCCGTAACCGTTTTTAACGGTAACAATATCACCTTTATCTCCAAGGCTTGACACGTCTTGTTTTAATATTACTTTCATTTTTTACCTCCTGTTTTTATTTTAACATATCTGTAACATAAGGCAACATAGCTAAATGTCTTGCTCTTTTTATTGCTGTTGAAACTTTTCTTTGATACTTTAAAGAAGTTCCTGTTACCCTGCGAGGTAAAATCTTACCTTGCTCGTTTAAAAATTTTCTCAAAAATACAGGATCTTTATAATCAATATATTTAATCCTGCTTTTTTTAAAACGACAATATTTTTTCTTTTTAACATCAACCGAAGGAGGTGTTAAATATCTGATTTCTGCGTTTTTTTCTGCCATAATTTATTCCTCCTTTTTTGTTACTTCAGTTTTTACCGATTTTTTATTTCTTTTACTTATTGCATATTCTATTGCATATTTATCCATTTTCAATGTTAAAAAACGAATAACTCTTTCATCTCTACGGTATTCTTTTTCAAGCTTTTCAATCAGGGCACCTTCAGTTTTAAATTCAACCATGTAATAAAAACCTGTAGATTTTTTTTGAATAGGGTACGCCATTTTCTTAAGTCCCCAGTTCTCCTCATAAACTATCTCTGCACCATTTTTGGTCAGATAAGTTTTAAATTTTTGTACCGTTTCCTTTACCTGATTATCAGATAAAACGGGAGTTATAATGAAAACGGTCTCATAATTACAAATCATACTAATAAAATTTAAAAATTAATAATTTTAATTCGGGTCGCAAAAGTATATATTATTTATTATTAATCAAAACAAAAACAGACAAGTCTTTATATTTTTGTCGTTAAAATAATTATTCCTCTCCACATCACCAACCTTAATTGTTTTATTAATGTTTTGCTGCATCTTTTTACTTTATATATCTGTGGAGCTGCCGGAACCCGAGCCAGGGCTTAAACATCCACAGAAAGAGACACATAGAATATTTTATTTTATAGAGGTAACCGAATAGGTAGCTTGAATTAATTTATTCTTCAAATACTTTCAATATTTTTCAAATGTCATAATAATTATAATCAAATAGAAATGGTTATATGACAAAATATCTTCATCAGATGTCTTTTGGATATATTATAGTGAAAGGGAATATCCAAAATAACATATTAATATTGAAACAATAAAGATTGATTAACGTATAAAAAATAGTTTTGTAAATTTTGCTAAAGTAAAATGGGTGGGGGCTTATAATAATTTTTTAACTATTATAAGCAATATAAGAAACATTATAAGTTATTATGAAATATAGACAATTAAAAATATTCATTTTTTTTTGGATTATTAATCTTAAATTTTAAAATTCTAGCACAACCATTAAATGGGACATATACAATGGAATAGGGAACGAAATAGACCTTAAACCATATAGTAAGGGAATATATATTATACAAGTAACAACAAATAATGGTGTAGCTGTTGGTAAAGTTATTTTGGAATAAAGAGAAAATATATGAAGAAGATATTCATTTTCTTGCATTAATAATATGGTTCTGTCGCATCTAAGTTAAATATCTTTTTTATTATCTTAAGCAACCTTTATGCAAGATTTAGAGTCTATTAATTAGATAAGAAATATAATCAAAAATAATGAAGTCAGTCATTACTTATATATATCTGATATTTTTAGGCATCTTGGTATCACAAAATGCTTTCACACAGGGTGAAGGTAATATTTGGTACTTTGGTACTAATGCCGGAATAGATTTCAATAGCGGTTCGCCTGTTGCTTTAACCGATGGAGCTTTGAGTACATTTGAAGGCTGTGCTACAATTTGTGATGCATCAGGAACTCTATTATTTTATACAGATGGTATTAATGTCTATAATAGTATTCATAATACAATGCCAAATGGGACTGAACTCATAGGTAACTCAACATCAACACAATCAGGAATTATAGTTTATGATCCTGGAAATGCTAATCGATACTATATTTTCACAGTTGGAAAACATGGTGTAGGTAAGTGTGCTTATTCAATAGTTGATATGACATTAGATGGTGGTTTAGGTGATATAGATACATTAAAAAATATTGTATTACAAAACACTGTTTCGGAAAAAATAACTGCTGTACCTCACATTAATGGAATCGATGTTTGGATTATTACGCAATCATTCGGAACAAGTAAATACTATGCATATTTGCTAACTCCATCAGGAGTTAATTCTACTCCTGTAATCTCAAACTCAGGGGGTATTTCACAAACTGGAGGAATTACAGCTGCAATAGGATATCTAAAAGCCAATCATAATGGAACTAAAATAGCTGCAGCAATAAGAGCTAATGATTTGATAGAAATATATGATTTTAATAATTCAACAGGAATATTGTCAAATGCAATTACTTTTCCAGCAGTATGTTCGGATGTATATGGTGTTGAATTTTCTCCAAATGACAATATTTTGTATTTTACAAGTTGTACTGATGGAAGTATTTATCAGGTAGACATGATGGCAGGATCTGCTAATAATATTATTGCTTCAACTACATTTTTAGCATTTTCTAATAGTTCTTGGATTGGAGCGTTACAAGTTGCTATTGATGGGAAGATTTATATGGCCAGACATACTTCTGAATATGTTGCAGTAATAAATAATCCAAATGTGTGGGGAGCAGGATGCAACTATATTGATAATGGCTTCTATTTAGGAGGTCAGTTAAGTAGGTTAGGATTACCAAATTTTGTACCAAATCTATTTATTAGCTATACTTTTACATATGAGAATTTTTGTTTTGGAGAAAATACTCCATTCTCAATTGTTGATACTTTAAATCTTGATTCGGTTTATTGGAACTTTGATGATCCAAGCTCAGGCATTGATAACAATTCTGTTTCATTTTCTCCACAACATGTTTTTACTAATCCTGGGTTATATAATGTACAACTAATTACGTATGAATCTGGGAATGTTGATACTTCTATTCAACAAGTATCAATTAATCCTTTACCAAATGTTAATCTTGGACCAGATACTAATTTTTGTTTGGGCGGTTCGGTTACACTTGATGCTGGAATTGGATTTAATTCTTATTTATGGAATACAGGTGAAACTACTCAATCAATTGAAGTTTCAAATATAGGGCTATATACAGTGACCGTGACTGATGCAATTGGATGTGTTGGAAGCGATGATAATGATGTAAGGTTAACACCTGATGTTGCAATAAGTTCAAATTCTATTATTGGATGCGAGCCTTATACTGTAAATTTTAATAGTACATATTCAGCACAATATTATGTTTGGGATTTCGGAGATTCAAGCGAATTGTCTTATGAAAGCAATCCTTCACACACATTCAGTAATGCAGGTGTATATAATGTAACTCTTACTGTTACTTCAAACCTAGGATGCGTTAATTCTGTAGTTGAACAAGATTTAATAAATATTTATCCTAAACCAAATGCCAAGTTTATTAATAATCCTGAGATGACAAGTATCTTAAACCCTGAAATTTCTTTTAGTAATTTATCTAACAATCATGTTTCATCTTATTGGGACTTTGGAGATGGTGGATATTCAAATTCTGAGAATCCATCTCATCTTTTTCCAATCTATACAGGAGATACTTATAATGTATTATTAATAGTAGAAACTGCAAATGGATGCCTTGATTCAGTATTTGGCGAAGTAATTATAAGAAATGAATATACTTTTTATGCCCCTACAGCATTTAGTCCAGACAATGATGGTCTAAATGATAAATTCTTTGTATTTGGCAATGGTATAGATAATTCAAACTTTATTTTAAATGTTTATGACCGTTGGGGCGAATTGATTTATGAAAGCCATAACCTTTATGAGGGCTGGAATGGTAGGATTAAAGGTGGAGCTATAGGTAAGAATGGATGCTATACTTGGCATTGCACTTACAAAAATGATCAAGGATTGGAACATCAGGAGACAGGAGTTGTTACTATTATCAGATAAAAACTTCATTATTATTATTTAATGTTACTAATTTGTTACTCATTATTGGCTTAATCTAATAAATGGTAACATATACAGGTAATTAGGAAGTATCTTTACTTTTTTGTATAGGTATATACTTTTACACCACAAATTACAATATAATATGCAGCCATTAATATGTGCAAATATATTCTCTTAAAAATCATTCTAACTTTCTTGCATTAGCCAATAAATAATCTCTAGGAAGCCACGCTATGCCTAACGTGCTTATTAGAGCTACCAGAACCCGAACCTCGATTTAAACAGCCTCAATAAGAGGTATTTAATGCATTTCATTTTAGGATGGTAACCGAATAGGTAACTTGAATTATTTTATTCTTAAAATACTCTCAATACCGTTCAGATTTCACAATAATAATAATTAAATAAAATTCTTTTGAAACAAAGTTGTTTCTAATTTGTTTTAAAAGAAACATGTATTATCTTTGTAAAAAACTTGTAACTATTTTATCTTAATAATTATAATATTTTAACAATTATATGTAAAATGAAGACTCTAGGAAAAATAACCGTTAAACATTTTTTAAACACAAATATTTCCACAAAACAATTTAGTCCAGAATTCAAAACCGAAGACGGTAAAATTACAAAATCTGTAGAGCTATATCCTTTATATGTAAAAATCACTTTTATGCGAAAAACCACTCAAATGAAAAGCATTGTTAATGAAAATTATGCCAATCTTGATAAAGCTAATTTCTCTAATATTGATCTGCTTAATTCTGAATGTAAAATGATAAAAAATATAATCCTTAACGAATATACAAAATCTGAGAATAATTTTTCATTAATAGGTATTGCTGATAAATGCAAAGTCTATCATGGGAATTTTCTTGAAAGTGTTTTTAACACGTATTTATGGCAAGATTACAACAAAGCTATTTTGAAGACAAGAAGTAAGTTTATGAGGCTTTTGTTAGTTAGGAACCCAAATATTCCTTCAACTACATTTTATGAAGCTGCTATCAAGCTTGTGGGAGAAAAACCCGAATTGAAAAAACTAAAAGAAAAGTTTGAAAACTATCAAACGATAGAAAAAATATTAAAAAAAGAAAAAAGGTTAAATAGTATAAGAACAATTGAGTGGAAATATGGAAATGAAAAAGAGAATTTTGTCAGATTAGCAATAGATTCAAGGTTTAGTTATAATGAATTTACTAAACTGGTTGATATAATCGATACTGAAATAAATAAGATTATGATTTAAAAAAATTTAATCAAGATGTTGCTTTTGCGAGCACTTATAAGCAACATGATAAAATAAAGAAGTTATGAAAGAAGATTTGACAAAATTCGTGATTGTCCCCTACGATAGAATGGAAGAATTAATGCAGAAAGTAGACAAGCTAACAGAAGCACATACAAATTCAAATCATGACAAAGATGTTCTTGGTGAATATATTACAGAAAAAGAAGCAAAAGAATTATTATCAAAAGGAACAACATGGTTTTGGAACAAGCGGCAGTCAAGTGAATTAGTTGGAAGAAAAGCCGGAAATCAATGGTATTATAGAAAAAGTGAAATACTAAAATTTATTGAAAATGGAACGAAAAGTCTATAATGAGAAATCATGGATTTTGAAGTTTTATATATAAACAACTTTATTTGTCCATAGACGTCTGAAAGCAAAGATAGACGTTTAACAAGACTGATAATCCAAAAAATAAGAACTATGAATATTAAGAACTGTGATTACTGCCAAAAAGAACTTATAGGAAAACGTAGTGATGCTAAATTTTGCTCTTCAAGTTGTAAAGCCAAATTTTTTGAAAAAAATAAAAAGAATCAGGTCAAAAAAGAAGTAGGACAACCAAAATCAGTTGAAGCTTCTCTAAGAGGCGTAATAAATTCTAATAATAGTAATAAGAAAACTCCTGTTAAAGAATCAAAGGTAGTATCAAAAAAATATAAAAGATTAGAAGAAGAGTTAGACGTCTTACAAACGTCTAAGGATGCCTTGATACAAGAAAGAGATCAATATATTTCTCGAATTGAAACAATAGTAAAAGAGAACGGACAATTATTAAAAATTGCTGTTGCAGCCTTAGGAACGTACTTTGGAGATAAGAATTTTAATAATAAAGAAAATAATATAGCAGGGGGATTAGCAGGCTTTATCGCTGGTAATATTGTAGATAATATATTTTTTAAAAATAATAGAGATGAAAGAAAATCAATAGAAATAAAAGAATTAAGCGAAAAAATCAAATTAATAGACGTCAAACTGACGTCTGTTAAGGAGGAAATTAAGCGAATAGAATCTAGAATCTTAACAATTGAATTTATAGCCTCTGATATACCAGACAATTTAACATTAGCACCTGTTGAAAAAGTAAGTACTCCTGAAACTAATAAACTAGTAAATCAAAACCAGATAACGACTTCATCCAAAATCTTAAATAGTCTAGATTTAGATAATATTGATTATAAAGCTTTGAATTTTCAAGGGAAATGGCTCGATTTTTTAGGACTCCCAACTATAATTTTTCACTGTGGTATTTATGGAATGCCTGGAGGAGGAAAGTCTAATCTTGCCATACAGTTTGCAAAATATCTTGCTGATAATTTTGGGAAAACTATTTATATAAGCGGAGAAGAAGGTTTTTCCAGAACCCTGTATGATAAACTTTGTGGTAATAATGCAAAATCCGAGAACTTAGATATTGCAGATTTGAGAAGCTATGATGATATTATAAAAGAAATAAATACAGATGCTTATAATTTTATTCTTATTGACAGTCTTGATAATATGAAAATAAGTATTAATGAATTTAAAGATTTAAGAAAAAGGTTTATAAATTCCGCAATTATTTCTATTTCCCAATCTACTAAAGACGGTAAAATGCGTGGTTCAAATGAAATTGTACATGATTGTGATATTAATATAAAAGTTGATAATGGTATTGCAACAACAACAAAAAACAGATTTAAAAAAAAGGATAAAGAATTTAAGGTTTTTGATAACTACAATTTATCCGAGTAATAATTTACTAATTTATTTGATGATATACTGTTATTTGTTAGGTCAAGGTTAGCATAAAACCAAGGTTATTTTGAATGTTCGTTAAGATACATAGTTTACAAAAGTTAAAGATTAGACTTTACACTAAATTAGTTTCTAACCTTATTGATTTTTCTTTTGTTCTTAATTCATTTATATTTACCACTTTCTGCCCAATTTTTCATATTGCGTGTTGTACACTGGGCTTTATCCAAAAAGTGTATTTATTATTATTGATTTAACTTTTCTCACCACTATTTTATCTTTTTCTCCTATTTCTCCGAACAACAAAGGTGAGATAGAAGAATGTTTATTGCAATTATCAGTTACCATTTGAGGATTGTAATTAGCATAGCAATATAAACAACCATGCTTGCAGGTATTATATGCTCCAATATCTATGCTTTCAATGCAACCACATTCATTTCGTTGATTCTTATCTTTTGAAGCTTTTATCTTTTTATTTAAGATTCTTTCAATTAGAACATTGTCGATACATCTATTATGTCCTATACCTAAAGTTGATAACTCTATATTCTCAGCACAAGTCTCAAGAGATAAATTAAATTCATTTGTTATTTTCTTTAATTCACTTGATAAAATTTTGATTTCATTTTCTGTAATTTCTCGTACTGTTGTGCCTTTTAGGTTTCTTTCACTTTTTTTATAAAGGTCGATAAAACTAATCACACATTTTTCAGTATATGGACTTATCTTTTCTGCAACTGTCCTAAAGTATTTTATATGATAATCAATAGTATATTTATCCGAAAGTAAAATTGGGTCATATCTCCAAATAACTTTTTCCTTGCCAATCTTCTGAGATAATTTTATAAATGTTTCAATTATATCTTCCTTTTTTGGAACGTTTGGTTCCAAATCTTTACTATATGAATTTAAAGTGAACTGAAAGTAGTATTTATACTTGGATAATTCTGACAACCTTTCTATAAATGGCTTAGGATTTTTTGTCCAAAATACAAAACAATCAACATGTTCTGGTAATAATGAAACTTTACTTATGAGATTTTTATTAATTGGATTTCGCACATAAACAAAACCATCTTTTACTCGGTTATAAAACCATTCTGAATAAAACGCTGGGATATCAGTTCGCCGACTTGCACTTATAATCATATTATTATTTTACCTTAATTAACAATTGGGCAGTCTTTTTACAATGTTGCCACGTTTGATATTTTTCAACTATTCTAGCAGGAATTGGTTCAATTAGTGCTGTGGAATTATGCTTAACTCCATATCTATAACCATCAAAATAAAAACTCCTTGTACTCACTCCTTCATCTTCAATAGGACTTAGTTTTTTATAAATTATTGAAAATTTATCCCGTGCTGTATTTAGGTTAATATCATTAATAACAATATAATATGGTCTATCAAGTTTATCAAGAATTTTCTCCTTCAAATTAGTCATAAAAACATCAACATCACATCCTGCTTTAGATAAATGTGATATTAAGTATGACATCACGATTATATTTGGTTTAAAATTATCTGAGTTAAATTCTTCAAAAACATCTGCAATATTTAATTCAACCGAACAATTTGGACTTCTTGAGGCAATATCAAGTACTTTACTGTGCACATCTACCCAAAGCTCATTTAAATCATATCCTACAAAATTAATTGGTTTTCCATTTGCAATCTTATCTATTCCAAATAATTCAGAAGCTGGACCTACGCCAATTGATAGAACTCGATATTTATCTAAATTCTTCAAATCAGCATCATTGTTAAACAAATGCCAAATCTCTGAACTATAGGCGTATAAATATTCACACACATAATGATTTATTAAATTCGGACAATCATAATCTCGGTTATTCCATACTTTATGGATGCTATTAAAACATTTAGCACAAGAGCCTTGGCATTCTTCATTTGTGCAGTTTTCACATCTGTTATCACCTCTTGCATATTTGGAATCACAATATTCAACTAACTCAGGTATTTGCATAATTTCTCTTGTTTTTTAGCCTTGTGCACAACGTTAAGTATATGGTTTTGGCGGTTTTGAAACACAAATCTTTCAACTTACACCAATGGTTTTTATTGTTAAATCGTTCATATTTAGCACTTCTACCGCCATAAACTATATACATTGTTCTCTGCTGGCTTTCTTCTTTTCCGTTCTGTTTGTAGCGTTGGCAAAAACATACTCTTTTGCAATTTTGGGCTTGTGCTAAGAACGAATTGCAAATGTGTATGGCTTTATGTGTTGACATTAGTCAGCTTTTATTGTCGTCCAAATTTTATCATATAAAATTGTTGTTTCTCCTACATCTTGAATGTACTGACTATTCTTAATAATCATGTCATCTAAAAATATTGCTTTATCGTTTAATATAATTGTATCTATGTATTTCTGGGCAACTTCATTTGGACTAGCATATAAAGAATAATTAGTTATCTCAGAGTGTATTTTTGGTTGAAGAATATAATTTATAAAGAATTCGGCAGTGTATTTATGAGGTGCATCTTTAGGAATACACATACTTTCAATTGCTAGTGCAGAACCTTCAAACGGAATAAAATATACAATATTTGGATTTTCTCTCATAACTTGATAAACATCACCTGTAAATCCTTGAGCAATCCATACTTCACCAGATTTTAATAAATCTCTGTACGTTTCACTTGAATATGCTCTAACAATATTTTTTTGCTTTAGCATCAGTTCTTTTGCTTTTTCAAGTTCATTATTATCAGTTGTATTGATAGAATAACCAAGTTTGATAAGAGCAGGCACCATACCATATCTTATATCATCTAGCATTGATATTTTTCCTTTATATCTATCGTCAAAAAGTAATTCCCAACTTTTAGTAAATTCTTTAACTTTTGATGTATCAACAGCAATTCCAACCGCAGAATATTCAAATGGAACAGAGTATTCATTTTCAGGGTCAAACGGAAGATTTTTAAAATTAGAACTTATGTTTTTGTAATTAGGTATGTTGTTGAAATCAATTTTCTCTAGCATATTTTGCTTAATCATAATATCAATCATATAGTCACTTGGAAAAATTAGGTCATAACCTTTTGCTCCCGCTTGTAACTTAGCAAGTAACTCTTCATTACTAGCGTATAAATCGTAAATAACTCTTATATTATGTTCTTTTTCAAAATATTTAATCGTATTAGGAGCGACAATACCATCCCAATTATAAACGTTTAATTTATTATCATCTGATTTAGATTTATTTCCGTTACAAGAAATAAAGGAAAATAAAGAAATTATTGCCAATATTTGGAGAATACGTTTCATAATGATTTTGAATTAATGATTTTTGAAATGTTTTGAAATTTCGATGCTATTAAGATTGTAATTATTGTAATAACAAGAGTAATTGTTGAAATTGCATTTATTTGAGGGTTTACACCCATTTTTATCATTGAATATACTCTGACAGGGAGAGTTGTTGTTCCTACACCCGAAGTAAAAAATGAAATAATAAAATCATCCCAAGACAAAGTAAATGCAATAAGAAATGACACTAAAATACCTGGAAAGATATTGGGCAGTATAATAAAAACAAAACTTTTAAAATTTGATGCTCCAAGGTCTTTTGCTGCATTTTCTATATTTGAGTTAAAATTACTAAATCGTGTTAATACAATTAATGTCGTGTAAGATATGTTAAATGTAATGTGCGCTAGTAGGATAGAATAATAACCTAAAGTAAAATTTATTGATACAAAAAATATCAACAATCCCAAACCTAGAATGATATCTGGTGTTATTATTGGTAGATTAACAAGAGTTTTTATTTTACTAGTTCCAAAAAAACTCTTTTTATAAAACCCATAAGCAGCAAGAGTCCCAATTATTGTAGAAATAAATGCAGAAAACAATGCGATAGTGAAACTTACTTGAAATGATTCTAATAATTCACTATTATTAAGTAGTTTAATATACCATTCTGTAGAAAACCCACCCCAAGAAGAATTAAATTTATCTTGATTAAATGAGAATATTACCAATATTAATATTGGTAAATATAAGAAAGCAAAAATGCCAAAACTATATATATTTAAAAGTCGATTCTTCAAAATGAATTTCTTTTAAAAGTTTTATTATTTATTATAATTGTAATTAATATTAAAGCCATAACTACAATGACTAATGCTGAACCAAATGGCCAATTTCTTGATGTCAAAAATTGGTCTTTAATTATGTTACCAATCATAGGAGATTTTGCTCCACCTAATAAATCTGGTATAATGAATTCGCCTAATGATGGTATAAAAACTAAAAAAACACCAACAAAAAGACCTTTAATAGACAAAGGGAATATAATATTGAAAAATATTTTAATATTATTTGCTCCTAAGTCATTAGATGCTAATACAATATTTTTGTCTATTTTTTCAAGTGATGCATAAATTGGTAAAACCATAAATGGCAAATAATTATAAAGCATCCCAATTTGTACTGCGAAAGGTGTAAAAAGAAGTTCTAAAGGTTCGTTTATTATACCTAAATTAATCAAGGATGTATTAATTAATCCTTCATTTCCTAGAATAATCATCCAAGAAAAAGTTCTTATCAAAAAATTTGTCCAGAAAGGAAGTATAATAAGCATTAATAATAAGTTTTTCACTTTAATACTCTTTCTAGTTGAAATATAATATGCTAGTGGATAACCTAGAAGAATGCAAAGAATGGTATTGATAATTGCTATTAGTACAGTTTTAAAAAATATTTTGATATAAATACCATCGAATACTAATTTGAAATTTTCTAATGAAAATATATAATTTACACCACCATAGGTTCCCCTTTCAAAAAAGCTAAATGCCAAAATAAAAATTACAGGTATAACAAAAAGTATCATCAACCAAATAATTGATGGTAATACATAAAGTCCATTTATATTTCCTTTTCTTTTAATTCTTAACATAAATTATTGAATTTTCAGACCATCCTAAAAATACTTTATCTCCAATCTCCAGTTTATCAAATTGTATAATATTTGAAAGTAATACTTTAAATGTTTTACTATAGTCTAACGACACAATAACTGATATGCTGTTGCCCTTGAATAAAAGTTGAATAATTTTGCCATTTTCAGTATGTTCGTAGTAGTTTTCTTTAAAGGGAACTTGAGATAAATTTATATTTTCTGGTCTGATTAACTTAATTCTTTCCTCTTCCTTTTGGTCGAGGATATTCACCTCCCCTATGAATTCCGCAATAAACTTGGTAATTGGTTTAGTATAAAGATTTTTCGGAGTATCAACTTGTACAATCTGACCATCTTTCATAACAGCTATTCTATCTGCTAATGATAATGCTTCTTCTTGATTATGAGTTACAAAAATAAATATGGAATTTAATTTGCTTTTCAAATCAAGTAATACTTGTTGCATTTCAAATCTTAATTTCTCATCTAAAGCAGAAAGAGGTTCATCAAGAAGTAATACTTTTGGTTTGTTAATTATTGCTCTTGCCAAAGCAACCCTTTGTTGTTGTCCACCACTTAACTCACTAGGTTTCCTTTTGGATAAGTTTGATATTTTTAGCAATTCTAATGTTTCAATTACTCTATTTCTTATTTCTTCTTTATTAACTTTCTTCATTTTAAGTCCAAATGCAACATTATTAAATACATTTAAATGAGGAAATAAAGAATAATCTTGAAAAACTATGTTGAATGGTCTTTCATTAGATGGAATTACCGAAATATCACTTTCATTTAAGATAATTGTTCCTGAATCTTGTTCAACCAAACCTGCTATGATTTTTAATAAAGTTGTTTTTCCACAGCCACTTGGGCCGAGAACAAAGAAAAATTCATTTTTAATTAAATCCAGAGATATGTTTTTGCAAGCATTTATATCAACGTAGATTTTAGTAAGTTCAATAATTCTTAGCATAACTAATCCACTTTTGTTATCTTAAATTTTGATAAAAACCTTTTCGCGTAATTGAAAATACCAGAATATTCAATTATTAAAAATATCATTAAAACATATGTAGTCCCTTTAACCAGATCATAGTGTCCAGTTTCAAAAAAAAGTATAAAAAATCCTATTATAATAATTTCGATTATTCCAGAAAAAAGCCATAATCCAATTTCAATTTTTTTATCAGTTAAATCTTCTAATATTTTATTTTTAAAAATTGTAATTTTTTCTGCTTCTAATTCTTTTAGACCAATATATTTTTGGTTTAATATTTCTAGAACCCTTTCTTCTGAGTTAGAGTTATACTTTGATAAACTATAAAAAAGAGTTGATAGAAAGTCTATTAGTGTTATTGCTAAAATGAAATAAATGAATTTTGAAAAGATATTTGTAATTTGAAGTTCTCCTATTATTGGATAGATTCTTATAATTTCATTATTTGAAGGATTAAAAGATTCAATACTTGAAGGAAATAACATCTGAGATAAAACAGCGAAAAGTAAAACTATAAAAAGACCAGAATTAAGTACAAACTGCTTACCTAAATTTTTGAAAATTGTTTTGAAATTGAATTTCCAATCTTGTTTTTTCGGTTCATATTGATTATCAATATTCTCAAGAAACTCAAAAATTCCAAATATATACCTAAAAGCATTAAGACAAAAGTATATTAAGATAATACCGTAGATAATTGATATGTATGGAAAAATTTCTAGTTTTTCCATACCTTTAAAAAGTTCACGCCAATGTAAATATATTTTATAAGAGTTCTGCAAAAACAATGTTAAAACAAAACCCATAAAAACTGAATATATAATTTGTCTAGCTCTATCCATATTATTTAAGTTTATAACCTGACTTGATGGTTTCTACATAAAATTCTTTACGAATATTTTTGGGTACATTTTGTAAAGTTTCTTTTAGCTCGTTTAAATATTCCTTTGAGAAAAAATTGCTAGCTGGACAATCAGGACTTAGAGTGGTGTTTTCTATTTCTCCATCTTCTCCAAAATAAACTGGCCACACTTTACAATCGGTTGGTTTTATATCTTGAATTGAACAAGTAAATCCATCTTTTTTTAGAAATGGGCAAGGTTCCCCTTTCTTTTTCTTAAGAATGTAATAATCATCTTTCTTACGAAATACGTCTTTTCTTCCTGTTTGATTAATAATTTTTTCATACTCTTCTTTCAAGACAAAAATATCACCGATATAACAACAGTTCTTTGGACAAACTTTGCAATAATTGAAAATATCGAACGGCTTTTTTTTTGATTCTATGAAAAGTTGGGTTGGCAGCTCTTGCAAGTGAAAGTCGGCTAATTCAGATGCGCAATATGCTCCTGCTGGATAGATGGCAATTGTATCTCCAATCGATGTTTTAGGTAATTTTTTATTTTCTGAAAATATATCACCAGATTCGCCTAAATATCCAACCACATTATATTTTTCACTCGATATACTTTCTATTCTTGACGCATTGATTATTTCAGGTTCTATGCCATAAAGAAATTTATGATTGAAAGCATTAAATCCAATGTCAAGACCAATGTAATTTTGTTTTGCCTTTTCTTCAACCATATTTGCAGTAGCTAGCAAAAGTGTAGAATCGGCAACAATATACCTTCCTGGTTCAATAGCAATATGTTTAAATTCAATTTGAGACTTTTCTATCAAATTCCAAATACTTTTTACATACTTTTCTAATGGAAATTCTTCCATAGATTCATTGCTTCTAACTCCTAGTCCACCACCCAAATTAAAAGTTGATATTTCGAAACCTTGTGTTTTTAATTCTTTGATTTTATCTAATGATATTTGAGTAGCTTTGAGAAAGTCATTTAGTTTATTATCAAACCAATTTGAGCCAATATGTTGATGGAATCCAACTGGGTTTAGACCGTAACTTTTTGCTTTTACAAAAGCTTCATTAATACGGTCTTGGTGAATTCCTAGTTTTCCTGCTCCACATTTAATTCCTGACATTTCTAGTTTTTCATTATAACCAGTTGTTATTCCAGGATTAAATCTTATGGATACATCCATTGGAGCATATTTTTTAAATAATTCCAATTGTGAAAAAGAATCAACATTTATTAGTGCACCAGAGTTTGCAATGTAATCTATATTATGAAGTCCAAATCCAATTCCTGTAAATTGGATGCGATTAGGATTAATACCTAATTCTATGAGTTTTTTTAGCTCATTCGGAGATGATACTTCAAATAAAGCATTGACTTCATTTAATTCGGTTATTATTTCCGATGCACTATTTGCTTTAATTGCATAATATAATTTCGGCTCAATATTCTTGATTGAATATTCTATTAATAGTCTTTTAACTTTAACATAGGTTTCTTTAATCCTAGTTAAATTCGTTACATAAATAGGTGTCGTAAAATCTTTTGCAATTGTCGAAACATTTTTTCCGCCAATTATTAATTTCCCTTTTATTATTTCTATATGTCCTTTGGTTTTAAACCACATACTTTTTTGTCTTTAACCTTTTAATTTCAAATGACCGTACAATTCAAATAGTATTTCAGTTGGTTGTACGTCAATAGCAAGTGAAATTAAATGTAATTCTTCGGCTTTTAATTTTGTTGATTCATTTCTACTTAATTCACTTAAACGAGAAGTACTAATACCTGTTTTTCGGGCAACATCAGCTTTTTTAATAGACTTTTTCAATAAATATTTTCCTAATTCAGTCATTTTAATTTATTTAAATGATTTGACAAAAGTAATCATTTATTTAGATTTTCTATATATTTATCAGAATTTTCTAAAGCTTTGGCAAGATTAAGCTCTTTTAGTTTTTTGCTTTAGGTTTCTGTATAGGTAAAAACCAAATGTGCTTAATGTGCGATTGTCTTTTCATTTCGATTTTCTTCTCGTTTATTTTCTGTAACTTGCAGGCAGAGAAAAAAAATAATTTTAAATTTAATTGACACATGATAAAAACACATAATAACGCTTTTGAATGCAGTTATTATTTATATATTTGCCATTACTTTTTTATAACTAATTACTCATTCTTTAATTCAAAATAAAGGTAGAAACAATTTAAACTTTTGCATAAAAGCAATTTAATATATGGAAGAAATTTTCAAAAAACTTTATAAAGCATATAAACCAGAAGAAGTAAGAAATGTACTTTTAAAAATTGGTAAATCAAAATATAGATTTGAACCTGTTGGTAATAGAAAGAATAATTTAGCAACTATTAATATAGGTACTGATCCTGCATCTGGAGTAACTGAGAGAATTACAAATGCTATAGATGCAGTACTTGAAAAAGAATGGGAAATACAAGGAGAACCAACTGATATCAAGTCACCTAGGAAAGCTTCAGAACTATGGTATGGGGTTGAAAATGGCAAAATTTCCACAATTAAAGATCCTCACGACAAGATTCTAAAAGATTTATCCAATTTAGTAAACGTAACACTTTATGATTCTGGACAACCAACAAAACCAACAGTTGAAATTAGGGACAAAGGTATTGGGCTTGAACCTGAACAATTTTCCAAAACTATTCTTGATTTAAACGGGAATAATAAAATTGGCAAACTATATTTAATGGGTGCATATGGACAAGGTGGTTCAACAGCTTTATCCTATAATGATCTTACTATTATAATTTCAAAACCTTTTATATCTAGTAATCCTAAAAAGAAAAAAGTTGCTTGGACTGTAATTAGAATAAATCCTGGTGACATTAATAAAGACAAACATGAATGGTATGAATATATGGTGGATAATTCAACGGGACAACCATTTGTGGTTGAAATTTCAGATGATAATTTTGAGCCTGGCACTTTAGTACGTCATATTATGATGGATTTAGGAAGATATAAAGGCAAAATAACAACTCCTTCAAATTCTTTATGGTATTTATCACATAATTATTTATTTGATCCAATAATTCCTTTCACTATATCAGATAGAAGAAATGATTCTAAGGATAACAGAACAGTTACTGGCAATAATAGATTGCTAACTTTTACTGAAAATTTAGAGTACTTTCAAGAAGTCCCCTTAACATTTAAGGACGGTAAGGTTATTATTTATTATTGGGTACTTAACACTATGGGAGAAAACCCAAAGGACAGAATTAAGCATTATACTAAACCTTCACAACCCATACTTATTACTTTTAATGGACAAAAACAGGGTGTTATGGGAAATGGATTAATTAAAAATGATTTAAAATTACCTTTTCTTGACAGATACATAATTGTCCAGATAGACGCAGATAATATGGATAATGATTCCAAAAGACAATTATTTAGCAGCACAAGAGAATCATTACGAGACACTTCAATTCTTGAAGAATTAAAAAAATTAACTATAGACACTCTTTCAGAAGATGATGAACTTAAACGCTTGGATCGTGAAAGAAAACAAAGGTATTTTACACAAGAAGATACTCAAGTTCTTGATAGTTTAAGAAAAAGATTAGCTAGGCGAATTAACTCATTTCTTAGAAGTTCAGGAAGTGGTTCATCTGTAACTGCTACTAAAACTAGTGAAACTGTAAATACTGATAAACTCCCCGAAATACCTGTTGAAGATCCCCCTACATTTTTTGATGTTGTAACAAAGTCACCAAAAGAAGTTTACCAAAATAAAACATTTTCTATAAAATTTAAAACTGACGCCCACCCTAACTATTTCGCACAGGCAGAGACATTTGTGGCTTTTATTGAGCCTCAATCTTTTGGAATGTTTACTGGTTCAGCAAGAGTTGTTGATGGTTATGGAATGGCTTATTTTAAAGTAAATGAAGATACAGAAATAGGTGAAACAGGACAAATTACTTTAGAGCTTAGACCTCCAAGACAGAAATCATTTAATTCAACTATTGAAGTTATGGCTGTTGAAAATCCTGAAGATTCAAATCCAGAAGGTGATGGGAAAAACAAAACTCCTAATATTCAAGTTGAATTTATTTATCAAAACGACCAATTCTTTTCTGATAATAGTTGGAATGAGAATAGTGTCGCTGAAGTATTAGAGGATCAGGACGGTATTATAATTTACGTTTCAGCTGAAAATACAAATCTTACTAAACTTGTAGCTAGAGCTCAACGTCAAAATGAATTTGCTGTTGACAATATTAAAAACAAATATCTTGAACATATATCATTTTATGCTTTTATGCTTAATCAAAATAAAATAGAGAATTTTGTTGATGATAACAATGACCCTGTTTCTGATGAAATTTTTCAACAAATGAAAGAAGCAGGACTTAGGAATGCAAGTGAAACAGTGAGTGGTATGATCAATGACTTTTTCGAGCCAATTATTACCGAAAGTGTTGAACAAGACAAAGTTGAAGCATGAAAGATGTAGAATTTAAAACACCTTGGGCAAATAAAAGAGACAATGACCCATTTCATTCACTATGTTCTTATTTAGGAGCATTTCCACCGTCTTTAGCAAATTACTTCATAAAATACTTTACAGATGAAGGAGATTTAGTATTTGACCCCTATTCTGGAAGAGGGACAACATTACTAGAATCTAGGATCTTAAAAAGAAATGCAATTGCATCTGACCTAAATCCGATAGCAATAGCATTAAGTAAAGCTAAAAGTTATAACTTTAAAGAAAAAGAGATAATTGTAAGAATAAATGAATTAGAAACAGACTATGATTATGCTCTTTTTATGCCAGAAGCAAAGGCTCAAAACGATGAAATACATTTAATATATCATCCAAAAACTCTAGCTCAACTTTGTTACCTTAGACTTGTATTAATTGATTCAAAAGATAAAATTGATGAGTTTATAGTTGGAACAATATTGGGAATTATGCATGGTGGTGAGCGAAAAGATGGAACTTCTGGATACCTTTCTATTAGCATGCCTAATACTTTTAGTATGTCTTCTGAATATGTTAGAAGATTTGTGCAAACAAAGCAATTAAACAGGGAATTTAGAGATGTTTTTCAGCTTTTACGTGAGAAAGTAAAAAGAACTTTCCACAACCACAGTTTTCCAAAGAATAAAGCATCTGTTATTGAATGTGACGCAAAAGAAGTTTCAACACATCAATCTTTTAAAAAACATTTAAATAAAGTTGATTTAATACTGACATCTCCACCTTATTTGGGTATTGTTAATTATGCTCGTCAAAATTGGATTAGATCATGGTTTCTTAATGCAGATCTTGAGGACGTTTCATCCAAATTAGATGATGATCTTAACCTATATGAGTGGATAAAGTTTTCCAAAAAGACTCTAACCGAATTTCGAAAAATCTTAAAACCTGATGGTGTAGCTGTATTTGTTATTGGTGATGTTGCTAAATCAAAAAATAGTGTTATTCCATTAGCAAGAGAATTCGCAATGATGATTAAAGAAAATAAACTATTTAAAAATGTTTGGGTTTTTTCAGATTATATTCAAGGTGTAGATAAAACAACAAGAATTTGGGGGGACACGAAAGGGAAAGCAACTACAACTGATAGAATTGTCATACTTTCTGACATTAATCCTTTTGAAAACAATCATAGACTAAATGGAGAGTCTGTTTTAACATATGAAAGAATAATGGAAAGCACAAAACATTTTCTTGGTAATTAAAATCAGAATAAATAGTTTAAGAATTTTTAAATATTTTAAAAATTATGGCTCAGATACTAATTACACATTCTAGTTCTATTCATCATTATACACCAATTGCTAGTATTAAGAAGTATAAAGAACCTGATTTTGAAGAAAAACTGTGGCGCTATGGAAATAAAATTTTTGAAAACTATTATGTATTTAAATTTAAATATCCTTTGTCATGTGAAGCAATTCCAGGATCAAATTTTGAACCAGACTTACTTTTAGTTTCAAAAACATTTAAAAAATGGGTAATAATTGAAGTTGAATTATGTAAAACACCTACTGCACATACCTTGAATCAAATAACCTGTTTTAGTGATCCAAAATTTAAAGCAGAGAAAGTAGCAGATTTTATTATTAGAAATAATCCTGACTACAAAAAATTAAAAACAAATTTTCAAGATTGCTTTGCAAATCATTTACCAGAATTGATTGTTATATTAGATGATTATTCGGATACTGTTTTTGAAAAATTCTACGAACATAAAGACAGCCTAAAAATATGTGTCCTTGAGGTATATAAAAGACCTTCATATCCTTATGAAGGATTTCGCTTTGGAGGAGATTATCCTTACGAACTAACAAATACATCAAAAATCAAATACATTGATTCTCAGCATTATAATATTCTTAAGAAAGATTTTCTTAAAGATTTACCAGAAAAGTTTGAAGTTAAGTTTAACATGGAACCTTTTCAAGCTACTTTAGTAAAAGCTACACAGAGATCAACATACCTTAAACTGCCAGAACATAATATACCATCTGATTTTTATTTACAAATAGGCATGAATACTGCAAACGAATATATAATACAAAAACTTTAATTATGGAACTAATTTTAGGTTATGAAATTTTAGAGTCTTACAAAAGGCTGCCTTATAAAACTTGGTTTGCTTTGGCAGAGTTCATTGACAATAGTACACAATCATACCGTAATAACGTAGAAAAACTAAACAAATGGTATGAAGAAGATGGCGAAGCTCTAACTGTTGAAGTTACTTATAAGAACAGTAAAAAGGACGGTTTTATTAAAGTTAAAGACAATGCATATGGAATGAACTTAGAAGATTTGCAAAATGCGATGACGCTAGGAAAGAAACCATTAATCTCAAATGAGAGGTCTAAATATGGATTAGGTCTTAAAACTGCGGCTTTTTGGTTTGGAAATAAATGGATAATTGAAACAACTCAAAAAGGATCAACTGAATTGCTTATAATTACTGTTGATTTAGAAGAAATTTTGGAAAAAGAGCAAAATTATTATGTAGATTTAAAAAAGAATCACCCAGATAAACCAATTCAACAATTCCGTCCTAAATTAAATATTGCACATAGTGAATGTGCTAGCGAAGAACACGGTACAGTGCTGACAATCAGCGATCATGTGCGATCAATTAATTCCACAGATGCAAAAAAATGTATTGAATATCTGCAATCTATTTACAGAATTGATTTAAAGAACAATATTCTTAACCTTGAATTTCAAGAAAAACCTTTATGTTGGCTTCAGGAAGATATAGATAAAAAGCTTCTACTAGATAGTGAAGGAAATAAATTTAAAAGAGATATAGAATTTGAAATAAATGGAAAAAAAGTATCAGGTTGGGCAGGTATACTTGCTAGTGGTTCTAAAGCTTTAGGTGGATTTTCATTAATTCAAGCTGAAAGAGTTATTGTTGGATATCCGAAAAATTATAGAAACTCATTAATTTTTGGATCTGAAGATGGTGGTAGAAATGATTTAACAAATCAAAGACTTATGGGAGAACTCAATCTTGATGAAAGATTTGGTGTAAGTCATACGAAAGATCAAATCTTATTTGTTGAAGACGAAGAAGATGATTTAGATGAAGCATTATTTAAAAAATTGGCAGATTTCAAAAAAGAATCAAACATACCCTATAAAAATCGTGATAAAGAATTAGAAGAAACTTTTGATTTTGATTCTGCTATTGAAACTGTAATTAAAAATCTCAACTCACCTACATTTAGGGACTCAGTATTGAATAAAACAATTCTACCAAAAGAAGCTATTATTAAAACAAACGAAGAAACAATTGATAGATTGGCAAAATCCAAATTTAGGAGTTTTGAGTATAAATTGGGTGAAGTTTCAATAATCGTTATTCTTAGTGAAGATAGTTCTCCATGGGATCCATATTTGATTGTTAAATCTCTTAGTGATATTAGTATTGTAAAAGTTGTAATAAATGTAAATCACCCATATTGGATTGAACTTCCTGATAATAATTCAAGATTCAATTTCCTTTTAAGTTGTATATATGATGGAGTAGCTGAATGGAAAGCTGGATTCTTGACAAATAGTTTAGACCCTGATACGATAAAGTATATTAAAGATAGTCTTTTAAGACTTGAGTTGAAATTATATTAAATAAATGGAATATATTAAAAAGAAAATAGCATCTTGGGAAATAAAATATGGCCAAATTGCAATAACAGGACAAGATTATCAGAAAGCAATTGCCTTATTTGCGGAAAACATAGGCAATTCTTTCAATATAGACACACACCTAGGAATATTTAAAAATAAGAACTTTTTAAATGAGCAATATAGAAATTATTTACGTTTATCATGTGGTCCTTTTTTTAAAACAACTTCAAGAAGGGGATACAATTTTTCTTAGACCTAAAGATTTAAATACAATTGAAATATTTGATAAAGAGCCAAAACAAAATGAAACTAAAATTATAAAGGAATTACCAATAACTTCTGAAATAAACGAAAAAGAAACTTTAGATTTATTAGTAACTCTTACTAAAGAAAACAGACAACTAAGAGAGTTTAATAATGAATTAATTGTTTATAAAGATAGATTAGAAAAATACAACAACTTAGATTATATTTTCGAGGATGAAAAATTTATGGAAGATTGGTTGGAGAAAAATATCCATAAGGCTATTCCAAATATTGAAATAATTGAACGTCAACCAATAATTAGTTGGAAAAAGGAAAAGTTTATGAGAAATAAACCTGACTTTTTTTGTATTGATAAAACTACAAAGGAATTTGTAATAGTTGAGAATAAGGTACGTGGTCGTAATAGAACAATAGGAACCCAGTATTTAACATATAAAGCTTGGGCAAAAAATAACATTGATTTAATAAACGAAAAATATGAAGATTTTGGATTAAAATGCTAGCAAAAATTTTAAATTTGTAATAATAACTGATACAACAGACGAAAGATTGGAAGCCATTTGTGAGGATAATAAAATTGCCCTAATATTGATTGATGGCGGAGTTATTTTTGAGCAAATATTTCCATATTAAAAAAAACCATTACTGCAAGTTTACAACTTGTGGTTTTAAATAATTCCATTGTAAGTAAAGGTAGTTTCCTACCTACGGTAGGCAAGTTAAATTACTATAAGAAAAACCCACAAATAAAATTTTTCTAATAAGCCTTTATAGGCAAAAACTTCTTAAATAAAGAAAGGGATCATAATAACATTAGGGTGGATTAAAAAATATTTCCTATCTTTATTCT
>CAYTAU010000024.1:0-48582 GCA_964435855.1 uncultured Bacteroidales bacterium | reverse complement strand
TCACTGGGCAATAACAAAGCAAACAGCTGCGGAAATTATTGTTAATAGAGCCGATTCTAAAAAAGACAAAATGGGTCTTACTTCTTGGAAAAATTCCCCAACAGGAAAAATTAGAAAATCAGATGTGAGTATTGCTAAAAACTATCTTACAGAAAAAGAATTAAAACCGTTAAATAGAATCGTAACAATGTATCTTGATTATGCAGAACATCAGGCAGAAAAACACATCGCCATGACTATGAAAGATTGGATTGATAAATTAGATGCTTTTTTGCAATTTAATAAAGAATATATTTTACAAAATTCTGGAAAAGTAACAGCAGAAATAGCTAAAGCATTTGCTGAAAATGAATTTGAAAAATATCACACAATTCAAGATCGGCTTTATGTTTCAGATTTTGATTTGGCAATAAAAAAACTTTTAAGTGAAGATTAAGAATCAGCCCTGTCAAAAACTATTTTTTTACCATCTATTATGCAGGAAATAATGTCTTTATAATTTACAATTTCGATTTTTTTTATTGTTTCGTTGTTTGCAACAAAATGTGTGTCTGAATAAGAAATGCATTTAGGAACGGAAATAAAATAAATAGATTTACCGTCTTTTAAAATAAGCTGGTGTTTGGCTTTAGCAAGTAATTTTTCAAATGTAATTTTGTTTAATTTCATCTGTTTACTAGTGTAAAATATTTAATATTTTCTTTGAACTACTATCATTTCCTTTTAAAAGTATGATATATGAACCATTTGGTATATTTGAAACATCAATTTCAGTTATATTTTTCATTATTTTTGATTTGTAAACAACTTTTCCCAACATATCAATAATTAAAACGTCAGGTGAATTAATATTATTGCCGGTTTCAATAAATAACTTACTGCTAACAGGGTTAGGATATATTGAAACGGAGTTTTCAAGATCAACATCTTTAACAAATATACTATTTGCAACATTAACAGTAATTGTGTCTGATGCATAGCATCCATTAGCCTGAGAAACAGACAGCCAATAAGAATATGAACCTTCTCCTAATTGGTTGCCATCAACAAATATTATATTTCCTGTTGATCCTGTGTTCCAAAGATAATTGTCATAAACGCCACTTGCACCAATAATAACAACTTGACTGGTAGTTATATTTAGATCGTTACCCAGATCAATAGCCGGTGTTGTCATAATTGTAACATTAATATTAGCATTATTTTCACAGCCATTAATATCACTTACTGTTATTGAATAACTTCCGGTAATTTCCGGTATTATTATGTTAACAGTATCGCTTGTTGACCATAAGTATGTAGTAAAAATTGTATCAACAGAAATTGATTGACCGTAACAGATGCTTGTATCGTTTCCAAGATTTAATGCGGTGTAATCAAAAACATGAACTGTAAATGTGTCTATGCTTAAACAAGAATTTATATCTGTAAAAGAATAATATATCTCGTGAATACCAATACCTGCAATATTTGGGTCGAAAATGGTATCGCTAATAATTCCTGAAATTGTTCCTCCTGGTGGTGTAATTATAAAAGTATCTGCAACAGCATCGGGACAGTAGCCATTCTCAATTCCAATAAAATCAGCAGGAAAAGAAGCATGTACTATTACCGCTTGGTTTATGCTGCAAACACAATTATTTGTATCAATAAATGAATATGAAATATCAAATAGTCCTGACGTAGTATAAGAAGGATGAAAAATACTATCAAGCATTCCTTCTCCTGAAAAATATCCTCCAAAAGGCAATCCTGTAAGAGTGTCAGAATTATCGTTATAGCAATATGGAGATTCCAAACCCGATATTGAAAGCGTAACAGCAGGAGGGTGTACGTAAGTTTGTTGACTCATTGAACTGACACAAAAATTTGCATCAGTATATGTGTATGTAATAGTTTGGTATCCGGTAAGTGAATAGGGTGTAAATATGCTGTTAGTGATGCCATTGCCTGAGAAAATACCTGCAACCGGTGTTCCATAAAGAGTATCAGAAATATCTCCCTGACAATAGATAGTATCAAGTCCTGTAAAACTTACAACAGGATTAGGATTTACTGTTAACATTGCAGAATTACTTGTATCGCTCCCGCATGAATTGGCAGCATAACATCTGTATGTTCCATTATTAGCCGGTAATACGAATCCAATATTATAAGTACTGCTGTTTGATCCAATAATATTACTTCCGTTAAATTGCCATTGAAAAAGAGGAGAATTTCCAGTTACTGCAATATTAAAAGTAATTGATTGACCTTCGCATAATGTAGTATCAGCCGGATGCCCTGTGAATAAAGGTGCTTCAAGAACTGTTAAAGTTGCTATATTACTGGTTGTTGTACCAAAATCGTTATCTATAACACATGTATAGCTTCCTGTATCGGGGATTGAAACGGGGTTTATTATCAGTGTGTCGTTTGTTTCTCCTGTAATATCAGAACCATTAAGTTGCCACTGATACGATAATGGACTGGAACTACTTACGTTGATAAAAAATGCTGTAGAATCTCCATTACATATACTAATATTAACAGCTTGTGTTATTATTACAGGTGCAGAAGCCCATCTGCCAAAATAATTACTTTGATTAAGTCCGGCTGTAGTAAATTGTCCTCCAACAAAAATATCATTATTATATTCGTAAACAATGTATCCATCATTATTTAATCCATCGCCAAGAGGATTCCATGAAGAACCGTCCCACATTGCAATTTTATTAGCAGGATTTCCATCAGCATTTGAAAAAGTGCCGGTAATGTATAATTCTCCTGTGTTGCCTGTAATACTATAAACAGTACTATCTACACCATTTGATATTGCAACCCAGCTGGCATTGTTCCACATTGCTATATTATTGGCAGGTGTTGCTCCGACAACAGAAAAATCCCCTCCAACAATAATTGCGCTATTTGTATAGCGTAGTGAATAGACACCCGCATTTGTCCCACCATTGAATTCGCTCCAATTAGCTCCGTTCCATATAGCAAGATTATTAGCAGTGTTACCATCAGCGTTTGCAAAAATGCCACCAACAAGTACATCTGTATTGTATAAACATAAGGTATTTGCAGTATTGTCAAGTCCTGTTCCCATAGCAGACCAATTGGTGCCATCCCATTGAGCAACATGGTTCGCGCTTACCCCATTTACGTCTGTAAATTCTCCACCTATGTATAAAAAATAATCACCTTGTTTTATTATAGTATTAACAGTTCCGTTTGTTCCTGTGCCATATCCGCTCCAGTTTGTGCCGTTCCACATTGCAATATTATTAACTACATTTCCGCCGGCATTAACAAACGTACCTCCAACATACAAATTATTAGCTCTAACAGCAATTGTTCTAACTACTCCATCAGTTCCTGTTCCGAGCGCACTCCATGATGTACCATCCCATTTTGCAATATTATTTACAGTAACACCTCCTGCAGTAGTAAATTGTCCTCCAACATAAATATCTCCATTCATTTCAACAATTGTGTAAATAGTGCCATCGGGTGCATTAGCCGGTAAAAATTGGTCATCCCATTGTTCGTTTTGACTTAATAAATTTAAGCTAATAATTAAAGAGATAAGTAAAAATGTAAATTTCATTCTCATTTTATGAATTTATAGCATAATAGTTTAAAGCGCGATAAAATTATGAAAATATTTGCTAATTATCAAAAACGTAGGAAATAATATTTGCTCCCATTTTAAGAGCTTTTAAACGAGTTTCTTGTGAATCATTGTGAACAGATTGGTCTTCCCAGCCATCACCAAGGTCACATTCATAAGTATAAAAGCAAACTAATCTGTCTTTGTGTAGTATGCCAAAGCCTTGTGGCGTTTTTCCATCGTGCAAATGTATTTTTGGTAAACCATTAGGAAAATCATATTTTTGATGATAAATTGGGTGTGAAAAAGGTATTTCAACAAATTCATCATCAGGAAAAACTTTTTTTATTTCACGTCTAATATATTTATCCATACCGTAATTATCATCAATATGCAGAAATCCACCGGATAATAAATAGTTACGTAAGTTTTCTGCATCTTTATCTGAAAATATAACATTTCCATGTCCTGTCATGTGTATAAGCGGGCAGCTATAAATATCCATACTTCCTGTTTCAACAGTTAAATAGTCAGTAAAAATATTTGTATTAAGTTCTTTATTGCAAAATTTTATCAAGTTTGGTAAACTTGTAGGATTTGCATACCAATCACCGCCTCCCGAATATTTTAATAAACCAATTTTAACAGAAGTATCTTGTGGAAAGACAAGTGTAGTTGAAAAAAGTAATATTATGATTATAAGTTTATGCATCATTTGATAATCCTTCCATTTCTATAAAAGCCTTCTTCTTTTTTAGTATTATTGCTTTTCATTTTAATCATTTTGCCTTCATCAAATTCTTTAGTATCAGTTAATTTGCCATCCTGATAAGTTTCAATTTTTATAATATTGCTGTTTATATCCCATTCAATGCTTCTGCCAATTTTATATCCCATTTTATAAGTTTCTTGTTTTTTTATATATCCATTATCAAACCATTCAAGCCATTTTCCTGCAGCATAGTCATTAGTGTAAAAATGTGTATATTGTTTTTTATCATTATCATAATATTTTTTCCAGCATCCGGTTTTTAATCCCTCTTTATATTCTCCTGTTACTTTAATTTTATTATTTTCGTAATAACTGGTCCAAATACTATCTTTTTCAAAATTTTTATATTGCCCCGTAAGCCTTGTGTTTCCATTTGCAAACCAATGTGTTTCAGTTCCATTTGAATTAAGAAAATCGATTTCAAATTTTTTATTACCATTATCAAACCAAGCTTGCCATATCCCTGTTGGTTTATTGTGCGTATATTGTTTTATGAATTTTTTTTGTCCGTTTTTATACCAGTAAGTCCATATTCCATTTAATTTTCCATTTGTATAATTTATTTCTTCTTTAGTTTTATTGTCGCTATAAAAACTAACAGCTGTACCTGTAAATGCTTCTTTAGAATTTTGCAAATAATATATGTTTTTTTTCTTCGTAATTTTACTTATATCAACGTTTTGAGAATAACAATTACAAAGAGGAATAATTATTAATGTAATTATTGTAAGTGATATTTGTAAAAATTTCGACATATAATGTTTTTGTAAAAATAATATTTTTTTTAAAAATCAATCAATTTTTAGTGCAGCAATAATATCTTTAATATCTGTAATATTATGCCGACTCAGATAATTTCCAATGCCATCAACAATTTTAACAGAAATTTGAGGGTCTATAAAATTTGCTGTTCCAATTTGTATTGCTGATGCACCGGCAAGAAAAAATTCAATTGCATCGGTAGCATTCATAATTCCTCCTAAGCCAATAATGGGAACTTTAACTGCCTTAGAAACTTTCCAAACCATACCTAATGCTACAGGCTTTATTGCAGGACCCGAAAGTCCGCCTGTAATGGTTGATAGCAAAGGTTTTTGAGTTTCTACATTTATTGCCATTCCAAGTAAAGTATTAATTAGCGAAACTGCATCAGCACCGGCATCTTCAACAGTTTGTGCAATTTCAGCAATATTTGTTACATTAGGAGAGAGCTTTACAATTAATATTTTTTTGTAAACTTTCCTTACTTCTTTAACTACTTCATTGGCAGATGAGCAATTAGTGCCAAATGCCATTCCGCCTTCTTTAACATTAGGACATGAAATATTTAACTCAATTGCAGGAATATTATCAAGTTCATTAATTATTTCGGCTGTTTTAATATAATCTTCAACTTGTGAGCCTGATACATTTACAATAATATTTGTCTTATATTTTTTTATTTGAGGATAAATTTTTTCAGCAAAATACTTAACTCCTTTATTTTGTAGTCCAACAGCATTTAACATGCCCGACGCTGTTTCTGCCATTCTCGGATAAGGGTTTCCTTCGCGGGGATCTAGAGTTGTTCCTTTTACAATTATTCCACCTAATTTATCGATATCAATAAAATCTTCAAATTCCTGTCCGTAACCAAATGTGCCGGAAGCTGTTATAACAGGGTTTTTAAATTCTAAGCCTGCAATATCTGTTTTTAAGTTTACCATTTTAATACATTTAAGTTAAAAACAGGTCCATCTGTACAAGTACATACGTTTCCATGAATTGTATCTGTAACACAGCAAAGGCAAGCACCTATGCCACATGCCATCATATTTTCGAGAGATACTTCACAATCAATACTTTTTTGTTTAGCAATTTTTGCTATTGCTTTTATCATTGGTTCAGGACCACAAGTATATATTTTTTTGTAATTAGAAATATTATTTTTAAAAACGGAATGATTTGTTACAAAACCTTTTTCGCCATAAGTTCCATCTTCTGTAGTTATTATTACTTTTCCGTATTTTTTGTATTCATCAATTTCCAAAATATCGTTTTTTGTTCTTACGCCAATTAAAATTGTTGGAATAAATCCGTTTTTGGTGAAATTTTTTGCAAGATATAGTAGGGGAGCTACACCGCATCCGCCACCAATTAATAAAACATCTTTATTATCAATTAAATTAAAATTGTTGCCAAGCGGAAATATTGTATTTAAAAAATCGCCTTCTTCAAGATATGCCAGTGAGCGAGTTCCTTCGCCAACTATCTGAATTAGGAATTTAATTGTATTTTCCTTATAATCTACATTGTGTATAGATAAAGGTCTGCGAAGAAAAGTAGATTTCGAATTTTCGATTAGTACTTCGGCAAATTGTCCCGGTAATATTTCCGGTAATTTTTCGGGCGAATGAAGTTCTAAAATAAAATAATCGGGTGTAAGGCGTTTTTTCCGTACAATTTTTAAATCTAATATTTGTTTTGGCATTTTGTGAAAAAATTGAATCAAAATTCAACTGTAAAATTATTAAAAATTAATTGATTCTTCAATTGTTTCATTACTCAATTGTTCAATTGTTGACATAATGCTTGCAAACATCAATTTGACAAAGAGTACGTGGCATTTTTTTAGTTTTTTGGACTTACTGTTTTATTATTTTCCTTGTTATCGTTTCTTTATCTGTTGTTACTTTAATAATATACATTCCTTTTGGCTGTGAGTTTAAATCTATCTCGTTATTGCGAGGGTGATAACCCGTGGCAATCTCATTCTTAATAGCAGATTGCTTCGCTTTGCTCGCAATGACGGTGTTTGTTAGGGTTTTTCCTGTAATATCAAAAACCTCAATTTCTACAATGCCCTCTGCTTGTAATATTATTTTTCCTGTGGTGGGATTAGGGAAGATGTTAATCATATCATATTTGATTTCTTTTATCCCTACACAATCTTCGAAAGTAATATTTATTGTATCCGTACCTAAACATGGAGTTATATCTGTTACTGTTACATAAACTGAAACTGTTCCTATGCCTGTTCCTGCAGAATCTATACAAACTGTTTGAAGATTCGAAGTTGTTGACCATAAATAACTCATATATCCTGTTCCTGCATCAAGCGTAATTGTTTCACCTGCACAAATAGTATCATCTGCACCCAAGTCAACAATTGGTAAGGGGTAGATAGTAACAGTATGAGTAATACTGTCTGCCTCCGGGCCAGACTCAACATATAATTTAATATCAAAATTAGTTTGAGTTAATACTTGAGGAAAATTATATATAAATACAGGTGAATTAGTTCCCTCTGGATTATTGTCGACAAACCATTCCCAATGATCAGCTGGGTCACCAGTGCTCCAATCAGTAAATGTTAATGTTTCTTCGGAACATTGTGGATAACCCCAGTGAAATTCTGCATATATCTGAGCTTTGCTCATCAATACTGCTAATAAAATTGATAAAGTAAAGTATAGTTTCTTCATAATAGTAGTTTTTATATTAGACTCAAAATCTTGACAAAAGGTTGCTTACTCCAACACAATTTTCTCAACCGCCACACCTTTGCTTGTTCTTACTTTTATAATATAAATTCCTTTTGGCTGTGAGCTTAGGTCAAGCTCTTTCAGACCTGACAGGTTTTCAAAACCTGTTAGGTGTTTTCTGGTAATATCAAAAACCTCAATACTTTCTATGTCCTCTGCCTGCACATTTATTTTTCCTGTGGTGGGGTTGGGGTAAATAGTAATGGAATTTTCAATTTTGATATTATTAGCAAAAGTTGAGTTTGGAGTATATTCCCAGAAATCATCGTAATATGGTGCACTTCCTGTGCCTAATCCAAAATAACCATTATTTCCAATAGAAAATGCAACACCTTGACCCCTTTTATTTGGTGGGAAATCTGCAATTTGCACCCAACTATTTAAAATTGGACTAAATTCCCAAAAATCAAATTTATAAAATGAACCTTCTCTTCCTGTTCCTACATATCCTTTATCATTAATTGAAAAGCCAACGGCATCTATTCTAGTTGAATAAAAATCCGCTTTTTGTGTCCAAATATTTGTTGTTGTATCATATTCCCAAAAATCATTGTAGTGCACACCTCCATTCTCTCCTGTTCCTACATAACCTTTTTCTTCAATTGAAAAGCCAATTGCCATTCTTCTTCCTCCACCTGCAAAATTTGCTTTTTGTGTCCAAGTATCTGTTAATTGATCCCATTCCCAAAAATCACTATATTTACTACTTAATCCATTTCCTGTTCCAATATATGCTTTTGTTCCAATTGAAAAACCAATAGCATTACATCTTGTTGAAGATGGGAGGTTTGCTTTTTGTGTCCAAGTATCAAGAATTGGGTCATACTCCCATAAATCATTAAAAAAAGTTGGACCAGTATTATCCAAACCTGTAGCTATATATCCTTTCAGACCAATAGAAAAACCTACTGCATGCGAACGAGCACCACCAGAAAAATCTGCTTTTTGTGTCCAAATATTAGTTGTTTTATCCCATTCCCAGAAATCATCAAAATTACTTCCATCAAACCCTGTTCCAATGTAAACCTTGTCACCTATTGAAAATCCAGTAGCATTGTGTCTTGGATCTCCTCCAAAATCTGCTTTTTTTGTCCAAATATTTTGTCCAAAACCTTGTGTGTAAATTATTGTAAGAGTAATTAGAAATAAATAAAATTTTTTCATAACATATAATTTTTAAATCAATAAACCATTTATTTCCCAAAAGTAATAAAAAATTACCATAATTCAAACCTTCAAGGTTTTTAAAACCTTGAAGGTTTATTTTAATAAGCTTTTCAAAAGTTTTGAAAACTTGTAAGAATAACTTGTAAAAATTCTAAATAGAAATTTTAACAATAGCGCTACGTTTGCCTACTTCTGTATCGCCAATAATAAAATATGCACAATACTGTGTGCCGTTTACCATAGGCTCGTTATCAACATAAGGGCTGTGGGTGTCGGTAGCAAGGTACGAAAAGTCGGTTTCGTTGGGGCGCTGGCGGTAAATGTTTACGCCATCAAAATAATCTTCAAGCCCAAAACTCAATTCCCAGCCATGTGGCACTTGTTGTAATTCCAGTACAGGCATAGCATTATCTTCGTCAACTTCTTTATGGGTACCTATTATATCAAATTCTCGCCCTATTTCTTCGTCATAGTCGAGACTCGATTTAATAGTTTGTGCCAGTTTGCGCACTATAGCCTCAATTTCTTTTCGGTCTTTGGCTGTTTTTTTAAATTGTGCACGTTTTTTGTTTAGAATTTCCCGCTCTGTTGTCATATCGCCCAGATATTCATCTGCCGGTACTTTTGCAATTTTTATTTCCTCTTGATTAATACCATAATGGTTTACATACTCAAGCAATTTTTTCATAAAATTCAACAACCAGGCTGCAAATTTCAATTTGTTGCCCGGAATATACTTTCCATATTTACTCATAATAATTAATTTTAATTGTTAATATTTAGTTTTATTAAAAAAAAACATAGTGAAAAATAAATATTCTATCCCGCCAGATGATTTGGCTACCTTGCTAAATGGATTTTCTACATCGCCAAACAATTTGGCTATATCGTTAAATGAATTTTCTACATCGCCAAACAATTTGGCTACCTCGCTAAATGGATTTTCTATATCGCCAAACAATTTGGCTACATCGCTAAATGGATTTTCTACATAGCTAAACAATTTGGCTACATCGCTAAAATATTTTTCCGGCTTTTTTGTGTAATTAGTCTTATTGCAGGAAATTACGTTTATAAGTTTATTCTCTCTCTTTCCATATATATATATATATATACGCTGGCAGGGGTTTGTGGGCTATTGTTAAATATTGTGTTTTTGTGGTTCATTTTGTAAAGATATAAAATAAATTTGAACTTTTCCAAATTATATCAAATAATTTTTTGCTTATTCTTATTTTTTAACAAAAAAAGCCTCTAATTTGCATTAGAAGCTTTTTGTAAAAGATTATCTTTTATTTTTTTATTTAGCAACCATACAGCTATCGTCCTGTAAAGTTGTATCCCAGCAATGCCAATCGCTATCGCCAAATTCACCAGGGTCTTTAACTCTACCGTGTTTATCAGAGTAATTCCATTCTATTTCTGTTAAATTATCATCACTTTTATTATAAATGTCATAAAATCGGTCAAATTCACCTGTGCTGGTTTTGCCATAAAAAATATATCCACCATTCTCTGCTCCACTGGGTTTTATATTTAGATATTTAATGTCTGCATTTCCATTATGGTCATCGTTCCATGTAATTTCTAATAATTCATTTGGATTAGATGCATTTTCATTTAAAATCCAAAAACCACTTGTTTTGTCAAGTGCCGATTCACCACTATACCATAAAAATTCATTAATGCTCATTTCCCAAGTAACAATATCATTTTCAACTTTTCCAATTAATTCTGCATTATATGTATTTATGCCAATAGAGTAACTATACTCCCACGACCAGTAACCACCGTCTCTTCTGTGCCATTTAGGTTCGTGGTTAAATGATTCAACAAACGAAGCTACAGGAACTGCCATACCAATTGTTAGTAATACATTCCAAATAAAAACTTTTACTACACTATGTCCCCAATTTGCTGCAGTAAGAATGTCTTTTGTACTTTTTGTACCATCCTGAAAATCGTCAAGGTTCATTACCAAAGAATTTTGAGGTGGAATTTCAGGTGCATCTTCTTTCTTTTTACATGCATATCCGAATGTAAAAAATGCTATTAGTGCAATTGCAACTAATTTGTTAAAAAATGAGTTTTTCATAGTTTTTAATTTTTTATTGTTAAACATTATTTTTTTTATTTTCAATATATATTACACATAAAAGTTATTTTACCCTTATTGGTATGCTCTAAATATTTTAAAATAATTAATACCAAACTGCCAACAAGGCATATGAATAATGTGCAAGATATAAAAAAAATAATTAGTTGCAAAAAATAAATTCAGGTTTTAATAAATTTTACTGCCGAGGCTTTGAAACATATCCACACTTTTTTCCCTGTTTGCAGTTTAAATTTATTAATTGAAGTTTTGGTAATAAATGCTGATAGTTTAACACCAATATCTATTATTAGTTCATAGTTTGATTCAATTGGGTAAACATCAATTATTTCTCCATAAAAATTGTTCATGGCGCTTGCTTCAAGTTGTTTGTCGGAAATAAGAATATCTTCACTTCTAATTAACAAACAGCCTTCTATTCCTGTATAATCTGTGACAAGGGAAATTTCAATATTATTGTTGATTACTGCTTTGTTCTTATTTGTAATTTTTGTTTTAAAGAAATTTTTAATTCCTATAAAGTTTGCTACAAATTTAGATTCGGGGTTTTGAAAAACATCTTTTGGAGTACCAATTTGTAATAATTTCCCATTATGTAATACTGCTACTTTGTTTGCCAGTGCTATAGCTTCAAAATAGTTATGTGTAACATGAATAATGGTTTGACCGTTTTTATTTAACTTTCTTAAAAGACCACGCAATTCATCTTTTAAAATAATATCGAGAGAGGAGAGAGGTTCGTCTAGTAAAAGTATATCGGGTTCAAGTGCAAGAGTTCTTGCCAGTGCCACTCTTTGAAGTTCTCCGCCTGAAAGTGTGGTTGTATTTCTATGTAATAAATGACTTATATTAACAACTTTGGCAAGTTCCTGTATTTTTTCTTTGGTAGATATTTTATCGAGTTTTTTTGATCTTAATGAATATAAAATATTCTCTTTTACTGATAGATGCGGGAAAATAGCAAAATCCTGGAATACAAGTCCAAAATTTCTTTTTTGTATCTTTTCAAAACTAATATCTTTATTGTTGAATAGTATTTTGCCTTTATCTTGTTTTATTAGTCCTGCAATTATTTCAAGCAAAATTGTTTTTCCGGCACCAGATTGACCAAGTACTACAAAATAATCTTCATTATTGACAGAAAAGCTAATATCGTCAAGAACAAAGTCTTTATATTTTTTTGATATGTTATTAACTGTCAGCATTTGTTTTTTCTTTTGATAATAATCGTAATAGCACGAAAAAGATAAGGCAAACAATAATAAATAAAACCGCTACCGGTCTGGCATATTTTAAGCCAAATGCCCCAAAGCGTTCATAAATAAGTACAGGTGTAACCATAGGGTAATATGCCACTATTACAATTGCTCCAAATTCACTCATGCCACGGGCAAACATTAATATTAAACCCGAAACAATATTTCGCCATGCTAAAGGTAAAGAAATTGAAAAAAATACTCTAAAATGAGAAGCTCCAAGATTTAATGCGGCTTTTTCGAGACGTACAGGTACGGCAGCAAAACCATCGCGGGCAGCATTTAGTAAAAACGGAATGCTTATAAAAGCCATAGCCGCAGCAATGCCGACAGGATGTCCTACCAAATTTAATCCGAATTGGTCAGCAATTTTACCAACAACAGTATCTCTTGAAATAAATCCAAGTATTGCAATTCCGGCAGCAGAATGTGGAATAACAATTGGAAGATCTATTATACCCAAAACAAAACGTTTTCCAAAAAAGTTTTTCCTTGCTAATAAATAAGCTAAAGGAATAGCTGCTATTGCAAATATTATTGTTGCACAAAACGAAGTCGATAATGTTAGCCAAATACTATTTACTACATCATCGTCTTTTGCTGTTTCAATAAGGTCAACAGGCGATGTTTTTAAAAACATTCCTACAAGTGGAGCTAATATGAATAATAGTATAAGTCCGCCAAGAAAAATGAAAAATAAATTAAATGTGCTGTATCTTTTCATCAAATAGCTGATTCAATTATTTATCTTTTTTAAAAAACACAGGTTTAACTGTAAGCATTAAAAATGCCCAATGTCCAATTTTATCACTATCACCTGTTCCTTTTATTATTTCAGTTGATTCGTTTGCAAACATAGCTGAATAACCCAACATTAAGCTTGAAATATCAGATAATTTAATTATTGCGTAAATATCTATTTCTGTTCCTAGATATTTGTCAATTACTTTATTATTATATATGTAATTGTTTTGAAGCATAAAATAGTGAACATCTGTAAAAACAGTGGTCTTTTTATTTAATTTATAATCAAATTTCAGATATGTGTTATTTAATCCTGCATTTGTAGTAGTTGCAGGAGTGCTGAAATAATCAATTTTTCCGTTTGGGTTATGTTTTGCCCCGTATAGTATATCAAAAGAATTATCAACAGTATTTGTTGAATCCACAGCATCGTTTCCCGACATATATTCAATACCAACTGCAATATTTGTTTTATCATTAATTTTATATTTAATATCGGTATTAAAATAGTATGCATTAATATCCTGACCTGTTTTGTTTTTTCCTGTTTGATCAAATACTCTTAAAATAAAAGACAAATTATCGTTTTCGTATTTAATTATACCTCCTATTGTTCCTCTCATGTATAAAGTGCTTGTTGTCCCTGTTTTCTGATAAGCATCTGCGATAGATAATGATGATAAAGTTATTTTATTTATTTTTTTTGATATCCAAAGAAAATTTAGTGTTTTGTAATTGTCAGAAGATAATGCAGTGTAATCTGTCCCAAAATTATTTGCTTGTGTTTGATTAAATGCAGAGCCAAGATCAATTTCCAAATTAGTATCTTTATATTTTAGCAACAAGGCATCGTGCTTTAACCCAATTTGGTTCCAGTTAGAAGGACCTATCAATCGTTTATTGTCATATCTAATACTTTGTCGTCCTGCTTTTACAGAAAACTTTTTTGAAATCAAAAATTCTGCCCATGCTTCATGTAACATAGATGAAGCAATATCATTTTTTGCTTTTTCATCGCCCCAAATCCTAACATCCTGAAAAGAAACCAGACTATTTATCTTGTCATCTTTATATTTAAAATTTATTCTGCTTCTCTGACTTGTGTGATATGAGGGAGTAGTGGTAGAGTCGCGTAAAGTTTTATACCCGTTTCGGAATTCAAAACGTGGCCTTATTTCTGCGTCAATTTGAATTTGAGCTTTTGAGTTATAATGCAATACAATAGCAGCAACTATTATAAGAAGTATTTTCTTTTTCATAATTTAAATATTATTTGTTTTTAGAATATTTTTTCAAATTATTAGGTGTCATATTATATGTGTCTGAAAAAGATGGCACTATTGATGGCTGTCCATTACTTTCAATTATTTTCATTCCTTTTTCTTTGTTAAGTAAATAATCAACAAATTTTTGTGCAGCATCTTTGTTCGGAGCATTTTTAATAATTGTTATTCCGTAAATCATGGCTTCTCCTTTTTTCACTATAAATTCTCCGGGTTTTTTACCTGATATTTTAACATTTACCGAAGCATATAATTCAGAATAATCAGGATTTTTTAGATTTATCTCATCGGGCAATATTATGTATTTCAAACCATGTTGTTCTGCTACAGAACGATAAAGAAAAATGTAATCTATAGCATTCGATTCTAATAATCCAAGAAGGTCAACTTCTTTTGGGCGAATATAGTTTTTGTCTTTTTCAAGTAATATGCTTGTAAGTCCTTTTTGTTTGTAATAATTTTCGGCAAGCTTTGTTGTCAATACTGTTCTGTATCCACAAGGGTCAGAATCAGGTTCGGAACGACCATAAGCAACATCATTTTTTAGTAAAATGTTAAACCAGTTGTCTTTATTTATTTCATTATTATATCTTGAATCTTTAGTATAAACAATAGCCATTTCATTTGTAGCAAATTTAATGTTCCAATCTGCAAAATCAGGAATTAATAATTTATCAATAACAGTATAATCGGCAGAAGCCATTATATCACATTCTCTATTCAAATCAGTAATTTTTCTTGCACATTGTCTGCTCCCAGCTGATTCTAATATCACTTTAATGTTAGGATTTTCTTTTTCAAATTTTTCTGAAACTTCTTTAAATGGAACAGATAGACTGCCTGCATGAAAAATTATAAGTTCGGTTTTTTCTGTAGCCATATTATTCTCATTTTGTTCTATTGAGCCTTGTTCTTTGCACGCGCTCATAATTATTAATATTGAAAGTATTAATAATTTTATTTTGAGTGATTTTTTTTTCATAATGTTTGTTTATTTATTGAGTTGAAAAATTCTTTAGTAATATCAGATACTGCTTTGTCAAATTGTTTGGTAAGTTTTAAATAAGAATTTACCATATTATCTCCTTCGTTGGTTAGCCAACTTTCTCCTCCTTTTACACCACCTCTTTTTCTTTCCACAAATGAAAATCCAAGTATTTGCTCAGCTTTTATAATATCTCCCCATGCTTTGCGGTAGCTTATCCCGAGTTTTTCTGACGCATTGCTTAAGGATTTCTCATTTTTTATTGCCAATAGAAGCATGAAAATACTTTCATCTATTATTTCTTTGTTTTCTTTTTGTGATAGATATATCTTATATTTCAGAAATATATCATAATATTTTGAACCTTTTGAACCTGCCATATTTGAGAAATTTATACCGATTTAATCATAATTCCATATCGACACGCAATAAAATGCATAACGAGTGCGAAGAAATAAATTTTAGATTTAATAATAATTAATATTGAATGTGTTTAATAGCACAAAAAGAAAGAACAAGGAAAGGAATTTTGATATACTTAACATATCTTTGCAAAGTTTGTAACTTTGCTTAAAGAAATTAAAAGGAAGGATTATAAATGATTATTTTGCAAATAAAATTAAATAAAATTGAGTGAAAGTAAAATAGCAATACCGGAAGAAGTAATAATAAATAAGATTTACATTATAAGAAATCAAAAAGTGATGTTATCTAATGATTTAGCAGAACTCTATCAAGTAGAAACGAGAGTTTTAAATCAACAAGTTAAAAGAAACATAGGTCGTTTTCCGGAAAGATATGTATTTAAATTGACTAATGAAGAATACAAATCTTTAAGATCACAATTTGTGACCTTAAAAAGAGGGCAGCACTCAAAATATCTTCCTTATGCATTTACAGAACATGGTATTTTAATGTTGTCAAATGTCCTCAGAAGTAAAAGAGCAGAGACCCTGAGTTTATTAATTGTTGATACTTTTGTTAAGCTAAGAGAAGTGTTAACAGATAATTTAAGCGTAAAACTTGAAATAGAAAAAATTAGAAAGAAACTTGAAAACCAAGATAAAAATATAGAATTAGTATTTAATTATCTTGATGAACTTATAGAAAAACAAGAAAATCCACAACCAAGAAAACGAATAGGATATAAAAGACAAGACGAAGAGTAAATAATACCCCATAGATGATATGCTGAGTTTGTCGTACAACAATAATATTTTACAGGAGAAATTATCAACAATAAAATACTTAACATATCTTTGCAAATATGCAAAAGCTATTAATAGTTATAGTAGGACCAACGGCAGTTGGAAAAACTGATTTAAGTATTGATTTTGCAAAAAATTATAATGCAGAGATAATTTCTGCTGACTCTCGTCAGTTTTACAAAGAGTTGTCTATTGGCACAGCAGTACCAACAAATGATCAGTTAAATTCAGTAAAACATAACTTTATTCATAATAAATCAATTCATGAATATTACAATGCTTATAAATATGAGCAAGATGTAATTGAATTTTTGCAACAATATTATAAAACACACGACAAAGCAATTATGACAGGAGGTTCGGGAATGTACATTGATGCTGTTTGTAACGGTATTGATCTTATTCCTGATATTGATGATAAATTACGCAATAGTTTGATTGAGAGAATGGAAAACGAAGGTGTGGAAAGCTTAAGATTTGAATTAAAAAAACTTGACCCTGAATTTTATAAACTTGTTGACCTTAAAAACAAGCAAAGAATTTTGCGAGCTTTGGAAGTTTGTATTCAAACAGGAAAACCATTTTCTTCTTTTCGTACTAAATCAAAAAAAGAGAGAGAATTTAAAATTATTAAAATTGGTTTAAATAGAGATAGAGAAGAATTGTATGATAGAATTAATCACCGTGTTGATATAATGATAGAATCCGGATTGGTTAAAGAAGCGAGAAGTGTTGAGCAATATAAAAACGCTTATGCATTAAAAACCGTAGGTTACAGGGAATTATTTGCCCATTTTAATGGAGAATATGATTTAAATAAAGCAATAGAACTTATAAAACGAAATACCCGCCATTTTGCCAGACGACAATTAACATGGTTTAATAAAGATAAAGAAATTGTTTGGTTTCATCCTGATGATAAGAGTGAAATACTTGAACAAATATCCAAAAATCAGTAGTCCATTTTTTTCAATATCGTTTTGTTTAAAAATTGTTTATAAGCAAAAGGATATTCAATTTTAATCATGACATTTTAGTATTAACTTTGTATTTTTTATAATTAAAATTATTGATTAATGGCTAAAGTAATATCTATTGCTAACCAAAAGGGAGGAGTAGGAAAAACAACAACAGCAATAAATCTGGCAGCAAGTTTCTCTGTTTTAGAGAAAAAAGTATTATTAATTGATGCTGACCCACAGGCAAATTCAACTTCGGGAACAGGTTTTGAAATAAGAAATGTAAAAACAGGTATTTATGAATGTTTGATAGATGAAATAAATCCTAAGGATATTATTTTAAATACAGAAATTGAGAACTTTGATATTTTACCATCTCATATCGATTTGGTTGGTGCTGAAATAGAAATGCTTAATCAGCCTAATCGTGAGAAGATTATGAAAATGACGATAGAAAAGGTTAAAGATGATTATGATTTCGTAATTATTGATTGTTCTCCATCGCTTGGTCTACTCACTGTAAATGCTTTAACAGCTTCCGATTCTGTAATTATTCCAGTACAATGCGAATACTTTGCTCTTGAGGGTTTAGGTAAACTTCTTAATACAATAAAAATAATTCAAACACGTTTAAATCCTGAACTTGAGATAGAAGGATTTTTACTTACAATGTATGATTCCCGTTTAAGATTGTCTAATCAGGTTGTAGAAGAAGTTAGAAAACATTTTGAACAAATGGTGTTTAGTACGATTATACAACGCAATGTAAAATTAGGCGAGGCCCCAAGTTATGGGCAACCAATTGTTCTTTATGATGCAACATCAAAAGGTGCAGTAAATTATCTTAATCTTGCTAGAGAAGTTTTGCAAAAAAACAATATGACAGTAATAGATAATAAAGAAAAAATAATAGAGGTATAATATGGCTAAAAAACAGGCATTAGGCAGAGGATTAGGAGCACTTATGGATGATGTTGGTAATTCTAATATTATCAAAGTTGGTGCAATTAGCGAGATAAGTATTGATAAAATTGAAATTAATCCATTTCAACCAAGAGCAGAATTTGATAAAGAAACCCTTAATGAACTTGCCGACTCAATAAAAGAATTAGGAATAATACAACCATTAACTGTCAGAGAATCAGAAAATAATAAATTTCAATTAATTGCAGGTGAAAGGAGATTACGTGCAGCAAAAATAGCGGGATTAAATAAAATCCCTGTATTTGTAAGAAAAGCAGATGATACAGAAGTGTTGGAAATGTCTCTTGTTGAAAATATTCAAAGAGAAGACCTTAATGCAATTGAAATAGCTCATAGTTATAACCGTCTTATTGAAGAATGCAAACTTACACAAGAAATATTAAGTGATAAGGTTGGGAAAAAACGTTCTACAATTGCCAATTATTTACGATTGTTAAAATTACCTGCCAAAATCCAGTTGGGAATTAAAGATAAAAAAATCTCAATGGGACATGCTCGCGCAATTGTTAATATTAACGATGCTGAAACACAAATGATAATATACGAGCAAATTGTAAAATATGAGCTTTCAGTTAGAAAAGTAGAAGAAGCAGTAAGAGAATTAAGCGAAAAAAAACAGGAAAAGAAAACAAGCAAAGTAAGGACTGCAGCAGAATACAATGATTTGAAAAAACATCTTGAAAAATATTTTCAAAGTAAAATTGAATTTAAAAGAAACAATATTGGTGTAGGTAAAATTGTAATTCATTTTAAATCAGACGAAGATCTGGAGAAAATCATTGCTATACTAGATTAAATTAATTCAATATTATTGAAAATTTCTAAATCCATATTGATATTTATTATTTTTGTATTAATGATTGTATCTGAGAGTTATTCTCAGAAAGACTCTTCAATCATAGTTCATGATATAGATTCCTCTTTAACAGATACCTTAAGAATTAAAAAACATTCGCCAAAACTTGCAACATATATGTCAGTGGTATTACCGGGATTAGGGCAGGCTTATAATAAAAAATACTGGAAAATACCTATTATTTATGCAGGCTTTGGTACTTTGATCTATTTATATAAACAGAACAATGATAATTTAACACTTGCCGATACAGCGTATAATCAATTAATGCGGGATCCTACAATTGAATATTTAGATGTTAACGGTTATGTAATCACAACTACTGATGATGCAAAATTAATGAAGGATGAATATCGAAAATCTCGTGATTTTAATGCTATTTTGATTGTTATGTTGTACGTTTTAAATATTGTTGATGCAAGCGTTGATGCTCATTTTTACAACTTTGATATTAGTGATGACCTGTCAATAAGGATAGAACCGACAATGATAAACACAATTTCTACAAATAAAACATTTGGTGTTAAATTAAATGTTTATTTTTAGCCCACAATTTAATTTTTAGTTTGATGAAATATTTAATACAATTTATACTTGTTGTTATCTTATTTGGAAATATTCAGGAAATATATGCCAATAATAATGGTAAAGATTCTACTGATATCGACAAACATGAAATTACTCAAAATCTGGACAGTTTGTTAAATGTATGGTATGTGAAAAACTCAATAGAAGAAGAAACTGACAGTATTGATATTAATATTGATATTCCCGTGTATTCTGATTCTATTGTTATTGAACGTCTCAATAATCTGCCTATGATATTTGATATGACATATAATGATAGGGTAAAGAGTTTTATTAATTTATATGCTGTTAAAAGAAGGAAACAAGTAGAATCTATGCTTGGAATGACTAATTATTATTTCCCATTATTTGAGTCAATATTAGATTCTTATGAATTGCCTTTAGAGTTAAAATATCTTGCAATAATTGAATCTGCTTTAAATCCCAGAGCTGTATCAAGGGCAGGAGCAACAGGATTATGGCAATTTATGTACACAACAGGTAAATTATATAAACTAAAGATAAACTCTTTGGTTGATGAACGCCGCGACCCGATAAAATCAACTCATGCAGCAGCGAGATTTTTAAAAGACTTATATGATATATATGGCGATTGGACATTAGTAATAGCTGCTTATAATTGCGGACCCGGTAATGTTAATAAAGCTATAAAACGTTCTAATGGAAGTAGAAATTACTGGGAAATATATTATAAATTACCACGTGAAACCAGAGGTTATGTACCTGCATTTATTGCTGCAGCTTATGTAATGGAGTATTACAAAGAGTATAATATTGTTCCAAAAACTATTGATTACCCAATTATAACAGATACTATATATGTTACTGAAGATCTGCATTTAAATCAGGTTGTAGAAGTGTTGAATATTCCTTTAAGACAATTACAAGACCTTAATCCACAATATCGAAGAGATATTGTTCCGTGCAAGACAGACACATTCGCACTAATACTGCCTGTGGAATATACAACTAAATTTATTGAATTACAGGATAGCATTTATGCTTATAAAGATTCTATATTTTTCAATACCAAAAAAGTTATTACCCCACCTCAATATTCTACAGATCATTATACTCCTGATCCACCATCGGCTGATATGAAAAAAGTATATTATACAATAAAATCAGGCGATAATCTTGGTTATATTTCAAGCTGGTTTAATGTTAAAACTAATGATTTGCGATATTGGAATAATATTAACAGGAATATGATAAGAGCCGGAAAAAAACTTGTTATCTATGTAAATAAAAATGATGTTGAAAAATATCAGAAAATAGATAAAATGAGCTTTGAAAAGAAACAGAAAATGGTTGGAAAAACAGTAACAAAAAGTGAAGACAAAACAGTAACAACAAAAACCAAAGATGACGGAAAAGGAAAATATACTTATTATACAGTAAGATCAGGTGATAATTTCTGGACAATTGCTAAAAAGTATCCGGGAGTTTCAAATACAGATATAATGGAGTTGAATGGAATTACTGACCCCGGAAGTTTGAAACCCGGACAAAAACTAAAAATAAAGAGGCTGTAATAAGAAATAAAAAGTCAAAATTTAAAAAAGCACAGATCCACAGATAAAATTTATGACATAAGTATTGAACAATGAAGCCTTTTAAAATATTACTATTTGTTTTTGCAATAATTATTGTTTTAGGGTTTGTTATGCTTATTTTTCCTAAAGATGGAATTAAGGTAAACAATGATCTAACAATAAAATTCACATCATTTCAAGAACTGTTTTTTCCAAAAAAAGTAGAGTATGCAGATATATCAGACTTATTAAACCTAGGATTGTTTAATCTTGACAGCCTTGATTTAGGTGGTGATAGCGATTCTGCAAAAGTAGATACATTTAGAGTATCGGCAGACAGCCTAAAGAAAGTAATTTATAAACTACAATTTGCTGATAGTAATAAAACTGCTTTGCATCCATTTTTCAAAAAATTGAAAAACAGAACTGAAGTAATTCATGTTATGCATTATGGCGATTCGCAAATTGAGGGCGACCGTATTACCGGAATTATAAGGAATCATTTACAAAGTAGGTATGGTGGATACGGAATAGGAGTAATACCCGCTGTTGAAATTAACAATGTTTCTGTTTCTATTACGCAGAGTGCATCTGATAACTGGCTACGATACACGGTTTTTGGAAAAAAGGATACTACAATTAAGCATAACAGATTTGGGGCATTGGGAGTGTATTGCCGATATGCACCTGTTTGGAACGATAGCCTGCCAAACGATTCTGTTAACTATGAAGGATGGCTGAAATTTGAGAAATCGAATATTACATTTGCATCGAATAAAAAGTTTAAAAACATTAAGCTTTTTTATGGATACAACCAAAAACCTGTAATTGCCGAACTTTATGTTGGTGAGGAGATGAAGCAGTTTCATACACTAATGTCTGGCAAATCAATAAAAATGCAGAATTTTACTGTAGAAAATACGCCTGACGAGTTTACAATTAAATTTACAGGCAAAGACAGCCCTGATATTTATGGCATTAGTATTGAAAGCGATGCGGGAATTTTAGTAGATAATATTGCAATGCGAGGTAGCGCCGGACTGGATTTTACACGCATGAATATGACACAGCAAAGCCAGATGTACCGATTGCTTAATACAAATCTGTTGATATTACAATTTGGATTAAATGTAGTGCCTAATGTTGTTGAGGATTATACATATTACGAAAACTGGTTTTATAATCAGTTAGCGGCATTAAAGAGTTTTAATCCCGATATGTCAATAATTGTAATAGGTGTTTCCGATATGTCGCGTAAAAAAGGAGAATATTACGAATCGTATCCTAATATAGAAAAAATTCGTGATGCACAGCGTAATGCAGTTTTTAAAGCTAATTGTGCATTTTGGGATTTTTATGAAGCAATGGGAGGAGAAAACTCTATGCCAAGCTGGGTTTTTGCGGAACCGCCTTTAGCAACAAAAGATTTTACTCATCTTAATTATAAGGGGGCTAGAATTATTGGACAAATGTTTTATAATGCATTAATTTATGAGCAGAATTCTTATAATAAAAAGCATTAGTTGAGTTAAGGAATTTGTAAATAATATTAAATAATGTATTTTTGTTAAAGCTAATATAGTTTATAATTTTACTGAAAATTTTAAATAATTTAAAAAAGGAAAATATTGTGATAAATAAAAAAAATATAGGAATTATTTTTTCGGGAGGACCGGCACCTGGTGCAAATACAGTTATTTCGTCATGTGCACTGACATTTCTTGATAAAGGAATTGGTTGCATTGGTATTTACAAAGGATATGAAAGTTTACAAGAGTTTAATAAAATAAAACCTAATTTATTTAAAGATATTCATTACATAAAAATTAATAAATCTATTTCCAAAATTAGAAATAAGAGAGGAATTATATTAAGAACATCAAGAGCAAATCCTTGTAAGCATATTAAAACCGTTGATGATCTTAAAAACCCAGAAAATTCAAAAAGACTTCATAATATTATTGATGCTCTTAATTATCTGAATATTGACACTTTAATATCAATTGGTGGAGATGATACTCTTAAAACAGCAAATATGCTGAAAATTTTGGGAGTAAATATTATTCATATTCCAAAAACTATTGACAATGATTATTTTGGTATTGCATGGACTTTTGGCTTTTGGAGTGCTGTTAATACTGTAAAATCAATTATTCTGAATTTAAAAGCTGATTCTAAAGCAACCGATTCCTTTGTTATAGCCGAACTTATGGGCAGAAAAACAGGATGGATAACTTATGCAGCAGGTATTGCAGGAGAATCAATAAAAATGATATCTTGCGAAGATATAAAAACAAAATACCTTAATTTAGACGATACTGCTGATGAACTGGCAGATTTAATTACACTAAGGCAAAAGAGACATAGACCTTATGGAGTAATTTGTGTTGCAGAAGGTTTAGTTGACAAATTACCAAAGGAATTAAAGCCTGAAAAAAAAGATAAGCATGGTAATATTAGACTTTCACAAGCTCAGATAGGAAGGACTATAAGAGATAAAACCATTAAAAGATTTAAAGAGAAAACAGGAAGGGATGTCAGAATTATTTATAAACAAATTGGTTATGAAACAAGATCTGCGTCACCAATAAGTTTTGATGTGGTTATGGGTGCAATGTTGGGATATGGTGCTTATAAATTATATTCTGAAAAACAATTTGGGCACATGGTTTCGGTATCAGATAATTTTGATATTAAAGCAATTCCATTTAAAAAACTTATTTGTCCAAAAAGCTTGCTTACAAAAGTAAGATATGTTTCTAGAGGTAGCGATTTTTATAATTTGAAAGAAGCTCTTGCCATCAGAGAATTTATTGAAAATGAAAATGACATTTAGCCCGATTTATTAATTGAACTCAGAATATATTTTTACATTTTTCATTATAATTAAGCAACCTTTTTTCAATATTTGGAGTCTAATATTAAGTATAACCTTAAATATATAATACTATGAAACAATTTTTGATTTTAGCCTTATTTGCATTTGTTATTAATGTACAAGGTCAGATTACACTTGAGCAACACTATCCTCCCGCTGGTGAAGCTTCGAGATCAGTGTTCTATACTGTCTTCTCATCTTGTGATTTTAAATATTACCAATATAATAATATTGCTAATACATTAATGGTATACAATATTGACCATTCTGTATATAAAAATATTACAATTCCAGCCCAACCACCTCAAGTTTATTCAACAGGTTATCAACTTTATGCAGTTTCTAATATGATTTTTGATACTGATAGTAATACCGTAGAATATATTATAATTGGACGAAATACAACACCATCATTTATGCCTGATTATTATAATATCTATGACGAAAACGGCAATATATTATTTTCAGATTCATCAATTGGAAATTATGGTTCAATAAGTACTGGTTTTATTGATCATCTGAGCGTTTATAATACTCCTGATGGACCTAAATTAATGTTGCACTATCCTTCTGATAATTCAGCAAGTGTTTTTGATTTACCTGGAGAATTTCCTCAAAACTGTCCTTATATCAGCAAGGTTTTAAATAATGAAAATGCATTTAACATAGAAAATCCATTTCCTAATCCAACTTACGATTTTGTAACTATTCCATACAAACTTCCAAATGGAATAAATCAAGGAGAAATATTTATTTATGATATTCATGGAAATGTAATAAAAGAATTTAAAGTAGATAAAACTTTTAATAATCTAAAAATTTCTACTACCGACATGCCGGCAGGTACTTACTATTACCAATTACAAACAAGTACAAAAAACAGTCAAGGGAAAAAGATTATTATTATTAAGTAATAGTAATCATTCTATTCAAGTGAAAAATGATAATGATTTTACTTTTTCGATTTCTATAAGGAGGAGTGCCAATAGTTAAAAATTAAAAAATATTTTTGCTAATTATCTTTTTGTGAGTATATTTGCTAATATGAAAACCCGTCTCTACATATTATCCCTTACAATTATCCTTGTTTTAAGTTCTTGTATTGGAATAAAAAAGAAATGCCCGGAGTTTGATGACGAAATAATGGCATGGATTCCATACGAACAAGGAGATATCATTAAATTATCGAATAGTGATTTGGATAGTACAATAACAATATTAATTCAATCTCAGTATATCGACCATATGGAAAGCTATAAGACAAATGAAAAATGTGGTCAATGCGATGATTATATTACAATAAATAATAGTCAAAATAGTCAATTTAATTACAGTGCTTCTACTCATTATCAAGAATTAGGTGTGGAAACATTCTATTTTTCAATTAATGATACTTTAGTAAGGTTTGAAACAAATGTTTCGCAAATTATACCTCATTACAATTATAATGTTGAAGGAATAGATTATCAGAATGTGAAAATATACACAAATCAGAAAACAAGTGATAAGAATTTTTATTGTTTAATAATTGCCAAAAATATTGGCATTGTTGCTTTAATTGATAATTATGAAAGATACTGGGCAATTGATAACAATGAAATTAGAAATGTTAATTTGAATATTAAAAGCGGACCTTGCTAAATAAATGAAAACCCGATTAATAATATTATCAATCTTATTATTAGGAAAAACTTTACTTGCAGTAAATGACAGTACTTATCAAAATAGAAAAATATTAAAACTTAATTTTACTCAATTAATTTTTAGTGAAGCAGACTTTTACTTTGAGTATTTTAAAAAAGCAAATTCAAGTATAGAAGGAGGCATTGGAATTATTATGCCAGCAAAGCATTATGCTAATGACTTTTTTTTTATGCCTTATAATGAAAATATTTTTTATTATCAAGGCATTATGCTTTCAGTACAATATAAGTTCTATAATAAAAGAGGAATGTATATATCTCCACTCATAAAAAGTCGTTTTTTATACTATAATAATGTATGGGTTACTAGAAGAGGTGAAGGAATGACTTATTGGTATGAGTCATTGGAAGATTCCCGAAAACAAACTCATACTTTAGAATTACTATTTGGAATACAAAGCAAAAATAAATTTAATGCAGATTTTTATTTTGGTTTTGGATTAAGGTTTATCTCTATGAATATTGATATGAAAGATTATACCGGCAATTATCTTGCAGGCTCCGGAGGGGGGGGATATTTAATGCCAACATTTCATTTAGGTGTTAAATTTGGCTTAGATATTTCAAAAAGTAAATTTAATAAATAAATGAAAACCCGCTTTTATATATTATCAATTCTTTTAATTCTAACTTGGCAAATAATTTTTGCTCAAAAAAATAAGAATCGAGACTCTTTATTTTATAAAAATTATTTCAACATTAATGTTTTTCAGTTATCTTTTAGAGATATTCGAGTTTCATATGAATTTCTAATTTATAAAAACTACTTCATTAAAGCAACATGTGGTTATAAATATTGTAATGATGATTCTGTTATGCAAGAATGGACAATGATGGTTGTTCCGGGTATAGTTGACGCTCAGGAGTGGTATTATGCTAAATTAGGAGTTGGTCATGCTTATAAATTTGAATATAGCAGCATATTATATTCTAGTTATCTCTTGCTTGATTTTTTATATAGGTATAATACTATGGAACCTAAATATCGCATTCATGAAGTAATGAAAGAAGAGGCATCTTTTGGAAGTTTTAGATCTTCTGAAATGTATGTGTATGGGTGCAATATTATTTTTGGTACAAAGTTGATAATATTTAAGAATACATCAAGACTTAATTCATATCTTGATATATATATTGGTTTAGGTTTAAGATATTTTGATAGAACTACAATTACATACGCATATAAAGATGGATATGTAGACGTAGAAGATTTAATACCAACTGGGTCACCAGATATAAATCAAGAAACACGTCTTATGCCTACAATTCATTTAGGTTTAAGATTTGGGTTTGCATGGAAATAAAAAAGAAAATAAATGAAAAACAGCCTTTACATATTATCCCTTACAATTATCCTTACGCTTTTTGCGGGATGTAGAAAATATCCCGAAGATACTTATTTTATTACATTTAGGTCGGTTACAAAAAGATTGCTTGGTGATTGGCAAATAAATGACTTTAAAATAAACGAAACATCTTCTATAAATTTATTTGATACAACAGAAAACCAAATTATAGTTCAGATTAATGAATCGTCGCCAAATAATGAAGTAGATGGTGATTTAGTAAAATTATCTGATGTTTATGGAATTTGGACTTATGAAAATAATCAGAAACAACTACAGTTTCAGTTTTACGAGCAGAATAATGATACATATTATTATTTTGGTCCTTTTACAGCAGGTAAAACAAGTATTTGGGATATTCAAAAACTAAGCATCGATGAATTGTGGCTTGAAACAAATTATGAAAACAAAAACTATAAACTGTTTTTACAGATATGAAAACTCGCATTTTAATATTATCCCTTACAATTATTTTTTTGCTAATTATCTTTTTTTAGTATATTTGCTAAATGTTTAGCAGGGTGTAGCTATAAGCGAAATAAAAAACACTACTGCATTTTAGCGAATGTTATGCACAAACATTGAAAAGAAAACATAAAACATATAAACACATATTACTGATAATAGCATTACTATTAATGTCAAATTATTCATTTAGTCAAACAAATGATTCTGCTTCATATTTTGGGTTTAATATTGCTCCTGTTTTTATGACTCAGGTTGATTTTGTTTTTGAAAAGGCAATTAACCCTTATATTACAGGACAATTAAGCGGAGGATTTGTGGTCAATGCACCATATGGAAGTTTACATAAGATTGGAACAACTAAAAGTCTGTCAAAAAGGCAAGGAGGATTTTTAAGAATTGGAGTTAAAGGGCATTTAAAAGATAAATTCATTTCCCCTTTCATAGGAGGATTAATAATTAATATTTTGTCAATTGAGGAAGGGTTTTCTGAATGCCCAGATACAATAATTTGTTTTCAAAGTGTTCCTAATTTCTCAAATACCTCATATAACCTTGGCGTTTCAGGTATTGTTGGATTAACAATAAAACCTTTAAAAAGATTTAAAATTGATTTTGGAGTTCAAATAGGAGTGTTATTGATTGACCGATTATCAGATTATCACAGTTTTACACCAGGAATGGGGATTAACTGGAATCCAATGAAAACACAATTTATTACTGAAATAAAATATAAGTTAAAAAAATAATACCAGTGCATAACAAATAAATAAAAAGCATTAAAACGCGCTCTATTAGGGGCGTTGGCAATAATTAAAATAAAAAAACCTCCCCACAGATTATCTACAAGAAGGCTTGGTTAAAGGACTATTCCTCTTCTTTCTTTTTTTGAGGCGAAGAATCTACCTCAAAACCCCATTCACCAAGTTCGTGAGGATTTTTACTGTACATTGCTTTCAAAAACTGAGCAATGCTTCTAACAATTGTAACGGCTCCCAATCAAACTTCAATTTAAGAATTTATCGTCATTGCGAACGAGGAACAGCCTGTCCCGAAACATCGGTAAGTGCTGCAATCTCTTCTTAATTAACAGATTGCTTCGTCATGCTTCCTCGCAATGACGTTTTATTTTTGAGTTTATGCACTTAACTTAATGACATTGATCACGAAATTATAAAATTTGATTTTATGATTGCAGAAAGATATAAATGCTAAAATGAAAATTTCTTTATCTAAACTCTTCTTTTAGATTTTCAAAAATCCAATAAACAACAGGGCAGGTGTAAGTGTTTTTTAGCGATAAATCTAATAATTGAATAAAGCGTTTTCTATCGGTATGCGGATATTCGCAACATGCTTTTGGTCTGTTTTCGTATATTGAACAATAATTTTCGTTATCGATAAAAGGGCAGGGCATAGCCTTAAAAACATAATCCTTGTCATCGTCAATCATAAGATATTTATCAATAATATCGTTCTGCTTAATTTTTAAATGTTTTGCAATTCTTTCGATATCCTTATCGGTAATGCGCGGACCAAGCGAACGGCAACAATTTCCACAAGTCAGACAATCGTAATTATTGAAAGCTTTGTTATGCAAGTTATGTACAATAATGTCAAAATTCTTAGGCTTTTTCTTTTTAATCCGTTTTATTAATTTCTTATTATCGGGCTCAGCCGAAGAAGCTAATGAATGAAGTTTGTCTAGCTTTATATTATTTAGTTTGAGCATAAATCTCGGCTGTAATACAGAAATATTAAGTATTATTCAGACATTATTAATTTTTAATTCTTAATTCTTAATTAATAAGAATTGCATCAAGCTTATCAATAACTTCTTTCATAATCTTATTATATTCCTCTATGTTTTCTTTTTTCACAGGGTCAACAGGAGGCGATTCTACTTTTAATGGGTCAACAGCTTCTCCGTTTTTATAAAACCTGAAATCCAAATGAGGACCTGTAGAAAGTCCTGTGCTGCCAACATAAGCAATAATATCACCTTGTTTTACATAATCACCAACTTTAATATTGCCATATTTTGAAAGATGAAGATATGCAGTTGTATAAACACTATTGTGTTTAATTTTAACCATATTACCGGCTCCACCACTATACGATTTTTTAATTATTTTACCATCGCCAATTGCCTGAACAGGTGTTCCGTAAGGTGCAGCATAATCAACACCATGATGCGGTCTGCGAATTTTTAATACAGGATGCAATCTGCTGTTAGAAAATCGGGAACTAATTCTGCTAAAACGTAAAGGTGCTTTCAAAAATGCTTTACGTAAGCTATTTCCATTTTCATCGAAAAAGCTTTCTATACTGTCCTGAACAAATGGTATGGCATAAAAACCTGTGTCTGCATGCCAAAAATATGCAGAAGATATTTTACCTATTCCAATTGATTCTCCATCAACAAATTCCTTTTCGTAAATTACTTTAAACTTATCTCCTTTTTGTAAACCGAAAAAATCTATACTCCATGCATAAATTTCAGAAAGTTCAATTGATAACATTGGATCGTAATTGTTGCCTGCCATGGCATTCCACAGCGAACTTTCAATTGTTCCTTTTGCTGTTTCTGCCTTTGTTTCTATTGTTTTTTGTTTCATGTATATATCTACAGAATCGGTAAAATCAAAAACAACATAATCAATAGGATTGTGCTCGTAAATGAAATATTGAATTATTGAATCGGGTGATAAGAAAGCGGCATAAGGTCTGCCTGACCTAATTTTACGTAAATTGAAAATTGAATCGGAGTTTTGAACAAGTTCATCAATTTGTTGATACGAAATACCAAAAGGAATAAGAAGTTCAGATAAATTCTGATTTTGTTTTACCTCTCCATGATCAATAATAAACGAATCGATAATTAATTCGTACATCATTTTTGGAGGAAGTGGTTGAATAGTATCAATTTGTTGGATATCTTCAGTTTCTTTTATATTTTGCTGATTGCAGGAAAATATAAGAGATAATATAATAAGAAGAATGCCAATGTTTAAAATTCTCATAGCTTGTAATTATTAATTTTTAATTCTTCATTCTTAATTATATTACAATATTAATAATCCTCTTAGGCACAACAATAATCTTTTTAGGAGTCTTACCTTCTAACCATTTTTGAGCACCTTCATGTTCAATTACTGCTTTTTCAACTTCATCTTTTGGCATATCAACAGACAATTCAATTTTAAATCGCATTTTACCATTAAATGAAACAGGATATTCAAAAGTATTTTCTGTTAAATATTCCTCATTAAACTCTGGAAATTTAGCATTAACAACACTTGGTTTGTTTCCTAATATTTTCCATAATTCTTCCGCAATATGCGGTGCAAAAGGAGAGAGGATGATAGTAAAGGGTTCAAGAATTGCTTTTTTATTACATTTTAAATTGCCAAGTTCATTAACACATATCATAAATGCACTTATAGATGTGTTGAAAGAAAAATGTTCAATATCGTGTATTATTTTCTTAATAGTTTTATGAAGAATTTTCAACTCATCTTTTGTAGGATTTTCATCCGATAAATTTATCTTATTATTCTCATCGTGAAACAATCGCCATGTTTTTCTAAAAAATTTAAATACACCATCAATTCCATTAGTATCCCAAGGTTTTGATTGCTCTAAAGGACCAAGAAACATTTCGTACATACGTAATGTGTCGGCTCCGTATTTTTCTATTATTTCATCGGGATTTACAACATTATGTTTGGATTTTGACATTTTTTCAACTTCAGGTTCAAGTGTTATAAAGTCGTTATCAACTTTATTCTCAAATGAAGAAATATCTAGAGAATCTTTATCTGGAGATTTTTTTATTTCATTAATATTCCCTATTCTGTAATTTTCAAAATGAGAATATTCCTTTTTTAATTTTATTAAATTTTGTTTTGTTAATATGTATTCTCCATTTTTAAATTCTACATATTTTACAGGAATACGTTCAGTAATAATAAAAGTACGTTTTACCTCTTTTTGTTTTGCTTCTCTTGGAAGCAAAATCCAAATAGAACCTGTTTCCCTAGCTTCATAAATTATTTTTTTAGAAATAGTACTAATTCCCTGAATCATCCCCTGATTAATAAGCTTTTTAAAAGGTTCTTTTTTGCAAACCAAGCCAAGGTCGTAAAGGAATTTATTCCAAAAACGAGCATAAACTAAATGCCCTGTTGCATGTTCTGTTCCACCAATATATAAGTCCACATCTTGCCAATATTCATTTGCCTTTTTTGAAACTAAAGCTTTGTCGTTTTGTGGGTCCATATATCTGTAGTAATATGCAGAAGAACCAGCAAATCCCGGCATTGTGCTTAATTCGTATGGATATCCTTCTTTTGTTTTCCAGTTTTTTGCTCTGCCAAGTGGTGGTTGCCCGTCTTCTGTTGGTAAAAATTTGTCAACTTCAGGTAATTTTAATGGCAATTCTTTTTCATCAATTACATAAGGTAAATCATCTTTAAAATATACAGGAAATGGTTCTCCCCAGTATCTTTGTCTGCTAAAAATAGCATCACGTAAACGGTAGTTAATCTGACCTTCGCCTATGTTTTCTTCAACTATATATTTAATTGTTTTCGAAATGGCTTTTTGAACTTCAAGTCCGTTAATAAAACCTGAATTTATCATTGTTCCTTCTTTGCCGTCAAAAGAATTTTCCCAAGTAGAAGTATCACTTTCTTTTTCATCTTTTCCTACTACAACTTGGATAATTGGTAAGTCAAAATGACGAGCAAATTTAAAGTCTCTGCTGTCATGTCCGGGAACAGCCATTATAGCTCCGGTTCCATATCCGGCAAGAACGTAGTCTGCAATATAAATTGGTATTTCTTTATTTGTTAAAGGATTAATAGCATAAGCTCCGGTAAACTGCCCTGTTATTTTTTCAACTTCAGCAATTCGTTCTCGTTCTGTTCGTTTTTTTGTTCTTATAATGTACTCATCAACAGCATTTTTATATTCATCAGTAGTTACTTGTGAAACATAATCTGATTCTGGTGCAAGAACCATAAAAGTTGACCCGAAAATTGTATCGGGGCGTGTTGTGAAAACTACAATAGCCCCACCTAAATCCTCCCCAATAGGGAGGACTTTGTTATCTACTGACTTATTATTTGGAGATTTTTCTCCCTCTCCTTTGGAGAGGGCTGGGGAGAGGCGAAATCTCATTTCAGCACCTTCAGATCTACCAATCCAATTTCTTTGAATTTCTTTTAGGGAATCAGTCCATTCAATTTCTTCCAGATCGTCTAATAATCTTGGTGCATAAGCAGAAATACGAAGCGACCATTGTTTCATTTCTTTTTGTACAACTTCATGTCCACCACGAACAGAAACCCCATTAACTACTTCATCATTAGCTAAAACAGTGCCTAATTCAGAACACCAATTTACTTTAGTGTTGGCCAAATATGCTAATCTGTAATTTAATAAAATTAATTGTTGTTCTTTTTCAGTTTTTAAAGTCCATTCTTTTGCGGAGAAAATATCCGTTTTATTGCAGTTTGCTTCGATATTTTGATTGCCATTTTTCTCAAATTCCTTAATTAACTCTGAAATTGGTTCTGCTTTTTGAGTTTTATTGTTGTACCAATGTTCAAACATTTGAATAAATGCCCATTGTGTCCATTTGTAGTAGTTGGAATCAGATGTCTTTACTTCTCTGTCCCAATCATAAGAAAATCCAATTTTATCTAATTGTTCTCTATACCTTTTTATATTTATTTCGGTTGTCTTAGCCGGATGTTGTCCTGTTTGAATTGCATATTGTTCGGCAGGCAAACCAAAAGCATCATAGCCCATTGGGTGCAAAACATTAAAGCCATTTAATCTTTTATATCTGCTGTAAATATCAGAGGCTATATAACCTAATGGATGTCCAACATGTAAACCAGCACCTGAGGGATATGGGAACATATCCAAAACATAGTATTTTGGTTTTGAATCGTCTATGTTTACTTTGTAGATATTATTTTCTTTCCAGTAATTTTGCCAGTACTCTTCAATTTTTGAAAAATTGTATTCCATAATTAAGCTCTTGAAATTATTTGTCAACCAAGTTGCAAAAATATATAAAATAAGTTTGCAATTCTTCTTATGATTTTTTTAATTTTAGACTTTAATAATTTTCAACAAAATTCAATGAATTCATATATCCCGACTTTTGAAGACCTGTGTATTGCACATAAGAGAATTGAAAAATACATTAACAGAACTCCTGTATTAACCAGTACATTTTTTAATTCGCTGGTTGATGGAGAGTTGTATTTTAAATGTGAGAATTTTCAAAAAGTAGGAGCATTTAAATTCCGCGGTGCAATAAATACGGTTTTATCTTTAAGTAAAGATGAAATTAAAAAAGGTTTGGCTACGCATTCTTCAGGAAATCATGCACAAGCATTGGCTTTAGCTGCAAAAATTATGAATACTGATGCATATATTGTTATGCCTGAAAACTCTCCGGAAATTAAAAAAAATGCTGTTGCAGAATATGGAGCAAAAATAACTTATTGCACTCCGACCTTACAGGCAAGAGAAGATAATTTAAATAAGATTGTTGAAGAAACAGGAGCCACTTTTATTCATCCTTATGATGATTCTAGAATAATTGCAGGACAAGGTACTTCTGCAAAAGAATTAATTGAAGATATTCCCAATCTAGATTATATAATTGCGCCTGTTGGAGGTGGTGGACTTTTAAGCGGGACTTCAATTTCAACAAAAGCTATGAGCAAAGCAAAAGTGATTGCTGCTGAACCAAAAGGAGCAGATGATGCCTATAGATCATTTAAAAATAAAAAATTAATTCCCTCAATAAATCCAAATACAATTGCCGATGGTTTATTAACTTCATTAAGTGATTTAACATTTGAAATTATACTGAAAAATGTTGACGATATCATAACAGTTGATGAAGATGAAATTATAAAAGCAATGAAATTAGTGTGGGAGAGAATGAAAATTATTATTGAACCATCTTCTGCAGTAGCTGTAGCTGGTGTTTTAAATAATGTAGATTATTTTAAAAATAAAAAAATCGGAATAATCATATCAGGTGGAAATGTTGATTTGAAAAAAACATATTTTTAAATTCACCTACTTCTTAAAACTAAATTGATTATATAAATTGAATTTTTTGATAAAATGTGATAATTTGTTTACGAAAAAACTTTTTTAATTGCCTAATTTTATTATTTTTGATTCCTTATTTTAATATGTTTTTTTAACCTTAAACTTATTTATGAAAAACACATTCTCTATTGTGTTTACTGTCATAGTCTTGGCTGTTTACACAGATGGTTTATATTCTCAAAATATTGCAATAACAGATGACAATGCATATACTGCACAAAGTAGTGCAATGCTTGATGTAAAATCTTTAACAAAAGGTTTGTTGGTGCCAAGATTAACAAGTGCACAGCGAAATGCTATATCATTGCCTGCTACAGGATTGTTAGTATTTGATACTAACGAGAATATATTTTATTATTATACAGGTTCAACATGGTCAAATTTATCCGTGGGTCAACTATGGACTAAAAATGGCAATTATGTTTATTTATCTAATACCGATGACAATGTAGGTATTGGTGTTACTGCTCCTGATAATAAATTATTGGTAAAAGCTGATGCATCAACAGGAGTAGATGAATCCATCTTTGCAGTGTTAAATAATGCCGGTGATACTGTATTTGCAGTTTATCAGGAAGGAGTAAGAATTTGGGTTAACAATGATGGTGGTTCAAAAGCAAATGGAAGTCGGGGAGGATTTGCAGTTGGTGGTTTTAATCCTGCTAAAGCAGGTTTTACAAATGAATATCTTCGTGTTACACCCGATAGTGTAAGGGTATATATTGATGAAACTTATGTTGGAGCAAAAGCTAATGGGAGTAGAGGCGGTTTTGCAGTAGGTGGTTTTAATCCTGCTAAAGGAACAAATACAGAAAATTATATGATTGTTTCATTAGATACAACAGAAACAATAGTTCCAAGTGAACCAAGAATATTATGGTATCCTACAAAAGAAGCATTTCTTACAGGAAGAGTTATAATTGAAAGTAAAGATAGTATTGGGATTAATTCATTTGCATCCGGGTTTGAATCAAAAGCAATTGGGAATTATTCACAAGCATTGGGATATCATGCCAGAGCATTTGGTAATAATTCAACAGCAATAGGTAATAATGCAAACGCAGAAGGAGATGATTCTTATTCTCTTGGAAATTTTTCTAAAACTGAAAATACAGGTTCTTATGCAATTGGTTCGGGAGCAAGAGCTTCAGGTTTGAGAAGTTTTGCCCTTGGTTCTACTGGTGTTGATTCTGCAGGTACCGCAACTTCGGCTACAATTGCAAGTGGCGATTATTCTTATGCTTTTGGTATGGGTTCAGAAGCATTAAATCAAGGTGCTTTTGTTTTTGGAACTAAAAATACTGCGTCGGGAAAATATTCACTTGCAATGGGATATAAGACAACTGCTAGTGGAGATTATTCCTCCACAATGGGACATGGGGTAATTGCTAGTGGAGGTTCTTCTTTCGCAACGGGAAGTTATTCAGTAGCGAGTGGAGGAGTATCGACAGCAATGGGATATAATACAGTTGCTAGTGGATCATATTCTTTCGCTATAGGGAGTGCTACATTAGCTAGTAATTATTATTCTGTTGCTATGGGAAATAATACGATATCTAGTGGTAGGTGGTCTACCGCAATGGGAGCAAGCACAACAGCAAGTGGATGGATTTCAACAGCAATGGGACATACAACAACTGCCCAATCATATGCATCAGTGGTACTTGGTAGATATAATATTATAAGTGGGAATACAACTTCGTGGGTTGCTACTGACCCATTATTTGTTATAGGAAATGGTCCGTCAACTGCAGTTCGTTCAAATGCTGTAACGGTACTGAAAAATGGCAATGTTGGTATTGGAACAGCTACTCCTGTAGCCAACCTACATGTTGTTGGTGATGCTACTCAAGGAACTGTTATGATAGGTCCAAGTGTTGGTTCAGCTGCCGATGCTGAATTAATTTTATGTGAAGATAATGACTATTCATATGGAATGTCAATTAAATATGATGGAGATCTTAATGATTTACAGGTTTTTGGTTATTCTCTAGGAACGAGTTATGGTCCACACCTTTCTATTGATAGGAATACCGGTGCGACATGGATGCCAAATGTTTATGGTGATGCTATAGCTGCTACATACAGGGATTTATACATTAGAAGTGATGGTCAGTTAGGTTATATTGCATCTTCAAAAAGATATAAAAAATATATAAAAGATATGGAAAATATTAATTGGTTATACGATTTAAGACCGGTAAATTTTATATATAAAACAGATAAACTAAAAACCAAAGAATATGGTTTAATTGCCGAAGAAGTTGAAAAAATTAATTCATCATTTGTAAGTTATAATGAAAAGGGTAAAGTAGAAACTGTTAGCTATAGTAAATTGGTTTCTCCAATGTTAAAAGCTTTAATTGAACAAAGGAATATTAATCAAAAACAAGAAGACAAAATAATTAGTTTAGAAGCAGAAATTAAAAATATAAAATCAATGTTAAATCAATCGACAAAAAAATAAACAATTATGAAAAAATTAGCCTTAATATTTGGAATTGTTCTATTAATTGGTGTCCTGAGCGAAGTCGAAGGGCAAAATGTTGCTATTACAGATGATAATGCATATACTGCACACAGTAGCGCAATGCTGGATGTTAAATCAGTAACTAAAGGCATGTTAGTGCCAAGAATGACAACAGTTCAAAGAGATGCAATTGTTTTACCTGCAACAGGTTTGTTGGTTTTTGATACTAACGAAAATGTATTTTATTATTATACAGGTTCAACTTGGTCAAATTTATCCGTTGGTCAACTGTGGAGTAAAAACGGTAATTATGTTTATTTATCTAATACAGATGATAATGTAGGGATTGGAGTAATTGCACCGGAAAATAAATTATTGGTAAGAGCCGATGCGTCAACAGGAATAGACGAATCCGTTTTTGCTGTATTAAATAATAATGGTGATACTGTATTTGCTGTTTATCAGGAAGGCGTTAGAATTTGGGTTAACAATACCGGTGGTTCAAAAGCAATTGGTAGTAGAGGTGGATTTGCAGTAGGCGGCTTTAATCCTGCAAAAGCAGGTTTTACAAACGAATATCTTCGTGTTACACCCGATAGTGTAAGGGTATATATTGATGAAACTTATGTTGGAGCAAAAGCTAATGGGAGTAGAGGCGGTTTTGCAGTAGGTGGTTTTAATCCTGCTAAAGGAACAAATACAGAAAATTATATGATTGTTTCATTAGATACAACAGAAACAATAGTTCCAAGTGAACCAAGAATATTATGGTATCCTACAAAAGAAGCATTTCTTACAGGAAGAGTTATAATTGAAAGTAAAGATAGTATTGGGATTAATTCATTTGCATCCGGGTTTGAATCAAAAGCAATTGGGAATTATTCACAAGCATTGGGATATCATGCCAGAGCATTTGGTAATAATTCAACAGCAATAGGTAATAATGCAAACGCAGAAGGAGATGATTCTTATTCTCTTGGAAATTTTTCTAAAACTGAAAATACAGGTTCTTATGCAATTGGTTCGGGAGCAAGAGCTTCAGGTTTGAGAAGTTTTGCCCTTGGTTCTACTGGTGTTGATTCTGCAGGTACCGCAACTTCGGCTACAATTGCAAGTGGCGATTATTCTTATGCTTTTGGTATGGGTTCAGAAGCATTAAGTCAGGGTGCTTTTGCATTTGGCATACAAAATACTGCTTCCGGTCAATATTCTACAGCTATGGGGTATAATACAAATGCAGGAGGATGGTATTCTGTAACTATGGGATGTAGATCAATTGCAAGTGCAGCCTATTCAATTGCTTTGGGATATGAATCAGAAGCAAGTGGTGATGCTTCATTAGCATTAGGATATTGGTCAATTGCCAGTGGTGATTATTCAACAGCATTAGGTAGTGAAACAACAGCAAGTGGACTCTTTTCAACAGCTATGGGATTTGCAACAACAGCCAGCTATCCTACTGCAACTGCAATGGGACAATCTACTACAGCTAGTGGAGACGGTTCAACTGCAATGGGATATAATACAACGGCTAGCGGAGGAGCTTCAACTGCAATTGGAAATACTACAACTGCAAGCGGAAATTCTTCTTTTACTACAGGAATTATGACAACTGCGAGCGAATTGGGAACAACAGCAATGGGAAGAGAAATAAATGTGTCTGGAGAATATTCTTTTGGAATAAGCTTGAATAACCCAACTACAGATTATTTAGTAACACAAATTAATACAATGGCAATTATGGGAGGTAATGTAGGAATTGGAACAACGGCCCCAAGTAACAAGCTTGAAGTTAACGGTAGTTCAGCTAATATTGAAATCTCTAACTTATTGGAAACAGAAGCAGGTCTTATTTTTTACGATTCAGGTTATGAGACAGCTCAATATGCAAAAATTTTATACAATTGTCAAACCAATGACTTGAATTTTTATAATAAGAGTACAACTCCAACAATGACTATTAGTGATGACAGCAATGTAGGAATGGGTATTATAACTCCAGGGAGTCATAGATTGTATGTAACATCAAGTGATGCAGGCACTTCTGGATCAACGGGTTTCTTTAAAAATACAGCAAGTACAGGTATCTCAATGCTTATTGAAAATAGCAGTACTACAGCATCTGATTTGGCACTTTTGGTTAGTACACGTGGTACAGGAGATATTGTTCGTTTTGATTCATATCATGGAAATAATACCTGGGATGTTGAGTTTAGATTTGATAATGATGGTGATGGATATTGTGATAATGCATGGCATGGTGGAGGTGCAGATTATGCAGAATATTTTTCTAAAGCAGATACAACTTTAGCTTATGAGCCAGGAGATATAATAATGATGTCGCCAAATAAAACATATACTGTTGATGGAGCAAATAATAATAATCCTAATCTTATACTTGGTGTTTATTCTTCTAATCCTGCTATGGTTGGAAATTCACCTGCTTCTGCCAAATCTCATGATAATGATGTTCTTGTAGGTTTAATGGGGGTTATTAATACTAAAGTAAATACCGAAAATGGAGCAATAAAAATTGGCGATTATATTACAATATCATCAACAGAAAAAGTAGGTATGAAAGCAACTAAATCTGGAATGGTTATAGGTAGAGCAATAGATAATTACAATAGTAAGGGAACAGGTTTTATAAATGTTTTAGTTGAGGTTGATTGGTATTACAATACAGATAAAGGAGATATAACAAGTAGTGAAATAAAAGATACATTTAAAAAACAGCAAAACGATATTGATACCTTAAAAGCTGAAATTAAGCAATTAAAACAAATATTAAATCAATCAGCAAAAAAATGACATTAGTAAATTTATAGTTAGTAAAACAATTTAAATATTATTGAAATTATTATGAAAAAATTATTCTTAACAAGCTTAGCCTTAGCCTTAGTCTTAGCCTTGTTTTCTCAAAACATTGCAATAAGCGATGACAATTCATACACTGCAGATCCTTCGGCTATGCTAGATATTAAATCATTAACAAAAGGATTTTTAACACCAAGAATGACAACTGTTCAAAGGGATGCAATTACATTACCGGCTATAGGTTTATTAGTATTTGATACTAATATTAATGGATATTACTATTATAATGGTACAGACTGGGTTAACCTGAGTACAGGAGGCACAACTGGTCCTTTTTGGAGTTATAATTCACCAAATATATACATGACTACAGGAACAAATAAATTGGGACTTGGAATATCAAACCCGTATCATAAATTGCATTTATATGAAAATGTTGCAATTATTGATGGTACTGATGGTAATTTTATTGATATTCAAAATTCTAATTCTAGTACAGGAGCTATGTGTGGTATACGTTTTACAAATGGTACAGGTTGGAATCCTGATGCATTTAAGTGTGGTATTTTTTATAGGGATGTTTCAAATGGAAACAGAGGAGACTTAATTTTTGCCAATAATTCTACATATAGTGCTGATCATGTTAATTCTACTGACGCACGTCTTGTCCTTCAGAATGATGGTCGTGTAATGGTTAAAGGTGATCCTAATTCAGGTTTAAATGATGCAATATTTGCTGTGCAAAATACAGATGGAGATACTGTTTTTGCAGTATATCCCGAAGGAGTAAGAATTTGGGTTAACGATGATGGTGGTGCAAAAGCAAATGGTAGTAGAGGAGGATTTGCGGTAGGTGGTTTTAATCCTGCAAAAGCAGGTTTTACTAATGAGTATTTAAGAGTTACACCTGATAGTGTGAGGGTATATATTGATGATGACTATAACCCTGCAAAAGCAAATGGTAGCAGAGGAGGATTTGCAGTAGGAGGATTTAATCCTGCTAAAGGAACGGCAACAGATCATTATCTTTTTGTTCAGGATGATAGTACAAGAGTTTATGTCGCTGACTCGATGGAAGGATTTGGAGTTGAGAACATAGAAGCAATAGCAAACCAGAGAATATCAAGATTGAATACTGAAAATTATTTTATTGGACATGAAAGTGGAGTGAATATTACAAATGGAAAGTATAATAGTTTTTATGGATACAAAGCAGGAATGAATACTACAGGTGGTGTTCTGGTTGTTGATTTCCCAAACGATTTTCAGGACGAATGGGAAGGGAGCAATAATATATTTATTGGTAGTATGAGTGGATATGAAAATACAATAGGACATGAAAATGTATTTGTTGGAAAACTATCAGGAATATCTAATACTTCAGGAGTTTATAATACTTATGTTGGGTATCAGTCGGGAGGATATTCTGATGGCACTTTATCTACAGGTAGTTTTAACGTTTTTATGGGTTGTAAATCAGGAGTTAATAATATAGATGGTACACATAATGTGTTTTTAGGAAATTGCAGTGGTTGGGAAAATACAGGCGGAACAGGTAACTCTTTTTTGGGATCAAATAGTGGTTTCCATTGTACAACAGGAGACTATAATGTCTTTCTCGGAAATAGATCTGGATTTAATAATTATACAGGATATAATAATACTTATATAGGATATCATAGTGGAGAATTTAGCACAGGTGGAAGTAATAATGTATTTATTGGATATTACGCAGGACAAAATGAATCAGGATCAGATAAGCTTTATATAGAAAATTCCAACTCAGCTACACCTCTTATTTATGGAGATTTCAACACAGATTACATAACAATAAATGGCGACCTGCATGCAAATGGAACATTTTTCCATGTTTCACAAAATCCGGGTGTTTTAGCAACACCGGAATATTATTCCTATCAGGGTGGATCCGTCGGCAGTACAACAAAACAATATGCATTTGCTATACATGATGCACTATGGGTAACAAGGGAAGCATGGTTTGATGATGACATTACATGTGTCATATTAACACAGACTTCTGATAAGAGATATAAGACAAACATTCAAAGCATTGATAATTCATTGGATAAGATTATGAAAATGCAAGGGGTGTATTATGAATGGAAAAAAGAAGATTTTCCACACATGGGGTTTGATAAAGGAAGAAACATCGGTTTTATCGCACAGGACGTTCAAAAAGTATTTCCTGAACTTGTGAAATCTGATAATAATGGTTATTTATCAGTGAACTATGCGAATTTTACTGCTGTTTTGTTAGAGGCCATTAAAGAACAAAATAATAAAATAGAAATACTTGAACAAAAAATAGAAGGAATAGATAGCCTTAAAGCTGAAGTTGACCAATTAAAAACCATATTAGAAACAACAACAAATAAATAATTTATACAATGAAAAAATTAGTTTTAATTACAGTTATTCTATTAGCTGGTACCCTGAGCGAAGTCGAAGGACAAAACGTTGCAATAACAGATGATAATGCCTATACAGCACATAGCAGTGCAATGCTTGATGTAAAATCACTAACAAAAGGATTTTTAGCACCAAGAATGACAACCGTTCAGAGAGATGCAATTGTTTCGCCGGCAACAGGTTTGTTGGTTTTTGACACCAATATTAATGGATATTATTACTATAATGGAACAGATTGGATTAACCTAAGCACAGGAGGCACAACTGGTCCTTTTTGGAGTTATACTTCACCAAACATATATATGACCATAGGAACAGACAAACTTGGACTAGGAACTTCAAGTCCTTCTGATAGGTTAATTGTAACAGGTACAACAGAATCTACAACAAGGATGAAAATAGGATATAACGGAAGTTACAATAATATTGAATCAGGACGTTTAGCTTTTGACGAGAATGTTAGTGGTGTGGGTGTTTGTGGTTTTGAATTCCATTTTGACGGAAGCGTTAACAAATTATTTCTTGATGCAGGCTGTACAGCTATGAGTAATATTATGACTTTTGAAAGAGATGGAAATATTGGTATTGGAACAACAACACCTGAAACAAAACTTATTGTTAAGGGAAGTAGTTCAACAGGAATAGATGAAGCAATATTTGCGGTGCAAAATAATGATGGTGACACAGTATTTGCAGTATATCCAGAAGGTGTGCGAATCTGGGTAAATGATGCAGGAGGTACAAAAGCAAACGGTAGTCGAGGAGGTTTTGCGGTAGGGGGATTTAATCCTGCAAAAGCTGGCTTTACTAATGAATATTTTAGAGTAACACCAGACAGCGTAAGAGTATATATTGATGATGACTTTAATCCTGCAAAAGCAAACGGTAGCAGAGGAGGATTTGCAGTAGGAGGATTTAATCCTGCAAAAGGAACCCCAACAGATCAATATCTGTTTGTTCAGGATGATAGTACAAGAGTTTATGTGGCAGATTCAATGGAAGGATTTGGTGTTGAAAATATTGAAGCCATAGATAATCAAAGAATAATGAAATTAACAACAGAAAATTATTTTATCGGTCACGAAACAGGACAAGCTAATACTACTGGAATTCATAATATATTTACAGGATATCAAAGTGGCTATTCAAATACAACAGGGTTTAAAAATGCTTTTTTTGGTTATCAAGCAGGCTATTCAAATATTGGTGGTACTGGAGATGAGGGAAGCTATAATGCTTTCATTGGTAATAAGGCAGGCTATTCGAATACTGCCGGATATCATAATACATTTGTTGGACATTGGAGTGGACAAGCAAATACCACAGGTTATGCAAATACATTTCTTGGTTCATCTACTGGTTGGTATAATCAAACAGGTGTTAGAAGTACAATAGTAGGATCGGGTGCAGGACTTTTTAATAAAGCCAGTTACAATACCTTTGTTGGTAGTTTGAGCGGACAGTTTAATCAATGGGGAGAACATAATGTGTATATAGGTCTGCAAAGTGGTCAGAATACTACTTCTGCTTTTTATAACACATGTATTGGAAGTAAAAGTGGTCGCAGTATAACTAATGGTGATGGAAATATTATGATAGGTTATAGAGCAGGATATAATGATAGTGGTTCAAATAAACTTTATATTGCTAATGGAACCACAGCAGATAGTACTATTATTTATGGTGAAATAGAAAATCGTAAAATGGGTATGTGGACAACAAGCCCAATTGCTAATTTACATATAGTTGGAACAGACACTCTTGCTACTATTCTTATTGCTCCTAACGAATCATCTTCCGAAGATGATTCTGAACTTATTTTAGCAGAAGATAATGATAACACTTATAATATGTCAATTAAATATGATGGTGGTGATAATAAATTATATGTTTATGGTAAAGCAAATACCACAATATATGGTCCACACTTATCAATCTCAAGAAATAACGGTGAAATATTTATGCCTGGTGTTTATGGTGACGCCATCTCTGTTTCACCAAGGGATTTATACATTAGTAGTACTGGTCAGTTAGGTTATATAGTATCTTCCAAAAAATACAAAAAAAACATCAAAAATATGGAAAGTACAGACTGGCTCTATGAGTTACGTCCTGTTAATTTCAATTACAAAAAAAATAATTCAGATATAAAAGAATATGGCTTAATAGCAGAAGAAGTTGAAAAAGTAAATAAATTATTTGTGAGTTATAATGAAAAAGGAAAAGTAGAAACAGTTAGTTATAGTAAATTAATTACACCTATGTTAAAAGCTTTAATTGATCAAAAAAATAGAATTTCTATTTTGGAAAGTCAAAATAATGACTTAAAAACAGAAATTGAAGAAATAAGATCATTACTAAATCAATCAACAAAAAAATAAAATTTTAAAAAAAATGAAAAAATTAAACAAATTATTTACAATTACAGTTATTCTATTAACGGGCGTTCTGAGCGTAGTCGAAGGGCAAAATATAGCCATTACTGATGATAATGCTTATACAGCAGATAGCAGTGCAATGCTCGATGTAAAATCATTAACCAAAGGATTTTTAACACCAAGGATGACAAGTGTTCAAAGAACTGGAATAGCATCACCGGCTACAGGTTTGTTGGTTTTTGATACTAATATTAATGGATATTATTACTATAATGGAACAGATTGGATTAACCTGAGCACAGGAGGTACAACGGGTCCTTTTTGGAGTTATACTTCACCAAATATATATATGACTACATCAACAGATAATCTTGGAATAGGTACATCAACTCCAACTGGAAAGTTGACCATTCAAGGAGGAGGGGTGAATAGTTTGTTTTTTGAATACGGAGGAATATATGATGCCCACATAGGACTTATTGGATATGATTTAGAGATTTATAGTGCTGATGATATGCGCCTGAAGGTTAACGAGCAGAATTCATCCGGAACATTTGAAATTTATGATGAATTTAATGCAAAATCATGGTTGATGATTCAAAATAATGGTAATGTAGGTATTGGAACAAATGCTCCAGGAAGAAAGCTTATTGTTAAAGGAGATGCTACAAATATTAATGAAGCTATTTTTGCCGTTCAGAATAATAATGGAGATACTGTTTTTGCAGTTTACCCCGAAGGAGTTAGAATTTGGGTAAACGATGATGGAGGCAGTAAAGCAAGTGGTAGCAGAGGAGGATTTGCAGTAGGCGGTTTTAATCCTGCTAAAGCAGGTTTTACAAATGAATATTTAAGAGTAACACCTGATAGTGTGAGAGTATATATTGATGATGATTATAATCCTGCAAAAGCAACCGGTAGCAGAGGAGGATTTGCAGTAGGAGGCTTTAATCCTGCTAAAGGATTGCCAACAGACCAATATCTGTTTGTTCAGGATGATAGCACACGTGTTTATGTGATAGGAGATGAGGGTTTTGCAGTAGACAATATTGAGGCATTATCAGCAACAGAAGGACGCTATATGGATTTAACACCTGAGAATTATTTAATTGGGCATCATTCGGGAGATGCAATAACAGGACTTCACAATTCATTTTTTGGTTATGAAACAGGATTGGTTTCAACAAGTGCTATTAGAAATGTGTTTATAGGATATCAGGCAGGTTATGATAATACAACAGCCGATTATAATAATTTTATAGGATATCAAGCGGGATTTAATAATACATCAGGTTATAGTAATAATTTCATGGGTTATCAGGCAGGGTATTATAACACAACAGGTTATAGAAATAATTTTATAGGTTATCAAGCAGGTTATAGTAACACAATTGGTATAAGAAATACTTTTGTCGGCTCCAGAACAGGTGGAGCAAATATTGACGGTAATTATAATTCGTTGTACGGATACTATTCCGGATATGCAGCAACATTAAATAATAATAATGTTTTTTCAGGATATTATAGTGGATATAATGCTGATAATGCAGAAAGTAGTGTAATGATTGGTTCAAGAGCGGGATATAGTGCAGATAATAGTATAAATTGTATTATGATAGGAACAAAATCGGGTTATTTAAATAATGCAGCTAATAACACATTCGTTGGTACAGAAAGCGGATATTATAATACATCAGGAACTAAGAATGTTTTTATGGGATATCGCGCAGGTTATAACAATACTATAGGATACAAAAACATATTTATAGGAAATAATGCAGGATTTACCAATTCAGGTGGAAATCAGATAATATGTATAGGGGATAGTGCGGGCTCACATAATACTGCAAATAATAATATATTTATTGGATGTCAGGCTGGAAGAGATAATACTTCAGGAGGATTAAACATATTTCTTGGATCATCTGCAGGTGCTGAAAATACAATAGGAGTTGGCAACACTTATGTAGGTTTTGGTACTGCAACGCAGAATAATGGAAGTAATAATGTGATGATTGGGTATTTGGCAGGAGCATATGCAACAGTGAGTCAAAACAATCTTTTTATTGGTCAGGGTGCAGGTTTTACAAATACAGGTGATGATAATGTTTTTCTAGGGTATGGTGCAGGTAACAATAATGGCGACCATTGTATTTTAATAGGAAATGGGTTAAATATAGAAGATGATAATATTCTGATGATTGAGGGACTGGGAAGTAATGCTACTCCGCTAATATATGGAGAATTTGATAATAATTTGGTTGGTATTAACGATAAAGTACCTTCCGCAAATCTTCATGTTAAACAATACGGTACAGATGAAGAAGGTTTTGCTATTGAAAATGATACTGATACAGATGTTTGGAGTTGGGAAGTTGGTGCCAATGATCTTTTTATGTATTTTAATGGAACCCAAGTTGGTCAATGGGATGATGCAACAGGAAACTATACTGCAAGTTCCGATAAGCGTTTGAAAAAAGATATTGAGATTATAAACGAATCGGTATTATCAAAAGTCATGCAACTGAAACCGGTAAGCTACCGTTTGAATCACGCTGATAATCAATCACAGAAAACTATAGGATTTATTGCCCAAGATGTGCAACCATTATTTCCTGAACTGGTGAAGCATGCTGAAAACGGATATTTTAGTTTGCATTACTCTGATTTTGGAATAATTTCCATTAAAGCAATACAGGAACAACAAGAAATTATTAATGAGTTGAAAAAAGAAAATAAAGCGATAAATGAAAGATTAAATGAAATTGAGAAACTACTGAAAGATTGAAGTAGAAAATAAATAAATTAAATCACTTAAAAATTAATTATTATGAAAAAATTAGTTTTAATCCTTGGAATTGTTCTATTAATTGGTGTTCTGAGCGAAGTCGAAGGGCAAAACATAGCAATAACTGATGATAATGCTTATACAGCACATAGTAGTGCTATGCTTGATGTAAAATCATTAACAAAAGGTATGTTGGTTCCAAGAATGACAACAGTTCAAAGAACAAGTATTGGAACACCAGCTACAGGTTTGTTAGTATATGACACAAATGAAAATGTATTTTATTATTATACAGGCTCAGTATGGACAAATATGTCTGTAGGTCAATTATGGACAAAAAATGGTAATTATGTTTATTTATCAAACACTGATGATAATGTTGGTATTGGGGTAACTACACCCGAAAATAAATTATTGGTAAAAGCCGATGCTTCAACAGGAATAGATGAATCAATTTTTGCTGTATTAAATAATGCCGGTGATACCGTTTTTGCAGTTTATCAGGAAGGAGTAAGAATTTGGGTTAACGATGCTGGTGGAGCAAAAGCAAATGGCAGCAGAGGCGGTTTTGCAGTAGGTGGTTTTAATC
>CAYTAU010000023.1:0-48930 GCA_964435855.1 uncultured Bacteroidales bacterium | reverse complement strand
GTTTACTAATATCTTCTTCTGTAAACGATACTTTAATTAAATTTTCTAATGCCATTGCTTAAGTTTTTTTAATAAATTAATGATTTTGATTAATTTTCTAAGGGCAGCCACAAAGGGCTATATTTTTGTATTTATCAAAATTAAAGATAATGATTTAAATTACCAAATATTTTTTTATTAATTAATATTTTATTATACATTTGTTCTATTGCTGACACACTTAAATATGATTAAAATGATTACAGAATTAGATTTAAGAAATATCAATAAAATAGTTGCTCAAAATCTTATTGCATTACATAATGAAAAAGATGGGATTAAGAATAACACAGATATTGGATTAAGATTAATATTTCCTCAATATGAAAGGGAAAATAAAAACGAAATAAGAATTAGCGAACAAGAATCACGTGTTTTATACTGTAATGAATTAGAAAAATATTACAAAAATATTTTTTATTCTGTTGAAACACCGACAGTTGAAAACTATCGCTTTGGGAAAGAACTAAAAGATATAAAACTTTATAAGACAGGACAATCAGCCCTTTCTGATATGAGTTTATTTGAATTAGAAAATGGACGACTTAAACAAAAAGTAGATATTGAGTTTAAAGCACACAATGTTGAATTATCGCATATAGCAAAAGATATTTTGAAATTATTTGCAGAAGAACAATCAGGTTTATTTTTTCACACATTGAAAGCTGTTAATAGTGGAACTCTGAATAATAATGGAAATACAGGAATACTGGACAAATATAGAGAAAGTGTTGATGAGTTTAAATGCAAATGGAAGCCAACTGAAGATGGGAATGAAAAGTACATTATTTTTGCAATATGCATTATAGAACAGAAAATATTGTTGACGAAAACTTTCAAAGAAAGTGATTTGGGTAAAACTAAAGAATTTTTTAAAATTGATTATAAGCTAATAAAAGAAATGAAAAATACAAATATTAATGAATGGATAAAGGAGGACTTAATATGATGAAAAGTATTTTAAATTTCACTTTTTTAATAATTTCATTATTTGGAATTACAAACATTGCAAATGCACAATGGATACAAACAGGACAAGATATTGATGGTGAAACTGCAGATGATTGTTCAGGCTGGTCAGTCAGTTTAAGTTCCGATGGTTCTATTGTAGCTATCGGTGCTTATTTAAATGATGGTAATGGTGTTGATGCTGGTCATATAAGAGTATATGAATATCAAGCAGGAAATTGGACACAACTTGGCAATGATATTGATGGCGAAATTGCTGATGATAATTCAGGTTGGTCAGTTAGTTTGAGTTCGGATGGTTCAATAGTTGCTATTGGAGCACATCGTAATGATGGGAATGGATTATTTTCAGGTCATGTAAGAATATATGAGTATCAAGCAGGGAATTGGATACAACTTGGTAATGATATTGACGGCGAAGCTGCTGGTGATAACTTAGGTTGGTCAGTCAGTTTAAGTTCAGATGGTTCAATAGTTGCTATTGGAGCATATGGTAATGATGGTAACGGATCGAATTCAGGTCATGTAAGAGTATATGAATATCAAACAGGAAATTGGAATCAGATTGGAAATGATATTGATGGCGAAGCTATTGATGATCGTTCAGGCTGTTCGGTTAGTTTAAGTTCAGATGGTTCAATAGTTGCTATTGGAGCAAGCCATAATGATGATAACCAACCAAGTTCAGGTCATGTAAGAGTATATGAATATCAAGCAGGTAATTGGGTTAAGCTTGGCAATGATATTGAAGGCGAAGCTACTTTAAATCATTCAGGCTACTCAGTTAGTTTGAATTCAGTGGGTTCAATAGTTGCTATTGGAGCTATTTATAATAGCGATAATGGATTGTATTCTGGTCATGTAAGAGTATATGAATATTCGGGAAGTAATTGGATACAACTTGGTAATGATATTGACGGCGAAGCTGCTGAAGATAATTCTGGTAATTCAGTCAGTTTAAGTTCTGATGGTTCAATAGTTGCTATTGGGGCACATGGGAATAGCGATAATGGAATTCGTTCAGGACATGTAAGAGTGTATAATTATTCAGTAGGTAATTGGATACAACTCAGCAATGATATTGATGGCGAATCTGCTGAAAATCATTCAGGTAGATCAGTCAGTTTGAGTTCAGATGGTTCAATAGTTGCTATTGGGGCAGATGGTAATAGCGGTAATGGAGCGTTTTCTGGTCATGTAAGGGTATATGGTAATCCATCTGTTGGTATTATAGAAAATATATCAAATACAGAGTTTGAATTATATCCCAACCCCACAACAGGAAAAATAACAATACAGGCAGAAAACATAATAGGAATTGAGGTAATGGATATTACAGGAAAAACAATAAAAAACCTGACAGGTTTTGAAAACCTGTCAGGTTTAAGTGAAATTGATTTAAGCAAAAACCCAAAAGGAATCTATATAATAAAAGTAACAACAAGCAAAGGCGTGACGGTTGAGAAGGTTATTTTGGAGTAGAATTTAAAGCCAAAAAAAAGTGTCGGCACCAACAGCCCCAACTGCCGCCAGTTTGCAACTGGTGGTTAATTGAAAAAGCAGAGACCACCCCCGTTGGGCGTAGGTTCTTGTATGTCCCTATTCACCGCCATCAACTACAGCAATTAAAATTCTACTATAGCTAAAGTTAGTTATTGTAACAAACGATAAAATTTAATTTAATTCGGGATTAGTGGGGGTGTTAACCCATGTTTTATATTTTCCGCCAAGTTTTTTGAGGCTGTTATACCAAATTTCTTTATCTTTTATCATTATGTTTTTGCCCGATATTTTTGAAATTACCCAGTAGTTGTTTTTAAGTTCTTCTTCTAATTGACCTGCATCCCAACCTGAATAACCCAAGAAGAAACGAATTTGATTTTTAGATACAATGTTTGTTTCTAACAAAGTTTTTAAATGTTCAAAATCTCCTCCCCAATATATATTATCGAAAACATGAACAGAATTAGGAATTAAATCGCCCAGTGTGTGCATGTAGTGTATAGTATCTGTTTCAACAGGTCCGCCAATAGAAACATTAGTCTTAATGTTTTTTAACGAACTCATTACTTCGCTTAATTTAATATCTGTAAAACGGTTTAGAATAAAACCAACAGAGCCTTTATCGTTATGGTCGGTCAATAATACAACAGATCTGCCAAAATAAGTATCATCAAAAAAAGGTTCAGAAATCAGAATTTTCCCTTTTTCCGGTATCAGATTTTCTTTATCTATTTTAAAAAAATCGAATTCAATATTCATAATTTCAAAAATACTAAAAAAATGTTTTATTGCAACATAAATCCCAAAAACTTTATAATTATAACTTTTTATATTTTTACTTATCTTTGAAACATAATAAGTCATAATTGTAATGTTGAGTATTATAAATAAATTATTGTTAGATAAAAACTTTGCATACTATTTAATTATAGTTGTATTTACTTTTATTTTATACGGAAATACTCTTAATAATAAATACAATATTGATGATAATCTAGTAGTTGAAGACAATGTTTTGGTTGAAAAAGGCATTAGTGCTATTCCCGAAATATTTACCACCTCATATAAGGAAGCAAGAGATTACAATTATGGTTATCGTCCCATAGCAAAGGCTATGTTTGCTATTGAATATGAAATATTCGGCAAAAATCCTTTTGTTGGTCATTTAATCAATTTATTATTATATGCTTTAACAGGTATAATACTATTTATTGTTTTAAAGCAAATGTTTAAAAACTATAATGTTTTATTTTCGTTTCTTATTGTATTGTTGTTTTTGTCTCACCCTTTACATACAGAAGTAGTTGCCAGTCTTAAAAATCGCGAAGATATTTTGAGTTTTTTATCCGGTATAATATCTGTCCTTTTTATATTAAAATTTACAGATAATAAGAAAATACTTAATTTAATTCTGTGTGTATTTTTTATGGTATTTGCCTATTTATCTAAGGAGAGCGCATTAGTTTTTGCAGCATTAATACCTTTGATATTATATTATTTCACAAATTTAAAAGTAAGTAGATCAATAATTTATTTTGTTGGGTTTTTTATATTAATATTTGCTGTAAAAAAATTCATAAACATTGCATTACCACCAAATAAGCCTGTGCTTATGATAGAAAATCCCTTATTTGAAGTAGATGGATTTATAAATAAAATACCTACAGCTTTATATTCATTAGTGTATTATATTAAACTATTGATTTTTCCACATCCTTTAAGATTTTATTATGGTTATAATATGATACCTGTTGTTGGATTTTTAAATATATGGGTGATTATATCAATTATAGTTCATGTTTTTTTATTAATAATTGGAATTAAAGGTTTGAAAAAGAAAACCACGCTTTCTTTTTCTATATTTTTTTATTTGATATCTATCTCAATGTTTGCAAATATTTTAGTTCCGGTAAACGGAATAATAGCTGAACGTCTCACATACATTGCATCACTTGGTTTTATTATTTTAATTGTTTATTTAATCTTCAAAATATTGAAAATAGATTTTAATAAAACATCGTTAAAGCGCAAGAATATTAATAAAGCTATAGTGGTAGTAATTCTTATATTAATACCATATACAGTAAAAACTATTGATAGAAATAATAATTGGTATAATACTATTACACTCGTAGAGCATGATATTGAGTATTTGGAAAACTCTTTTGTAGCAAATGAAATGTATGCTACAAAACTATTATTTCAAATGGATAATCCTGAAAATGTCAAAAAATATATTGAAACAATAAATAAGCATTATTACAAATGTATGGAATTATATCCCGACTTTTATAGAGTATGGAATAATTTAGGTTTTATTCAATCGACGGTTTACAAGCAATACGATAAAGCAATTCCATATTTTAAAAAAGCTATAGAATTATATCCGGATTATTCGGGCGCATATTATCAGCTTGGTTTTGCTTATGAAATGAAAAAAGAATATAAAACAGCCGTTGAACATTATGAAAAAGCAATTGAAATAGAACCGAAATATATTGAAGCACTTTCAAAACTTGCAAATTGGAGCAATAAAATTGGCGATTATAAAAAAGCAATAGAACTAAATAAAAGAATTTTGAAAGCTGATTCCCAATCAGAAATTCCATTTATAAATGTGGGAAATTATTTTTATTTTAAATCAGATTTTGAAAAATCGATTAAATATTGGAAAATTGCGATAGAACAAAATCCGGATAATTATTATATGTATCTTAATATTGGAAATTATTATAAAAATTCCGGAGATATGTTAAATGCAGATTATTATTATAATAAAGCTCAAAGAATTCAAAATAAGCTAAAACGAAATAATAAAAAGTAAGAAAGATTTTAATTATTTGTATTATTTAAAATCTAATATTATTTTTAGCAAAAATAAGAAAATCACAACAGTGGTAAATGAGAGGATTTTATAAAATATCATTTTTATTATTTATTTTAATTTTTACATCTTACCTATTATTAAGTCAAACATATTATCATAAATTATATACAGTTAAAGATGGTCTTTCTCAAACACAAGTAATTTCGTTAATGCAAGATGATAAGGGTTATTTATGGGTTGGAACTAATGGTGGTGGTGTAAACATTTTTGATGGAAAAACTTTTAGAAACATTACTTCTGAAGATGGTCTGACGGGTAATATTGTATTTTCAATTATATCGGATAAAAAAGGAAATATTTGGTTCGGGACCGATCAGGGAGTAAGTAAGTATGATGGAAAAGAATTCACAAACTATACAGAAGACGATGGATTACCACATAAATATGTTTACTCATTACTATTTAGAAAAAATGGAGATTTAGTAATTGGTACATATAAAGGTGTTGCAATTCTAAACAAGGATTCCATTAAATTACTTGACGGAAATGAAAATTTAAATAATACTACAGTATATTCAATTTTAGAAACCGATGAAAACGAATTATGGTTTGGAACAGGAAATAAGGGCGTAATAGGATTAATAGGAGAAAAATTTGTGGAATATACGGTCGAAGATGGATTATTTCATAATCAAATTTGGAATCTTAATATTGATTCTGAAGATCGTTTATGGGTTTTAACTTCTGGTGGATTAAACTATGTGGCAGAAAAAGAAGTATTTAATGTTGATTCTGGAGGAACTTATATGGGATCTTTAAAGGCTGATGATGGAACAATTGTATTTGTAACCTATGGTGGTTGGATTGTAACTTATAATGGCACAAAGAAAATTAAGAATAATCTTTTTAGAAAGACAAAAATTAGAAAAATAATAAAAGATTTTGAAGGTAATTTATGGTTAGGTACTGAAAAAGGATTAATAAAATATCCGGAAAATAAATTTATAAACTATGACGAATCATTTAATCTTCATCATAATAATGTTTTTGCAATAACAGAAATTTCAACAGGATATTACTGGATTGGTGCATTTGCTGATGGCGCATCTCTAATGAAAATTAACTCGTCAAATAATTCAGTTAACTTTAAAAACTATCAGTATATACAGGATTCAATTAATGTATTGCCTGCAAGTAATGTTTTTTCTATTATTGAAAATGTAGATTCTACTATCTGGTTTGCTACATGGGGAGGTATTAGTGTTTTTAATCCAAAAACTAAAATATTTACAAATTACACTAATGATTCTACAAAGAAACTACTAAATTATAATGCTAATATAACAAGTAAAATAATAAATACTATTTATTTAGATAGCAAAGGAATTATTTGGATAGGAACAGACAACGGAATAACACAGTATTATGACAGTACATTTCACAATTTTAATAATGAGAATAAAATTTTAAAAAGGGAAAAAGTGTTAAATATTTTTGAAGATATAACAAAAAATATATGGTTTGCATCAGCTAATGGAATTTATAAATACGATGGTCATAAAGTAAAACATTATGGTAAGCGAGAAGGATTTATTGATGATATCGTAAATACAATAGTTCAAGATAGAGAAAAATACTACTGGCTTGCCACAAAAAGAGGAATTTACAGATTTGATGGAATTAATTTTAACAATATAAGTAAAGAAAATGGCTTATCATCAAACAATATATATCTACTAGGTTACGATAACAATAAATTATATATTGGTACTAACAAAGGATTAGATATATTACATACATCATTGTATAATAACAAGGACAGTTTGTCTATTAAGCATTTCGGGGAGCTTGAAGGCTTTATTGGTCTGGAATGTAACAGAAATGCTTTTATGAAAAGTAAGGATGGAAGATTATGGTTTGGAACTGTTTCCGGGATTACAATTTATAATCCTAAAGTAGATAATTTTAACAGCATACCTCCAAATACGTTCATTACAAATGTTAAATTAGATTTTAATGATATTGATTGGGGTCAATATGCAGATACAATTGATAATGAAACAGACTTACCTGTAAATCTAGTTTTACCATATAATAAAAATCATCTTACATTTAGTTTTATAGGAGTTAGCCTTACAATACCTGAAAAAGTAAAATACAAATATATGATGGAAGGCTTGGATGATAACTGGTCTCCGGCTTTATTCAAGGATGAAGCAGATTATCCTGCATTACCTCCAGGGGATTATATTTTTAAAGTAAAAGCATGTAATAATGATGGAATATGGAATGAATCTTCAACAATATTCAAATTTACAATCAATCCTCCTTTTTGGAGAACTATTTGGTTTTACATAGTTTCATCAATATTAATTTTATTAATAATTTATTTGTTTATAAAACGTCGTGAAGCAAGTTTAAAAAGAGAAAAACGAATACTTGAAGAAAAGGTTGTTGAAAGAACGGTAGAGCTTGTTAAGCAAAAAGAAATAGTAGAACAAAAAAATAAAGATATAACAGATAGTATTAATTATGCTAAAAATATACAAGAAGCATTATTGCCTGCTATAAAAGATTTTGAGAATATTTTTCCATCTTCTTTTATTTTTTATAGACCAAGAGATATTGTAAGTGGTGATTTTTATTGGATGTCGCAAAAAAATAATAAAACATTTTTCGCAGCATCAGATTGTACAGGACATGGTGTGCCCGGTGCATTTATGAGTATGTTGGGTATAGCATTTTTAGATGAGATTGTTAATATGAATCCTAATATAATGGCTGACGAATTATTGAATCAATTGCGAGAAAATGTAATTGTTTCATTACACCAGTCAGGTGGGGATGGAGAAAACAGGGATGGAATGGATATTGCTTTATGTATTGTTGACTGGAATAGAAAACAACTGCAATATGTAGGAGCAAATAATTCTATGTACTTAATTCGTGATAGTAAGATTATTGAATATAAATCAGATAAAATGCCAATAGGTTTTCACATTAAAAAATCAAATTTTAATAATAATATTATTGACATTATACAGGGAGATATAATATACCTGTTTTCTGATGGTTATGCAGATCAGTTTGGCGGGCCAAAATACAAAAAATTTAAATACAAAAAATTTAGAGAATTGTTGTTAGAAATTCATCAAAAACCAATGCCTGAACAAAAAGAAATAATAAGTAAAGCTATTACCGAATGGCAAGGCGAGAATGAACAAATAGATGATATTCTTGTAATAGGAGTAAGCTTATTATTTACATAGTTTATTTATTGTTCTATATCTTTAGGATTTTTAAAATAAGTGTTTTTTATTTCTTTAAAAATAATTCCCAAAAACATTAATATTAAAACTAATGAACTTACTAGAGAAATATTTTCCCCAATATAATACATTTTAGGCTCAAATTTATACTCAATTGTATGATTACCGGCAGGAACTCTCATAGCTCTTAAGACATAGTTTGTTCTAAAATGCGGTGTTAATTTTCCATCTACATAAGCATCCCATCCTTTACTATAATATATATCTGAAAATACCGCTAATTGCTCAGTTTTTGCATTTGATTCATATTTTAAATAGTTGGGTTTATATTCTGTAAGCACAATACTTGCCAAAGAATCTTTCTTAAAAACAAATCCTTTTAGCTCATTATTGAAACGTTTATCAATTATTGCTTCACTGGCAGGATCAAAATCTGTTAAAGCTGCTATTTCCTCATCAGCATTTTCTACAATTTCATACTTTTCTACAAACCATGCATTTCCTAATGCATTAGGGTTTTGTTGCGGAATTGGTCCCTGATCTTCTGTAGGAATAATAATATATTTTGTATTTAGCATATCAAGTACCTTCATATTATTTTTACCAATATGAAAATCTATCAATTCCTGATATCTCTTCATTTTTGCACCATGATATCCACCAATTGATTTATGAAAATACGAAGTGCTTGCATCTTTAAACGGATCAACCGTGGCATTTAAAACCCTGTAATAAAGATCTTTGTCTTGCATGATAAATTTGTCTGCCTGAGAAGCATGATAAGGAGTTTTCATTTCTTTTTTTGGCACAAAATTTTCATCATTCAAATATCTTTTATTTATTGTCCACATATCTGCTAAAAATAAAAAAGCAAATAGAACATATAAAACAGATTTTTTAATTTTTCCGAGATAAAGGGCGTATATCAAGGCTGCTCCAATTAAAATAAAAACTAAAGACCTAAAAGCATCTGCCTGCAACAAACTTGGTCTGTCAGCTATTATTTCGTCCATTGGATAGCCTAGGCTTGCATAATAAGCATCATTAAGTCCTTCAAAGCTAAAAAATACTCCGGGCATTACTGCAAATATCAAAGTAAAACCGCCAACAATTCCAAGAGATTTGAATAATGCTTTTTTAAGTTTTTCTTTTGAAACTTCACCACTAATAATTTTATGTAATGCAATTATACCCAGTAATGGTATGGTAAATTCAACAACAATAAGCATAGTTGTTACATCTCTAAATTTATTGTATCCAGGAAAATAATCAATAAACAGATCTGTAAGCCACATAAAGTTTTTACCCCATGCAAGAGTAATTGCAAGTATAGTTGTAGCAAACAACCACCAACGCAAATGTCCCTTTAAAACAAACATTCCTAATACAAATAGAAAAAATACAATTGCACCAACATAAACAGGACCGGAAGTAAATGGTTGAGAACCCCAGTATAAAGGTAATTGTTTAATTGCTTGTTTTGCTTTTCCCTGTCCAGCTCTATCTTTATAAAACTTATATGTTTCGGAATCTTCATCAAGTTCACCTACTGATGCACCCCCTACAACATTCGGAATAAATAAAGTAAAAGTTTCAGCTTTCCCATAACTCCATGCTGTAATATAATCTTTATCCAAACCGGAAGTTTTGTTAGTAATATTATTTGTTAATTCAGATTTACTACGAGTAGAATCTTTACCATAGTCATAAGTTAAATAAAGGCTGCCAAAGTTTACTCCAACAGCAAAAATTGTTACAACAATCAAAGCAGCAGAAGCTTTAAAAAATCTTTTAATTTCTTTTTTTCTTATATCATTAATAAATTGAAACATTACCAAAACAAGAATAATTAATGCGGTGTAATATGTAATTTGAAGGTGATTTACAATTACTTGAAGAGCAACAAACATCCCTGCAACTATTGCTCCAAGCAGTATTTTCCTATTATATGAATAATAAATACCGGCAATAATCGGTGGTAAATATCCTATTGCTACTATCTTTGTCATGTGTCCGGCCTCTATTAATGCAAAAAAGTAAGAGGAAAATGCAAATGCAATTGCCCCTGCAATACTTAACCATGGATTAACTCTAAATAATAAAAGTGCTATGTAAAAACCAAACAGACACAAAAAAATATAATTAACAGGTTTAGTATGATTGAGATTTAAAATCGTATGAACGGATTTAAATAAATTCTTATTATATTTTACCGATGTTAGATATGCCGGCATTCCGCCAAACATATTGTTAGTCCACAAAGCTTCTTCTCCTGTTTTGTCGCGATAGTCAGTAATTTCCTTTGACATACCAAGCCAATGAACTACATCCGATTGTTTTATTACCTTGCCTTTTAAAACAGGAGAAAAATATGCAAACGAAATGCTAAGAAATAAAATAATGGCTACTATATGTGGTAAAAGGTTTCTTGTGAAATTTATTTTCATCTGTATATAATATTAAAATTTAAAGAAATAAAAATACAATAATACTATTAATTTATTTTAATTCAAAAACTGTTATAAAACGTATTTTAAAATTAAATATTATATTTTATCTTTGAAGTGATTTAATTGACAATTGAATATTAAAATTTAAATATATATGCAAAAAATATTATTATTAGGTGATGAGGCAATTGCACAAGGAGCAATTGATGCAGGGATATCAGGAATGTATGCTTATCCAGGGACACCTTCAACAGAGATTATGGAATTTGTTCAGCATTCAAAAATGGCTGGTGAAAGAAATATCCAAATGAAATGGTCTACAAATGAAAAAACTGCTATGGAATCAGCTCTTGGAATGTCATATGCCGGCAAACGAGCAATGGTTGCAATGAAACATGTTGGTTTAAATGTTGCCGCAGATGCATTTATCAATTCTGCGATTACTGGTGTTAACGGCGGTTTAATTATTGTTGCTGCTGACGACCCGTCAATGCACTCGTCACAGAATGAGCAAGATTCTCGTTTCTATGGCAAATTTGCATTAATACCGATTCTTGAACCTTCTAATCAAATTGAAGCCTACGAAATGGCATATAATGCTTTTGACCTTTCTGAAAAATATAAAGTTCCTGTAATGCTCAGAATTACTACAAGACTTGCACATTCAAGAGCCGGGATTGAAAGATTTAAAGTAAAAAATCAAAACGAGATTAGTTTGCCTGAAAATCCTCGCCAGTTTGTATTGCTACCAGCTATTGCCAGAAAAAACTATAAATTTTTATTAAATAATCAAGAAAAATTTGATGCTGAATCAGCAAATTCGAAATACAACAAATATTTTGATGGTAACAACAAGGGTTTGGGAATTATAGCCTGTGGATTGGCATACAATTATCTAATGGAAAATTTTCCTGAAGGAATTTCTTATCCTGTTGTTAAAATTGGACAATATCCTTTACCAAAAAATCATATTAAAAAATTATCTAAAGAAACTGATGAAATTTTAGTTTTAGAAGATGGATATCCACTAGTTGAAGAATCGTTAAAAGGTTTTCTTGAAAAAGAAAAAGTAAAAGGAAGATTAGATGGAAGTTTGCCAAGAGATGGAGAATTAAATCCCAACATTGTTGCAAAAGCAATTGGGTTAGAACAATATGTTGGTAGTGATGTTCCAACTATAGTTACCGGAAGGCCACCTGCAATGTGCCAAGGATGTGGTCATATTGATGCATATAACGCCCTAATTGAGGCTTTAGTTGATTATTCTGAAGGTCGAGTTTTTTCTGATATAGGATGTTATACATTAGGAGCTTTGCCTCCGTATAATGCTATTAACTCTTGTGTTGATATGGGAGCATCAATAACTATGGCAAAAGGAGCTTCAGATGCTGGATTTACTCCTGTTGTTGCTGTTATTGGCGATTCTACATTTACTCATTCAGGCATGACAGGATTATTAGATGCTGTTAATAGTAAATCTAAAATTATGGTAATGATTTCTGATAATTTTACTACAGGAATGACTGGTGGGCAAGATTCTGCAGGACTTGGTAAATTAGAAAAAATATGTGAGGGAATTGGTGTTGAACCTGAACATATCAGGGTATTTACCCCTCTAAAAAGAAATCATGATGAAATGGTAAAAATTATGAAAGAAGAATTTGAATATGATGGAGTATCTGTTATTATACCACGCAGACAATGTATTCAAACAATGAAAAATAAAAAGTTAGCAACACAATTAAAGGAATTAGGACTTAAATAAAAAAAATTCAATCTTTAAAATTTAAACAAATGAAAACAGATATAATATTAGCTGGTGTTGGCGGTCAAGGAATATTAACAATAGCTGCAATTATTGGAACTGCAGCTCTTAATGATAGCTTTCATCTAAAACAGTCTGAAGTTCATGGAATGAGTCAGAGAGGTGGAGATGTTCAATCTCATTTAAGGGTTTCTGATAAACCAATAGCTTCAGATTTAATTGGTCTTGGCAGTGCAGATTTAATCCTATCTATAGAGCCAATGGAGTCTTTAAGATATCTCCCATATTTATCAAATAACGGTTGGTTGGTTACAAATATTACCCCGTTTATAAATGTTAATAACTATCCTAATACTGAAAAATTAATAGAAGAAATTAAAAAACAAAAAAATCATATTCTAATAGATGCTGACAATATTGCAACTGATACAGGTTCTAAAAGAGCTTCAAATATTGTAATGCTTGGAGCAGCATCTCCATTTATTGATATGAAATTTGAAAGTTTTGAAAAAGGAATTATATCAATCTTTGAAAGAAAAGGAGATGATATTGTAAATATTAATTTAAAAGCATTAAAAGCAGGTAGAAAATATACTGATAGTTGTATGTAAATACTTATTCCAATTCCTCAAGCATTTCTGTTGCTTGTTCCTTAAAAGTATCATTACTATTAATAATTTCGCGTAAGAGAACTTTTGCCGGCTCAGGTTTATCATTTAATATCAGGGCTTTTGCTTTGTGCCATTTAGATGAATTATAAAATTCACCATCTGATATCATTAATACTTTATCCAAATTAATTATTGCTTTCTCAGGGTTTTTAATATTCAAATAAGAAATAGCAGAATAATACAAAGCATTGTAATGCTGGGCATCTAACTTAATTTCTTTTTCAAAAAGTGAAATAGCTTTTTTGTGATTTCCTGCGTTAAATTCAATCATTGCTAAATTGTAAAATGATTTTCCCTCTCCTTTTTTAACACTTGCAGTAGATATAGCATATGCACTATCAATACCTCCAAAAACAGCTCCATCTACATTTACCGGCTGATTAGTATCAAGCCTACTGTCTTGCGAATCAGACAATTCTAAAGCACCGGCAGCATTAGTTTTGCTACTGGGAGCTTTATTCCTATCCTTATTTTTACTATCCCTTTCTTTCTTTTCAATCCTATTATTTTTGTAACTTTTTTCTTCTTCTAATAAATCAATTTTTTCATTTACTTTTCTATCAACACCTCGTCCTGTTGCTAATTGAGCAATCTGACCTGCTATTACTTCTGTATTTTTGCTAATATCATCACCTGCAATTGTTATTTCTGCTATTTCTAAATCAAGTTTTAAGCTTGTTTTGTCCTTAGAAAGCATATCAATATCACCTCTTTTTTCATCCTCATCTTTTTCTCCACTAACATCTTGCCAAAAATTTACACCATTTTCTTCATCTTCCACAGCATCCATTTCTTCCACAGCATCCATTTTTTCTGCTTGTGCTTTTTCAAAATCATCACTATCATAAAATACAGTAGTTCTAAAGTCCATTTGGTCTTCGAGAATATCTATTATTGTTGTACCACTACTACTTACTGCAACAACACTTTTTTGCTCCTGCAAAATCTTTTCTGTTTTTGTTGAAATAGTTTCATCCCGGATACCAGTATCTTCTCCTCCAGTACCTTTTCCAAATTTTCCTGTAACAATAATGCTGTCAAACTTAGTTTGTTTTTCTGTTATTTGGGAATTTGACTCTTCTTTTTTAATGTTTTCAGAAATTACATCATTAAGTTCCTTATCTTTAAAATAGCTCACATAAACAACTGTACTTATAGTAAGTAGAATCAAAACCGCAGCACTTAATCTAAGCATCAGGGGCAGCCATCTCTTTTTTTTAGAATTGTTTAGTTCGTCAACTCTAATTCTAACTTTTTCATTTAAATTTTCAACTATATGATTTAGTTTTGTATTATCATTAATCAATAGCAAACCTTCTAATTCATCAGAACACATCTCACATTCTGAAACGTGCATTTCAACCATATGCATTTCCTTTTGTGAAAGCTTTTTATCCACATAGCTTTTTAATGTCTCTGAAGAAACACATTCTGATTTAGAAAAGATATTTTTTAGCTTGCTCTCCATTATTTCTAAATATTAAACAGAATTAAAAACATAATAATTGTTATAATATTAATGTTTTGATTTTTAATTAAATACTGTTTCAAATTTCTTTTTCCATTTTGAATATAACTTTTTACTTGTTTCATTGAATAACCAGTAATATCTGCAACTTCATTGTACGATTTTTCTTTTAAATAAAAAAGTTCAATACATTCTTTCTGTTCGTTATTCAATTCATTTACAGCATCATTTAATGTGCTAAATTCTTCTTGTTTTTCGTTTTCATTAAAAAGATACAAATCATCTTCATTTTCCACAAAACTTTCCACTTCTTTTTTATATCGGGTTTCAAACTTGTTTTTATAACCTTCACTACGAATTGAAAGAAGACAATGATTTTTTGTAACAGTGTGTAACCATGGTTTAAAATTTTCGATGTCAAATTTTACAAGGTCGTCAATAAGTTTTTCAAATATCTCCATTACAGAATCTCTGCATTTATCTTCGTTTTTAAGATATTTCATGCAAACTGCAAATACAAATTGTGTATGTCTTTGATATAACTCTCCAATATAATTATAATCAACAGTTTGCTTGTAGCTCTCAACTAGTTGATTATCTGTTAGAGTTTGTATTTCTTTGGAGTTTAACAATTTAGTTTTTCATGCTTAAATGCAAAAATTGAACCTAAAATTGATTAATCTATATTGCTTTCGATGTCTGATAATATTTTTTCAATATCGCTTTCTGTTTTAGTAAGTTTTTGCTTACAAAGTTTTAATAACTCTGTTGCTCTTAAAACATTTTCCGATAACTTGTCAACATCTAAATCATCGTTTTCAATTTTTTGAAGAATTTCTTCAATTTCACTTAAAGACTCGTTATATGATAGTTTCTTTTTTGCCATATTAAGTAATTTTAATACCAATAACAATAATGTCATCAATTTGTTCTAAATCTCCTTTCCATTCATTAAAAGTATCATCTAATATTTTTTCTTGCTCTGCCATAGGAAGATTATGTATTTTTAGAAGCAGTTCTTTAAATGGTTTGTATTTGAATTTTTTTGCTTTTGGTCCGCCAAACTGATCAGGGAAACCATCAGAAAAAATATAAATACAGTCGTCTTTTTGTAATTGAATTTTATGATTTGTAAATCCTTCTTCGGACCTAATATGAATACCTATTGGCATTTTATCTCCTTTAATCTCATTAAATTCATTATTTCTAATATAGTATATGGGATTGTTGGCTCCGGCAAATTCCAATACTTTTGTTTTAAAGTTTATTGCACATAAAGCTATGTCCATTCCATCTTGTGCTTCACCAAATTTCCCGGTTTGATGCAATGAGGTTATTACAGTATCTCTCAAATGACCAAGTATTGATGCTGCTGTACTTACTTCGGGTTTATTTACAATCTCATTTAGAAATGCTATACCAAGCATACTCATAAACGCTCCGGGAACGCCATGCCCAGTGCAATCAGCAGCTGTTATAATAACAGTATCTTGATCTTTTAGTTCCTTTACCCAATAAAAATCTCCGGAAACAATATCACGAGGTTTAAAAAATATAAATCTCTCCGGAAAAATATTTTTAATATAATCTCCGGGAGGCAAAATTGCAGTTTGTATTCTTCTGGCATATAAAATACTATCTGTAATTTCTTGTTTTTGTTGAGTTATAAGTTTGTTTTTATATTCTAATTCTTTATTTGCTTTTTTCTTTTGTTGATATTGTCTAAAAACAAGAATAATAAATCCAACAATAATAAAAAGGACTACAATAAATACATAAATTAATAAGCGTTGTTGTTTTATTCTTGTTTCTTTAAGTTCTTTGTCTTTATTAAGAAGAGATATTTCTTGTTCTTTTTTATCTGTTTCGTATTTTGTTTGCATTTCTTCAATTGCCTTATTACTTTCTTCCCTATTTAAAGAATCAAACATTGCATGATATTGCTTAAAATAAGTTAGTGCATTTTCAAAATCATTTTGCTTCTCAAAAACCTGAGAGAATGAATTATAAACAGCACCACGTATTTTTTTAGTATTAATATTCTCTGCAATATCTTTACTTTTATTTAAATATCTTTTAGCTTCATTGTAGTGCTTCAAGTTTATGTATGATTGACCTATATAATAAAGTGTTGTTGCAATTTCTATTGGTTGCTCAAGCTTATTATTTATTTCAAGTGCTTCAAAGAAATAATTTAAAGCTTCTTCATCTTCCTCTTTATTAGAAAAAATTGCTCCAATATTTATTAATGCACTTGCCTCCCCCTGTAAATCATTAATTTTTTTCCTTTTATCAAGACATAATTTCAGATATTCAACTGCTTTATCAAAATTATTATTCATTTGTAAATTAAGTTCCTCAATTTTATCTTTATTCAAAAGAGAATCAATATTTGAGAGTGTATCAATTTTATCTTTATAAACTGCAGCTATTTGAATATGCACAATGCCAATATTATTGTACGAATCGGCTATACCATAATCATTCTCAATTTCTTTTTGAATTCCTAATGCCTGATTATAATATTCAATTGCTTTTTCAAGTTTTACAAAATCATTATAGTTTGCAAGGTCTTTATTAATATTTCCAATATTGTTTAAGCACGAGGCAACTCCTGCTTTAAAATCCGCTTCTTCAAATATTTTTATTGCTTTTTGAAAATATGTAATTGCTTTTTCAAATTTTCCCCATGCTAAATATATGTTTCCAATATTATTTAGAGCAAATCCACTGCCTTTTGCATCACCGTATTCGGTATATTTTTTAAATGCCTTATTTTGATATTCTTCTGCCTGCTTATACTCACTTTTTTCGTAATAAATAACACCAATGCTGTTATAAGATCTTGCTAATCCAATAGTATCATTAATTAGCTCTCGAATTTTTACTGCTTTTTGAAAAAACTCTAAGGCTTTTTCCCTGTTATTTTTCTTTTTAAATGCTTTTCCTTTTCTATGTAATGCATCTCCTTCTCCTTTTTTGTCTTTCAATTCTTTTGATAATGCTAATGCTTCTTCGGCAAATTGAAGGCTTTTATCCAAATCGGTATAATAATATTCAGCAGAAAGAGATGTTAATACCTCTGCTTTTTCTGTTTTAGATACTGATTGCAATCGGTTTTCAAGACTATCAATAATTGATTGAGAAAATGCGACAGTTGAGAACTGTATCAATAATACTATTTGTAATATTTTATAAAATCGAAAAACTGGCATTTTTTATTTTAAATAATTCAAGTACAATAATAGTTAAATATTGGCATTTTCCAAAATGGTAGATGAAATTTGTCTGTTTTAAAAAGCGGGGTTAAAAAGAATTATCGCCACAAGCGTAATAATAGAATTTCGAATAAAATAAATAATAATGCTAGCAAAATAAAATATTTCCACAATTGTATTCCTTTACTAATTCTTTCAATGCTTTTTGTAAGAAACCGGTCATTGATATTAAGGAAATTAATGTTTTTAAATTTATTTTTAGCAAATAGACTTGTAAGCTCATCTTTATTATAACATTCCATATTAGATTCGTTTCTGTTGAAATTAAATGCAAGTCCGTACAAAGAAAGATCATTAGAATTCAATAAATAATTACCGGCAATAGTAATTTCATTATTTAAAAACAGATTAATATTATTATTTACAAGTCTGAAATCAGGAGTAAAATCTACATTTAGCAGATTATTTACTATGGAAAAATTACTTGTTTTATTCTTATTATAGTATGAAAGTTCTATTGCATTATTATTACCAATAACATAATATAAAAAATTTGAGGGATTACTGTTTAAAACAATATTGTAAACAATTGGCACAAAAAGCGGGTGTTCAGGAAAATTTGAACTTTCACTATTTACAGGTATTGCCAAACAATAAACATTGCCTTTTTTGTGTGTGGTATAGTTAAGTATGGCATCTTTGTTTCGGGTGTGAATAATTCCCTGTGTATTATTTGACACAGTTTTTGAAAACACAAAATGTTGTTTAATAAATGGGAGGTCGGCATTTTCATCAATCTTTTTAAAAGTATTTTTAAACAGGTTGTTTTCCTTATTTATATTTTTAATTTTTGTTTTTTGTGTATCTAATTTAATTATGGTTTCTGCCGACAAAAGTTTTAACAGTTGATTATAGGAATTTATACTACCATCAATTTTTGGAGCAAATAATAAAGTACCGCCGTATTCAACAAAATTTTGTAATTCCTGCATTAATCCCGATGAAACAGAATCTAAATCATTAATAATAATTGTTTGAAATCCTGAAAAAGCTGTATAATTAATGTTGCTTAAAGTATAGTTGGTAAGCTCAATATAATTATCTTCTTTAAACAGGGCATCGAAATACTGGTTTGATATTTTATTGTTTATTGTAAGAACTTTTATCTTATCGGCTATTAAATAATTTAAGTAAAAGGTATTGTCAAAAGTTATAGGGTAATCGGTAATTTCAATTTTTCCGTTAATAATTCCTTTCTGGGTATTTTGATATAATAATGAAACAGTTTTATTAGAATTTGCTTCAATATTAAAGCTACCAAGGGTTTTTAAAGAATCGTTTATATAGAGTTTTATTGGAATATTCTGATAATTTTCGCCTGATATATTAATTATTTTTATAAAAAGTTCTTCTTGTTGCATAAATTTACGTGCAGGGATTTCGAACCAACAGGAATCGATAAATAAATTATTAGACCTTTCGGCATTTAGCCGCATGAGATTTATTTTTGTTGTTGAATCGGGGTTTTGCAAATTAAGGTGAGTGCTTGCTCTCTGAAAATCGGATAATAAATATAATGAACGTGAACTTTTTTCTGTTAGTTCCATAAAATCGAACTGACGACTTATAATTTTATCAATACTTTTAACATTGGGGCTTATTTCTATAGCCGATATATTATCTATCAGTTGTTCTTTATTAATAAAATGCTGATGTTCGGGTTTCATATCATTAGTTATAAGCAAAAACTTTGTGCTTGGTTTGTAGGCATCGGCAATTTCTTTTGCTTTGCTTTTTGCTACTTCAAGCAGTTTGCCATAGCTACTTTCGGCATCCATGCTAAATGAATTATCGATATAAATACTAACAACACTTTGTGAGTTAATTGTTTTTTTGGCGTCAATAGGAATATATGGCTGTGCAAATGCAATTACCAAAGCAATAATAGTGAGAATACGTGCCAGCAATACCAATAAATGTTTTAATTGCGATTTTGATTTTGTTTGCTCTTTTATGTTTTTTAAAAAAGTAACATTGCTGAAATATATGGTTTTAAACTTGCGGAAATTAAACAAATGAATTATTATAGGTATGGCTATTGCCGATAATGCCCATAAAAAGTTTGGATATAAAAAATTCATTTATTTGTTTAATAATTTTAGGATACAAAGATGATGTATTTAATTTTAATAGTGAAAAAAGAATTAAAAAAAGCCCCCTTTAATTCTCCACCTATGAGGGAGAAAAATTGTTTTATAATGAAGCAAGATAAAAAAAAATAGTAAACGGGAATATATATTTTGTTACTTTTGTTTAAAATTAAAACCATTTAATACCATATAAAAATGGATATTTCAAATAAATTAAATGATATTAAGACAATTAAAAAAATTCTTATAATAATTGTTGTCACATTAATTTTTTATCTTTTAAAAATATTATCATTCATTTTTATACCATTAGTATTTGCTTCATTAATAGCAATGTTATTTATGCCATTAATGCGTTGGCTTTTTAAACATAAAGTACCAAAGATATTATCAATCTTAATTGTTATAATTATTATAGCAGGCGGCTTAAAAATTACAGGAAAATTAGTACAATTGTCTAGTAAAGAAATTATGAGTTCCCGTATTGAGTTTTGGGATAAGGCGTCACCAAAATTAAATAAAATAATTATTCCTGTTGGAAACTTTTTTGGATTTGAAAGTAACAGCAAAACATTAAATGACTTTACTCATAGTAAAGAAGTAACTCAAACGATTTATAAAAATTTTGGAACAACTTTTAGTTTTGTTAAAAGAACTATTTCTATGACAGTAATGATAGTATTTTTTTTAATTCTGTTGCTGGCTGGATCGCTTAACATCCAAAGAGTTATGGAGAGCACTGTTTTTAAGAAAAAATACGCTTCTGTAAAAACTTTTATTGTAATTGAAAAAAGTGTTGCTAAATTTTTAAAAGTAAAACTAATACTTAGTTTACTTACGGGAATTGGTTTTGGAATTCTATGCTTTTTATTTGGTGTTAGTTTTCCAATATTTTGGGGACTTATTGCATTTGCTATTAACTTTATTCAGTTACTGGGGTCTATTGTTGCAACAACTTCACTTTCTTTGTTTGCTTTTGTTGAGATGGATTCATCAAGCACCTTATTATTCTTTATCTTATCAATCATAGCTGTTCAGGTATTATTTGGAGCGATATTAGAACCTATATTTATGGGCAAATCCTTTTCAATAAATATAATTACAGTATTGGTAATGCTTATGTTATGGGGTTATATATGGGGTATTCCGGGTATGATATTATCAATTCCGATTACAGTATTTGTAAAAACCATTCTTGAACAATTTCCTTCAACAAAAATTGTTTCAAACTTAATGAGTTGAACGTTATATTTTCGATTTAATGAATCTTATTAAATAATACAACAAGTGAGGATGTTTGCGGTAGTATTGCTTTACTCCAAAACAACTTTCTCAACCACCACACCTTTGTTTGTAGTTACTTTTATTATGTAGATGCCTTTTGGCTGTTGGCTTATGTTTATTTCAAAACTTTGACTTTTGTCTTTTGATTTTTGGCTTTTGACTTTCAAGCCTTGTATATCCATTACCTCTACTCCTATTATGTTTTCTGCTTGTATTGTTATTTTTCCGGTGGTGGGGTTGGGGAAGAGCTCAATTGCAATATTTTCAGATTCATTTAATAAAGTTAAAGAATCTTTACCAACATAAATATCATCAATATAATAATACCCAAAACCATTTGTATCATTTGGAAATAAATTTATAGTTGTATCATCAAAAAAATTACCAAGTACTATATATCTATACGAATCGTCTGCTGTATATACTCCTTGATATTCATACCAGTTAAGTGTATCTGAAATTATTGAATCAATATAAACATGAGCTTGATTATCTACTGGTATTGGGGACGTAAAATCATCATAGGTTTGATTAGTAAATTTTATTCCAATTTTATCAGTACTGATAGTGCTAAAAGTTTCAGCACGACTAATTTTAAAACGAATTGAATATACTTCACCTATTACTAAAGGAGTTATTAATTCAGCTCCAATACATTCACGGTAAGGAGTAGAACAGTAAACATAAGTAACGATTCCTGCATATGCAACCCCAGTTATAGGATTCTGATAACCAGCAGCATTATTGGGTACACTTGCAGTTGTATCAAGACAACATACATTATAATAGTCTGGTGACATAGAATAACTTTGCCATGATGAACAATAACCATTAAAAGAACCAAAGGCAGTAGTACAACTATCATATTGTTCAAAACTAGGATTAGGTACAAGATTTTGTGAAAACCCAAAAGAAAAAATAAGAACAAATAATAATGTTGCTAATAGTAGTATTAGTTTTTTCATTGGTTTGGGTTTTTAGTTTTACCAAAGATACACAAAATAATTAAATTAAAAAGCCCCCTTTAATTCCCCCAAAGGGGGAAAATTAAAAAAAAAGAATATCGAATATCGAACACCGAATAATGATTTTAGAAGTTTCCAACTAAAAGTCCCACTTGGGGGATTTAGGGGGATAATACAATTTTCTCAACAGCTACTCCTTTGTTTGTAGTTACTTTTATTATGTAGATGCCTTTTGGCTGTTGGCTTAAATCTATCTCATTCCTGACTTGATCAGGAATCCATTTTTCTGGATTCCCGTTTTCACGGGAATGTTTAATAATGGTTTTCCCTGTAATATCCATCACCTCCACTCCTATTATGTTTTCTGCTTGTATTGTTATTTTTCCTATTGTTGGATTTGGGTATATAGTTGTAATTTTCTTGTTGTCAATAATATTTATATTTGTTGAATTTTGTGGAATAATATCAATTATTAAGCCCTCTATTACTGTCAGGCTGTACGGGATGCCATCGGGTAAAGTATACCATCCATTATTTGAACCTCCCCAGCCAAAGTTAATATGGAAAAACCCATTTGAATCATATCCGTCAACAACAACATTATGACCCATACTCCATGCGGAGTCAACCAAAGCAAGATGTGCTGGTAAAGAATCAATTATATTTTGAATTAATCTGGAATAAATTGTTGTGTCGCCATCATACAAAATATCAATAGTATTAAAATTAAAATTTTGATATGCGCTATAGGCTTGTGAAACACCAAAAGTACCTGAGGCACTTGAAGTAAAAACCTGAGTACATGCGATAGCACAGGCAAATACCAAAGCAGATTTATCCTGATTTGTTTCCGGTATACTATTTTGATAATTGTAATTAATTGTATCTAAATAATTGTTGAGTTCAGGAAATGATGGAAATTCAATTGTGAGATAGTCATCATCAATCCAATATTGTCTGCCTGAATAATTATGGTAGTAATCATCGTTATCGTCAAAATACGTATTATTTGTTGTTTTATGATAATTTACAATCATTGCCATTGCAACAGCAGGGCAACCGGCCAAACTTCTAACAACATTAACGGGATCCATAGGACACATATTATTGTATGGTGCATTTTGTGTCCAATTTGATTCTAACCAACCGCCTGTAGGAGTTGAGCCAGGAGGTGGCCATATTTGTCCTTTAATGTCTTTTTGTTTTACAGATAAAATTTCTTGCCATTTTTGTAAATTATTCAAGCTCTTTTTATAAGAGTTGTGTTTTTTACGTAAAGCAACATCTGTTTTTAATATTTTAATAAACCTGCCCTCGGAATCAATATTATTTAAAAATGAAAATGCAACAACAGGAACAACAACATTATCAGCAGACACAATTATGTATCCTGCCGGTGAAAGTTCAAATAAATAAAAAAGCTTTTCATCAAAATTAAAATACTCTTTTGTTTCAATAATTGAATGAGAAAAATTATAAGCTTTAGAAACAATATGATTTTCAGCAGCTTTTTTTGCTGTCTTCAACTCAACATTTTTTGATAACAAACCTGAAAATGTTAGAATGGAAATAATTGTAATTATAAAAATTGTCTTCATTACTTAGTAATTAAGTTCATTAAATCTTTATAATACAAAGTTATGATTTTTATTTTAAACTCATTATTTTGTATTTTTCTTTCATTGATAAAAAAATAAGGTTTTAATGTTTTATTTAATAGCATTTCTTTTTTTTGTTAAATAAGTATTATATTTTCGACATCTTTTTTAAAGTAGTTTACCAAAACATATAAAATTGAAAATCTCTAAACAAAAAAATAAAGAACACACATTCCATATAGAAATAAAAGGATTGGTACAAGGTGTAGGGTTTCGTCCTTTTATTTATCGTCTTGCAAAAAATAATTATTTAAACGGATGGGTAGAAAACAGAAATGATGGTGTAGCTATTAAAATTACATGTAACATAACAACATTAAATCAATTTATAAGTTCGGTAAAACAAGCAGCTCCTGCTGCTGCTAATATTGATTCAATTGATTTTACACAAGTTGAAAAAGAAAATTTCATTGATTTTCAGATTGTCAAAAGTAAAACTATCTCTAACCAAATAACTGATGTAAGCCCTGATATTGCTGTTTGTAGCGATTGCCTGAAAGATATGGAAATTCAGAAAAATCGTATTAATTATCCATTTATTAATTGTACTAATTGTGGACCACGTTTTACTATTATTGAAGACCTACCCTATGACAGAGATAAAACAACAATGAAGGATTTTAAAATGTGTGATGAGTGCAGAAAAGAATATTCTGATATTTCAGATAGACGTTTTCATGCCCAACCGGTTGCTTGTTCTGTATGCGGACCTGAATATTCTCTGCTTTACGATAATGAAATTATAAACAACAACAACGATATTATTGATAAATTGGTTTCGCTAATCAAAGACAAAAAAATAGTAGCCATAAAAGGATTAGGCGGATTCTTTTTAGCGTGTGATGCCCTGAGCGAAGAAGCTGTTACTCGACTCAGAAAATTGAAAAACAGAGATGGTAAACCATTCGCAGTAATGTTCTCAGGAATAGAGACATTAAAAGAATATGCTTATGTTGATAATGCTGAAGAAAATTCGTTACTGTCTTGGAAAAGACCTATTGTCCTTTTAAAACAAAGAAAGAGTTTGGCCCCTGCTGTATCTGTTGGATTTAACACCATAGGTGCGATGCTTCAATATATGCCTTTACATTATTTATTGTTTAAAAATTCAGATATCCCTGCTATTGTTTTAACTAGCGGAAATATTTCTGATGAACCTATAGTAACTGATAATAACACAGCCATTGATAAATTAAGCAAAATTGCAGATGCAGTTTTGATATATAACAGGGATATATACAATAGAACCGATGATTCAGTAGTTACTATTATAAATAAAAAGGAACGGATTTTAAGGCGTTCTCGAGGATATGTGCCAATGCCGATAAACTTAAATATGAATGTTGATGGTATTTTGGCTACAGGTGCTGAACTTGTAAATTGTTTTTGTATAGGCAAGGATAATCAAGCAATAAATAGTCAACATATTGGAGATTTGAAAAATATTGAGACTTATGAATTTTATTGCGAAACCATAGAACAGTTCAAAAAGCTGTTCCGATTTAAACCTTCGTTGATTGTAAGCGATCTGCATCCAAATTATTTATCAACACAATATGCAAATGAAACAAAACTAAAACACATTAAAGTTCAACATCATCATGCGCATATTACTTCTTGTATGGCTGAACATAATTTGGATGAACAAGTTATTGGTGTTAGTTTTGACGGAACAGGATATGGTGACGACAACAATATATGGGGTAGTGAGTTTTTCGTTTGTGATCTAAAAGAATATACACGAATTAATCATTTTGATTATATGCCTATGCCCGGTGGTGATAAAGTAACTGATGAACCCTGGCGAATGGCTTTGTCTTATTTATATAAACAATATGGAAAAGATTTTTTAAAATTTGATTTGCCTTTTCTAAAAAATATCAAGCAATCATCAGTAGAAATATTATGCAATGCAATTGATAAAGAAATAAATTGTCCCTTGTCATCAAGTTCCGGCAGACTGTTCGATGCTGTAGCAGCTCTGATAAATCTCAATCCTTATAGTAAATTCCATGCTGAAGCACCAATGCGATTAGAAACTATTATTGATAAAAAGATAAACCAAGTTTATCCTTTTACTCTCGGCAAAACTATTTCTTTTGAGCTAACAATTGAGCAAATTGTTAAAGACTTACAACATAGTGTTCAACTTCCTGTAATTTCTGCTAAATTTCATAATACTATCATTTCGGTTATTTGTAAAGTTGTTGAAGAAATCAGAAACAAACATAATTTAAACAAAGTAGTATTATCAGGTGGAACTTTTCAAAACAAATATCTTTTAGAGAAGCTTGAAAATATACTTATTACAAATGATTTTGAAATATTTTCGCATGAAAAAATTCCAACCAATGATGGTGGAATCGCACTAGGTCAATTGGTGATTGCAGCTAAAAATTATTTATAAAGATTAATTAATAGAACCCTCCTAAAACTGTAAAAATATTTCATAACTTATTCTTATATCATCCCCTAATTTAACTGAGAATTTATATGAAAATAATTAATTGAAAAAGAACTAGTGTAGAAAATAAATAGTAAATTGCACCGTCAATTATTTATAAGATTAAATTTTTAAAATCAAGTTAATTATGTGCTTAAGTATTCCTTCTAAAGTAATATCTATAAATGGAGATAAAGCTATCGTATCTGTTGGAGGTACTGAATATGAAGCGTCACTCCAATTAGTAGATGACGTTAAAATTGATGATTATGTATTATTGCATACCGGATTTGCTATTCAGAAAATCAGCGAAGAAGACGCACAAGAAACTTTAAAATTACTTAGAGAATTAGGTGAGATTGATCAGAAAATTAGAGATGAAGAAGAACTTAATAATTGATGCTAAGTATTTAAATTTTATAATTATTTTCCAATGAAATATATTGATGAATACAGAGACAAAGAAATAGTTAATCGTCTTGTTGAAAAAATTTCCTCTATTACTACAAAAAAAATTACATTAATGGAGGTTTGTGGTGGTCATACCTGGGCTATACAAAAATTTGGAATTCCTTCTTTAGTTCCGAAAGAAATAAATCTTGTTTCCGGACCAGGCTGTCCTGTTTGTGTTACCGGCAAGAAATTTATTGATCAAGCGGTGGCATACAGCAGGTTAAGCGATGTTATTATTGCAACTTTTGGTGATTTGATTAGAGTCCCCGGGTCAACCTCTTCATTAAATATTGAAAAAAGTAAGGGAGCAGATATTCGAATTGTTTATTCCATACTCGATGCTCTTAATATTGCTAAAAAGAATCCTTTAAAAAAAATAATCTTTCTTGGTATAGGTTTTGAAACAACAACTCCGGGCAGTGCAGCCGGGGTAATTAATGCAGCAAAAGATAATTTAACCAACTTTTTCCTTTTTAGTTCTCACAAAATTATGCCTCCTGCTATGGCTGCATTAATAGACGAAGGTGTAGCAATAGATGGATATATTGCTCCTGGACATGTAAGTACAATTACAGGTTCTCAAATTTATAATGAAATTCCTCCAAATTATGGAGTAGGGTGTGTAATAACCGGATTCGAACCTGTTGACATTCTACAATCCATTTATATGTTATCTAAACAAGTAAATGATAATAAATTCAGAGTAGAAATTCAATACAAAAGAGCAGTTAAGCCCGAAGGTAACACAAAGGCAAAAAAAATTATGAATGAAGTATTTAAATTAAGGGATGATTGGTGGAGAGGATTAGGAACACTAAAAAACAGTGGACTTTGTTTAAATGAAAAATACAATAATTTTGATGCCGAAAAGATGATACCAGTTAGTGTAGAAGAAACAAAAGAAGAGAAAGGTTGCATTTGTGGTGAAATATTAAAAGGATTAAAAAACCCAAAGGATTGTAAACTTTTTGCAAATGTGTGCACAACAACTAATCCTGTTGGTGCTTGCATGGTTTCACATGAAGGAGCTTGTAATGCATATTATAGATTTAACAAATAATGGAAAACAATATCTTATTAGGACACGGTAGTGGGGGGAAATTATCTCACAATTTGATAAAAGACTTGTTTATCAAGTATTTTGATAATCCAATATTGAAACAGCAAACAGATTCTGCCTTGCTGAATATTAACAGTAATAATATAGCATTTACTACCGACTCTTATGTTGTTGATCCCATCTTTTTTCCGGGCGGGAACATAGGAAAACTGGCTGTTTGTGGTACTGTAAATGATTTAGCTGTTTCGGGTGCAACTCCCAAATATCTTAGTGCTTCTTTTATTATAGAAGAAGGCTTTTCTATTAAAGATCTTAAAACTATAGTATCCTCGATGGCTGATGAGGCAAAAAAAGCGGGAATATTTATTGTTACAGGAGATACAAAAGTTGTTAATAAAGGACAATGTGATAAATTATTTATTAATACTTCAGGAATCGGCATTCTTGAAGAAAAATACAAAGCAATTAGCTCGGGAGAAAACATTAAAGTTGGAGACAAAATAATAATTAACGGCGCTATTGCTGACCATGGAATGGCTATCATGGCAAGTCGTAACTTTAATAATTTTAAAACAGAAATTATATCAGACTGCACCTGTCTTAATCATATGATAAAAGAAATTGTAGACACAAATTGCCAGATAAAATTTATGAGAGACGCCACACGAGGAGGCATTGCAACAATTTTATGTGAACTTGCAGAAAATAACAATATCGGTATTGAGATTGAAGAATCAAGGATTCCTGTTAATGAAAATGTAAGAGGAATGTGTGAATTGCTTGGATTTGACCCTTTTTATGTGGCAAACGAAGGCAAAATTATTATTATAACTCCACCCGAAGATGCTGATAAAGTTGTTGAAGTAATGAGGCTAAACGATTTTGGAAAAGATAGTGTTGTTATTGGGGAAATAATAAACAATCATTTTGGGAAAGCTATACTTAAAACGAATATTGGCGGGAAAAGAATTATTGATATGTTGGCAGGCGAGCAATTGCCAAGAATATGTTAAATTAACTGAATATGCATGAACTTTCAATAACAATGAATGTATTAAGTATTGTTGAAGAAAACGCAAAAACCCTCAATGCAAAAATAGTACATGAAATTGAAATGGATATTGGAGAATTAAGCGGTATTGACTATGATGCTTTGGAATTTGCAATGCAACATGTTCAAAAAAGTGAATTACTTGAAAAAGCAAAACTGGTTATTAATAGAATTCCTGCTAAAGCCAGATGTAAATCATGCAGTTATGAGTTTGACATAAAAGATTTTTATTCAGCCTGTCCGAAATGTAATAAATTTGATCACGATATTTTTCAGGGTAAAGAACTTAAAGTAAAAGCTATAAAGATTGATTAATTGCCCTTTAACAATTAAAATGTTTATATAAAATAATAAAAAACTAAATTATGTGTGATACTTGTGGTTGCGACCAAGCAAATAATCCGATAACATTTAAAAAACCAGGGGAAGAAAATGAGCATACCCATAATCATAATCACCCTCATGCTCATGAACACGAAGGTCATACTCATGATCATACTCATAGCAAAGTAATACAAATTGAAGAGGATGTGTTAAATAATAACAATTTATTAGCCGAAAGAAACAGAGGGTATTTTGAAGCCAAGAACATTATTGCATTAAATATGGTTAGCTCTCCTGGTTCCGGTAAAACAAGCTTGCTTGAAAAAACAATTACAGATTTGAAAAATGATCTTCCATTTTATGTGGTTGAAGGTGATCAACAAACAATGAATGATGCTAACCGCATAAATGCTACAGGAACACCGGTAATACAAATAAATACAGGAAACGGTTGTCATTTAGACGCTGATATGATAAACAAAGCTGTAAAAGAACTTGAAGTTGAAGATAATTCTGTACTCGTTATTGAAAATGTAGGCAATCTGGTTTGTCCTTCATTATTCGATTTGGGTGAAGCTTTTCGAATTGTAATTATTAGTGTTACTGAGGGAGACGACAAACCAATAAAATATCCAAATATGTTTCACACTTCAGATATTTGTATAATTAATAAAATTGACCTTCTTCCTTATGTTGATTTCAATATTGATAAAGCAAAAGAATATGCCTTGCAGGTTAATCACCACTTGCAATTTTTTGAATTGTCTGCAAAATCAGGAGAAGGTATGGATAAATGGTATGAGTGGCTGAAAGAGAACGGTAAAAAGATATAAAACCCGTTAATATTAGATATTGTTTTAATTCTTCAAGATCACAAACCTAAAAACAACATTCCTAAACCACATAAAAATATTGTTACCACAGCTAATGCATGAGAATAACGCTCTATTTTTTTTCCAAGAAACGGACAACATTAAACAGATTTAATGTTATATTCTAATTATTAATTATTTCTTCTGTAATTTCTTTTACTTCTTTATAAATTTCTTCGTATTTTTCCTTTATCTGAGGAGAAAAATTATCATCAAATACCCGATCTTCAACAATTTCAACAGCAATAATATGAATAAATTCAGGCATCTCTAATCCCAGTTTTTTTCCCAAATCAACAGCTGTAACAAAAGACACATCATGAACACTGGAAAGATGTAATGTGTTATTGAAATCTTCAGTTGATAATTTATAAACTGTTCCGGGAATTCCATCCTTTGTTTTAATAGCATCAATAAAAATGACCGTTTGATAGCCCTGTATAAATTCTAATACTTCAAGACCACCTAAAAAAGCTGTTTCAAAATCAACACCATTTCCCGACAAATTGCCTTGCAATCTTCTTACAAGCTTTGGTCCGATACCGTCATCTGTTACAATTTCGTTTCCAATTCCATGTATTAATGTCTTATTTTTATTCATTACAATCTTTAAAAAAAAGTCAGTACAAATATACTGACTTTTGATAATTATAATATTAATATATTTCTATTTTCTTTTAGCACGTTTGGTAATATTACCTTTAGCATCGTAGAAAAGTACTTCAAGAGGCATATTGCCCGGTAAACTATGAGTAGCACATGATAAACATGGGTCATAAGCTCTAAAAGCCATTTCTACCATATTTAATATACCATCATCAACGGTAACTCCTTTTTTAATTAAACCTTGAGCGGCTTTCTTGATTGACATTGACATAGCAGCATTATTATTAGTTGTTCCAACAATAATGTTAGCTTTTGTAATAATACCTTTTTCATCGGTCCAATAGTGATGTGTTAGAGTACCACGTTGTGCTTCAACAATACCAACACCTTCTCTAGGAATATTAGGTAAATCAGCTTGAAGATCCTGACTTGTAATTTCAGGGTCTTGTGCTAATTCTAGGCATCTTTCAGAAGAATAAAGAAGTTCAACCAAACGAGCCCAATGCATTGCTAATGTTGCATGAACAGGCTTTCCTCCCAACACACTATACATATGTTCGTATGCTTCTTGTGCAAGTGGTGTAGCCATACCATCGGCAACATTTAATCTTGAAAGTGGAGTTGCATGATATACTCCGGAGTCTTTTCCTTCAACAAAACCTTTCCAACCAACTTGTTTTAAAAAAGGATATTTAAGATAGCTATAAGGTTCTACTCTTTCTTCAACCCAATCACGATAATCTTCCGGAGCATACTTACAATGCTCATTACCTTCTTGGTCAACTACTCTAACTTTCCCGTCATAAAAATTAACCTTATTATTCTCATCAACCATACCCATAGAATATAAATTCAATGCATATGGTCCATTTAAAATAATATCAACATATTCTTTATTTTCAAGAACAACATCATTAAATAACTTTAAAGAAAATTTTGAAAATTCCACAAAACCTTTTGCTTTTTCTTCAATATCTTTTCTTTGTTCTTCATTCAAGCCTTTCCTAACTCCTCCGGGAGTAACCAAAACACAATGGGTTTGATGACCGGCTAATAAGGCTTGTATCTCTTGTGCAATACGACGTTGTTTTAATACTTCTGTACCTATTTCAACTCCAACTTTAGCAATTACACCAAGTACATTTCTTTCAGCTGCAGGAGCTGTTGGACCAACTACAAAGTCAGGAGCAGCTAATGCATAAAAATGAGCAATATGACTATGAACAAAATGAGCCATATAAAATAGTTCTCTGATTTTTCTAGCAGCAGACGTTGGCTGAACACCAAAAACAGCATCAGCAGCTTTACCGGAAGCTAGATGATGACAACCCGGGCAAACACCACAAATTTTTGTAACAATCTGTGAAGCATCTTCAACAGGTCGTCCTTCAAGAAACTTCTCAAAACCCCTTAATTCAGGAACTTGAAAATAAGCATTTTCCACATCACCATCATCATTGCAAAAAATTTCAATTTTGCCATGACCTTCTAGACGAGTTATTGGATCTATTGTATATCGTTTCATTTTACTTTCCTCCTTAAAATTGAACCAGGTAAACTAAATCTGTAAAAAGTTCCAGCTGGATCATCTATTGTTTCAACTATTTTTTTTATTTCATCAGGATCATCAGAATCTATCATGGTAGCTATAGCTGACATCATTTTAGCTCCCGGATCCGGCACATCAGATGTAGGACCATAGCATCCTTTACAAGGAGCATTCCCTTCAATACATCGAGCTCCACAACCACCTCTGGTTGAAGGCCCCATGCAAATCACACCTTGTTCAAGGAAACAAGTTTTTCCATCATCAACAATTTGCCAAGGTCTTTTAAACTCTTTAATAGTCTTATTATCGGTTTTTTCTCTCTTGCATTCATCGCATAGTGCTTTATCAAGAGCTCCAATAACTGATCCTGCGGGAGGAAGTTCTGCACCGGTAACGATAGCCATAAACACTTCAACAAGTCGTTCTGTCTGAGGCGGACAACCTGGTAAATAATAATCTACATTAACAACCTGATCTAATGTTTTTACGTCATTATAAAACTCAGGAAGCTCAAGTTTTCCCTCTGGCACTTCAATTTCAGTTTGAGGAAATATTTTGTCTGGATTACTTGTTGATTCACTATCTATATAAGCCCTTTGAAAAATTTCATCTTTATTACTAAAATTAGCTAAACCGGGTATTCCCCCCATATGTGAACATGAACCATAAGCTACTAGTACTTTTGTCTTCTGACGTAGTAATTTAGCCATTTCTTCATTTTCACTATTTCTAACTGCACCATTGAATAATGTTACATCTATATGACCATCAGGCATTGCTTTTACATCTTTATATTTAAAATCTAAAGCAATAGGCCAAAACACAAGATTTGCATTTTCAACAACTGTAAACAAAGATTCATGTACATCTAGGACTGAAACGCAACAACCGCCACAAGCAGCACCCCAATATACAGCTAAGTTTATTTTTGGTTTTTCTTCGTTTGCCATTTATTTTTCCCTCCTTGATTTTTAATTAAAGGTATCAATTGATTGTTTTATTGTACTAGGTTCAAGATTTCTTATTTTTTCTGTGAATTCATTAACCAGTTCAGCAAATTCTACACCTTCGCTAGCACTGATCCACTCCAAATGTAATCTTTCTTGAGATATTCCCATCTGTTTTATAAACTTTTGTAACAAATGATATCTCCTTAAGCATTTGTAATTACCTTCATGATAATGACAATCACCAGGATGACAACCACATATTAGTACACCATCTGCACCTTCTTTAAAAGATTTTAAGACGAATGTAGGCTCTATACGACCAGAACACATAACCCTAATAACACGAATATTAGAAGCATATGTTAACCTAGATGTTCCGGCAAGATCTGCACCGGTATATGAACACCAGTTACATAAAAATGCTATAATTTTTGGATTTTCATTCATATTTTTATACCTCCTGTAATATCATTAATCCCTCAATTTGAGAGAGAATTTGTTGATCAGTAAAATGTCTGCTTTTAATAGCACCTGTTGGACAAGATGAGCCACAAGTACCACAACCTTTACATAATATTTCATTAACAATAGAAACGTTCTTTTCTTTATCAAAGCTAATAGCAGTATAAGGACAAACTTTAATACAAGTCTGGCATCCACAGCATATATCTTCATTAACTACTGCAGTAGTTACTTCCACATTAACCGAGCCTTTCTGTATTGTTGCTAATATCCTTGCTGTTGCTGCCTTGGCTTGAGCAACTGAGTCCGGAATATCTTTTGGTGCTTGACAACTACCTACAACATAAACTCCATCTGTTGTTGTTGCTACCGGGTCAAGTTTTGGATGTCTTTCAATATAAAAACCATTACCACACATACTTATACCAACTGCATGCGCAATATTTTTTGCTTTTTCATGAGATTCCATACCAACCATAAGAATTACCAAGTCAGCAGGAACTTCTATATTTTCTCCGGATAATTTTTCTTTTACATCAAGAAGCAGATTACACCCGTCTTTTGAGGATGCTTGTTTTATTTGCGGCAAATTATTTTGTTGGTCAAATGCCAAAAACATCACATTTTTTCTTGATGTAGTTGTATATAATTCTTCACACCCTTTTCCAAAAGCTCTCATGTCTGAATAAATATCGAAAATATTAGACTGAGGTAGGGCAGAACTTATTTGATTTGCATATTTGAGAGCTGTCATACAGCATGTGCGGGAACAATAAACATGATTTTCAGAATTTCTGCTTCCTACACAATGTATAATGGCAATATTTTCTGGTTCTTTTCCTTCGCTTGTTAAAATATTACCACTCTTTAACATTTTTTCAAAATCTACAGAGGTAATAACATTTGGTAGTTTTCCGTAACCGTAACTTGCAATTTTACTGGCATCGAAGTGTTTTAATCCTGTTGCAACAATTATACTACCAAAATTAAGCTTTGTTTCATTTCCATTAGGATTAATTGTAGCTTCAAAATTGCCAACATAACCAAAAATTTCTTCCATTTCTGTATTAAGGAAAACGTCAATTTTTGGGTGATTCATAACAAATTTGATCATAGGATCAATCATTTGTTTAGCACTATTCAAGTACGGATAAGTTAAATCGATATTAGCAACATGTCCGCCTAAGGCACCTGTTTTTTCAACTAAATACACCTGTTTTCCTGCATCTGCAATTTCAAGTGCAGCAGAAATTCCAGAAATTCCACCACCTATAATAAGGTTTGCAGAATTAACATCTACTGTTCTTTTTTCCAAAGATTCATGCCATTGAACTCTGCTAATAGCCCCGGCAATAAGGTCTTTAGCTTTTATTGTAGCTTCATTTCTATCGGTATGTACCCAAGAAGCGTGTTCTCTTATATTAGCCATTTCAAACATGTAGGGATTTAATCCTGCATTTTCAAGAGCTTTTCTAAAAGTTATTTCGTGCATTCTTGGTGAACAAGCTGCAACAACAATTCTATTTAAGTTATTTTCTTTTATATCCTTAACAATAAGATCTTGTCCAGGATCAGAACACATATATTTATAATCCTTTGAAATAACTACATTTGGCAGGCTCTCAATTTCTTTAGAAACGAGTTCAACATCAACCATTTTGGCAATATTGGTTCCGCACCAACAAACATATACACCTATTCTTTTTTCTTCCATTATACCTCCTTGTATTATTAAGCAACTGCTATTGCAGCATTGGTTTTACATTCTTTGGTTTTTGCAGCTTTCTTTAAGTGTGCAAAATATATTGCAAATGGTCTGTATGCTAAATGTGACCATTTTGAAAATGGAACTTCGATACAAATCATAGGAACAAGAATAGCGAGATGGATCACATAACTCCAATAAGTTGCATCAACCATTCCACTAATTCTGAAGAAATGTACCATAATACCGGTTATAGTTGTTAATAATAGCATTATAATAAATAACCAGTCGCTTAAATGTGAAAATTTAAATTTCTCAGAACTTCTTCTAATACGTCCTATAAACATTGCAATCAGACCAAATAGTAGTCCAAATGTTGCATAATATCCAAGTATTCTCTGTGGTTCGTACCATTCATAAATCTGTTCTGTTTGGAAAAATGGCAAAAAGGCCACAACCATTATAAACATGACTGTATATCCTGTCATTAATAACCAGTGACTACCCCAATATCTTTTTCCTTTAGAATCACATTTTGAGAATTTTGCTTGTGTTCCAAAGTGAAATCCCATACTGAAAACACCAGTGATATATGCTGAAAAAGGAACTTTAACTTTCGGTTTCAGTATTGTCTTATACCACATATTAAATATATTGGTTATAAGCATAAATCCAATGCCCGCAGCCATGATTAAATCTCCTAAATGAACATATTTAATCGGGAACATTTCATTGATCTTAACACCTCCTTGAGCATTTAATTCATATACAATTCCATTTGGATTGAATACACTGAATAAAAGACCAACAACAATTGCCACTACAAGAACAGCAACAATTTCAAACCAGTGTTTTACATAGAAAAGTCTTGACAAACCAGTCCAGTCATATTTTGAAGTAAGATATCTTCTTAATGACATCATTAATTCACCGGGATTTGCATCTCTTGGACAACTATCTGTACAATCACCACAATAATAACACATCCAAGGATCAACATTGGCTTCAAGACTTTGTTTAATTCCCATTTGTGCTTGCCTGATAGCCCTTCTTGGGAAAAGAGAACCATCATCAGTTAATGGACAAATAGCGGTGCAATTACCACAATGAAAGCATTCATTCCAGTCTTTTACACCAAATTTCAATAAATCTTGTTTAAGTTTTGGATTTACTCTTTGACTCATTATTTTTCCTCCAATATTTTAGAAAGTTCTTTCGCTTTGTCTTCAATATCTTTAAGATTGATATTTTTTATGCTGTTTTTAATTTTATTATTAGCTATGCTTTGTAAAACTCTAGAAGCAGCCGCTGAAGCTTGTGCAACAGAATCCGGTATGTCTTTTGGACCTTGACAAACGCCGGCAATAGTTATACCTCCTATTAAAGTACCTACAGGATCGGCAACATAATTATATTCATTAAACCAACCATCTGCATCAACAGTAATTCCTAACATATCTGCAATTTTTGCAGCATCATTATTAGGTTCTAGTCCAACTGCTAATACAACCATATCGGCTTTTTGCTCAATTAATTTTTGTCCTTCAATATCTTCGCTTCTAACAATAAGGTCTTCACCTTTCTTTTCTACTTTAGCAGTACGTCCTCTAATAATATTAACTCCTTCCTCATCTATGCGGTTATAAAACTCTTCATAACCTTTACCAAAGGCACGCATATCAATATAATATTCATTAATTTCAGAATCAGGTAATTTTTCTTTTAGTAGGTGTGCAAGTTTTAATGAGTACATGCAACATACTTTAGAACAATATTTATGATGATTCTCATCCCTACTACCCACACAATGAATAACAGCCACGCTTTTAGGAGAATAGGTGTTTTCTGGTGAAAATACCCAGTTGCCTTTTTTGTCTTGTGTTCTTTTAGCAATTTTACCTCCTGTTGGACCTGCAGCATTAATTAATCTTTCAAGTTCAAGAGATGTTAATACATTTGGATATTTTCCATATCCATATTGCTCAGTTTTTGAAGCATCAAAAGTTTTAAAACCTGTGGCAACAATAATATTACCAACCGTTATTTCAACAATTTCATCTTTTTCATCTAAATTGATACAGTCAGGAACCGGACATACTTTTACGCATGTTCCACATTTTCCATTTTTTACATATGTACAACTGTCAGCATCAATCAGATACTTGTTCGGTACTGCCTGTGGAAATGGAATGTAAATCGCCTTACGCATTGTTGTTCCTGAATCAAATTCACTAGGAGCTTTACCCGGACATTTTTCAGCACATATTCCACAACCAATACAGGTAGCAATATTAACTCTTTTAGCTTTTTTTAAGATTTTTACAGTGTAATTACCGGGTTCACCGGCAATACTTTGTACTTCGCTGTAAGTCATCAGATCAATATTTGAATGCTGACCCACATCCACCATTTTCGGTGTTAGGATACATGCAGCACAGTCGAGTGTCGGGAATGTTTTATCAAACATAGCCATGTGACCTCCTATTGTTCCTGTTTTTTCAACAAGGTAAACTTTCTGGTTGCCATTAGCAATCTCCAACGATGCTTGAATTCCCGCTATTCCTGCTCCAATAACTAAAGTAGTTGGATTTACAGGAAGTTCTTCCGGTTTTGCAGCCTGTTCGAACGGAATGTTATAAACAGCACAGGCTATTATGGCTTTTGCTCTTTCGGTATCTGCTTTTGTGAGAGCACCATGTTCAATAAAACTAGCAAGGCTAACATTTTCAGGTTTGTTACCTGCAATAACCATAGCCTTTACAACCAAAGGCTTTAAAAACCCAGGATTATTACCTGCTATCACAAAACGTGAAATGCTTTTACCTTTGATTTTTTCTGCCAGAACTTTAGCATCAAGCAACATATCTGAAGAAAGAAAAACTTCAGCAACACCTGAAAGTTTTTTCGCATATTCTGAAACCTCAGAAATATTTATGACATCTGTTTTTCCATTTAACACGGAATTAAACAAGACGCCAATAACACTGCTTTCTTTCATACGATAATCAATTTAAATAAAATTAATAATTTTCTTATAGCATTTATATCATAGTAAATAATTTTTTTAACGTTTTTGTATTCATGTATATCAAATATTTAGCATTTATTAATCATGCTATAATATGACAAATATCATATTAATACCTGACAAAGATAAGTCAAAAATCTCAAAATAAAAATAAAAAACATCATTTATGCTTACAAACATGTCTGAATTTGTTATGTTTTTTAAATTATTTAAGTTGGCAATAATGTTTGATGTCAGAGCATAAAAGAATTTTGAGACAATTACATAAATTTGTAATTAATTTTGTATAAATAATTACTATAAATAATTATTGTAATAGAAAAAAAATTCAACCATTATTTTCCCAACTATCAAGGCTGTACATAGGAATATACATGTATAATTCAAAAAAACAGAGTTATAAGAAAATAACAAGTTATTTTAATTGTAAAACAATTATGTTTAGAGCTTGTAGAAAATCAGAACTATACGAGGCGATTTGATTTTCCCGTGAAAGAACATTTTTATTTATGTCGCATGGCAATTTACGTTACGCAGCATCTTTGCATATGCTATGCAGCACACTAGTTTGATCTGTCATGGTAATGCTAGTGTGGCTAAACCTGCTGTGGGTTGTGCAATAGGAATAATTTATGGATATTTTAAATGCCTTTATTCTGAATCGTTAAAATGATATTTAATTAAATAAATACTATAAATGGTGATTTGATTTTAAATACGGAATAATAGCTATTATTATTTAACTAATAACTCCACTTAAACCTTAAAAATACAAATGCACCTTTTCCGCCATTCTCAACAGATTGGTCACTGGTAAATGCTTGCGCATTTATTGAAAAGTCAAGATTTTCTTTTAATGAAATTGATAATGTTGGTCCGAAAAAAAAGAAATTATCATTAGGGCTATACATTACAGCAAATGTGCCATTAATCAAAGGAGTTATTGGATATGTTGTCTGAGCTATAAACGAAAATTTGTTTAGGGATAAATTTTTTGCACTCATGTCATAAAAGTAGAATTCGTTCAAATTGAAATCACCACTGGAACGACCTTTACTATTACATAATCCTTCAAAATGCAAATACAACGAATTTTTAAACATATAGTTATAGGCAATTGATACAACATAAGTACCGGATGTATCATTGTAATTTTCTTTTGGATGAAAATATGATAATTCTCCGCTAAAACCCCCTTTTAGTAATTGACCACTATAGCCTGTTCCTAATACAAAATCATTTCCATTTATAATTCCTCCCATAAATTGCAAATCATAGTTCCACTTATTAAATTTATACAAACCGGCAGCTGTTATTCTGTTTTGATTATCTGCTTTTACAGCAATTTCAGCAGTAGAAGTTGAACTTTTATAATATTGTATTCTGACTGCATCACTTCCGGGTTTTTCTTCATAATCAAAATCAAAAAATGAATAGGTATTAAAAATATCATTTGGATTCCAGACCATTGTTTGTCCCCAGTTAATCCTTTGTCGCCCAATGCGTACTTGAAACTTATCTAGAGTATAATCAAGCCATGCTCTGTCAATTGTTGAATGAAGAATATAGGAATTTTCTTCGAGCAAATTATCAGATAAATCGAAAAAGCCATTTTCAACATTGATCAGATTGCCATAGCCTGAAAAAGATTTTACGGTTTCACCATAAAAAAACCTGTTTCTTACCTCAACAGATGACGTTATTGATTTTGAAGGGTACCATTTAAAATTTAGACGATTATGAAAAAGGTTATCAGTAGTCCAGTCTTCATTAATATCACTAAACATTATTGTTTGCATGTTTTTCACATATCCGTTTAATGCCCAGTTTCGCTCTTTTTCTTGACCATTTATTTGGGATATACAAACAATAAATAAAAATAGTATTAAAACTGGTTTTTTCATTTTACTTACGTTCATCTGAAATTACTTTGCCGTCATCAATAGTAATTATTCTTCTTGCTTTGTTCACAACCCTTGCATCATGAGTTGAAAAAATAAAAGTAATATTTTCTTCTTTGTTGAGTTTATCCATAATATCAAGCAAATTTGCTGTTGATTTACTATCAAGATTTGCTGTTGGCTCGTCTGCAAGAATAAATTTAGGCTTTGAAGCTAATGATCTGGCTACAGCTACTCTTTGTTGTTGTCCTCCCGATAGTTTATTTGGTCTTACATTAAGTTTGTCACCCAGCCCAACGGCTTCTAAAAGTTCTTTTGTTCTAAGGTCTCTATCATGTTTTGACCTTCCTTGAAGATGCATTACAAATTCCACATTTTCTTTAGCAGTCAATACCGGTATAAGATTATATGCCTGAAAAACAAAACCAATATTATGCATTCTGAAATCAATCATTTTTCTTGATTTTAAATCGCCAATGTTGGTTCCATCAATGAAAATTTCACCACTTGTTGGAGAATCAAGTCCACCAACCATATTAAGAAATGTGGTTTTCCCTGATCCCGATGGTCCAACTACTGCTGTAAATTCACCTTCTTCAAAATCTAAGTCAATTCCTCTGACAGCATGAACTGGATAATCTGTTTTTTCATCGTAAATCTTGTGCAAATTTTTAATCTCAATTATTTTCATCTTATATAATGTTAAATTTTTATTTTTTTCATACTGTTCTTAAAGCTTCTACCGGTTTTAATTTTAATGCTTTTCTTGCTGGGTAAATTGCCGAAATAATTCCTGTAAATACAACTAATAATGTTACTCCTATATAAAAATCAAAAGTAATGTCTGGGTATATTATAGCATCGTATCCCATAGCCTCCATACCTTCTCCAGTAGAGCCAATGTCGATACCTACTTTGCTAAATATTTCAATGAAAACCCAACCTAATATCATTCCAACCACACCACCAGTCAATGATAGAAGAATAGTTTCGAGAATTATCATGCTAAATATTTTCATTTTATTCATGCCCACAGCCATTAACATTCCTAGCTCTTTAGTTCTTTCAAGTACCGCCATTAGCATAGTATTAATAATTCCAAATGCCAAAGCAAATAATATGAAACCAATAAGAATGTAGTAATACAAAACTAAATATTCTGTCATCATTGCTAAATCTGGCTGAAGCTGTTTCCAAGTTTGAATGTCAAGATCGGGATACATTGTTCTAAGCTTGTCTGCAATTTCATCTACAACTTCTGTATTTTCTGCCAAAATTGCAATTTCATGTGCCTGATCTTTTGAAAATCCTGTTTCTTCAGCTAATTTATCATAATCCATAAATACATTCATCTGATCGAATGTTGTGTTGCTGGTTTTATAAACACCACAAACTTTTCTGGCAACACCAATATTATGACTATCATGACCCTGCATTTTGAATACTACCTTTTTTCTTGATTTATAAACCGCCAAAGTGTTTCTAATTTTTGATTCGTATTTTTCAAAATCTTCCTCACCAATACAATCTATCATGGCGTTTTTCATTTTAGCTTCAGTACGAAATACCTGAAAACTCATAGTGTCTATAAGTTGAAGAGTTTCTTCGTTTATTTTAAGTGTTTTTAAATTTTCCAGACTAGATGAATCTAAGCTATAAGTGATAATGCTGAGGCTTCTTGCCAGCTTTTCACCCATAAATACATCTTTTGGATTTTCATTATCTAAATATGTCCCTGTTGTGTCTTTTAATTTAGAATATATCTGAGTTACCTTTTTCTCATTTTCGGGTTCTACTCCAATAATATAAACTCCAGATTGACGACCAGACTTGTTTGCCATTCCTTGTATTTTAAATCTTTTGCTGCTAGCTACAACACCAGGAATTTTATTTATTTCAGCAATAATATCATTTACATTGTCGATAGTATATTTTGGTTCATCATTTTCCATGAATTTTTTATGATGAATCTGAATATGTGAAACTTCATTATTAATTGCCGCAGAAATTCTTTGATTAATCATTCCGCTCATTAAGCCTACACCGAAGACACCACCCCAAAGTCCAAAAGAAATTGCCAGAATAACTACCAGACTTCTGGTTTTACTTCTCCAAATATTTTTCCATGAAATTGAAAATATCATCTTTTTGTTGTTATTTAATTGTTAACCCCTTAAGGCTTTTACTTCTTTTAATCTTAAAATTTTAATCAATGGATATAGTGTTGCAATTAATATAATTACTATCATCACTAATGATTGAGCTATAAAAAAGTCTGCTTGCCAGGCAACTGGCATCAAGGGCTCCATTCCATAACTTTCAATAGTTGCAGCCATTTCTCCTGTAAGCCTGATAGGATTACTTACAAAATATAGGATTATTGGAATACTTGCTGCTATTCCACTTACTATACCCAGTAATCCAATAAAGATCATCTCTAAAATAATGATTGATGCTAGTTTGAGCTTGCTCATCCCAACAGCTACCATCATCCCAAATTCTCTTTTTCGTTCGGCAGTCATCATTAGTACAGTTCCCAGAATTCCGAATGCAATAATCAGATATAATATATATATCATCAGAAATCCCGAATCCTCATCTGCTTTGATTTGCTGAACAAGCTCTTTGTTAAGTTGTTTCCATGTTTTAACGGCATATTCATCTCCCAATATTTGTTTAAGATTTTCTGCTGTTTCTTCTAAACCCTTATCGCTAGTATTATCTAAACTTAATGTTACAGAAGTAATCTTATTGCCTACACTTAAATAATCATTTGCTTTGTTGAGAGTCATATATATCAACATATTGTCGAGCGTGGGTGTGGGGAATTTAAGAATTCCACGAACAGGAAAGATATCTGTTGCAGAAGCTCCTTGATAGCCTTGACCTATTAAAATCAAAGTATCTCCTACATCAATTCCCAGATATTTTGCCATTCTATCAGCTATTAATATTCCATCGTCATCAGCTTTTAAATAATCTGATTTGAATGCACTGTGTTTTGTAATTAATGGGATATACTTTTCTGCTTCTTCGCCTTCTATATCAAAATCAATCTCAATTTTCAAAGTATTTGAATACGATGAATTTTCAAGAGAATCTAGTTTATGAAAAAAGTCTTCTGGAATATCTTCTTTCTTAATTTCAGCAATAGCCTCGGGTGTTAGCCTATACTTTACTAGCCTGTCTGTTAGTTTTGTTAATCTATTTTCTTCTTCGGGCAAAATACACATTATCAATGCTGCTTTAGAGTAATCACCAGAAGATGCAAGCGCCATTGTTTCAATTCTTGGTGTTGCTACAATTACATTATTATCAGATTTAATTTTATCAATTAGCTCTTGATTGTATTCAATAGAATTTTCTAAAACTTTATCATCGAAATACTCTTTGTGTTGTATTTGTACATAACCAATATAGGTTTCAATTACATTTTTTATCATGTGAGAATAGCTTCCCAGTTGGAAAGAACGCATGCAAAGTGCCATTAGTATTGCAAAAAATATAGAGGCAACAGTTATAATTGTTCTTTTCTTATTTCTAAGAATGTTTCTCCACGCTAATTTTATATTCTTAAAGTTCATGCTTTAATATTTATTTTAAAAAGCTATTTATCTAATTTTTTTCATGTTCTGTTGTGAAAAGAAAGATTCTTCAATTTTAGCATTAAAATCAGTTTCTATAAACTCTAATATTGTTTTATTTCCTTCTTCTTCTTCCGGAATAATTGTATATTTTGTCGGTATTTTTCTATCATCCATTAGTTTAATATTTTCAAGCTTTTCGGTATTTATTAGGTAATTATCTTCATCGTAGTATTCATTCTTTAGAGTGTACAATTCATCTTTGGCAATCCATGTAATAATTTTCCCCCAGGATACTGCAGCATCTTCTTTTGCTTTTAATTCTATTACATAACAATCGTGGTTATAGAATTTTTCTTCTCTTAATAATTTATGAGTGTAATCAACAATAATTGATGTTTGTTGAACAAGGTCGTCATTTGTAAAATCAGAACCCATCCATGATTGCATCATCATTGATGGTGGAATTTTAATCATTCTTTGAATTTTTGGAACCCAATTCCACATTTCTCTATCTCGTTTAAGAAAAACCTGGCCTTTTTCTTTGGCTGGCGATGTAATCAATATCATTGAATACTTAGTTCCGTTTGCCCAAGATTTCATTGTTACTGTGCGTGTCCACTTGGGTCTGACAATGGTCATGCTCATTGTGCTTGTGCTCGATTTGCCATTTAGCTTATCGTATGATTTTTGCACTATTTCTTTTGCTGTTTGCGAATATGCAAATGAGCTAAGACTTGTAATCGCTATAAGAATTAATATTTTTCGCATTTTATATAATTTTTAAATTCATTGTTCTTATAATAAAAAGTAACCCATACTCTCATCCATTTCTTTTGTTTCTTTCCCCGGCACGCTTTTTCTAAGAAATAGTTCTTTAAGTTTTGCTTTAAACTTATCTAGCATTTCTTGAGTAAACATTTCTGGGGCAAATGCATATTGCAATGCAAAACCCTTAAATATTGATGAAAACAACAATATAGCTGTTTCAGTATCTTTAAAATCTCTGGTCAAGAAATAGCTGTATATCAATTGCTGACTAGATTGAATTGTGTGGCTATGGCTTTCTTTCAAAAGAAATTCCATAACATCGGCTTGTATTGTCAATTGATAAAATAGTTTCCATTCCTCAGGATTGGCAACCAATACTTCGAAAAAATTATCGAAAAATCCTTCTGCCTCATCATCTGTTATTACATCGTCATGATTTGGATTTATCATATCCATAACCTCAAACATTATTTTGTGAAATATGGTTGTTAACAGATCTTCTTTGCTTTTAAAGTAATTATATATCAGGCCTTTTGATATCCCGGCTTCTTTAGTTATCATACTGATTGAGCTTGCATGATATCCCTTATTAGCAAATAGTCCTAAAGCTGTATCAAGAATTAGTTTTTTCTTTCCTTCTCTTATGTCTTCAAATTGTTCTTCGGTTCGAGGTGACATTTTTATTATATTTATTTTATGACTGAACGGTCGGTCAAATATAATACAATCAAAACCCCAATGTCAAGTAAAATTGGAATTATTATTTTTTAAAACTTGTAAGTGTTTGTATTTGTGGGAGAATAATTTTAGTTATTAAGTTGATGGGTTGATAAGTTGAAAGGTTTATTCACTTGCGTGAGATAAAAAGAGCCCGGCATTACGCCAGGCTCTAACCTTAAAAATCTAATGTTATGAGAAAACAAAAGATTATCTATACAAAAATAGTAAAATAAAATTAACTTACAAAAAAAACATCCGATGTATTTTAAGACATTAGATGTTTGTAAATGTTTTATTATTTAAAACCACCAGAAAGGATTCTGGCGGTAACGGTGAAAGGATTCGTGGTAGCGGGGATGCTCAATGTTATTTAGTTAACAATTTCAGTGTTTGTTCATTTTCTTGTTGTTCGATAATTTTTGAATATCCAAGTTGAATGAGTTTAATATCATCTTCGGTTAAATTTCTAAAATTTTTATATGTACCAGAATACCCAGTAACTGTAACTGTTGTTTTTTGATTCTCTGTGATTATTTCAAAAGTGGGTTCAATTAATATGTCTGCTTTTGCTTTATTTAACGCATCAGAAATTGCCATATTTTGTACTTCAATTAAAGGTTGATTTGGATATAATTTTAATGCTGTTCCTGTTACTTTTTTTTCATCTACTTTTAAATCTGCCACTACAGGAATTTGATAAACATTTTTTCTCTGTATCTTAACTGACTTATAATTTGAAGTAGCGTTATTCGTCACTGTACAGGAATATAACAATAAAAAAACAGAGAGCAGAATTAAAATTGTAATTTTTGTTTTCATAACATATAATTTTAAATAATTAATAAATTGTTTATTTACCAAAAGTAACAAAAAAAGGGAGAAACCATCAATTCCGCAAGTTTCCGAACTTGTGGTCTCTGCTTTTTCAATTAACCACCAGTTGCAAACTGGCGGTAGTTGGGGAAGCAAGCAAATATTATTTTTGAGCTTTTGTTATGCTTAGTGCTTGATTTTTTCCTTTTTTCCATTAATCACCCCCTCAATAATTTCTCCTTTAAATACTGTTTCGTACTGTGGTTTTACAATTTCCTGTCCATCAATATTAATGAATCCTAATAGTCCGTCTTTCTCAATCAATGCCCAGTCTTTTTTGTAATCTCCAAATGGTGAAATCTTATCATACTGTGGTTTTATAATTTCCTGTCCATCAATATTAATAAACCCTAATAATCCGTCTTTTTCAATCAATGCCCAGTCTTTTCGATAGTCTCCAAATGGTGAAATCTTATCATACTGTGGTTTTATAATTTCATGTCCGTCACTAAATATGAATCCTAATAATCCGTCTTTCTCCACCAACGCCCAGTTTTTTCGGTAGTCTCCAAATAATGAAATTTCATTATATTGTGGTTTTATAATTTCATTTCCGTTACTGGAAATGAACCCTAATAATCCGTCTTTTTCAACTAATGCCCAATCTTTTCTATAATCTCCAAATGGTGAAATCTTATCATACTGTGGTTTTATAATTTCATGTCCGTCACTTGTGATAAATCCTGATAATCCGTCTTTTTCAACCAACGCCCAGTCTTTTCTTAAATAGTATCCAAATGGTAAAATCTTATTGTATTTCGGTTTTATAATTTCAATTCCATCACTTGATATAAATCCCAATAATCCGTCTTTCTCTACCAATGCCCAGTCTTTTCGGTAATCCCCAAATAATGAAATTTTATTATACTGTGGTTTTATAATTTCGTGTCCATCACATGTGATAAACCCTAATAATCCGTCTTTTTCAACCAATGCCCAGTCTTTTCGATATTCTCCGAATTCATTAGTCTTGTTGTAATTTTCTTGTCCAAATGATAACAACACAATTATCAAAATTATAAAAGTTAAAATTATTTTCTTCATATTCTTCGTTTTTATTTTTTTGTATTAAGCATAACACCCCACTAAAATGCGTAGTGTTTTTTATTTCTACTATAGCTACAAGTGTTTATTTAACAAAAGTAACAAAAAAAGGGAGAAAACGCTTCTTTCAAATTTCTACAAACTTAAAGATTAAATTTAAAAGGTAAAAAATAATTATAATAATTAAACCAAATAAACCAGCTATTAAGCTTGTTTTGTGTCTTTCTATTATATAATTTCTTTTTTTAAATTCGTTCTTATTATGTTTTTTATGGCGCAATATTATTTTTTTCAAACCTTCAAGGTTTCAAAAACCTTGAAGGTTTTTCCCCTTTTAATTTTACAATTTATCCGCTAAGCGGTTTAAAACCGCTAAGCGGGTATTAATAATTTTTTCTAAACCGTAATAATTTTCACAGCACTGGCTTTACCTATTTCTTTATCTTTTATTACTGCCCATAGCTGATATTGGTATGTGGCATGTGTGTCCATTTCTTTGGTATCAATATATGGGCTGAAGGTATCGTGTGCCAAAAATTCAAAGTCGTCGGTGGTTTTGTCTAGTCGGCGATAAATATTTACACCATCGGTAAGGCTTTTTTCAAAGCTAATTTCTACACCGCTACTCACTCTTCTCAGGTTAACATCGGGGCTGAATGTTTTTGGGTCGAAAGGATTTTCTTCGCCAATAATATCAAAATCTCTTCCAATTTCGGGTGTATATTGCGAATCGTTTTTTACTTTCTGTGCTATGCCACGGCACAGTTTTTCTACCTTGGCACGGTCGGTTTTTGTCTTTTTAAACTGTGCCAGCTTTTGGGTTAGTAATTCTAATTCTTTGGTAATATCAACATCATAAAAATCTGCCAGTTCTTGCAGTGCTTTTATTTCTTCCTGGTTTATACCATAATGATTTACATTTGCAACTGCTTTTTTTACAAAGTTTCTTAACCATACCAAAAACTGTATTTTGTTTCCCGGTATATAATCTTTTGTTTTGTTCATAATAGTTAATTTTTAATTTTTAATAGTTAATTTTTAATTTTTAATTGTTAATTTTTAATTTTTAATTGTTAATTGTTAATTGTTAATAATTTATATGTAATTATTGATTTTGGGTGCACCTAAAACAACTTTAGGTGTACCAGAACTGACTTTGGGTGAACCTGAAACGACTTTAGGTGCACTAGAAATGACTTTAGGTGCACCTGAAATAACTTTAGGTGCACCTGAAATGACTTTAGGTGCACCTGAAATGACTTTAGGTGCACCTGAAATGACTTTGGGTGCACCTGAAA
>CAYTAU010000022.1:35411-51518 GCA_964435855.1 uncultured Bacteroidales bacterium | reverse complement strand
ATAAAACTTAAAGTCAATAAATATTATTAATTTTGTTAAATGTTTAAAATTAACATGGTGTAGCTATAAGGTAGATAACTGGCACTATTGCTTTTTATCTAGTAGTTGTGCAAAATACTGTAAAACCAAAGTACACTTAAATAAACCCAAAGAAAAACATTATGCTAAAAAAAATAATATCAATTTGTTTACTCCTTCTCGTAGTTAAATTTAGTTATTGTCAGGCTGATGGTAAAGGTGGTTATGATGTTGGATTTAAGTATTTTAAGGCGACAGATAATTCGAGAAATTATGTTATAGGCCATGATACGGTAAATAGACCCATGTTGATTCATTTTTGGTATCCCAGTCAAAATAATTCTGAATTGAAATGTATGTCATTCAAAGATTATATTGATTTAATTGCAATTAGAGAAGATTTTAATAAAGAACAACAGGACATTGATAATATCTCCGAAGAATTTATTAATGCTTACTTGGGATTTTCCAAACGCCAATTTGGAATTGATACCTTAATAACAACAAAAGAGGCACTAAATAGCCCTGTTAAAGCAACATACAATGCAAAACCAATTAAAGATAAATTTCCTCTCATAATATATGCTCCATCAAACAGTAAATCAGCAGTACAAAATCATATTATGTGTGAGTATTTAGCTAGCAATGGATATCGTGTTGTTTCAGTTGGTTCTGCAGGACATGAAACATTAAAACGATATGATCAAATAAAAGCCACATTAGCACAAGTTCGTGATATGGAATTTATTGTAAAATACATTAGTGATTCATTGAAATTAAAAATTTCGCATATTGGACTATTCGGGTTTAGTACTGGAAGTATGGCGACAATAATTTACCAGATGAGAACCCCTGAGGTGAAAGCTGTAGCTTGTTTAGATGGCAGCCATGAATACTCATTTTATTTTATCTTAAATAAAACTGAAGGGTTTAATTTTGATAAAGCAAATACACCATATCTGATGATTGCAAATAATTATAAAGACTTTTCAATTTTCCCATATTACAGTTCTATTTCTGTAGAGGATAAATATTTGTATAAGATGACTGAACTAGACCATAACGGATTTATATCATTTTGGCAACAATTTGCTATGTGCAGTAAAGATAGTAATGCAAATAGCACAACTGAAAGCTATACTGTTTTATGCAATTGCTTTAATAGTTTTTTTAATACCACATTAAAATCGGGAATTGAGAATTCAAAAGAATTTGAAATACAGAATAATGAATTAATTCAAAAAGATTCTACTGATTATAGTATTATTACAAAATTGCTTAACCAGATATTACAAGAAGGTATTGATAGTTCAATATCTGGGATGAAATCAAACGAAATATTGTATAAAGGCAAAGCCAATATGATTAATGTAGTAGGTAGAATGTTTTTAGGTAATGATAATGACATTGCGATAAAAATATTTACAGCTAATACAGAAATTCATCCTGATTACTGGGAAAGTTTTTATTATCTAGCAAACTCATACAAAGAGAGTAATCATATAGATGCAGCGAAAGTTGCAATTGCCAAAGCAAGGGATATTAATAAAGATAATGGCGATATTCAGATTTTATATGATGAGATTATGAAAATGAATGCAGAATAAAGCACTTTGCACCTGCTGGTGCGCGATTGTATCGCGTTCCTCTATGGATAGCCTGCCCCGATTTTCTAGGGGAAGTCAATCCTTTTGTTTGGTGAATAATAAAACTTAAAGTCAATAAATATTATTAACTTTGTTAAATGTTTAAAATTAACAAAAGTAGCTATAAGGTAGATAACTGGCACTAATGCTTTTTATCTAGTAGTTACCAAACATAAAAACAAAATGAAAAAGTACATAACAATAAATAAAAGAAATCATTTTCTTATCATTTTCTTATCATCACTATTCTTTTGTTCGGGATTAGTGTTAAAAGCCCAACAAAACAACAAGGTTCTATTCTTAGGAAATAGTTATACTGGAGTTAATAATTTACCCCAAATTATAAATGATGTTGCCCTATCAGTTGGAGATACCTTGATTTTTGAAAGTAATACGCCTGGAGGATACCACTTAATAGATCATAGCCTTGATATTGTTAGCCAAAATAAAATAATGGCTGGTGGTTGGGATTACATTGTTTTGCAAGGACAAAGTCGAGAACCAATTACGTACCCATCTCTTTTTAGTCAAGGGTTTGGTGATTTATATACCCAAATCAGACAATATAATCCTTGTACTACAATTATGCCTTATATGACTTGGGGAAGAAAGAATGGAGATGCATCAAACTGTCCATCTATCCCTGTAATGTGCACTTATCTAGGTATGGACACGACATTAAGGGATAAATATTTGGAAAAGACAGACGAGGTGAATGGGGAAGTTTCTCCTGTATCTGTTGTATGGAGATATCTTCGGCAAAATCATCCAAGCATTGAATTGTATCAAGTAGACGAAAGTCATCCATCAGTCGCAGGGTCTTACGCTGCAGCATGTTGCTTTTATGCAGCAATTTTCAAAAAAGACCCTACATTGATTACATATGATTTTAGTTTAAATGCAACTGATGCTTCTATTATTAGAAGTGCAGCCAAAACGATAGTTTTCGACAATTTGAGTTTGTGGGATTATAAAAAACCCGCATTAGCAGATTTTCAATATGAAATAGGCCCAGGTGTAAATGAAGTAATTTTTACTCCTTTCAATAATATACAAAGTTATTTTTGGGACTTTGGTGATGGCGATACATCTATTTTGCAAAACATATCTCACTCCTATTCATCGGATGGAACATACACTGTAGGATTAACCACCACAAATTGTGATCTACAGGGGACACACATCAGCTTTAAAGATACAGTTATTCATTTTTGTAGCCATACACCTACCATTTTCTCATCTCACCCTTGGTTGTGCGAATATGATACCCTTTGGACAGAACCTGCTGATTCTTATCAATGGTTTGTTTTTAACAGTAATAACTGGTCACTTATACCTGAAACAAACCAATATTTGCCTGATTATATGCAATATGGTTATTCTTTTGCTGTAATAACAACTGATGGCTCTTGTTCTGAAATGTCACAACGATATAATGCGACTCCTTATTCATCATTGTATTACATAGAGACGATTGGGGTGGGTGCTGTTTCTATGGCTGATACAGCACTACTAATTATAAAAAACTTATACGGTGTAGAGAATATACAATGGTATAAAAACAGTACTGCAATGCCATTTGAAACGAATGACACATTGATTATTACAACAGGAGGAACATATCACTATACAATAACTAATTCCAATTGTCCTTTAGATACAACCTTTACTTCTGATTACATAGTAGTTATTGATCTAACAGGGATTGAAGATAATATTCAGAATTTATTTTGGAGTATATTTCCAAACCCCACAACAGGTATTATTACAATAAAGGCAGAAGAAGTGGAGAGTGTGGAAGTAATAAACCTGCAAGGAAAACAAATATACACAGGCAAAGAAACCGAAATAGATTTAAGCTCACAGCCAAAAGGCATATATATAATAAAAGTAACAACTGATAAACAAACAGTAATTAGAAAATTAATAAAACAATAAATACCCTGCTGGTGCGCGATTGTATCGCGTTCCTCTATGGACAGCCTGCCCCGATTTTCTCGGGTAAGTCAATCCTTTTGTTTGGTGAATAATAAAACTTAAAGTCAATAAATATTATTAATTTTGTTAAATGTTTAAAATTAACAAAGTGTAGCTATAAGGTAGATAACAGGCACTAATGCACGTTATCTAATAGTGTAGGTGTTAATATAATAATATAAACCGTAATTGCTATGAATTATGAAAACGAGAAAAGTTGATTATAAACCAGAAATGACATATGAATCTTTGCTGTCTTTGTTTTTAAATGAACTGCCTGAATGTACTTCAATCAGGGAGTATGAAGGGACTAAAAAAGAGTTTATTGGAATAAAGAAATCCAATTATGTAGCTTGTTGGGTATATCCGTGTTCTAAAAATCAATATTTGTGTGTAGGAGCCGCAATATACGGTTCAGCCCAGTTTTTAATGAGGGTATGGCCATTTTTTTTCATATCTTCTCGAAGAGCTCAAAAAGACCTTATAAGTAAAATAGTTAACACAATTGAAAGAAAATATGCCGCAACATATAGTACTAAATAATGTTTTCAATAATGACAAACTACCACCAACAAATAGCTAAAACGCCCCTGCTGGTGCGCGATTGTATAGCGTTCCTCTATAGATAGCCTGCCCCGATTTTATTGGGGAAGTCAATCCTTTTGTTTGGTGAATAATAAAACTTAAAGTCAATAAATATTATTAACTTTGTTATATGTTTAAAATTAATAAAAGTAGCTATAAGGTAGATAACAGGCACTAATGCTTTTTATCCAATTGTTAGCTTGCACAATAACAGAAATATAAAGTCATAACTTAAACATTGCGATTATGAAAAAACTATTACTCCCTTATTTTGTACTAATTCTTCTATTACCTACACAAGCCCAAAACTGGACTTGGGCTGAAACAGCAGGAGGTACTCTTCCTGACGAAGCAAATGGATGCTGCATGGATAATAACGGAAATATGTATATGACTGGCTTTTATTTTAGCACTTCCATCAATTTTGGAGGTAGTTCCTTGAGCAATGATGGACTATCAGATGGCTTTATAGTAAAATACAATGCAAACGGAAGTACATCGTGGTCATCAAGAGTAAAGGGCTCCTTGGAGGACAAAACAACAAAATGCGCAGTTGACAGTAATGGGAATGTTTTTGCCACCGGTTATTTCGATAGCCCTTCAATACAATTCGGAGGTAATAACGCACATAATGTTTCCAACTCTGACGGCAGCGGTGGTACTTTTGATTGTTTCATTGTAAAATATAACTCAAGCGGAACTCCATTATGGTTTCATGCCATAGGTGAAACCGATGATGATGGCGGAAGCTGTCTGGCTACTGACTCCGATGGAAATGTTTATATAACAGGGTGGTATAGGGCACCCTCTATTACCTCTGGAAGCTTTACTTTATACAATGAGAATCCGGTAGGTGGCTCCTCAGATATGTTCTTGATAAAGTATGATCCTAACGGTAATACCTTATGGGCAAAAAATGCCGGTAGCCTGGATGATGATAAAGGCAGAGGATGTATTGTTGACCCTTCTGGTAACATAATTGTAACAGGATATTGCAAAGGCGATTCTATCGATATTGAAGGAAGCTATTATCCAAATAGCGGTAGTAAAGATGGATTTGTGATAAAGTATGATGAGAATGGTACACTAATTTCATCCAAAGTTTTTGGTGGTAGTGGTGGTGAAGAGCCTTTTTCATGTTCAACTGATGCTGATGGCAATGTATTTTTATCAGGTAATTTTTCCAGCAGCAGTGTGACTTTTGATACAGAAACTATAACTAATACTGGCAGTGGTTCAGGTGCTTTCTTAGTTAAGCTTAACCCATCGCTTACCGCACAGTGGGCAAAAGGGGTTTGCAGCAGTTCTGACGATGAAGCAAGAGGATGTGCAACTGATATTTATGGAAACACTGTGATAACAGGAGTTTATAATGGATCATCCATTACATTTGGCAGCACGGTTTTAAACAATAACGGAGGTGATGAAATATTTTTGGCAAAGTACGACACTAATGGTAATTTGTTTTGGGCAATTAAGATTGGAAAAAGCAATGATGATGGAGCTAACGACTGCTATATAGATAATAATGGGAGAATATTAATAGCAGGATATTACAATAGTGGCTCCCTAACATTAGGCAATATCGATCTGGATAATTCCTATATAATAGTAGCTACTTCAGATGTTTTTATTGCAACTACATGCAATGCTGAAATTGGAACAGACACCCAAATAGCATGTGACACTTACACATGGATTGATGGCAATACATACACATCAAGCAACAATTCTGCAATTTTCAACTTTCCCGGAGGTTCTGCCAATTCGTGCGACTCACTTGTAATACTTGATCTGACCATAAACACTGTAGATACAAGTGTTATTCAAAATGGAATAAGCCTTACTGCAAATACAGCGACAGCTTCATATATATGGATGGATTGTGACAATAACTATTCCATACTTCCAAACGAAACAGCTCAAACTTTCACAGCAACGATAAATGGGAATTATGCTGTTGAAGTAACAGAAAATGGTTGTGTAGATACATCTGCCTGTTATAATATTACTTCTGTTGGGATTAATGAATTTTTTTCTGACATAAATGTTTCAATTTATCCAAATCCAACAAGCGGAGTAATTACAATTGAAGGGGATAATATTATAGAAATAGAATTAATGAATATTAATGGTCAAATAATTAGCAAAATTGCTGTTAAAGAAAAACAACTTGACATTGATTTAAGTGAACAAGCAAAGGGTTCATATTTAATAAAAATAATAACTAATAAAGGAGTGGGAGTTGAAAAAATAGTATTGGAATAGCCGACCATTCGCAGTAAAGCACATTGGCAGGTCGCTAAAAGGCTTTCACACAACCAAAACTTTTCCTGCCCCATCGCATTGATAGACAGACGAAGAAGATTAATAACGCAAGATAACACAGGCTCAAAAACAAGCGGGCGAAAAGTGATAAAATGAAAGAAATTACAATAAATAAACGAAATGGTATGTTGAAAGATTGGTGCTATGAAACGCCCGCCAATTTTTAGCCTAATCGTTACCCTTATTCCAAGCCTTCAAGTTGTGTTTTTAGTAATTTTAATCCATGGGTAAATTTAGTGGGCATATAAGATAGTTCAGTATATGCTTTATGCAGATCAAAGCCGGTTTTTGGCGGTCGTTTTGCTTTTTCGTTAAGTTCTATAGATGCAACGGGGGTAATTAGCTTTTTATTTAAACCAAAACTCTCGGCTGTTTTTATTGCTATTTCGTAAATGCTCATCATTTCGTTGCCCGATATATGAAATATACCGGTTTTCTTTTTTTCGGCTATTGCAATACATCCTAAAGCAAGATCTTCGGCAAGAGTAGGCATGCGAAACTGGTCGTTTACAACTCTTATTGCTTTGCCTGTTTCCAGATTATTTTTTACCCACAATACAATATTTGAACGTGTCATGCTTTTTAAAACTCCATAAACAAGTATTGTTCTAACAACTGCACAATTACCTGTTACAGCAAGTGCTGTTTTTTCGCTTTCGTATTTCGATAATCCATAATAGCTTACCGGATTAGGAATAGATTCTTCATTATATATTCCTGTTATGCCGTCAAAAACAAAATCGCTTGAAACGTGTAAAAAGAAAGCATTAGTTTGTTTGGCTTTTTCTGCCAAATGTGCAACTGCATTTACATTAACGTCCCAGCATTCTGTTCGTTTTTCATTGCAGAGGTCAACTTGTGTCATTGCTGCTGCATTAATAATGGTATCTGGGAGGTACCTATCAATTATGTAATTAACTTCTGTTTTGTTTGTGATATCAAGATTATCGAAAGTAAAATTATCTACACCAATTATTTTGTTTGATGAATGTGAAGTGGCAATAAGTTCAATATCTTCTTTTTTAGATAAAATATCAACTAATTTTTGCCCCAGTAATCCGTTGCTTCCTGTAATTAATACTTTTTTCATTCTGCACCTGAAAGAAGAACATTTCTTAAGTTTTCAATTTGGTTCCTGTTTCCCAAAACAAATAGCTTGTCTTTAGCTGTAAGTACAATTTCTGGTGAAGGATTAATAATGTAATTGCCATCTGCCAATCTTATACCAACAATATTGGCACCGGAAACATTTCTAATATCCAGTTCGCGAATAGATTTATTGGCAAAGCAAGAAGCCAATTGACTGCAAGAAAGTTCTTCTATTCCACTTTCTCGGTTTGATTGTAACATAATGTATTCAATAAACTCAACAACATCGGGCTGTGATACGAGTTTTGCCATTCTTTGTCCACCAACTTTATCGGGCATTATTACGTTTGTTGCCCCTGCTCTTTTAAGTTTAGTATCCGATTTGCTATCATAAGCCCTGCTAATAATCGTAAGTGTTGGGTTCATTTGCCTCGCTGTAAGCACAACAAACAGATTCTCGGCATCGTTGGGGAAAGTAGTAATAAGTGCCTTGGCATTATTAATTTGAGCTTCGGTAAGTATTTCGTCTTGCGTAGCATCGCCATGAATATACATTAGGGCAGGTTTCTCTTGCACTTGGTCAATAATAGTATTTTTTTTATCAACAATAACAACTTTTTCGTTGTGCTCCAAAAGTTCAGTAGTTGATTGTTTCCCTACTCTACCATAACCACAAACAATAATATGTTTGCTGAGTTTACTTATTCGTTTTTTCATTTTTGCCTGTTTATAATAGTTTCTAAAAACGCCACTTAAAATGTATCTTGTTAAAGTTGTAATTCCATAAGCAAAGATACCCAAACTTGTAATAATTAAGAATGCTGTAAATATTTTTCCTGCATCCGATAAAGGTTCTACAGTTTCAAAGCCTACTGTTGTAACAGTAATTATTGTCATGAAAAATGCATTGACAAAAGCAAAATCTTCGATAATAGTATATCCTACAGTACCAATTACAATTACTCCCAAAAGAAGGAATAGTGTACTTATAAGGTGTCTTTTCTCAATTTTATCCATTTGTTATTAGCATATTTCCGATTTGGCAATTTATACATTTTTTTTGAGAACAATACTCATTTTTTAATTGAATTAGTGCTTGCGAGTAAAATGCACTTTTAACATCAATGCCAATTTCTTCCCAGTTTCTTATTATCTTGTTGTTTTCGGCGGGTATTCCTTCGATAAAGTTAATTGCTTTTTCTTTAAATTTTTCGTTTCCCTTTTGTTTACCGTAAATAAAAAGAAAAGGTATTACGGTATTAATGATTAATGTGTTTACTGCTGTTTTTCCAAAGCGTTTTGTTTTTTTCCCTGATGTTTTCCCGAATTTATAATGTGTTTTCCAATATTCCGATGCTTCGATATCGAAATAAGTGTAAATTGCTTTAATGGAATTTGCCTCCATTATTTTAGAGAACAATGATGTTGATGTGTGTATCAGTTTTGCAAATTGTGAGATTCGTATTGTAGGAAAATTAACAGGACGTGAACGAAGAAATTTCCACAAATGTTTCTCAATTGACTTTAATTTAAATTTATGCTTTAAGAATTTATATTCTTTTTGTAGTGTGAGATAATAATTGTCATCAATATTATTGTCTTGCAGAAATCCTGCTTGTCCGAATAGAAATGCTTCTATCTGCATCAAATTGTTCTTGTGTTTTGCAATGTATTTTAATGGTGTAGATTTTGCCAATAACTCAAAAGGCAAAGCATTTAATTTGAAACCAAAATTCTTTGCTATTAGCTGATAAAATGTTTCTTCCCAGTTGTTATTATTATTTTTTAAAGTATTAAGTATTTCATTCGATTTTTTTTCAAGTCGCTCAACAAGCAATGTATTTAACCAATAGTCGATAACAAAATCATCAACCTTATGTATCTTGTCGGAACAAGGTATCCATTTTTCGCTGTTAAGCAGTAAAAGATAATTGTCTTCAAGTTTTTTATTGTAATCAAGTATAATTGTCGGGATAGATTTTTTTAAAGTATTTATTGCCGGCTTATCAAACTTGCCAACTACGTGTAATATTACATTGTTATATGCTTTATCGGTATTATGTTTATGAATAAACCAATCGGATGAATTTTTGTGTATCTCAATATTGCCTGCCCAAATAATATCTTTGATCTTTATTTTAGCATTTAAAAAATCGGGACCTGCATCGTGGTTTTTCTCACCAATATTAATAATTTCAATTTCTTCTCCTGTTACTGCTTTCAGTGACTTGCTCTTAAATAATTGATGTTGCCAAATATATTGTAAAAATATTTCTTGCATTTGAGCTTTTTATTTAATTATTGAGAGAATATTTTAAATATCTCGTAACATATCCATGCATCGGTAGCTGCATATCTTTGTTGGGCTTCTGTTAATTCGTTATTTTCCCAGTTTGATAGTTGTTGCGATTTTGAAATTTTAAAACCCAAAACAATTGCTGTTAGTTTTTTCAAACTATTACATTCAATATTGTGATATTCTGAACTATATGTTGCCAGATCAATAAAATTTTGTTCTTTGAAATTAGTATATTGCTTAAGCATTCGAAGGTCATTATTTATTGCCAATCCAATTTTTACTATATTTTTATCTTCAAGAATGTTGGCAAGTTGTTTTGGCAATCCAACTTTATTTAACCTGATTAAAAAAGCCTTGTTTTTTGTTGACAATTGTAATAATGCAACTTTATATGGGTTTTTAATTCCTTTTTTAAATGATGGGCGGGTTTCTGTGTCAAAACCAAGATATTTGGCTTTTTTTAATTTATCAATTGCCTTAGAGAGGAGTTCAAGAGTATCAATAAGAACAATTTTTCCTTCAAAATGTCTCAAAGGCAGTATGTCAATTTCTTCTTTTGTAATATTATTTCTAAAATTACTTATTGTCATCAGGAATATCTTTTGCTCCGTAATTAATATTATGTATTGTAGAAAGTGCAACTATTGTTCTTTGTCCCCAGTATTGTTCAAAGTTCAATTTACATTCCCATAAGGCATCGTTCATCATATCTTCATTGCCTATTACAAAAATAGCGATTGTATCTCGTAAATCCTGATATATATCGGCAAATATTTCCGATAAACTTACATTAATTGAATCGCCTTCAAATTGCGAAATTGGTTCAATTACTTGTACAAATACATCAATCTCACCTAACAGACCTGCAATTTTATTTTTAATATAATTCCAGTCTTCTTCCGACACAAATTTTTCGTTACTTTCTTTTGAAACAGTTTCAAATTTTGATAACATTGATGTTTTAAGATACAGCAAAGGCAAAAGCATTTGTGATTTTTCTAAAAATAATTTTGCAGAAAGTTTACCTGTGTCTTCAACAAAAGCACAATACTCTTTTGCTATTGTAATAAACTCAATAACATTTTTTGTATAAACCTTATCTTTAATTTTTTTTGTCATTTATATAAATAATTTATAAAATCAAAATTACGGAAAATAATTTTAAAACATGATTAATAAATAAATTGTTCAATTGTTTTCACGGTGAGTCGTAAATCTGAAATTGAATCCCGAACTCTTTCCGGCATTTTTTTAAGAATACAAGTTATACAATTTTTATAATCATACCTTATTAGTATTTTTGCATAATTAAATTTTAAATTTATGAACAAAAGATACTATCTGATAATTATATCAACTTTTTTATTTCTTTACGGATGCCAAAGTACCTGGTCGCAAAGTAAAATGCGTAAAGGTCCTTATTTAATATATACAGGAAATAATACTGAAATGAAAGTGCTTTGGCAATTAGATTCTACTTTGAATTGTACTTTGGAATGGGGAACTGATTTAACATATCAATTGGGAAACACAATAACAACCGAAACAGGAAGCGGAGTTAATGAACATCAACATATATATACAATAACAGGATTAACAGCAAATACTAAATATCATTATAGAGTAACTGAAAACGGTGTGCAGCATGCCGGTAGTTTCTTATCTGCACCTGCCGATACAACTACTTGTATTACTTTTTATGCTTATGGAGATACTCGTTCTTACCCTGACAAACATAATGATGTATGCGGACAAATTCTTAATAATATTAATACTGATATTTTTAACCAAAGCTTTTTAATGCACACAGGAGATTGGAATTCTTCTGATAGTGAAACATACTGGGATAATGAATACTTTAACAGGAATTATAGTAACATATTATCATTACAGGCAAGCATACCAATAATGGGAGCAAGGGGAAATCATGAAAGCTCTGCAACATATTACAAAAAGTATTGGCAATATGACAGCTTAGCTTGTTATTATTCTTTTGATTATGGTCCGGTACATTTTACTGTTATTGATCAGTATGTAAGCTATTCAACCACATCATCACAATATGCATGGATTGAATCGGATCTGGCAAATACTAATAAAGAATGGAAAATTATAGTGTTGCATGAGCCTGGATACACTGATGAAAGTAATCATAATAATAACCAAACGGTTCAAACGTATTTAGAACCTTTGTTTATTCAATATGGAATACATGCAGTTTTTGCAGGACACAATCATTTTTATGCACATTGTTTGGTGAATGGAATTCATCATCTTACTCTTGGAGGAGGAGGAGGACCATTATACACTCCTTCAGGAATTGGTACTGGTTTGCTATATTCTGAAAGCACTTTACATTTTGCCAAGTTTACTGTTTGCAATGGAAGTATTTTAACTGAAATTATTCGCGATGATGGTACAATTGCCGATACTTTTAGTATTTCATTAACAGGTATAAAAACAAAAGGGAAAAAAGATGCTCATGAAATTAATGTGTATCCAAATCCGGGAAAAAATTTAATTTATTTTGATATTGGAGAATTGCAGTCGGAAATTATAAAAGTAGAAATAGTAAAAAGTACAGGCGAGATAGTCTTTACACAAATTTATAAAAATACAATAAAGGGACAAATTGAAACAAATACATTTACAAGTGGATTATATACAGTTTATATTTCAGGAAAAAGTTTTTCTGCTTCTAAAAAAGTGGTATTAGAATAGGTTTTTATTTTTTTCTCATTACCATTAAGCCATCACGTACAGGGAACAGCACATTTTCAATTCTATTATCATTTTGAATTTTTTCATTGAATTTTATTATTCCTTTAGTATCATAGTCATTATTTTTGATATTATCTTCAACAACTTTTCCACTCCACAGAGCATTATCGGCAAAAACATATCCTCCTGTTACAACTTTATCAAAAACCAGATCATAATATTCTGAATATTGTTGTTTATTTCCATCAATAAAAACAATATCAAAATTAATATCCATTTGTGGTATTATTTCAATTGCATCACCAATAAGAAACTCTATTTTGTTTTCAACTCCGGCTTTTTTGAAATAAGTTCTGGTAAAATCTTCTATTTCATCATTATTGTCAATAGTATATATTTTTGAATTGTTATCAATTGCAAAAGCCATTGATATAGCAGAATAACCGGTGTATGTTCCTATTTCAAGAATATTATCGGGTTTAATCATTTTACAAAGCATTGCTAATATTTTTCCTTGTAAATGTCCGGAAAGCATTCTTGGGTGGTAAATCTTTAAATGTGTTTCTCTGAATAATTCTTTTAAAACATTTTCTTCGGACTGGGTATGTTCAAGTATGTATTGTTCTAGTTTTTCATTGAAATTCATAAAAAATTATAATATAAAAATTTATGATCAATTAATTATTATCAATAAACGATTTTAATTTATAAGGAAGTTTAACATCAGACATCTCAAAAAGTTCAATACCTGAATCTTTCATATCATCATCTTCTTCATCATACAGCCATGTAATTTCAACAGGAATATTATTTGAGTGAAACTTGTAAAACTTTCGCATTACTTCAATTAAATATTTGTAGGAAGCAGTGTTTAGATATTCAAAATTTAAAATTAAATCAATTTTATTGTTTTGAGTATTTTTAATGTTTTCAAAAAATGTATCTAACCAATCCATTATTGGTCTAAAAAATATACGTATATTTTCAGGATGACATTTTCCTGAAATCTCAAAAATATTATTTTCGGGATCAAAATTTACCGTAGGAGTGTCTTTTCTTTTTGCTATTATTAATGATTTCATTTTAAAATATTTTCTTATTTTTCTTATACGTTAAAAAAATAAAAAATGTTATGCGTAAAATTAATAAAAAACAATTAAATTTTCTTATTTATTTTATTTAAATATGAGAGCTTATTTTTTATTTGAGTTAAGTAGCATATTTTGTGCAAGTTAAGTTCTTGAAAAATATTGTCTGCTGACACACATAATACCAATTTGATAATATTGGGGGGGGCTATTTTTTGAGAATAAAAAATCTTCATTTAATATTTCACAACCTTTCTTTTCAGCATGCTGCATCTGTATGATAAAGAGATTGATAGGCGAGGTCAGATTGTTGTTGTTTATACCAATGTATAAATTTACACATTTTTTTGTTTATAAAAGCAACCAAAAAGTATAAATTACGTCTAAACATTATTATATTTGTATTCTTATAGGCAACCATTTTAGAATTTAAAAATTAGACACCAAAATGAAAAAATACATATTATTTTTATTGGTTTTTCTGCCAATTATAGCTTTCTCTCAGGTTAATTCATTAGCTTCGTTTGAAACAACTCCGGCTTTTATAAAAAATAAGGGACAGTTTGATGGAAGAAATTGGCAAAATAATTCAAAAATTGAATATGGAATTGATTATGATGATTCCTATGTTTTCTTTACGAAAAAAGGATTAACATATCGTTTCGATAAAATAATTAGAAATCCTAACAGAGATAAAAGAATACATGATAGCCCCAAACGAACAAATATCAGTGAATTAATTCATGTAAGTTGGATTGGCTCTAATTCTGATGTTGAAATAATAGCACAGGATGAAGCATCTGCATACTACTCTTATGCGATAAGGGATTTCGAAACCAAAGAAGTAAGAAACGAGAATTATATAAAGGGATATAAGAAATTAATTTACAAAAATCTGTATGATAATATTGATGTTGAATACATTTTTCATCCTGAAACCGGTTTTAAATACTCAATAATTTTGCATCAGGGAGCTGATATTTCACAAATTAAAATGAAATATTCGAAAGGACATACTAAAATTGGTAGTGAACACATAAACTATCAATTAAACCAATTAGGACAAATAGAAATAAAGACATCACAAGGTGAAATTACAGAACATAATCCTTTTACTTTCTATAAAAATACCAAACAAGAGTTACAATCAAACTTTATATTTGAAAACGATATTTTATCATTTAATTTAGAAAATTATGATAATACTCAAGAAATAGTTATTGACCCTTGGGTTCAATCTCCAAATTTCAATACTTCAACAGCAGTTTGGGAGGTTGAAACAGATGGTTCAGGCAATGTTTATGTTATTGGAGGCGAAACACCTATGGAATTACGTAAGTATAATAGTGCCGGTACCTGGCAATGGACATATGTAACACCATGGGATACGGCATCAGTTTGGTTAGGTACACTTGCAACTGATGATGCAGGTATTAGCTATATAACCTCTGGAACGTCACCTGAAATAGAAAGAATTACTACAGTTGGAGGAATGGTGTGGCATACAAACGGTTCTGGAATGTCTGATGAATATTGGTCAATAACATTTAATTGCGATAAAACAAAACTTATTGTTGGCGGAACTATATTGAATATGTTCGCATTTGAAGCATTTGCGACAATATTTGATATAGATTTAACAAATGGAGATGTTTTGAGTTCGCAAAATCTTGCACAAACTAGCTTAATGGGAATTGGAGCTACGCCTATAGAAGTTAGGTCAATATCTTCGTCAAAAGATGCTAAATATGTTTTTCTAACTCATGAAGAAGTTGGTGCAATTAATCAAAATATTGGTGTTTGTCCTAATGATCAGCCTATTTTTCAGGTTGACAATGGTCACCATTTAGGTTATAAATGTGAAAATTATCTTCCTGCTACACAAAATGGAGGAGGATTAAAAGCATTGGTAGCAAACGATCAATATTTTTACACTAATAGTGGAGATGAGATTCATAAACGTCTATTGAGTGATGGCTCATTAATTACTTCTGTTAATTTAGCGGGAGGAAACTCTAGCACTGTTCCAATTATTGGAGGATTAGTGGTAGAAAATAGTGGTTTGGATGTAGATGATTGTGGTAATGTTTATGCCGGTTCCGGTGACAGAGTTGTCAAATTTGATCAAGATCTTAATTTTATATCTGAGTCATTGTTGCCATTCACTGTTTATGATGTGAGTGTAAATTCTAATGGTGAAGTTCTAGCTGTTGGATCGCAGGCAGATAATCAATCGGTTAATAGAAACGGGAAAATTCAAGCAGTTAATATGAGTGCTTGTGCACAGTTTGCACTGATTTGTTGCGATGTAAATATTTGTCCTGTTGTACCTGTTTGTGATTATGACCCACCATTT
>CAYTAU010000022.1:0-35311 GCA_964435855.1 uncultured Bacteroidales bacterium | reverse complement strand
GGTACTACATTTACATATTCATGGACCGGTCCAAGTGGTTATACAGCTACTTCTGAAGATATTAGTGGTTTGTTGGCAGGAGATTATAATATTACTGTTACAGATGCTACAAATCCTACTTGTTTTGCAATTTTAACTGTTACAGTTAACGATGGTATGGCTACTGATGATGCTTCATTTACTGTTAGTGATTATTGTGAAGGAGCAACTAACTCTGCAACAATTACAGGTACATCAGGTGGAACTTTTTCATTTAATCCTATACCAACAAATGGTGAAACAATCAACTCATCTACTGGTGCTATAACTGGAGGAATTGGAGGAAATACCTATACAATAGAATATACAACTAATGGCGTTTGCCCTGCAAGTTCAACGCAAACAGTAACAGTAAATGCGAATCCTGTACCTTCAATATCAGGTTCAACAAGTTTCTGTACAGGTGGTTCAACAACATTAGATGCTGGAGCTTATTCAGTTTACATTTGGAGTACTGGTGCAACTTCACAAACAATAATCGTGTCAACAGCAGGTACGTACATTGTAACTGTAACCGATGCAAATGGTTGTACAGGAACTGCTCAAGTAGATGTGACAATAGCTGCAAACTTGACACCAAGTATTACCGGTGTATTATCAATTTGCTCGGGCGCAGCAACAATATTAGATGCAGGTGCAGGTTATACCACATATCTGTGGAGTACAGGCGACGTGACGCAAACCATAAACGTAACAATAGCAGGAACATATTCAGTAACTGTTAGTGATGGAGGAGGACCAAGTACTTTCTGGTTAGAAGATTTCCAGAATGGGTGTGCCAGTGGTTGTTATGCAAATGCATATGTTGGTTCTAATGGAGCATGGACAGTAACTAACACAGGTGCAAATGGAGCAGATGCTAACGCTTGGTTTGTAAGTGGTACCGAATGTGGTAATGCTGCAGGAGCTTGTGGAACTGCTTGTGGTGCAACAGATCCTTCCTTACATGTTGGATCTACTACTGTATCTATGGATCCGGGTGCTGCATATATGGCAGGTGGCCTTGGCTTTTGGTTCCCTGAAACAGACAAAAGAGTTGAATCACCAACAATTGATTGTTCAGGTCAAACGAGTATTACTATAAGCTTTAATTATATGGAAGACGGACAACTTGCTATAGATAATTCTACTTTGTGGTATTTTGACGGAGCAGTTTGGTCTCAATTAGTAGACTTAGCAAAAACAGCTACAACATGTGCCCCTCAGGGACTTTGGACAGCATACTCTATTGCATTACCCGCAAGTGCTGATAATAATCCTAATGTTAAAATTGGATTTAGGTGGGTGAATAATGACGATAATATTGGAACAGATCCAAGTTTTGCAGTTGATGATATTGAATTTAGTGTTGTTGGTGGTGGTTCTTGCACTGGAACCGATCAGGTAGTTGTAACATTAAACAATAACCCAACACCATCAATTACAGGTGCATTAAGTTTTTGTACAGGTAATTCAACAATATTAGATGCAGGAGCAGGATACACAGATTATGCATGGAATCCTTCTGGAACAACACAAACTATTAGTGTTAACACTGCAGGAACATATACTGTAACAGTTACTGATGCAAACGGATGTACAGGAACCGATCAAGTGGATGTAACTGTAGCTGCGAATTTGTCACCAATTATTACAGGAGTTTTAACAATATGTTCAGGGTCAGCAACAATACTTGATGCTGGAGCAGGTTATACGAATTATTTATGGAGTACTGGAGATATAACACCAACAATAAACGTAACAACTGCTGGTACATATTCTGTTACAGTGAGTGATGCTACAGGATGTACTGGTTCCGATCAGGTAGATGTAACAACAAATACAAACCCAATACCAAGTATTACCGGAGCATTAAGTTTTTGTACGGGTGATTCAACAATATTAGATGCCGGAGCAGGATACACAGATTATGTCTGGAATCCTTCTGGAACAACACAAACTATTAGTGTTAACACAGCAGGAACATATAGTGTAACCGTAACTGACAATAATGGATGTACAGGAACCGACCAAGTAGATGTTACTGTAGCTGCAAATTTATCACCAAGTATTACAGGTATTTTATCTATTTGTTCAGGAAATTCAACAATTATTGATGCAGGTGGTGGATACACAAATTATTTATGGAATACTACTGAGACAACACAAACTATCACTATTACAACGAGTGGTACGTATTCAGTAACAGTTAGCGATGCCAGTGGTTGTACGGGAGTGGATCAGGTTACGGTTACAGCAAATCCTAATCCAACACCAACAATAACAGGTAATTTATCTTATTGTATTGGTAGTAGTACCACACTTGATGCAGGTTCATATGCCAGTTATATATGGAATCCAAGTGGTAATTCACAAATCATAAATGTAAACACAGAAGGAACCTATTCAGTAACAGTAACTGACGCAAATGGCTGTACAGGAACAAATTCAGTAATAGTAACAGAATCCGAACAAATTACTGCAAATTTATCTGCAGTTGGAATTGGTTGTAATGGAGAAAGTACAGGAGCAATAAACGTTGATGTTACAGTAGGTAGTAATTATACATATAGCTGGAGTAATGGTGCACTTACTCAAAATGCAAACAATTTAACGGCAGGTGTTTATGTTGTTACAATAACAGATGCATACGGATGTACTGAAGTATTTTCAGCAGAAGTAACGGAAGCACCTCAACTATATATTTCATTGCCGAATGATTTTTATATGTGTTTAAACCTTGAAGAAACAATAACAGTGAGTGCGACAGGTGGAGTTCCAAATTATTCATATTTGTGGAGTACTGGCGAAACAACAACAAGTATAAATGTATCGCCAACACAAACAACAATTTATACAGTAATTGTTACCGATGCCAATAATTGTACAATGACAAATGAAATTACAGTTTATGTACATCCTCCATTGCAAATAGAAGCTTTTGCAAATCACGATACCGTTTGCTTGGGTGATGCTGTTTTGCTATCAGCATCTTATTTGGGAGGTAGTGGTCCTCCGTATCTATTATTCATTGATGGGCAATCAATTTCATTACCTGTAACAGTATATCCTACAAATGGACAAACATATACGTTTACAATACAAGACCAATGTAATAATGAAGCAATTAGCTATTACACTCTTTATAATCATCCTTTACCTCCAAACAGCTTTGCCCCAAACATAACAGAAGGTTGTCAACCGCTTACGGTTCAGTTTATTGAAAGTAGTCCGGATATAGGACAAACGTATAGCTGGAATTTTTATGATGAAAATTCATATAATACATCAAGTGAGAAAAATCCAATTCATATATTTGAAGAAGCAGGTGTATATGATATTTCTCTGACAGTAATAGACACTAATGGTTGTATAAATGTTGATGTTGTTGAAGATTTGATAACCGTATATCCGAACCCACATGCCGGATTTATTGCCGATCCTGAAATTGCGAGTATAATAAAACCATTAATAAATTTTTATAATCAAACAATAGGAGCAGTTGAATATTTTTGGTATTTTGGAGATGGCGACAGTTCAAATATTGTAAGCCCGGAACACTGGTATAGTCAAACAGGAAGTTATGTAGTAGAACTTGTTGTAGTTTCAATAAATAATTGCAAAGATACTGTCCATTATACTGTAAGGATTAAAGATGAATTTACATTTTATGCTCCAACTGCATTTTCTCCTGGCAATAATGGAATAAACGATTATTTTAAGGTTTTTGGTTCAGGAATAGATAACAACAATTTTAAACTTATTGTATTTGACCGTTGGGGCGAAATAATTTTTGAAAGTGATGATATAAATCAGGGGTGGGACGGTAGAGCTAAACAAGGAAATGATATAGTCCAAATAGGAAGTTATACATGGTTATGTACATATAGAGATGAAAACGGAATATTACATGATGAAACAGGTAGTGTGACTGTTATAAGGTAAATTTTTCGATGTCAGATTTTGATTCCGAGCACAAGGATATCATCTATTTGTCCTATTGTTTCATCTGTGCTGCCATAATCCAATATCCATTTTTCATGAGTTTCTATTATTTGTTTGAATTGTTCTTCCATAGGAAGCATGTATATTTCAGATATAAGTTTTTTAAAATTATGAGTTTTGAATTTCTTCTTTGATTTTCCTCCAAATTGATCTACATATCCATCTGTAAACATATAAATAATATCTCCTTTTTCAATATCGAATGTTATTGTTTCAAAATTTCTGCTGGATCTAATATGTCCTCCAATAACAGATCTAGAACCTTTATGCCAAGTAATTTTATTATTTATAACAGTAACGAAAGTTCTATTTGCACTCGAAACATTAAGTTTATTATTTTCCTTATCAATTTCACATATACTAATATCCATACCGTCATTTCTTTTATCTTTATCGCTTTCAATAAACACTTCTAAAAGTGATGTATTTAGCTTGTTTAAAATATCACCAATATGTTTATAATTTTGTTGAGTAATAATATCTTTTATAAGAGTATTTCCTATCATAGACATAAATGCCCCGGGTATTCCATGCCCGGTACAATCAGCACAAAAGAATAAGAATTTGTTTTTATTTGGAATTATATCAAAGCGATAAAAATCGCCGCTAACAATATCTTTAGGTTTGTAGAAAATGAATGAATCGGGAAAATACTTCTGAACATATGATTTATTAGGAAGAATAGACCGCTGAATAGATAATGCATATTCAAGACTATCAGTAATATTTTGATTTTTAACTTCAAGTTCATGTTTTTGTGCAACAATTTCACTAGTTCTTTTCCATAGTTCATCTTCTAACCACAATTTTCTTTTCTTTAACTGATTAAATCTTGTGTACACAAGAAAAAATGTAATGATAATAATTAGTACTATGAAAGTAATAATTACCCATGTCTTTCTCCAAAAGGGTTTGTCGATGAAAATATTAACAACTACGGGTTTTTCAGTACAAATACCTTCACTATTACAAGTATAAATTTTGAAATAAAAATCGCCATCTGTAAGGTTATTATAAACAATATTCTTATTTGTATTTGAAGAAATAAAACTAGGGTCATGACCTTCAAGCATATATTTGTATGTAACTCCCTGGGGATCTTTCAATGATATTCCAGTAAAGTTAAAAACAAATTGATATGTTCCATATTTCAACTTTATCATTTTTGAAAAATCAACTTCCTTATTATTAATTTTTATACTATTAATATTTAGAATTGGAGGGATATTTGTTTTTTCCCGATTTTCAGGAACATGTTTTATTAAGCCATTATTAGTCCCAAACCACAAATTTCCTTTATTATCTAAGAAAGCAGAATTTTTATTTAAATTTGAAGAAATTCCATCATTTATTCCATATGTTTTAATCTCTTCATTTTCTTGCATTACAACACTTAATCCCCCTCTATGACTAACCCAAATATTATTCTGATTATCTACAATAATATTATAACAATAGTTTGATTTTAATCCCATATCGGGAGATAATTTAACAGCAACTAAAGAATCCCATCTAATGATACCATAGTCTGTAGTTGCCAGCCATAAAGAACCATTTTCATCTATATCAACAGAGATAAATTCATATAAATCGTAAGCTGAACCAATGGGTGTGCTAATAACAGAATCTTTCTGAATAAAAGAAACCATGTTTGTAATTGATGATGCAAAATAAAGTTTATCCTTAGTTTTATTAAAACAAAGGTCATTAACAACATTGTGTTTCAAACCATTTGTTGTGTTTGTTACAGATATTAAATTTTTGTGTAATTTAATTATTCCCCCATTAGTAGCAGCCCATATTGTATCATTATCAATTGCAATCTTATTAATCATATTGCTTAAAGCATCTCCTCCAATTATAATTTTTTCAAATTCTTTTTCTTCCGTATTAAAATAATATAATCCATTTTTTGAAGTCCCAACATATAAATTTCCACTATTGTCGAAACACAATGACGTTACAATATCGTTAATAAATCTATTGTCGGCATTATAGAATTCCAAAACTTTTTCGGTTCTAAGATCAATTTGCATTAATCCTTCAGCAGTACCAAGCCATAGAAACTGTTTTTTATCAATGATAATGGAAAAGATATTATTTGAATACACATTTTCATCAAAAGAATAAAAGAGGAATGATTCCTCCATTTTTTGTGCTAGTCCAAAGCCATAGGTTCCAATCCAAATGTTGCTTTCTCTGTCTTGAAATATTGTTTTTACATAATTACTTATTAGTCCATTTTCTTCATTATAGAATTTAATGTCTATAAAGTCTTTTTTATCTAGGGAATAGTTCAGCTTACAGATACCTAATCCAAATGTACTAACCCATAAATTTTGTTCATTATCTTCGAAAACGCTTTGCACATTTTCAAGATTAAGACCAATATTATCACCAACTTTAAAGACGGTAATTTTATTGTCATCAGAAATTGACAAATTATATAATCCCGCTTCAGATGTCGTAACCCATACTCCGGATTTATTATTCTTTTTTATAATAGAAGTTACATTAAAAGATGGAAAACCATTCACGGATTCTATTTTTGAAAGATTATTATTAATTATCTTTCTTTTATAGAGACCATTGTTTGTCCCTATCAAAATTATATTTGTTTCAAGACATACAATTGATGAAATGATATTGTTGGGCATTTCATACACTTTAACAGTATGAGTTTCTTCTTCAATCCTATATATACCCTCTGTTTGAGTTGATATCCATTTATTCCCGACATTGTCTTCAGTAATTCCAGTAATAATTGTGTTTAGTCCAGATCCAATTGTATCAAACCTACCTTTATTATAGTATGATACATTTCCGTTGCTATGTCCAAGCCACATGGTTCCTTGATTATCAATATATGTTACAGAAATGAAATCATCAGAAAGTCCATCTTTAGTTTTAAATTGTTCAATATTTAATCCATTATATTTAGCAAGACCTTCACTTGTTCCAATCCACAAGTATCCATTTTTGTCTTGATCTATGGTATTAATAAAATTGTTTGGAAGTCCATTTTCAATATCAAATACTTTGAATTTTATCTTTTGCCCATATGCAGAGGATAGCATGATAAAACATAATGATAAAGCCAAAAGTATTTTAAGCCAATTTTTTAACATAAAAAATGAATAAATATTATAATAATACAATAATAGTGAATTTTGTTTAAAAGCAATAATAAAAACTTAATTTACTTTCGAGGTGCAATAATGATTGAGGATTTAGGTCTTGGTATGCCGCCAATTGGTATTGTATAAAAAGGAAGTGCTTCCCCATATTGGTTACGGATATAAAAAACAACATTGTTGTTGTGAATATTTGCCGTTTTGTTTTTGTGCATTTGAACGTCAAGAGATGAGTTCTTCTCTTTTTCAAGAATTGTATGTTCACTTACAACCCACTTATTATTAGGAGATTTTTTAATTTCTACGGCTTTTCTTAATACAGAAACAAAGTATAATTTGCCATCATTGTCCCAATCAAAATTAGATTGTTTAATTGATATTACCTTGTCATCAATATATGGATAAATATGAGATACTTCTGAAGCATTATTATGAAGCCTAAATGAGTATTCAAAAGTAAATGAGTTGCTCCCTTCAACCGATTCATTTATATTAGGCTTTGTACTTAAATATAAACGATATAAATTTCCGTCATCACCAGATATTCCTTGAATAATAATTTTTATAACATATCCCCCATAAACTTTAGAAAGTTCACCCTCTGTTGGACTTATAGGTCTAAACGTATACCATTTGTCATCATATTTTGTGTTATTGTAGAATATTTTTTCAGCAAGCAAGTTCCCACTACGATACTTTCCAACCGGATCAACTCCCTGTGCATCAATATGTGTAAAACTGCTTTTACCTCCGTATACGGAAAATTTTATTTTAGTATTGAAAGCAAACTTTTTTTCATCATATTTACCTGAAACTTCTGGGTCAAAGACACGAATATAAACAGGGTTTTTATAGTCTTCCGGTATCACAAAGAAAAAGATTTGACAAAAATCATCATCTCCCCATGATTTATCAGCATTACCTCCGAATGTTACCAAAAATGGTATATTCTCTTCTTTAGCCGGAATGGGTTGCCCACTAATTTTAAGTATGCATAAAGTAAAAAATAATATGGCAAAAGCAATTTTCATTAAAACTCAACAAATATATAACATTACATCAATTTACAAATCACAAAAATCAATTATCTGTATTAACAAGCACTCTTTTATTTACACAATTGTACTCAATCTCTCCATATGAATTTGTTCCAATAACACCAAGTTCAATTGTATACATTCCTTCCATTAGATATTTATGTATAACGTATTCTCCAACAACTTTTGTGCCATCACCCATATCCCAAAAGTATTGAACTTTTGACAAACTTGGTAAACGTTTTATTGAAGATTTTATATAAATTGATTTACTAACTATAACAGTATCATGAATTAGAATCTCTGCTTGATTAATTTTTTCAATATTTAAATCATAACTAGCATCATTCTTAAAAATCTCACTAGATATTGTGTTAATAACATTTAAGTTTATTGTATAGAATCCTGGTTCTGCGAAACAATGGCTAATACTGGCTCCTCTATGTTTTGTTCCATCACCCATATCCCATTCATATTCTAATGGAAGAGAGTCTGAAAATATTGAATTTTCTTCATAAAGATCAAAGCATAAATTTTCATATTCCAGACTGTCACATTCTGAAAATACTGGATATTCAAAAACAATACTAAAAATATCATCTGATCCGTTTTTATTTGAGCAAAAATATCCAGTATCCATAGATGAATTACATATATACCCAAAGTCATCGAATGTAGTATTAAAATTAGTATCAAGAGCTACAAGATTAGACCACCCGGATTCTATTTTATCAGAATAATAAATATCAAGTCCACCTTTTCCATTATTTCTATCAGAGCTAAAATACAATCTATCAGATTTATGAATAAATGGAAACATTTCTTTTCCACTGGAATTAATAACATTTCCTAGGTTTTGAGGTTCACTCCAAACAGAGTCAATTTTTCCACAAAAATAAATATCAGAGTTTCCCATACCGCCTTTCATATCTGATATAAAATATAATGTATTTCCATCTTCAGAAATTGTAGGATGAGCATAATTGAAATCTTGTTTTACAAATCCTAAGGTTTTAATATTTGAATATTTACCATCAATCAGTTCTGCTTTGAAAATGCCTAATGTATTTTTCTTTCTTGTAATATCCTTAATTTTTTTGAACACTTTTTGAGATCGAGTAAAATATACTGTTTTATAATTATTTGTAAAGCACATAGGGCCTTCATTATATAATGTTGTTAAACCTTGTGAGAATATATCCGAGCCAGTCTGGTTCCCCAATGAATCTTTAATTGATATATAAATATCAGATAAATAATTTCCATCTTGTTCATCAAGAATTACTATGTAATTATTTTTTCTATCAGAACAGAAAGTTATTTCATCTTTGTAAAAAGCAGGACCAAATTCTGAGTATTCCGTATTTAATTCAAGTAATTTCTTTTGATAAGTTTGACCATTTAAATAATTGGCAGATATGCAAATCAATATTATTATATAAATTATTTGTATTCTCATATATTATAAAAATCTTGCACTTACTGATTTTGAAACATACCTAAACCTATATAATAAAAATAGTTCATGCGAACCACTGTTAAAAGTTCGTAATTTTGATGTTGTAAAGTCATACGAATAAGCTAATGTAAACTGAGAGTTGATATTTAATTTTAAAAGAGCTATTACAGCATCACTAGATCTGTATGATAATCCAAATCCTAAAAGTTCCTTGTAGTCAACTGCTGCAGTAGGTTCAAATTGTATTCCACTTGTTATATTCATACGAATTAGCATAGATGGTTTTAAAGAATATTCTGTATTCAACTTGTAATTGTATCCACCTGCTAATAAGAAATTATATTCATTAAAATTATGTCTGGCATTAAACCTTCCCTTATCTTCATTTAAGTGATGAGAAAGCAAGTAAGGTATTGAAAACCCAACAAAATAATTGTCTGTATTATAATATGAGCCAAAGCTAAAATTTGGGAGTATTGAAACTGGTGTATTTTGTGAATAAACAGGGTCTAACTCATTTATAACTATTGCTTCTGATAATCTTGCTTGCATTAAGGATATACCAGCATTCATGCCAAGAGAGAGTTTTCCATTCCATAATTTGAATCTGTAAGCATAGCTTCCAAATATTCCATTATCAAAACTCTTACCTATAACATCCCGATAAAAAAGTAAGCCAACTGAGATATTATTATCTTTTTTTAATGGGGTATGAATTGAAACTGTGTTAGTAGTAGGAGAACCTTCAAAACCTATCCATTGATTTCTGTAGGATGAAGAAACTGCAAGCACATCATATGAACCAGTATAAGCGGGATTTGATGGTAATCCATTTAAAGTATATTGACTCAACAATTGAGTATGCTGAGCATTTGCCAAATTAAGCAAAACCAATATAAACGATATGGATATTAAAATTTTCATTATCTGTTTATCATAATATAACCATTATAAGTTTTACCATTTAATTCAATTACATAAAAGTATGTATCATCTGGCAATAGTTTTCCATTATTATTTTTACCATCCCAAGTATTATTATATTGTTCCATTTCAAAAATTAGCTTTCCCCATCTATTAAATACACTTACTTTATTTTGATAACTATCAATTCCGGGAATTTCAAAGAAATCATTAAAACCATCATCATTTGGAGAAAATCCATTAGGAATTTTAAGATCACCAATTGATATTGAAACGTCATCATAATCTGAACATGCTCCATTTTCAATTGTCCATTTTAATACTGTAGTTCCATAAGAAAGTTCAGAAATAAATGTTTCGGGATTATATATATCATTTATATTTGCATTTCCAGAAACTATAGTCCATTCTCCATAACCCTCTGCAGGAGTATTGGCTTCGAGATTTGTTTCAAATATATAATCTAAAACCTGATCGTTACCTGCATCAGTATTTTCGGGTGGTTTGTAAAAAGTGATTTCCACATCATCTGAGTCGAAACAAATACTATCATTATTAATATCCCAAGTTAAGGTGTAAACACCATAATCAGGGGCTGTTATTATTGTATTATTCTTTGATGAATCTGGATTGAATATAAATGAGACAGGATTAATCCAATTACTATTTCCAGAGAAATATGTAGCATTCAACTGACATTCAAGACCACAAACAGCGGAATCTGCACCCGCTATTGCTGTTGGTTGGCTTAATACTTCGATATTAATGCTAGAATCTCCAAAACAAACCCCATTGTCTACAGTATATGTAATATTATGATTGCCTATTCCTGCGGATGTTGGATTGAATGTTGAAGCCGACACACCTGCTCCTGCCCATGTTCCTCCTGAATCTCCATTTATAAGGTTATTTAAATTTATTGAAGCATCAGTTTCACATATTTTACTATTTGATATTCCCCATGAAGGATTTGGCAAAGCAAGAACTGTAATATCAAAGCTAGTAGAATCAGAATTATTTGCAACATCTTCCACTTTATATTTTAAGGTTGTTATACCAATAGGAAATATTGAACCAGAACTTAGTCCAGTACCATCTGTTTGAACCAGACTGGCTGAACAATTATCAGAATAAATAGGTAATGTATAAGTAACAATGCTATCACATGTAATGATATCTGAAACAGCATCAATGGTAGGCCACTCATTATCTGAAACCAAAATCACAAAACTACAAGTATCAAAATTTCCATTAATATCAGTAATTGTCCATGTAATATTAGTAACACCAATATTTAAAATTTCACCATCTAATGTTGAAGTTCCGTTTATATTGTTTAATACAGAACTTATTCCGCAATTATCATTTGTTGTGTCTGGATCAAATTCCGAGCCTATTACTGTATATGTGCATGAAGCGGTATCAGTACTTACAGCCTGATTAGCAACACAAGATATAATTGGCAGTTCAATGTCTGATACATTAATAGAATAACTACATGAATCAATATTACCAGCAAAATCAATTGCATACCAAGTAACTTGCGTAGTTCCAGTATTGAATGCAAATCCATTAAGAGTGGTGTCGCCATTTATATTATTATATAAACTATCAATTCCACAATTATCAGTAACAGGGAAAGGATTAAGTGCTGCACTAGTAATAGTATATGAACATGCACCAGAGTCAGTATTAAATAATTGATTTGATACACATGTTATTTCTGGAGGGACAGTATCTTGAACTGTAATTGTAAATGTACAAGAATCTATGTTACCATAAAAATCAACAACATACCAAGTAATATCATTTGGACCTGATGGTAGAACTGCACCATTAAGAGTACTATCAGAATTGAAAGTATTATAAATACTATCTACACCACAATTATCATATGTTGTATCTGGTTCAAATTCATTTCCTATTACTGTATATGTACATACCCCAAAATCAGAATCAACAGTTTGACTCGAAACACAAACTATTTCGGGATTTTCATTATCAGAGACAGTTACATAGAATGAACAAGAATCAGTATTCCCAGCTACATCACTTACAGTCCAAGTTATAGTTGTAGTACCTAAAGGTAATATTGCTCCATCTAAGGTACCTGTATTAGTGAAATCATTAGTGGTTGAACCGAGTGTGCAGTTATCTATCAGCGTATCTGGAGCCAGCATAGAACCTATAACTGTAAATGTACATACTCCTGGGTCTGTATTAAAAAACTGATCTGGTAAACAAGAAATAAATGGTGCTTGTGTATCTTCAACAATCACATTAAATGAACATGAATCAATGTTTCCGGATTGATCAACAATATACCATGTAATAAATGTAGTTCCAACAGAAATATTTTCTCCAACTAAAGTACTGTCTATATTAAGGCTATTATAGATGCTATCTATTCCACAATTATCAGAAATAAGTGATGGTTGAAATTCATTTCCTAAAACAGTATACGAACAAGAATCTAAATCTGCTGCAACAATTTGGTCAAGTAAACATCCTATAATTGGATTCTCATTATCTTCTACAGTAATAACTGCTGTACATGTATCTGAGTTTCCTGCAATATCTTCAACTGTAATAGTAACAGTAGTAATTCCTAAACCTATTGTTGTTCCTGCAAGTGGACTTTGAGTAATAACTAAACTTGCATTAGGTGTACAGTTATCATTTGCACTAATACCCATTGTTAAATCAGGAACTATTGCCTCACAATTAGCATCTGCAGATATAGTTTGGTCTAATGCACAAACTGTAATTAATGGGTCTGTATTATCTTCAACAATAATATCAGCAGTACAATTAGTGAAATTTCCACTTGTATCTGTTACAGTTATTGTAATAATTGCAGTTCCAAGTCCTATTGTTGAGCCTGCTATAGGATTTTGTGTTATTGATAAACTTGAAATAGGAGTACAATTATCTGTAGCACTAATTCCAGTGGTTAAATCCGGGACAATAGCCTCACAGTTTACATCAGCAAAAAGGGTTTGATTCGATGCACATGTAGAAATAATTGGATCTTCATTATCTTCTACTGTAATATTCATATTACACAGTGATTGATTACCATTAATATCATTGGCTGTCCATTCAACATTAGTTGTTCCAACACTAAATGACCACCCAACTAAAGTACTTGTAGTAGAAATATTATTTGTATTACTTGAAATACCACAATTATCAGTTGCAATTGCATTTAATGCGTTATTGGTTATTGTATAAGAACAAGTTCCAGGATCTGCTGAAAATGTCTGATCTGATGGGCATGTAACTAAAGGAAATTCACTGTCATTTACAGTAACAGTATGAGAACATGTAGAAGAATTCCCATTTATATCAGTTATTGTCCAGTTAATTATTGTTGTACCAGTATTAAATGTTGCTCCATCTAATGTATCTGAACCATTGAAACTATTAGTAATACTTGAAATACCACAATTATCTCCAGTAATTGGATCAAGTGAGCCAATGCTGGAATTAGTATAAGAACATAAGCCAATATCCGTATTAAATGTTTGATTTGAGACACATGATATTGTTGGATCCTCAGTATCGAAAACATTAACATCAAATGAACATGTATTAGTGTTCCCATTTACATCATTTATTGTCCAAATCACATTGGTTGTGGGAAGAGAAAATGCTACACCCGCAAGACTTGAGCCACCATTAATATTATTTGTAATACTTAATATACCACAATTATCATCGGGAGAAATTGGGTCGAATTCATTACCTACAGCGGTATATGTACAATCTCCAAAATCGGTATTTTCATTTTGATTTGAAACACATGATAATGTTGGATTCTCATTGTCTTCAACTGTAACATTAAAAGAACATGTGTTTGTATTAGATGAATTATCAGTTACAGTCCAAACTACTGTTGTTGTACCCAAAGGAAACACTTCATTAAATAATGATGGAGAAGTATCAAAATCATTAAGAATACTTAAAACACCACAATTATCAGAAGGTACAGCGTCAAGACCAGTATTTGTTATTGTATATGAACAATCTCCAGGATCTGTTGAAAATGTTTGATTGCCAACACACGATATCCCGGGATCTTCATTATCTTCAACTGTTATAGTATGTGAACATTGAGATGTTAGTCCATTTACATCTGTAACTGTCCAGTTAACAATAGTAGTACTTAAATTAAATGTTGCTCCGCTAAGTGAATTAGTTCCATTGTAATCGTTAACTAAACTTGCTACACCACAATTATCTCCAGTAATTGGGTCGAGAGAATTTGAGCCAATATGTGTATATGTACAAACACTCGGGTCTGTATTAAATGTCTGATTTGTAGCACAAGTTATACTTGGGTTCTCATCATCTATCACATTAACATTAAAAGAACAAGTATTTGTATTTAATGCATTATCAGTAATTGTCCACACAACATTGGTTAGGCCAGTAGGAAAAGCATAACCCGCAAGGCTTGTTAATCCATTAATATTATTAGTGACACTAGCTATTCCACAATTATCATTAGTTGCTGATGGGTCGAATTCAGTTCCAACTGTTGTATAAGAACAGTCTCCAAGATCGGTATTTTCATTTTGGTTTATGACACATGATATTGTTGGAGCTGTATTATCATCTACTGTAATATCTGCAGTACAAGTTGTTTGGTTTGTTGCCCCATCCTCAACAGTTATGGTTACAGTAGTAGTGCCAATTCCAATTGCTGTACCAGCCAAAGGACTTTGAGTTATAACCAAACTTCCTGAGGCTGTACAATTATCTGTAGCTGTAATACTTCCTGTTAAATCCGGAACTAAGGCCTGACAATTAATATCTCCAGAAAGAGTTTGGTCTAAAGCACATGCAGTGATTATTGGATCAGTATTATCTTCAACAGTTATATCTGCAGTACAAGTTGTTTGGTTTGTTGCTGCATCTTCAACAGTTATCGTAATAGTTGTTATACCAATTCCAATTATTGATCCAGCCAAAGGACTTTGAGTTATCACCAAACTTCCTGAGGCTGTACAATTATCTGTAGCTGTAATACTTCCTGTTAAATCAGGGACTGTTGACTGGCAACTAGCATCTGCAAAAATAGTTTGGTTTGGTGCGCAAACTGTGATTATAGGTGAAGTATTATCTTCAACAATAATATTTGTTATACAAGTTGCTGTGTTACCTGATTCATCAGCAACTGTTATGGTAACTGGAGTAGTTCCAATTCCAATTAAAGAACCAGCTACAGGACTTTGAGTTATTACTAAACTTCCTGAAACTGTACAATTATCTGTAGCAGTAACTCCAGTTGTTAAGTCTGGTAATTGAATCTGACAACTTGCATTAGCTGAATGAGTTTGGTCTGGAGGACAAACAGTAATTACTGGATCAGTATTGTCTTCTACAATAATATCTGTTGTACAAGTTGCTGTATTTCCTGCAACATCAGAAACAGATAGTGTAACAGTTGTTGTCCCAATTCCTATTACTGAACCAGCCAATGGAGCTTGAGTTATTGTCATACTTCCCGAAGCAGTACAATTATCTGTAGCCGTAGTTAAACCTACTAAATTAGGAACAAATGCCTGACAGATTACATTAGCAAATATAGTTTGATTTGCAGAGCATGTTATATTTGGTGATTCATTATCTGAGACAGTAATATTAAGATTACATGTTGAAAATAATCCATTAGCATCTAATATAGTCCATACTACATTAGTTACTCCAATATTTAAAACCTCACTAGCTAAAGTGGAAGTACCGTTTATATTATTTGTTACTGTAAATGCGCAATTATCTCCTTCGGTTAAATTGTCGAATTCTGTACCAACAACTGTATATGTGCAAACACCAGAATCAGTATCTCTAGCTTGTGGACCAACACAAGTTATTGTTGGGTTTTCGATATCAATTACCGTTACATTAAATGTACATGTAATTGTCTGGCTATATGTATCAGTTGCAGAATATGTAATTGTTGTTGTTCCAACTGGGAATAGTGAACCAATAGCTGGTCCGGCAGTTTGTGTTGTTACAATTGGGCAATTATCTACAGCAACTGGAGCTACCCAGCTTACAACTGCACCACAAACACCAGCATCATTATTTACTGTAATATCAGTAGGACATAGATTGAAAGTAGGTGCTGGATCGTTAATTACATAATCATCAATGAGTGTTACAGCAATACCAGATATCGTGCTTATACTAGTACCGTTGAGTGCATCATCTGATATTACAATTGTAATATCCAAATCACTATTCGTAGTACAAGTACTAGAAATGTCTGCATCGAAACAAAATTCATATTCATGAGTTAGATTTACAGCACAAGAATATTCCTCATCATGTCCATCACCCCAAGTTGTTGGTGGACCAAGTTGAACAAAATCCCAAGTTATAGAATTATCACCCACATTATATGTTGCATTCCAATCTCCAGTAACATAAAACCCTGTATTAATACCATTAGGAGTAATGTTTGTAATATTTGTATAGCAGATTCCCAGATCATAATGAACAGAATCTAACCACTCGAAGCCATATAAGTTCTGAATTAAAAGGGTATCGCATATTGTTACTGTTTCGCATTGTTCTACTTCTAAAATAGTTGAACCATTTACTAATGGAATTACTCCATCATTATCAATATCTCCGGTGCATCCGCCAGATATATCAAATTCAACACCCGATTGTATACAATCAAATGCAATATCATACAAGTTTATTCCAATACTCTCGGCATCTACTACTAAATAATATGTGCCAGGACCAGGAGCCTGATATACGATCTGATTAGATCCATTTGGAAATTCTTGTGTAGCTATATCAAAAGTAGTTCCTGATATACAGGATGCTCCAACTGGGCAGGCAGAACCAACCCAGAATATATGTGCTTCGGTATTGTTCCCATCTATAACATTATCCATAGTAACTACTATGGTATGGTTTCCTGCTGGTACAGTTATCTGATAATAATTATCTTCTCCAGGTGTAGAAACTCCCGAACAAGAGAAATTGTCGCCATTGTTTACACCACCAATTGTTGTTTCACCAGTATAGTTAAACCCACAATCAACAACTGTTGCATTAACATCCACAACAGTAATTTTTACTTCAAATTCGCAAGAATCAGTATTTCCATATATATCTGTAACGTACCATCTAATATCGTATGTACCAGCTGTCATTACTTCGCCTGCTATAGTGTTAGTACCATTATAATTATTAGTGATACTTGCTAAATTAACGCCACAATTATCGCTAGTTCCGGTATAATCGAATTCATTACCAATTACAGTATATGTACATACACCGGGTGTATTATTTCTTGCCTGATCGGCAACACAATTAATAACAGGATTTTCTTTATCGTTTACCGTAATATTAAATGAACATGTAGCTGTTAAGCCCGATGTATCTGTAACAGTATATGTTTGGATAGTTGTTCCTACCGGAAATGTTGAACCAGAGCTTAAACCTGTAACATCAGTTTGTGTAACAACTGGTTCGATAGTACAATCGTCTGCTCCTACTGGAGTAGTATAGGTGACTACTGCACTACAATTTCCTGCATCATTACTTACTGTAATATCTGCGGGACATGTAATTGTAGGAGGAAAATCGGGTTTAATACTTAAAGTGAAAGAGCCCTTACTTGGACAAACTCCTGAAGTTAAGTAATAGATATCATATGTTCCGGGTAAAGATGCAGACAAGTCAATTTCACCTGTTAAGACATCAAGGAAAACAACATTAAGACTTGAAGCAGAAAATGTACCTCCGGCAGTTATTACATTGGTAGCAACAGGGTCAGACCAGCCCTGGCAGTAAGCAGTCTCAGGATAATCGAAACTTGCATCGTCTCCCATAATAGATCCTGTAGGTGTTATTGGCAATCTTCCTACAAAAAGATTATCTTTTTCTAAACTAGTTAGCGAAAATGGATTTAAATCAAGGTCATAATCGCTTTTTCCACATACATAAACATCTTCATTTTTGTATATGCCAATATCCACACCATAATCATTTGAACCTCCATTACAATTCTTAGCCCATTCATAAACGCCAGTATTGGTATATTTAGTTATAAAAATATCGGAAGGATCTGTGGCATAAAGAATTGTATCAAGTCCAAAAATTAATGTGTCACTGCTATAAGTACCGATTACATAAACACCTCCATATCCATCGGTATTTATTGCCATACCTATATCTTTAACAGTAGTACCATCTATTTGTACCACCCAATTATCAATACCAGTGGTTTTGTCTAAACCAGCAATAAATCCATCATCATTTCCAGACATGATATATCCACTAGGAAAACTTGCAAGATTTGAAAGTAAACCAGTAATATATAAACCTGCACAGTCGTTTGCAATACCCATACCCCCAATATTACCTACATTATCAATTTGCTGTCCCCAATTATAGAACCCAAAATTGTTGACAGAAAGTATAACTATATCAGGATTAATATCTGCATTTATTAATGGAGCTTCGGGGCTACCATTTGAGTTGTAAATATTATAGGTATTTCCTCCAAGTATTCCAATAAGATATACATTGTCTTCATCGCAGGTAATACCAAAATTTTCTTCGTAATATTTCTTTAAAGCATTGGATTCATCTCCATCGCTACCAGCATCAAAAAGCCACAATGTATTATCATTAAAATCCATTGAATAAATAAAGATGTTTTCGGTGATGTAGGGTACCATTGTGGGTATGCCATCAAAGGTAGCCGCATTCGAATAAGATCCTGTAACATATACCTGAGTAGAGCTGGCACAGATATCGATACCCATATCTCTTCCAACACCTCCCATAACTTTATAATCTATTAAGGCACCGGCGGGTGAATATGAAGCAACAAAAATATCTTCGCCACCAAAGATAGCAACAGAAGCACCTGGATTACCAGCAACAGCTCCATCGAAACTTGCAGCACCCTCAATATATCCTGTTATATATATTTTCCCAGTAGGGTCTAAAGTTATTCCAGTAATTTCATCAGCGTTAATTCCTCCAATATTGAATGACCAAATAACATTGCCATTGAAATCGTATTTTGCAACAAATCCATCTAATTTGCCACCACCGGTACCACCATTCATTTCGGCAGCAAGAATGTCTGTATAAATTGCGGGAGCATAATCTATAGCACCTGCTATATATACAAATTGATTTACAGAATCGATAGCCAGGGAGTTTGCAGATTCGAATTTATTGCCATCAGAGCCATCTGTCCAGTCCCAAGCAGATTGAGAAAAAGCAGTGGTGCTAAGCAGTAATGAAATTACTAATACTAATATTTTGTTAATTTTCAACAATTTATGATACAAATTCCATTAATTTGTTAATCTAAAATTGTTTATACGAGAAAAGATGTTAATATGTTACGGTTTTTGTGGGATTTGTTGATGAATGAATCTAAATAATACACTCTAGACGCAAAATATTTGATAAAGTTGCCTATTAATTAAGAAATTAAAAAATTTATTTATATGTTTTTGAAAATATTTTAAATTATATTAACATATAAGTATGCTGAAATATAATATTTTATATTAAATTTTACACGATAAAACGAAAAAAAATTATAAATGTTTTAGTTTGGCATTAATATTTTAAAAAAATTACATTTTAATATATCAAAATACCCTTTGGACTATTTTATAATCACAGTTAATTTGGAATAATAAATTGATATGAGAGTGGAAAGGGCTTGTCTTGGAATGAATTTTTCAATATTATCCTTTTACTATTTTAATTTTATTTTTAGATAATTTGGTTGAAATCAGTACAATATAAACCCCTTTACTAAGATTAGAAACATTTACTTTTTTTCAGAATCCGATTTTATATTAATTCTCATTTTGTTTATTGTATTCTCAAATGTATGCTAATAATTATATATTAACAAATTTTAAAATATCATCTTTATTAATTTCATTTTGCCCCAAAATAATTAATCGTTCAATTACATTTCTAAATTCTCTTATATTTCCTTTCCATGAAAGTTTTTGAAGTTCTTTCACAGCTTCGTTAGTAATTGGCTTTATTGGGATTCCATGTTCGTTGCAAATTTGATTGATGAAAAATTCAATTAATAATGGAATATCTTCTTTTCTTTCATCAAGAGAAGGAATATTAATAAGTATTACACTTATTCTGTGATACAGATCTTCGCGAAATCGTTTTTCTTCAATTTCGTATTTTATATCTTTATTTGTTGCAGTAATTACTCTAACATCGATGTTTATATCTTTATCACTGCCAACACGAGAAATTTTATGTTCTTGCAAAGCTCTTAAAACTTTTGCTTGTGCAGACAGGCTCATATCGCCAATTTCATCAAGAAATATTGTGCCGCCATTAGCTTGTTCAAATTTTCCTTTTCTTTGTTTATGTGCAGATGTAAACGAACCTTTTTCGTGTCCAAATAATTCGCTTTCTATTAATTCAGATGGTATTGCTGCACAATTGACTTCAATAAACGGTGCATTTGCCCTGTTACTTTTTTCATATATCCATCTTGCAGCTACTTCTTTGCCTGTTCCATTTTCTCCGGTTATCAAAACTCTGGCATCTGTTGGAGCTATTTTTTCTATCATTTCCTTAATTTTTTTAATTGCATCCGATTCACCAATCATTTGATATTTTTTACTGATTTTTTTCTTTAAAACTTTTGTTTCAGTAATCAGTTGAGATTTATCTGTTGCATTTTTTATAGTAACAAGTACGCGATTGAGGTCAAGAGGTTTTTCAATAAAATCGTAAGCTCCTTTTTTAATTGCTTCAACAGCAGTATCAATATTTCCATGTCCGGAAATCATAACAACAGGCGTGTCAATATTTAGTTCAAATATTTTTTCCAGAACTTCCATGCCATCCATTTTTGGCATTTTAATGTCGCATAAAATAATGTCAAAAGCATTGTTTTGAATTTTTTCCAGACCTACTTGACCGTCTTCTGCTAATTCAACATTATACTTTTCGTATTCTAAAATTTCTTTTAAAGTATTCCTGATACTTTTTTCATCATCAATAATCAATATCTTAATCATAATTATTCTTATTAAATAGTTGCAATAACACCCTCTTTTAGAGCGTAGTCAGATTGAATAAGTTTTGTGAAATTATATTTTTCAATTATAAAATTAATAAAAATACTTGCAATAACAATCATTTCAACTCTCATCAATTCAAGTCCTTTCATTCGTTTTCTTTCTTCAATAGTTGACAACAGCAATTCGTTATGTAAAATTTCATATTCTTCGAGGTTTATTTCAAAATTTATTTTATTGTCAAGAAACCCGGCAGGTCTGAATTTTTGCGAAATCATTCTTGCAAAAGTATCAATTGAACCGGAAGAACCAATTATAGTTGTAACATGCAGTGTTTTTAAAATTTCGTTAAGAGATTGAGTGTTGTCGTCAATATATTTTTCAATAATTTCTATTTCATTACTACTTATTGGGTCTGAAGGATTAAATTTATCAAGTAATCTTGCAATGCCTAATCTAAAACTTTGTTTCCAAAAAATTTCATTTTTATTAACTATTAAAACCTCAATACTACCACCACCAATATCAACAATCATGACTTTTTCATCATCAAGATCTACAGCCTGTTTAACACCATAATATATCAATTCAGCTTCTTTTTCACCCGAAATAACATTTACATCAATACCAAGTTCATTATATATTCTGTTTACGTATTCTAGTCCATTATTACAACTTCTAATTGCTGAAGTAGCAAATGCAAAAACTTTTTCTGCTTTATACTTTTTTATTGAATTCAGGTGATTTTGCAATGCTTTCATGCCTCGCTCCATAGCATTGTTACACAACATTTGTGTGTTTGCAACATCCTGACCAAGTTTTACAGGGCGTTTTGTTTTAAAAACCTTAGAAAACCCGTTTTCATTTTTATCTACTATTAACAGATTAAATGTATTAGTTCCCAGATCTATTATTGCTACCCGCATTTTTTAATTTTTATATTTGAGCCATTTCCACAATTCTTTGTAGCTGCTCTTTTTACCATACATAAGTATCCCTGTTCTATATATTTTACCGGCTAACCATGTTGAACCAACAAATGTTATTATTAAAAGTCCCATTGACAGTGCTATTTCCCAATATGGAACACCAAATGGAATCCTTGCCATCATAACAATAGGTGATGTTAGCGGTATCATTGAACCCCAAAATGCTATCGGACCTTCAGGATTATTAAATATACTGTACATCATAACAATTGCCAGTATCAGAGGAATTGTAATAGGGATCATAAATTGCTGCGTATCTGTTTCATTGTCAACAGCCGAGCCAATTGCTGCAAATAAAGAAGCATACAGTAAATAACCTCCAAGAAAAAAGAAAATAAATGAAAAGATCATTACGCCAAAGTCAATTTGATTTATTGAAGCCCATGCTTCATTAATAACATTTTCAATTTCTTTTTCATCAATATTTTGACCAACATCTACTGTTTCAGTAATCATAATATTATTGGGTTGCAACTGTTCAACCGAAACACTTTCATTAAAAAATAATGAGTAAGAAACGGAAACAATTATGAACGTGAAGACAATCCATAATAATATTTGTGTTAAACTTACAAATGCAATTCCAATTATTTTCCCCATCATTAACTGAAAAGGACGTACCGATGAAACAATTACTTCAACAATACGATTTGTCTTTTCTTCTATAACACCACGCATTACCTGAGATCCATACATGAAAATAAACATATAGATTAGCATCCCGGACATTAAACCAACAACCCTTGCAATATCTTGATTTGTTTCTTTTTCTTTTCCACCTTTTTCCCATTTAAAAGTGGAAACTCTAATGTTTGTTTTTACTGATTTTAATACTTCTTGGTCAATGCCTATAGAACGAAGTTTTAAGCGTTCCATTTCTTTTTCAATAGAATTTGAGATGTGCATCTGAACTCCCATAGTTGGCTGTTTGTCAGAATACAACTGAACAATGCCTGAGTTGTATGTTATATTATGAGGGATATGTAAAACAGCATAATAACCCGATTCTTCAAAATTTTCTCTAATCTCTGCAACAGTTTTATTTTCAACAAACTCAAACTTAATGTATTGAGTATTTGGCAGCACATCAATAAAAATATGACTACTGTCTTTTATCAGACTGTCAGGTATCAGGTCTTTTTGATAAATTGAATCATTAAATAAATATGTTTCGTCAATAACTGCAATTATCTTATCTTCTTTATCATCAAGATTTGCCATAATTGCAGGTGCTATCATTAATCCTGCAAATAAAACTGGCCCAATAATCGATATTATAATAAATGCCTTTTTTCTAACTCTTGTTAAATATTCTCTTCTTATTACTAATGATATCTTGCTCATGATTTTATATCTTCAAAATATTTATTCAATTATTTTTTCTTTTGCATCCTGTTCTTCAACAACTCGTATAAATACATCATTCATGCTTGGAATAACTTCGTTAAATGAAAGAATGTTTCCGCATGGAATAACAGATTTAAGCAGTTGATTTGTTGTTATGTTATTCATTAATTTTACTTTTATCCGGAATTTATCTTCAAGCTTTTTATGTTCGATCAGTTCATAATTTGCTGTTAATGTAGATTGTAACAAATTAAAATCGCCATTAAATGTAAATTCAAATTCCTTGGTACTGTATTGTTTTTTAATGTCATCAACATTTCCGTTAAGTATGCTCTTGGCATTGTTTATCAGGTTTATATCATCACATAACTCTTCAACAGAGCTCATATTATGAGTTGAAAAAATTATAGTAGCTCCTTTATCGCGTATGTTCAGTATTTCTTGTTTCATTAAGTTTGCATTTATCGGGTCGAAGCCGCTAAATGGTTCATCAAAGATCAGAAGTTTTGGTTCATGAAGAATAGTAATTATAAATTGAATTTTTTGCTGCATTCCTTTAGAAAGCTCTTCAACTTTTTTATTCCACCATGCCTGTATCTCAAATTTTTCAAACCAGTATTTCAAGCGTTTTAATGCATCTTTTTTAGACAGTCCTTTAAGCCGAGATAGATACAAAGCCTGTTCGCCAACTTTCATTTTTTTATATAATCCACGTTCTTCAGGCAGGTAACCAATATCGCTGATATGCTCGGGTTTTAGTTTTTCTCCATTCAAAAAAACTTCTCCCGTATCAGGTGCGGTTATTCTGTTTATAATTCTTATTAATGTAGTTTTTCCGGCACCATTAGGACCAAGTAATCCAAAAATACTACCTTCCTTTACACTTATGTTTACATCATCTAATGCTAAATGATCGGCATATCGCTTTGTAACATTCTTTGTTTCAAAAAATTCCATAAAAAATCCAAATCAAAAATAATTTTGTGAATATAACACTTTTAAGACTTATGGAATAATGATTTTGTAAAATCATTTTATAATATATTATGAGTTTAATCCATAAAGAAAAAAGCATGAATTTACTTCTTTCACTTTATATTAATTTTAAGGTTTAATAGAAAAAGGAATAGTTTCAATTTCAATAAATGTTCCATCTGTTTCACGATATTGAAAAGTTAATTCATGCTTTTTTATAGAATCGGGTGCTGTATCAAAATAAAAATTTAAAAGCGTAGTTGACTTAGGATTATTTTCTAAATAATCATTAAGTTTAATTGGATTATCAGTAGGCATACCATTTTCTTTTTGGTATCTAACTTTTAAAATATTATTAATAGTACCAAATGCATGATATTGAGAATTATAATTATTATTACTAAATACTGTAATATTTGCTATAGTACCAACAATTCTATCTTGAACATCATCTGCATATAAAGGTTTTATGAATAAATAGATATTCTTTTTATTAAAATTAGCTTGAGAAGTTTTTTGTATTTCTCCTTCTAAACAAATTACTAAATTATTATAAGAAATAGTATCTAAACTATCAATTATGGTATATTCATCTGAAATTTCATTATATTCATAAATTTTTATATTAAATCCAATAATTTCATAATCTATGTAAGATATCTCTCCATTTTTTTTACAAGAGAAAGACAAACCAAATAAAAAAATCAAGAATATTATTATTTTTTTCATAATCTTTATTCTTTTTAATCAAACCCATTTTATTTATATTATAACCAAAATTAAACAAATTAGTTGTTATTTACAAAATTGTTGTACTTAAGTAATTGAATTTTCGTTATTATTAATTTATAACATTTGATAAATTATTAATAGTATAAGTTAATTTTGTATTTTTGATAGATTAAAATTGGCTCTGTGTTGATTTAGGTTGGTAAATGAAATAAAAAGGCCACAGATTCACAGATTTTAATATAAATTCTTATAACATTAATTATGGTATTTCTGCGATATTTTTTATTGTCAATCTTCTTTTTAACTCAAGGTGATTATACCTTGGTGAAAAAAATTATTGTAAAAACAAAAGTGATGTTGACAGATCATCTTGGTAATTTATATGCACTTACAGATTCAGGGATTATAAAATATGATAATAATGGAAACGAGCAAACTCAATATAGTAATGCATATTTGGGAGAAATTACTCATGCAGATGTAAGTGACCCTTTTAGGATATTATTATTCTATAAAGATTTTAATCAGGTTCAATTATTAGATAAGAATTTTGCAGAAATTGCAAGTCCTGTTTCTTTAGATGATTTGGATATTAGTCAGGTAGAAATTGCCTGTACCTCAAATCGGGGTGGTTTTTGGGTATATGATTCTCAAACTACACAACTGAAATATATCGACCGTGCTTTAAATGTTAATATTGAAACTCTTCCTGTAAATTCTGTTGTTGAGATAGTTCAACAACCTAATTTTTTAATCGAAAAAAATGATTTTTTATACTTAAATCTGCCCGAAGTGGGTATTCTGATTTTCGATAAGTTTGGTTCATATTATAAGAAATTGCCATTATTTAACTTGATGTCTTTTCAAATTAAAGATGATGATATTGTATTTTTTGAAAATAAATCTCTTTACAGATATAAGCATGAATTGATGAAAACTGAAAGTATTGTGTTGCCTGATACAATGGGGGTTTTAAATGCAAGAATTGAAAGAGAGAGTATTTATATTCAGAAATCAAATCGGTTAATGATATATTTAAAAAAAGAAGAATAATATTTAGTTAAAATTATAAATATTTTAGAATAAATAAGAATGATATTTTTCTCAAATGCTAAAATAAATATAGGACTTAATGTTGTTTCGAAAAGAGATGATGGATTTCATAATATTGAAACAATTATTTATCCAATTGGGCTATCTGATGTTATTGAAATAAACACTTCTGAAAAATTTGAACTAATAAATACAGGAATTGCTGTAAACGATAAAATTGAAAATAATTTGTGTTATAAAGCTTATAACTTGCTGCAACAGAAACATGATCTGCCTCCAATAAAAATACATTTGCAAAAAATAGTGCCATTTGGTGCCGGACTCGGCGGAGGTTCTTCAAATGCTTCTTTTATTTTAAAAGCAGTTAATGAATTATTTGGCTTGCAATTATCAAATGAAAAATTAAAAACTTATGCTTCTCAAATAGGAAGCGATTGCACTTTTTTTATTGAAAATAAACCTGCTATTGCTACACAAAAAGGTGATATTTTGGAATATATAGACTTAAATCTTTCAGAATATACTATTGTAATTATTTATCCAAATATAATAATTAACACGACATTAGCATATAAAAATGCAAACCCTAAAATGCCTGATATATCCTTAAAAGAAAGCATAAAATTTCCTGTTAATAAATGGAAAGAAAAAATTAAAAACGATTTTGAAAAAAGTATTTTTAAGCAATATCCGGTAATTAAAAATATTAAAGAAAAATTATATAAGAAAGGAGCTGCTTATGCTTCACTTTCGGGTAGCGGTTCAAGTGTATATGGTATATTTGAAAAAGACATAAACCTTGAAAGCGAATTCAAAGAGTTTTTTTATTGGAAAAGCAAAATGCTTTAAGTTGAACAATTGATTTTCCTGAAAAAATCAGGAATTTATGTTTTATAAATAAATGTATCAGTAGCCCCGTCCTTTAGGGGGGGTGTGAATATAGGCAACACCCATCTCTGCGAAATTTTCAAATTTTTATAAAATAAAAATTTGAAAATTTCGCAGAGAATACAATGTTTTTATCCTTATCCCATAAATATTATTTTCATTCTTGTACATTCTTTTGTTATCTTTACAAGATATTAACATCCTGTATTATTGGTACAGAGTTATTATTTTAAAACATGCTCTGAGTATTCAGAGTAATGTTTTGCCTCCCCTTTGGGGAGGTTGGAGGGGCTTTTACTTTTTAAATTAATTCAATTGTTATGAAATATATTTTATTTATTTTCAGTTTTATAGTTGTTGTAATTTTTTCATCATGTGAGTCAAATACTAAAGAAATTCAATTAAAAAGAATTGACAGCTTATTAAATGTATCTAATAATTTGAAAGCCGATATTGATAGTATTGAATTTGACAGCATTTCGTCTTATTATAATTTAATGCTTACATTTAATAAAATTTTAATTGAAAAACTTCATGGGTTTCCTGAAGACTCTTTAACTAAAGACAAATTGATGAAGTTTGGTTCTGTAGAAAAAGGTTTTAAAAAATTACCAAAAAAGTTAGCTAAATATCAAAAGGAAATTGAATTTTCGTTGAATCAATTAGAAGCATTAAGAAAAGATGTTGTATTGGGGTTTGTTGAGGATGAAAAATTTGAAATTTATTTTGATGATGAAAAGAAAGCTATTGATAACATTTCACAGGAGATTAGCAAGATCATTAAATTACTAAACAAACATCTCGACAATTACAATATTTTATTGCCCGATGTAAAGTTTTATGTTGATAGCTTGGATAATAACTAATAACTATCCACAGAAATCTATAAAATGAAAAAAATATTAACCACCTGCTTACTGATACTTTTTACGAGCTTACTTTTTGCTCAAAATGGGTCGGATAGAGAGTTGGCGTTAAAATATTTTCGCAACAAAGAATTTGATAAAGCAGCAGAGGTTTATGAAAGATTATATAATACTTCTAAATCGAGTTTTTATTTTACTTACTATATTAATTGTCTTGTACAATTAGAAAGAATTGACGAAGCCATAAAAGTTGTTAAAAAACAAATCAAAAAAAATTCTGGAGAACTTAAATTTATTGTAGAACTCGGGTATTTATACAAACAAAATAACGATTCCGAAAACGCTGACCAGCAATATGAAAAAGCAATAAAAAAAGTCCCTCTTCAACAAAACCATATAATAGGTCTTGCAAATACTTTTGTCTCTAAACGAGAATTTGCTTATGCAGAAAAACTTTATTTGTATGGTAGAAAAGAACTAAAAGGAAATTACACTTTCAATTATGAATTGGCTTCGGTTTATCGCTATCAAAGAAATTTTGAAAAAATGATAGATGAATATCTCGACCTTCTGTTAATTCACGAAAGTTATATACAAAGTGTACAAAACAGTTTGCAGGCAACAATTTACAACGAAGATGAAAGCGACCTTAATCCAATACTTAAAGGCAGCCTTATAAACAGAATTCAAAAATATCCAAACAAAATAATATTTAGCGAATTACTGATATGGCTGTATTTACAGGAAAAAGATTTTGAAAATGCTTATTATCAAACAAAAGCTTTAGATAAAAGAAACAATGAGCATGGAAAACGTTTGATATCATTAGGAAATCTTGCCCTGTCGAACAAAGATTATGATGTTGCAAAAGATTGCTACAAATATGTTGTTGAACTGGGAAATAATAAGATATATTATGTTAGGGCAAAAAATAAATATCTAAATGCTCTTTACAATAAAATAGTGTCGAATGCTGAATACAAACAACAAGAGATTGTAGAGCTTGAAACAAATTATCATGCAACTATTATAGAATTAGGCAAAAGTGCCGAAACTTTCGACCTTTTGATAGACTTAGCTCACATTCAGGCTTTTTATCTTGAAAAAGAAGATGAAGCAATAAAACTGTTAAACGAAATTCTTTTTTTACGTGGTTTAAACAATAAACAAATATCTGCTTGTAAGATAGAACTTGGTAATGTTTTGGTATTCACCAACGAACCCTGGGAGGCAATCTTGTTATATGCACAAGTAGAGAAAGCAAACGAAAATAATCCAACAGGACACGAAGCTAAATTCAAAAAAGCTAAACTGGCGTATTATATTTGTAATTTTAAGTGGGCACAGGCACAGTTAGATGTTTTAAAAGCAAGCACATCAAAGTTAATTGCAAACGATGCTTTTGAACTTGCTACACTTATAAACGACAATTTGGCTATGGACACAACAGAAATCCCACTTAATATGTTTGCCAAAGCCGATCTGCTTATCTATCAAAATAAAGACAGCCTTGCAATTTTAACTCTCGATTCTATTAAAATAATGTTTCCCACACACTCATTAAACGACGAGATATTGTATAAAAAAGCACAGATATACAAAAAGAAAAAGCAGTTTGAAAAAGCAGCAGAATACTATCAGATGGTAATTACAAACCACGGTTACGATATACTTGCCGATAACTCTATGTTTTATCTTGCTGATCTATATCAGAATTATCTCAACAATAAAGAAAAAGCGATGGAGCTTTATAAAAAGATAATGACTGATTATCCGGGAAGTATTTATGTGGTAGAATCGCGAAAGCAGTTTAGACTTTTAAGAGGGGACAAGCCAGATAAAGAAATGGATTTTTTTAAGGGAATTCATTCTGATGGATAAACAGAAATTGGCATACATATATGCAATTCTTGCAATTATTTTTTGGTCTACAGTTGCAACAGCCTTTAAAATTTCATTAGAAAATTTCGATTACATTCAATTACTTTTTTACTCAACTGTAGTAGCTGTATTAATTCTATTTGTAATAATTATTGTTCAAAAGAAACTTAGTTTATTATTCTCAGGAACAAAAAAACAATACTTATACTCTGCTTTATTGGGTTTATTAAATCCCTTTATCTATTATTTAATGCTATTTAAAGCCTATTCAATTTTGCCTGCACAATTGGCTCAGCCACTAAATTATACCTGGCCAATAATGATAGTAATATTATCTATTCCACTTTTAAAACAAAAATTATCGGCAAAGGGACTAATAGCAATAATAATAAGTTTTACAGGTGTTATTTTTATTTCAATGAAAGGTAGTTTTTTCAATTTTAAAGATGCCAATGTCTTAGGGATTTTATTAGCAGTTGGCACATCGGTAATATGGGCTTTATTTTTCATATTTAATTTGAAAGACAAAAGAGATGAGCTTGTTAAAATATTTTTAAGCTTTCTATTTGGATTGATATTTTTATTACCTGTAATACTGTTGAGATCGGATATTAGAATTAATTTCGACTATAAATTTTTATCAATTATATATGTTGGCATATTTGAAATGGGAATAACATTTGTGCTATGGCTCAAAGCAATGAAATTAACAAAAAGTAATGATAAAATTTCTAATTTGGTATTTATTTCTCCATTTCTTTCACTTATCTTTATTCATTATTTTTTACATGAAGATATATATAACACAACAATAATAGGTTTAGTTTTAATAGTTGCAGGAATTGTTATTCAAAAAGTTAAGTTAAAAAAAATGTAAAAAATTTAAATTGATTTTAGAATCATCATGAGGTTAAATAACTATTTTTATTGTTGCTTGTTGCTTGTTACTTGTTTTTCATACCGTATTTTCAATGTATTAATGGTATAATAAAGAATTACTATTTAATTCCCTATGAACGAACTAATTTTAAAGAGTTAAAAAAAATGTTAAAAACGGTCAACGCTATTCAAGCATACTCAATGGTCAAGTTAGTAACCAGTAGCCAGCAACCAGCAACCAGTAACCAGCAACCAGCAACCAGTAACCAGCAACCAGCAACCAGTAACCAGCAACCAGTAACCAGTAACCAGCAACCGGCAAAATGATAAAAGATAAGATAATATTAGGAATTGACCCAGGTACAACAATAATGGGATATGGAGTGATACATATTATTAACTCTAATCCTGTATTGGTTTCACTTGGCGTAATAGACCTTAGAAAATTAGATAATCATTATGTTAAGTTAAAGATGATATTTGAACGTACTATCGGATTAATAAAAGAATACACACCCGATGAACTGGCTATTGAAGCACCATTTTACGGAAAGAATGTACAATCGATGTTAAAACTTGGCAGGGCACAAGGAGCAGCCATTGCAGCAGCACTAAACCACAATATGCCAATATTTGAATATGCTCCCAAAAAAATTAAAATGGCAATAACAGGCAATGGCAACGCAAGCAAAGAGCAAGTTGCCGGAATGTTGCAAAATATGCTAAAGATAAAAGAAATGCCCTCAAAATTAGATGCTTCTGATGGCTTGGCAGCAGCAATGTGTCATTTCTATCAGGCAAACTCACCTGTTGGTGCAGAAAAAGGTGTGAAATCATGGGCAGACTTTGTTAAGAAAAATCCCGATAAGGTAAAATGATTATAATTAGAAAAGCCAAAAAACAAGACACATCTGCTATTATTGGATTTCAATTGGAAATGGCTAAAGAGACCGAAAACCTCACTCTTGATATTCCTGTACTTGAAAATGGTGTAAAAAATGTTTTTAACAATCCACAATATGGAAGCTATTATGTTGCAACAGATAATAAAGAAATTATTGCCTCATTAATGATAACCTTTGAATGGAGCGACTGGAGAAATGCTCAAATATGGTGGATTCAGTCGGTATATATAATGCCTGAATATAGAAGTAGGGGAGTTTTTAGAAAAATGTATAATTATATTCAAAAGCTTGCTGATGAAGATAAGAATGTAAAAGGCATACGCTTATATGTTGACAAAAAAAATGCACATGCACAAAAAGTATATAAGAAAATTGGAATGAATGGAGAACATTACAAACTTTTTGAGTGGATTAAGTAGTGCAGATTATATTAAGCAAAACCGAATAAACCAATTTTAGATGTACAATTACTCACAATAAATTAACTTTTATTGTGTTCGTGATTCCTCTTTGCTTAGTTGTAAATTTTAAATTTTTTTAAAATCGTACATCGTAAATATAAAATCTAAAATTAAAAGGAGAGTTTTCTCCTTTTTTTTGTTAATTTTGTTAAATAAACACTTGTAGCTATAGTAGAAATAAAAAACACTACTGCATTTTAGTGGAGTGTTGGCAGCAATGTTTGAAAAAAAATCAGACAAATATCTTCATTATGATTAATAGGTTTTGGAAAAAAGTAAAGCATGTATATAAGGAGATAGTTATTTTTATTTCAATAATTTGTTGGTTACAGGATTTAGTAATAGATGGGAAATTAGAGAAAATAGGGCTTATTCTACTAATCCTTTCAATTATTCTTATATACTTCTATTTAATATATGTTTTAACATCTAAGAAGGCATCATTATTAACTGACGTTGAAAAAGTTCACACATATACTAAAAAACAAAGGAGGATTGCAAGAATAGCACTTTTTTTTACAACCTCTTTATTAATTTTATTTTTAAGTTGGAAACTAATTAGGTTTTATTCAAGCCCGAATAAAGCATTAATCCTTGTGGCTGATATTAAGGGACCGAATAGCGATAACTATAGAATTTCAGATTTAATATTAAAAGAATTAAGGAAAGAGGTCAAAAGTTCTGATTTTATAAAAATTAAATTCCTAAATGAAGAAATCAATGAAAAACAAGGAAGTGAATATGCTAATAAAATTGGGGAAAAAGAAAAAGCAGCAATAGTAATTTGGGGCTGGTATGGAATAACAAATAATAAGGGATACATTCGCATTAAGTTTGAAGATTTACATCACAATACATATAAAATAAAAGAAAAAGATTATGACAAATTTGATGGTTCACTTAAATCCAATGGGCTTATTGACTTTATAGAATCAAATGACTATACTTTTGATATTAGTGAATTTGATGAATACAAACTACAGAATGATTTAGCAAATAGTGTTTCTTCAATAACTAACACAATAATTGGGATTTTATACCACAATCAAAGAAAATACGAGGATGCTATAACATTTTTCAACAAAGCTCTTAACAATGGACGATCAATATTATTACCTGATAATAGAGCTGTTTACTATTACTTAGGCAATACTTATGCTATTCTTGAACAATATGATAAAGCTATTAATAATTATAATGCGGTAATTCAAATTAATCGTGGATGTTCAGAGGCATATTACAATAGAGGGTATTGTTTTTCTCAATTATGTGAATACAAAAATGCAATATCAGATTATAATAACGCTCTTAAAATAAATTCAAAATTCAAAAAGGCATTATTAAACAGAGGTTTATCATATTATTATATTAATAACTATAGGCAAGCTCTAAAAGATTATAACAAGGCATTAGATTTAGATTCTCTTGACCCAATTGCATATAAGAACAGAGGAGATTTGTATAGAAATATTAAAAAATATGATAAAGCCAAAAATGACTTAAATAAGGCTATTAAGCTTAATAGAGAATTTGTTGCTGCCTATGTTAGTCTGGCATTGCTATACAATGAAATAAAGGAAAATGAAATGGCTTTGAAATATTTGAACATAGTTAATAAAATTGAACCTAATAACTATATTGCTTATAATAATAGAGGTGAAATTTATTCACAACAAAGAAGGTATGAAGATGCAATTAAAGAATTTAGTAAAGCTATAAGCATTAATCCAAAATCGTCTACTCCCTACTTCAATAGAGCTACAATTTATAACAAAATGGGAAATATTGATTCCGCTTTAATTGATATCAATAGAGCTATTGAGTTAGATTCCATTAATCCAGTTTATTTTTTGAATAGAGGTGACATATTTTCTGATTTAGATAGTGCAAATCAAGCAATTAAAGATTATAATTTGGCTATTAAGTATAACGAAAATTATTATCAAGCCTATAACAATCTTGGTGTAATCTATTGCAAGTTAAAAAATTATTCTAAAGCAACTAAATGTTTTGAAAAAGTATTAGTGCTAAATGCAGAATATTATGAAGCTATTAATAATCTGGCAGATATAAATATAACTCTTGACAACAATAATAAAGCAATAGATCTATGTAATAAAGCAATAGACATTGACAATAAAAACTATCACGCATATTACTTAAGAGCAGTCGCTAACTATAATCTTAAAAATTATAATAATTTTAAAAAAGATATTGTAAAATGTATTGAAAGTAATCCACCTAAAGAAGTAGAGGATTATTTGAAAAATCTTAAAAGTAAAATTAAAACTTAGAGATAAACAAAGCTGCCAACAAGCTGTCAAAGAGCATCAAAACGCTCTTTACAGCCAACCGTTAGCTTTATTAATAAAAATAAACAAATAAAAAATAGATACCAATAGTAGTAATATTGAAATAACAATTTAACAATAGAACAATTTAAAAATTTAATCATTAAACCTTTGCAGTATTAAAATATTTTTTATACTTTTACATAATGAATCTCAAAAACAATATACCACAAAACCCAGGAAGCTCGCAAACCCTTGCTGCTGTACACACACACACACACACACACACACACACACACACACACACACACAAGTTGCGCTAAATAATTTTTCAAAAACATTTCCTGCACCCAAAGTCATTTCAGGTGCACCCAAAGTCATTTCAGGTGCACCTAAAGTCATTTCAG
>CAYTAU010000021.1:0-51740 GCA_964435855.1 uncultured Bacteroidales bacterium | reverse complement strand
CGCAATTCTAAAACACAAAAAGGTTTTATGCTTAAAATGATGTTAATGGTTGCCGGGGCTTCGGCATTCCTTAACAATACACCACTTGTTGCTGTTATGATGCCTTATGTTCATACATGGAGCAAAAAGAATAAAGTATCTCCTTCAAAGTTATTGATACCATTGTCGTATGCTGCAATACTTGGTGGATGTGTTACATTAATAGGAACATCAACAAATCTAATTGTTAATGGAATGGTTGCAGATCAGACTATATTTCTTGATTTTCACAAAATTGGATTGTTTGATTTTAGTTGGGTTGGTATTCCTATGTTAATCTTAGGGTTGTTGTATTTATTGCTTTTTAGTAATAAACTTTTGCCTTCAAAACTTGATGTAATTGATGATTTTTCGGATAAGTATATAGAATATATTGTTGAAGCAGAAGTTAGAAAAAACTCACATCTTGTAGGAAAAACTATAACAGAAGCAGGTTTGAGAGATATAAAGGGCCTATATATTGTTAAAGTTATTAGGAATGATATAAATGTTGCAGGAATATCCCCAAATTTAGATTTAAGAGAAGGTGATAGATTATTTTTTGCAGGACAAACTGATAAAATAGCTGATCTTGTTGATAAAGAAAGTGGCTTAACACTTCCCGAAGTTGGTTTACTGAGAAAAAAACGACATACTGATGTTGTAGAAATTGTAATATCACACAATTCTTCACTAATAAACAAAACGGTTAAACAAGCTAATTTTAGAGGAAAATATGACTCTGCAATTATTGCAATACACAGAAATGGAGAAAGAATTGAAGGAAGAATAGGTGATGTAAAGCTTAAAGCAGGTGATGTTTTATTATTGCTTGCAGGTGTTGACCTTCAGGCGCGTGCATTAGATAGATACGATTTTTATTTTATTTCGAAAATAAGAGAATTCAGAAAACCGGAAATGTGGAAAAGTATTGTGATACTTGGAGGGACTGCTTTAGCAATTTTACTTTCTGCATTAGGCTTTGTATCCTTATTTCTTGCTCTTATCGTTTTAATGATCATAATACTTGCATTAAATATTACAAACCCCAAAGATCTACCAAAAAGTATTGATTATGACCTTGCTGTTGTAATAGCAATGGCATTATCTCTTGGTGTTGCTATGATGAAAACAGGTGTAGCAACAATGATTGCTGATGTTTTTATTGATGTTTTTGTTCCTCTTGGAAATATAGGCTTGTTATTTGGAATTTATTTTATTACAACAATTTTAGCTGCATATATTACTAATAAAGCTGCAGTTGCTATAGTTTTTCCAATATCAATAACAATAGCAGCAAGTTTAGGATTAAATCCTATGCCTTTTGTTTTGATCGTTTCATTTGCTGCTGCTGCCAACTTTATGACACCAATAGGTTATCAAACTAATTTAATGATTTATGGTCCTGGTGGTTATTCTTTCAAAGATTTCTTTAAAATAGGTTTTCCTCTTACAATAATATATATGATCGTTACTGTATTTATACTAAATATGGTATATCTGTAAACTTATTTATTAGAATGGATAATAATACAATAATTAAAAATATTGATATTGCAATAAAAGCTGCTTTGGGAGCAGGAATTAAAATATTAGAAGTTTATAATTCTGAAAATTTTGAGATAGAATATAAAAAAGATAATTCTCCACTAACGATTGCTGATAAGAAAGCAAATGATTTTATTACTTACTTATTATCAGAAACTAATTTGCCAATTTTAAGCGAAGAAGGTAAAGAAATACCTTATGATGAACGAAAAAGCTGGAATTATTTTTGGCTTGTTGATCCGCTTGACGGCACAAAAGAATTTATTAAACGAAATGGCGAATTTACGGTCAACATTGCACTAATTGAGAAAAACAAACCTGTTGCAGGAGTAATATTTGTACCTGTTTTAAGACAATTGTATGTTGGAATAAATAATATTGGAGCTTTTCTATATGAAAATGTAAATATTAATGATAATTACACTTTTGAAAGTTTAAAAATTTCAGGAATAAAACTACCTTTTAAAAAAAATGAGAATGAAATTACAATTGTAGGAAGTAGAACTCATATGAATTTGGAAACAGAAAAATTCATAAGTGAATTAAAACACAGATATAATAAAGTAAATATTATGCCAATAGGCAGTTCTTTAAAAATATGTATGGTTGCAGAAGGTAAAGCTGATATTTATCCTCGTTTTGGTCCTACAATGGAATGGGATACAGCTGCAGGGCATGCAATAGCTATTGCATCAGGAACTGTTTTTACAAAACACGACGGCAGTGAGATGATATATAATAAGTCCAATTTACTTAATCCTTGGTTTGTTGTAAAAGCAAAAGGATCTGTAATTTAGGACAGATCGGAATCAATTCTTTCTAATTAAAAAGCATAACTTTCACTTCTTCCCCTTCTTTTACATAGGCTCTAAACATACTTGGAGTATTAAACACCATTACTATTTCTCCGTTTTTGTCAATAGCAATAAGACCACCGTTACCACCCGCTTTTTTAAGCTTTTTCATAATTATCTCAATAGCTGCTTTACCAATATCTACACCTTGATATTCCATCATTGCAGACATATCATAAGCTACAGCATATCTTATAAAATACTCGCCATGACCTGTACATGAAACTGCACAGGTATTGTTATTTGCATAAGTCCCTGCTCCAATGATTGGAGAATCTCCAATGCGCCCGTATTTTTTATTTGTCATTCCTCCTGTTGATGTTCCTGCTGCCAAATTCCCATGTTTATCTATAACAACACATCCAACTGTACCATGTTTTGATTTTTCATCCTCTTTTTCAATTACTTTTTGCAAATAATCCCAGTTACTTTTGGTATAAAAATATGATGTGTCAACAATTTTCAAACCATTATTTTTTGCAAATTCAGATGCTCCTTTTCCTGAAAGCAACACATGTTTACTGTCGGTCATAACTTTACGAGCTGCTTTTATTGGATTTTTAATGTCTTTTACTCCGGCTACAGCTCCTGCATTTAGAGTTTTCCCATCCATTATTGAAGCATCCATTTCATTTGTTCCCTGATGTGTAAAAACAGCTCCTTTACCTGCATTAAAAAGTGGAGAATCTTCAAGTATTGAAATTACTTTTTCAACAGTTTCTATGCTTGTTCCATTATTTTCCAGAATTTCTTTACCTGCATTAATAGCTTCAGTCATTTTTTGGATATAAAGCTTTTGCTTTTGTTCGGGAATACTCTCAGGATTTGCATAACCGGCACCACCATGAATTACGATTACATAATTATTTGTTTTATTTTGAGAGTATCCTATTATACTATACAGTACAAAAGCTATTATTAATATTGATAATTTGTTCATGAATTTTTTAATTTAATTGAAAAACCCCGGACATAAGAAATGTCCGACAGCAAAAATACTGAATAAAATCTTGATGCAAAGGAATTATTAACTTGATTAATTAACTTCTCCGAAAAAATCGAGACAGGCTGTCGAATTTACGCTTTATAAGCTTTAATGTAAAAAAATCAGTAGCCCCGTCTTTTAAGGCGGGGAACAATGATAAGAGTATGACTCCCTCTGCGAAATTTTGACATCGAGTACTCGATGTCAAAATTTCGCAGAGGTTAGTGTTGCTTAAATCTACACCCCGCCCTGAAGGACGGGGCTACTGATTAATATATTTAAAATATTCATGAAACCTAAGTTCGGGAAAGTCAATTATTCAGATTAGAAGTACTTTAAAATAATAGTTAGATGTGTTGTGAAATTAAATCAACGAGTTGTTCGTTGTCATAAGGTTTTGAAAGATAGCCTATGCAGCCGGATTCAAAACATTTATCTTTTTGTTTTTTCATAGCATAAGCAGTTTGTGCTATTATTGGGAGTTTATCATCAATTTTTAAAATTTCTTTTGTTGCTTCCCAACCATCCATAATTGGTAGTTGAATATCCATAAGTATCAGATTAATTTTATCAATATTATTTTCATAAATAGAAATAGCTTCTCTTCCTGTTTTTGCTCTTAAGATCTTTACTTTTTCATTAGATAAAATCTCATAAATAAACATAAAGCTGAAATCTTCATCTTCTACTACTAATATGGTTTTATTTTTCAAATTCACTTTATAATAACTTTCTTTGTACTTATTTAATATTACGCAATGTCATGCTTGTTTATAATTTAATATTGATAAACTTTATTGAAATATTGATTAATCTATATAAATGATTGATTAATCAGATTGATATAGTATAGAAAAGTAAATATGATAATTTGTGAGGTAAAATCAAGTTATTATGTTCTTATATGTTGTTTTTATCCTTTTTCTTTTCTTTTTTCTAATCGTTCGTCAAGGAGTTTGTCAATTTCGGCAGATGTTAATTTGCTTTTTGTGAGCAGTTTGTCTATGTCCTCAATGCTCCTTTTCATGTTTTCGTTTGTGTTTATATTTTCGCCAAGTTCATTTTTTAATTCAATTATAACTTGCTTTATCATATCTTTTAATGAGCTGTTAAATTCCTCAAAAACATTATATGGCATATCATCTTTAATGAAATCATAAGCACCAATTAACATGTCTATATTTTGATAAAAATTTATATTGTCTTTATCAATTCCCTCTTTTTCTGCTTGCTTTTTTAGTTTTTCAAATAATCTGATTAATTCTTTTATTTCATTTTTCATTTCAGAGAAAATATTAATTGTTTTTTTGAGATATCAGATAATAACAAGTAGTTATAAAGAAATTTCTCAAATAAGGTATTGAAGCAATAAGTTTTGAGAGTTTTCTTGGTTTCATTTTAAATTTAACTTCATAATTTGGATTAACAAAGTAATAATCTTTTTTATCTATTATATAATTGTTTGTTTTTAAGATTTTATGAAATTTATTAATACTAATACGCGTGCTTTTTATATCTTTTAATTCTTCAATTTTCTTCTTTTTCTCACCAAAAAGTTTCATTATTCCAAAATATAAGAAACCGGGTAAAAGGTGAAAATATGGACATATACTTATTAGTTTTTTAGTGCTTATTTGTTGATGTCCACCAAAAGGCATCTGCCATGGAGGAAAAGCGAGAAAAATTCTGCCGTCAGGCTTAAGAAAAGATCTCAAATGTTTTAGCAGATTATCTTGATCAGGTATATGCTCTAAAGTATCTTTTAAAAATATTAAATCATATTTTTCCGAAAGCTTAACGTTATATATATCTTCACAAATAAACTTTGCTTTACCATTTGCTGTAGCATCTTTGTATTTATCATTTGCAAAATTAATTGCTCTTGAATTAATATCAACACCTGTTATTGTGCATCCTGCATTTAAAAATTCATCCATATTTCCTCCTTTATTTGTTCCAACCTCCAGTACAAATGTTGAAGAATTTACAGGAGTAACAGATTCGATAAAAGGAATAATATATTTCTTAGCAGTATAAGATTGCTCTAAAAAATATTGTTCCTGATCTAAATGCCTTTTTTGCATAGTTTGCAAATTTTAAAAAAACCTACTAAACAATTACTTAGCAGGTTCCTGAAAAATATTTTATTTATAAAAAATTATAAATGTGGTTCAATTGTTTCTAATAACTCAGGGATATCCATGCCAATCTTTCTTAAATGCTCTATAGTTGGAATACCGTTATTTGTCCATCCTCTTCTTTTATAAACTGCATCTAATAATTTTTCGTATTGACTTTCTTTAAATTCTCTAAGAATTGCAACTTTTTCTTCAGAAGTTTTTCCTGTTGGATCAACATTGCATTTTTCTTTTAATTGAATATCATATTTTTCTTGCCTTGATTCGTATTCTTCAACAGTTACAGGACCTGCAGCTCTGTATGGTTGAGCATCATGAGCTCTTTTGCCAAATCCCATTCTTAAATTAAAAATACGTTGGAAATTATAAACTCTTTCTGATTGAGTTATCAAAGCTTCTTGTGTAAGTTCTTTGCCTGTTACTGCTTTGTAAATAGCAATGTAGTTGTCAAGATGTTCCGGTACTTTTGCAGGTTCGTCTGTTTCTGCATTTCCTTCAGGTTCAACATCGTTCCAAGGAAGTTTACATAAACCTTGCAAGCCAAACCATGTTCTGAACATTGGAAAATAATGTAATGCTTCTGCTTTATCATCAAATGTTGGTATTTGATTATTTACCATGTCCATAAATATTAACCAAGCTTCGTCATGTTGAGGCCCTTTATTTGTCATAGCATAACCACCTTGTTGTGCAAGTGATTCTTTAGAAACATATTGAGAATACTCAAGTCCTTTATTCTCCATTCCTATGTCCTTAATAAATTGAGGGTCGCCCCAGCCTTTAGCAATAAAGTGTTCTTTAAGTTTTTTAACACCTTTTCCGGCTAATAAACCAAAACCTTCGCCTCTAGCAACCTGATGTAAAAGTTCCATTGCGTTATCCTCATTTCCAAAGTTCAATTTTAATCCACTTGTACGTTCTTCGTTAAGTATCCCATTTTCATAACATTCCATTATGAACCCCATGATGGTTCCCCAAGAAATTGTACAAATACCATAAGTGTCGCAATAGAAATTTGATTCAATAGTAAAATCGGGATTAAAAATTCCCATTATTGAACCAAGAGAAGATGCTGTTTCATATTCAGGTCCTTCTACAAGAACTTTATCTCCTTTATAAGGTCCTGAACGTAATTCATAATTATCAACACCTTTAGCACAGGACATATTACAACCTATCCAACAGCCATCGGGCATTCCTTGTGAAAATCGCTTTTTATATTCTTCGGAGTGAATTTTAATAGCATCTGCATGACTGCCATATTTGAAATTATTTACAGGAAGCAAATCATAATCATTCATAACATTTGTTAGGTGAGCTGTTCCTTTAGTTCTCATTTCGCATTGTTCATCATCAAAATCACGCATTTCTTTATTGAAACGCTTACCTCTTTCCATTATAGCAGGTAAATCAACAACATTGTTTAAATTTCCTTTTACTCCCGGAACTTTTGCAACAATAGCTTTTATTTTTTTATCTCTGAAAACAGTTCCAATACCACCACGACCAGCTTGCTTAAGTCTTACTTCTTTACGTTTCATATCGAAAAAGCTGAAGTTTAACATTCCAATTAAAGAATTGTCGGCAGCTTTACCGGCAGAAACAACAGAAACATTTTTTCTGTCTTTATCATCATCTGCATACATTTCTGTCAATTGTTCTACTAAAACATGACTGTTAATTGCTTCATCAGGAGCTTCAAAAATTTCAATTTTATGATTTACTCCATCAATAAATATAATTACATCTTTTTCTGCTTTTCCTTGAATTTCTAGAGCATCAAAACCTGAAAATTTTAGAAACGGACCAAAATAACCTCCAACATTACTATCCATAGGAGCATCGGTTTGTGGGGAAAGACTAACTACTAAAGATTTTCCTGTACCTGAATATTGGGTTATACCACAAATTGGACCACCTGCAATAATAATTTCGTTTTCAGGGTCGTTCCATTTTGTATCTGGAGTAATTGCATCCCAAAGGTATCTTAAACCGTAACCTTTACCGCCTACAAATTTTTCTTTCATTTCCGTAGAAACAACTTTCTCTCTAATTTTGTTTGTAGAAACATTTACATACAATGTTTTATCGATATAGCCTTTGTTTATAGGAGTATGAGTGTAGTCCCACTCAGCTAAAAGCTTATGCTTTTTCTTTAATTCTTCAATGTTAAATTTCATATTGTGAATTTTAAAAAATTATCAATTTTATAATTGCACAAATTTAAAAAATACATCAGTATTTTTATAAATAAATAATATATTATTCATCAGGAATTTACAATTTGAAGTTTATTCTGTGCTAATCAACAATTTATTTTATCGGGATTTTCTAATCTTCTACTAAATTATTAGTAATTAAGATTATTTTCTTCTTTGTTTTTCTTTATGTTTTTTAAGCTGTCTTCTTAATGCTTCAATAGCAGTATCGGTAGACGATTCAAAGGTTTTGCTTTGCTTTTTGGCAAATAGGTCGCTCCCCGGTATTTCAATTTTAATTTCAGTAATTTTGTTTTCCAGATTTGGAGTATTTTCCACTTTTAAAATTACTTCAGCGCCAATAACATCATCATGATGCTTAATTAATTTAGTAACTTTGTTTTCGATGAAATCTTCTAATTTTTTATCAGCTTTAAACTGAACAGAATTAATTTTAATACTCATAGTTTCCTCCTCATTTTTTAAGTTTATGCCCTTGGATGTGATTTATTATAAATGCTTTTTAATTTTTCAAATGTATTATGTGTGTAAATTTGTGTTGCTGCTAAATTAGCATGACCAAGCAATTCTTTTATTGCATTAAGATCAGCACCATTGTTTAGCATGTGTGTTGCAAATGTATGTCGTAATATATGTGGACTTTTCTTTTCTATAGTAGTAATAAATTCTAAGTAATACTTTACAATTCTGTATACTAATTTTTCATATATTTTGTTTCCTTTTTTTGTTAAAAAGAAAAAATCATTATCATTAATTTCCTCCAAATTCCCTCTGATATTTAAATAATTGTCAATTAATTTAATTAGATGTTTTGTAAACGGAATAATTCGTTCTTTATTGCGTTTGCCAAGCACTTTTATTAATAGATCTTCAGTATTTATATCAATTAGTTTTAAATTAATAAGTTCTGCTCTTCTTATGCCTGTATTATAGAAAAGTTCAATAATTAATTTATTTCTAATTCCTTCAAAATCATCACCAAATTCAAAATCATCCAGTAATGAATTAATTTGATCATCTTCAATAAACAGAGGTAATTTTTTAGGTGCTTTTGGTGGTAAGACTTTAACAGCAGGGTTAAGTTCTATAACTTCTTCTTTAAGTAAATATTTATAAAACGACCTTAATGTAGTTAATTTTCTCCTAACAGAATAAGGAGTTATTCCATTCTCAATTAAAAATGCTATCCAACTTCGTATTATTTTAAAATCAGCTTCAATAATATTGTCAATTAAATGATTATTTAAACAAAAATCATTAAATTGAGTTAAATCGGTTTTATAGGATTTTAAAGTATGTGTAGAATATCGTTTTTCAAATTCAATATATTTAAGAAATGTTTCTATATAATTCATAAATGACAGTGGAAATTTTCTATAAATATACAAAAATAAATTGCAAAATGCAAATGTAATTGCATTTTTCTCAAAAATTTACATTTCGCGTTCCTGCATTTTTTGACGGTAAACAGCTTTAATAATAGTTTCTCTGTTCCTAACAGATGGCTTTTTAAATGCTTTTCTTTCTCTTAACTCCTTGATTACGCCAGTTTTCTCAAATTTTCTTTTAAACCTTTTTAAAGCTCTGTCAATATTTTCACCTTCTTTTAGTGGGATAATTATCATATTTTCCTTTTCTTTTTAAAATTTAAGCCTGCAAAGATATTAAATAGAAATATATAAGTCAATAATTATTGAAAGTTTTTTTTAGAAAAAGTAAATATAGAATGTAATTTCTCCTATTCTGTGGATAAATAATGTTTTAACTTGTTGAACATATCGTTTGATAAAACATTATTTTCTAAAAGCTCATCTACCGAGTAAATAATATTTACTTTATCTCTGTATTTTAAAATTAAAATTGTTGTTTCTTTATTAATATAAGGATGCCTTATCAAATCTCCAAACTCTGCTTTATTTAGATTTATTTTTTTCACTTTTGTAAGGTCAATAATTATATGGTCTTTAATCATTTCAAATGTTTCGGATTTAAGTCCATAAACCTCTAATAGTTGTTCCTTTTTTACAAATCCTCCTAACGAGTTTCTTTTATCAATAATTCTTTCAGAAAATGCTGCACCAATACCTCTCAACTTCACTAATTCTGCTTGATCAGCAGAATTTACATCAATTATAATGTTGTATTCCTCATTATTATATTTTTTGGATTTATTATTTTCACTGTAATTGTTGTTGTTATAATTGTTGTTATAATTATTATTGTATTTATTATTATAAGATTTGGAGTTATTTGCATATTTCTTTTTATTTTCAACTATTATGTAATGTTGAAGTGTATCATAAATATCTTCCGGCATTCCATACATCTTTTTTAAATCTTCTTTTTTATAAAATTTACCACCTTTATTTCTATAATTCAATATAGTTTTAATTAATTTTTCTGATAAACCTAATTTTTGCCACTCGGCTTCAGTTATTGTATTTGGGTTGAAAGGAAAGTAGTTTACAGAATCAATAGAAATAAAAGTATTATTAGAAGAGTATGATGTTTCATATTGATTTTCTGTTTTTTTCTCAGTTAGCGAAGCTTCAAAATCATCAATTTCTTTTTCAAATTCAGAAAAATCTATACTTTCATTTTTTTTCATAAGATAAGCAAATTGCGGGAAAACGATTAACAGAGCAATAATCGTTAATAAAACTATAATACCGTTTCTTTCACTTTTAGTAAATGAGAAGTATTCTTTAAAAAATTGTTTCAAAACTTATTTATATTTTTTAATTTCTCCGTTTTTAACTTTTTTAAAATATGATTTCAAATCTCTGCTAACTTCCGGAGCCAGTATTAGTAAACCTAAAATATTAGGAAATGCCATGCCAAGTATCATCATGTCCGAAAAATCAACTACTGCACCAAGTGAAGTTGTTGAGCCAACAACAATAAATGTTAAGAAAATAACATAATAAACATATTTAACTGCTTTTGTAGTTTTAAAAATACTAAAGAAAATTTTATCGAATAAATATGAAAATCCTTTTAATCCATAATACGACCAGGATATCATAGTAGAAAATGCAAAAAGCAGTACAGCTATCATTAGCAATATTGGGAACCATGAAATAACACTTTCAAATGCTCTTGAAGTAAGTTCAACACCTTCCAGCCCTGCAGAAGCTTCAGGATTATGAAATCCTGTAAAGATAATTACTAATGCGGTCATAGTGCAAATTATGATCGTATCAACAAAAGGTCCGAGTAATGCCACTATTCCTTCACTAATTGGTTCATCTGTTTTTACTGCAGAATGAGCAATTGCTGCAGAACCGACACCGGCTTCATTTGAAAAAGCAGCTCTCTGAAATCCAACTATCAACACACCAATAACACCTCCTTTCAGTGCATCGGCAGAAAATGCTCCATCAAAAATCAATGTAAATGCTTCTCCTATATTAGAAATATTTGAAAAAATAATTATTAATGCTGCAACAACATACAATACAGCCATAAACGGAACAATTTTATCGGTAACCCTTGCAATACTTTTTATACCTCCAATAATCACAACACCAACAAATATTGCTAATATAATTCCAAAATAAAGTCCTTTATCCTGCAAAAAGATAAATTCTGACGAAATTTGAGAAAATGCTTGATTTGCCTGAAACATGTTTCCGCCACCAAACGAACCTCCAATAACTAAAATGGCAAAAATAAATGCCAGTACTTTTCCTAATCCACCAAGCTTTTTTTCTTTTAATCCTTTGTTTAAATAATACATCGGGCCACCTGAAACCTCTCCTTTTTCATTAATGTTTCTATATTTAACTCCTAATGTACATTCAACAAATTTTGATGACATCCCGAGAAAACCTGCAATTACCATCCAGAAAGTAGCACCGGGACCTCCTATTATAATGGCTATTGCAACTCCGGCAATATTACCAAGACCAACTGTTGCCGACAAGGCAGTAGTAAGAGCTTGAAAATGCGAAACTTCGCCTTTATCATTTGGATTGTCAAATTTTCCTCGAATAAGCTGTATTGCATGTTTCATTCCTCTTAAGTTTATAAATTTCATTTTAATAGTGAAAAACAAAGCTCCAAGAATTAACCATACTACTACAAGTGGGATTTTCATCTTTTTTTCATCTCCATTTGGATAAAGTAATGCGTTTCCACTTTCATCATATATAACAGGGTCGTAGATGTTCATTAAGGCAAAAATATCAGCCATTAGAAAAACTTCTATTCCATTAACTATTGGAATAAAAATAGAATTGATAACTTCATCGGCCGATTCCGGTTCAATTGCAATATCCAAAGATTTACATTTACCTTCGGAGTCGGTTACGGTTATAGAATAAGTTTTGCCTTCAGTAATTTTATCAGAATAAAATTCTTGTAATGATATGCTTTTTTCAGACCATTTGCATGTGTAAGGAGAAACTCCGCCCTCAACCATTATAAATAATGCTACATCATTAATTTTATCGGTTTTATTGCTTGAAGAATAACTTACTTTTAAATTGTTATTTTTTTCAACCTGACAATATGAAAATGTTGTAAAAAAACCCAAAAGAAATAATGTGCATATTAATCGTTTCATGCGGAAAAAGATTTTAATTTTAACAATCCCAAAACTATTAAAAATGTGCAATATCTAAAAGTAAAGTTCAAATTTATTATTTAACGCTGATGAAAAAAGTAAAAATAAAGTAAATTTGCATTTGTAATGATATAATAACCTTATAGGATTTATATAATGAAAATCGCAAGTTTTTTTAAAGTACCTCATAATAAAAAATTCAATTATACACCACGTTACTACGATAAAGACAAAGAAGAAAGAGAGGGAAGAAATGAAAAAATAAAAGAAGACTTAAGTAAAAAGGATAACGAAAAATCTTATACTCCAAATATAAGAGGAAGGTTTCAAGGTAATTATTCAAGGCGAGGACAGTCTGCAAAAAAAACGCCACTTTTTAAAATGATAATTGTTTTAGTAACAGTAGGCTTACTTGTTGCCATTTTTTATTTAATATTTCATTATACTTCAATAATGTTTGAGAATGTCTGATATAATTCAAGTTTTACCTGATAGTGTAGCAAATCAGATAGCAGCAGGGGAAGTTATTCAAAGACCTGCTTCTGTTGTTAAGGAATTAGTTGAAAATTCAATTGATTCGGGAGCTGATTCAATAAAAATAATAATTAAAGATTCTGGAAAAACTTTGATTCGTATTATTGATAATGGTTGCGGAATGTCTGAAACAGATGCAAGACTTTCGTTTGAACGTCATGCTACTTCAAAAATAAAAAAAGCTGATGACCTGTTTGCTATTAATACCATGGGTTTTAGAGGTGAAGCTCTTGCGTCTATTGCAGCTATTGCCCATATTGAATTAAAAACAAAGCGTATAGAAGATGAACTGGGTACATTTATTGAAATTCAAGGTTCTGAACTAATAAAGCAAGAACTTGTAAACTGTAACAATGGATGTGTCTTTTCAATTAAAAATTTATTTTTTAATGTTCCTGCACGAAGAAAATTTCTAAAATCAAATCAAACGGAATTAAGACGTATTATTGAAGAAGTACACCGAATTGCATTAGCAAACCCCGAAATAGCAATTCAACTTACAAATAATGATATTGAAATATATAATCTGCCTTCTGCAAATTTGCGACAACGTATAGTTAATATCTTTGGTAAAAATATAAATCAAAATTTAATATCAATAAATACTAAAACAAGTATAATAAAAATAGAAGGATTTATTGGAAAGCCCGAAAATGCCAGAAAAACAGGCGGGCAACAATTCTTTTTCGTAAATAAACGATTTATGAAACATCCGTATTTTTATTCTGCAATTATAAAAACATACGAAAATTTGCTGCCACCAGGTACTAAACCTTTATTTTTTATCTATTTTACTATTGATACGCAAAATATTGATGTAAATATTCATCCCACAAAAACAGAAATAAAATTTACTGATGAGGTAGCAATTTGGCAAATTATACAAGCTACATTAAAGGAGTCGCTTGGTAAATTCAACATTTTTCCTTCTATTGATTTTGAACTCGACCAGTCTGTAAATATCCCTACACTAAGTAAAAATACTAATTTTAAACAACCCGAAATAGAGATTGATCAAAATTTCAATCCTTTTGATGAAAATAAAAAACCCGTATCTTCAAATTTTAATTTCCCGGATAAAAAAAGTGCAGAAAGCTGGGAAAAACTATATGGAGGAATTGAAAATAAATCTTTTGAAAAACGGGATTTAACTGATGAAGAAAAGGACGGAGGAATATTATCGACAAATAATAATTTAAGTTTTTTTCAATATAAGAGTAGATATATCATTACATCGGTAAAATCGGGGCTTATGTTTATTGACCAAAAAAGAGCACATGAACGTATTCTTTTTGAGCAATATGAAAGATCTGTAAAAACTGAAAAATATTGCTCGCAACGCACTTTGTTTCCAAAACAAATAGAATTAAACCCGGCTGATACCGTTTTGCTAATCGAAATAATTGCTGATTTAAACATTTTAGGTTTCGATATTGTCGAATTCGGAAAAAATACTTTTGTTGTAAACGGTGTGCCACCGGAGTTTAACGAGGAATTAATATCGGCAACAATTGATACTCTGCTTGCGAAATATAAGAATAATACTATTGATACTAAAGAAGAAATACGCAAGCAGCTTGCTGCAACAATAGCAAAAGCTTCGTCGCTTGATTATTCAAAAACATTAACAATTGAAGAAATGCAAAATTTAATTGATAATCTATTTGCGTGCAATAATCCAAATTATACACCCGATGGAAAACTTATAATTTCAATTTTGCAGAACGATGAAATAGAAAAGAAGTTTAAGTAAATTATTTAATTTATTTTTGCACATATAAACTTTTACTAAAAAAACAGACTATGAAAATTATCATATTAATATTATCCTTATTATTGGCATTAAACATATCGTATGCACAAAAGAAAAAAAGCAATGAAAGCGCCAGAAAGAAAAAAGGAGTTGCTACATGGTTTTTTGCATCGCTGGGTGGCAGATATGGAAATTCAATGATGTTTAACAATAATGTATCGCTTACCGATGATGTAAATTTAAGTGCTGCAAATCCATCTGTGGGATTTGATTTTAGTTTGGGAATAAATTTCCCTTTTGGAATAGGTTTGCTTGTCGGATTTGACCAATCTACTTTCAATCAAAAATATGATGTTAATACTATTGATTATAATACCACTCTTAAATCTTCGGGTACATTTATATTGCTTAGGGTGGTTTCCGAAAATTTTTCTTATTTTGAAATTGGACCTAAATTTAGCAGATTTAGTGATACTCCTGCTTTTACAACAAAAAATATGTATAACAGTAATTACACTTCTATGATATTTGGTGTTGGAGGCAGTATTTACTGGCATCAGAATTTTGATATTTCTATTGGGGCACGTATTAGTTACGGTTTCGACCTGATGACAAATGGCAGCTACCCGTTTGGAGGAGAATATAACGGACCCGCTTTTAGCACTTCTGAAAAAACTTCTGCCTTTGATGCTCAATTCAGATTAGCTTTTAACTGGCATATCGGGTATTTTAGAGAAGCAGGATGCGACAAGCATGTAAGCTTTTTGTTTTTTTAGATAACGAAAAACGTAAATTATGAAACAATTTGAAAATGTAAAATTAAGTTTAATCATCAGCTTATTAGTTATACTTTATGGATTTGCTCTTGGTTGTTTATTTGGAGCATACGAAAATAATATAAAAAACTATTTAAACTCAAAAGCAGAAACGGTTTTTGAAACAGTTTATAATGGAGATCTTGCCATAAAAGAAAATATTGTGGCAAAAGGATGGGAATATTTTAAGCTCTCACATACACATGCTTTAGGATTAGGTTCAATTTCTTTAATATTAATAGTATTTTTTTCGTTTTTTAGCATAAATTCAACTCTTAAGTATATCACCTCTATGATGATTAGTCTGGGAGCATTAGGCTATACACTTTACTGGACAATGGCAGCTCTAAAGGCTCCCCTAATTGGAAATACCGAATTAACAAAAGAAACATTAAGCTACATTGCTGTGCCCGCAGCAGGATTAAGTTTAATAGGTCTGCTATTATTAATTATTATTGTTGCTTATAAGTTTTGTGTAAACAGTAGTAAACCATTACAGTAAACAGCGCAATTTTTAAAAACAATTTAACACGGCTTAGTGTGGAAATAGAGGAAAGCCCAAATGATTTAATTATAGAATGAGATAATGAGTTAATGATAGAATGTAATTAAGAATTAAGAATTATTTTGTGTATCTTTGGTAAAATGAAAAACCTCAAGTTATGACAAAACTAATACTACTTTCAGTAATCCTAATAGCAACAATAACAGCAAATGCCCAATGGACACAAATAGGAAATGATATAGATGGAGAAGCTGTTGAAGATAGGTCTGGCTCTTCAGTAAATTTAAGTTCCGATGGCTCAGTACTTGCTATTGGGGCTTTTTATAATGATGGAAATGGCAATGAAGCCGGTCATGTAAGAGTTTACAAAAATCAATCAGGCACATGGATACAAACAGGGAGCGATATAGATGGTGAAGCTGCTAACGATTTTTCTAGCATTTCAGTGAGTTTAAGTTCCGATGGCTCAATACTTGCTATTGGGGCTTATCAGAATGATGGAAATGGTACTGATGCCGGCCATGTACGGGTTTACGAAAATCAATCGGGTACATGGATACAAACAGGAATCGATATAGATGGAGAAGCAGCAGGCGATTGGTCTGGCAAATCAGTAAGTTTAAGTTCCAATGGCTCAGTACTTGCTATTGGGGCTTTACATAATGATGGAAATGGCAGTGAAGCCGGTCATGTACGAGTTTACGAAAATCAATCGGGCATCTGGACACAAATAGGAAGCGATATAGATGGAGAAGCGGCAGGCGATTTGTCTGGCTGTTCAGTAAGTTTAAGTTCCGATGGCTCAGTACTTGCTATTGGAGCTTATTATAATAATGGAAATGGCACTGAATCCGGTCATGTACGAGTTTACGAAAATCAATCGGGTACATGGATACAAACAGGAAGCGATATTGATGGAGAAGCAGCAGGCGATTATTCCGGCACTTCAGTAAGTTTAAGTTCCGATGGCTCAATACTTGCTATTGTAGCTTATTATAATGATGGAAATGGCAGTAACGCTGGTCATGTACGGGTTTATAAAAATCAAGCAGGTACATGGACACAAACAGGAAATGATATAGATGGAGAAGCAGCAGACGATAAGTCTGGCAGGTCAGTAAGTTTAAGTTCCGATGGCTCAGTACTTGCTATTGGGGCTGTTAGGAATGATGGAAATGGAGTAGATGCAGGTCATGTACGGGTTTACGAAAATCAATCGGGAATATGGACACAAACAGGAAGCGATATAGATGGAGAAGTAGCTGGCGATTATTCCGGCGAGTCAGTAAGTTTAAGTTCCGATGGCTCAGTACTTGCTATTGGGGCTTATGGTAATGATGGAAATGGCACTTGGTCTGGTCATGTACGAGTATATGGTAATTCAAGTGGCATACAAGAAAATACTATAAATACAGAAATTTCTATTTACCCCAATCCCACCAACGGAAAAATAACAATACAAGCAGAAAACATAATAGGAATAGAGGTGATGGATATTACAGGAAAAACCATTATTAAACATTGCCGCGAAAGCGGTAATCCAGAAAAATGGATTCCTGATCAAGTCAGGAATGAAATAGATTTAAGCCATCAGCCAAAAGGCATCTACATAATAAAAGTAACTACAAACAAAGGAGTGGCTGTTGAGAAAATTGTATTAGAGTAAAGCAACCTTTTTACTGGATTTTGAGTCTAATATGAAAGTATTAACCTTTAAAATTAGCTTATGAAAAAATTATACTTATTTTTTATTGCAGTTCTAATAATTAATATTACCAATGCGCAAAACAAAGCATATGGTGATACTACATGGGTAGATTCAATTGATTTCGAGTCGCCTTATATTAATTTAAGTATTGATACTTCTGCACAGAATTTATGGCAGATAGGAGTTCCGTCGCAAATAATTTTAGACTCGGCATATTCTCCTATACATGCTATTATGACCGACACTACAAATAATTATCCTATCAATAATCACTCTTATTTTGATATTACTTTGATAAGAGACTATACTGAACCAGTATTTATGTTTTGGAATCTAGGTATATCTATAAGGCATAAATTCAATACTGATACTTTAAAAGACGGTGGATTTTTATCAATATCTTATGACCATGGTCAGAATTTTATTAATGTTATTGAAGATTATTCTATTAATTATGGTGTACCACCAAATCCATGGAGTCCATTGGGTCCTTCATATATTTATTCTTTCAATGATACTCTTATTGATGGAAACTATGGTTTTTCTGGAAACTCTGATGGATGGATTAAATCAGGGTTTTTTTGGTATAATATGATGGTAAAAAACACCAAAAGTTGGGGAGACACAGCAATAATCCGTTTTAATTTTATTAGCGATAGTGTAAATACAGATAAAGAAGGCTGGCTTATTGATGATATAAGATTTTTCTGGGCAGATATAGGAGGCAATGTTAATGAAACAATTAATAATTCTAATTGTAAAATCTACCCCAACCCCACCACTGGAAAAATAACAATACAAGCAGAAAACATAATAGGAGTAGAGGTTATGGATATTACAGGAAAAACCATAAAATATACCGTCATTGCGAGCAAAGCGAAGCAATCTGCCCAAAATAATGAGATTGCCACGGGTTATCACCCTCGCAATGACGAGATAGATTTAAGCCAACAGCCAAAAGGCATCTACATAATAAAAATAACTACAAACAAAGGTGTTGCTGTTGAGAAAGTTGTTTTGGAGTAGAATTTAAAGCCAACAAAAAAAGTGTCGGCGTGGCTTTAAGCCACACCGACACTATAATTATATAAATATCGTATTAAAACTTTTCATCATATTTAGTCCAGAGCATATCGCCAAGTTTCCATGCTGTTTCTACTACTTTATTTCCCCATTTTACGGTATAATTAGTAAGAAATTTTCGTTTTTCTTCTTTTGTTTGCAAGAGCATTGTTTTTTTATCAATATCAGATTGCTGATTAAACAATTGTTTTTGCATAGGAGCATATACTTTAGATACATCATATCGCATATCACCCCAACGTTGAGCAGTAAGAGTTCCTAATCTGTTAAAAGCCCACCATGCAGAATTATGTGTATAGCCATTCACTCTTCCGGGAGTTTTGTACGATTCGGGTAAATCGGTAACCGAACAATATATTGGGATATATATTGATGTCGCAATATTATCCTGAGCAAGCCAAACTACTCCACCAATTTCATCGGGCAACCATGAACGCGATTGTGTAATTGTACCATACATTGTATACCAACGTGCTATTGTTCTTTCGCCAAGCCATCCCCAGCCACCGTTTATTTTAAATACCTTGTTCATATCGTAAGGCATAAAAGGATTTGCAAGTGGCGATATTACTGTTTTTCCACTATCATTAGTAACTGTAATATCTTTTACAAAATTAAATTTTGTATTTTCGTAATAATCCTGAAAAATTGAAACCAGTTTTTCAAGACTTATCAAAGTATCTGGTTTTACTGAAAAAGGATGATTCTCGGCATTAGGGTCAAGCTTTAGCGAAGGTGCTAATAAATCGAAAACCCTCCACTCTCTTCTTCTCGATGCAAATGTTGTACGACTTTCAGGGGCATATACATAACAAAATTTAAATGATTCTATAATAGGATTCCACCAGGCACTGTCTTTGGCAACCTTGTAAATATTATCCGATGCCATATAGTAATCTTTTTCTTTTAGGTTAATTTCTTTAATTGTGCTTGCATTTGCATTTACAGAAACGTGATTGTCGGGAACACGCTGTGCTACCCAAATTGCACCGACTTTGCCTTTGCCCGGACCAACAATCTCGAAATGCCAAACTTCGTTTTTATCAGCAATTGTAAGGCACTCACCATAATCATTCCAACCATACTTTTTTGTAAGTTCATCTGCCATTTTTATAGCTTCGCGGGCAGTTGTGCATCTTTCAAGCATAAGACGAACTAATCTCTGACAATCTATTAATCCGCTATCTGATTGCAAACTTTCTCTACCTCCAAAAGTTGATTCGCCAATAGCTAGTTGTTTTTCATTCATACATGGATATGCTGTATTAATAAATCCGTAAGTATGCTCTACTTGTGGAATGCTTCCAATTTCGATATGCGAATAAGCAGGCATTGCCAGTGTATCACATTTGCCACGTTTGTACATTTTTGTAAGGTCGCCATCTTCGTGATCTTTGGCAGGAATAATATTCATCCATGAACGTGTTCGATGGCTATCGTCGGTATGCGATGTAATAACCGAACCATCAACAGTGGCTTTTTTGCCAACAGTAATTGATGTGCAGCCATCGGGAGTTCCTTCTACCCAATCGCTTTTATCTTGTGATAAGCAAAAAGTTGAATATAATAAAATAATAAATAAGGTGATGAAAAAAGTTCTCATTTTACAGAATTTTAAATTTCCGTAAATTTAAACTTAATAAATTAATTTAAGAATAGAATAATAACGTTTTATACAAAATTGCATTCATTAATATAGTTTCAATGCACTTTCGAACTATAGCACAGATAACAAGCTGTTTTTGAAATCATAATAAACAGCATTAGTATAAATCTACAAAACAATTGAACAATGAAACAATTGAACAATTTATTTATAAATTTCAAGTATCCGGAATTAAGGATTACAAAAACTACTCTCTTGTTTCGTTATAAAAGATATTATTGGATATGCTTTGTCCGTTTTTAAAATAGTATTTACCACCCCAGTCGTGTTTAACTTCCCGATAATCATTAGCAACACCACTACGAACAACTATTATCCTTTTAATTATTTTCCCTTTTGGTGTATAATTCTCTATTGTTATACCTTCGGGATATTTTTCCGCAAGTTTTGATAAAAACTTTTGTTTTTCCTCTTCGGTTTCAAATTTTATTTCTTCAGGTTCTGCCTGAGCAGCAAGTGCTTCTTCTTCAGCTTTTATTTTTTCCAGTATTGCTTTAATCTCTAATATCTTATTTTTTGGATATTGTTCACTCGGCAAAAATGTTAATGCTTTTCTATAATATTTTTCTGATGAAGTATAATCTTTTTTATTAAAAAAATAATCGGCTTTTTGTACAGCATCTTTATAATTTGTTCTGGCAAGAGCTAAAGCAGCTGCATCGTTTTTTAATTTATCTGTAATTATTTTATCTATTTCAGCAATTTTATCTCTGGGATATTGTTCAGTTGGTTTAATTTTCTGAGCTTTCTCATACTCTCTTTTAGCTTCAGTATATTTTTTGCTATTGAAATATTTATCTGCATTTACAATAACATCATTATATGCTTTTTCTTTATCGGTTGCTGTTTTTTGGTCAGCAAGGATTTTATCAATTTCTAATATTTTATCTTTTGGGTATTGCTCGCCCGATTTGATACCAAGGGCTTTATTATATTCGCCTTTGGCTTCAGTATATTTTTTACCGTTAAAATAGCCATCGGCTTTGGATATTGCCTCTTTATATAATTTGTCCTTTTCAGCATTCGCAGTTTGATCTGCAAATATTTTATCTATTTCAGCTATTCTGTCTTTTGGATATTGTTCGCCTGATTTTATACCAAGAGCTTTGTTATATTCGCTTTTGGCTTCAGTATATTTTTTACCGTTAAAATAGCCATCGGCTACTGCAATTGTATTTTTGTATGCTTTATCTTTTTCGGCTGTAGCTTTTTGATCGGTAAGAATTTTATCAATTTCTGATATCTTATCTTTTGGGTATTGCTCACCTGATTTTATACCTAAGGCTTTATTATACTCGCCCTTTGCCTCACTATATTTTTTACTGTTAAAATAACCATCGGCTTTGCTTATTGCATCCTGATAAAATTTGTCTTTTTCTGTTGCTGCTTTTTGGTCGGCAAGAATTTTATCAATTTCGGATATTTTATTTTTCGGATATTGTTCGCCTGATTTGATGCCAAGGGCTTTGTTGTATTCGCTTTTGGCTTCAGTATATTTTTTACCATTAAAAAATCCATCGGCTTTGACTATGGCATCCTGATAAGATTTATCTTTTTCGGATGTGGCTTTTTGATCGGCAAGAATTTTATCAATTTCGGATATTTTATCTTTTGGATATTGTTCTCCTAATTTTATGCCTAATGCTTTGTTATATTCGCTTTTGGCTTCAGTATATTTTTTACCGTTAAAATAGCCATCGGCTTTGGATATGGCATCCTGATAGGATTTGTCTTTTTCGGCTGTGGCTTTCTGATCGGCAAGTATTTTATCAATCTCTGATATTTTATTTTTCGGATATTGTTCACCTGATTTTATTCCTAGTGCCTTATTATATTCACTTTTGGCTTCGTTATATTTTTTACTATTAAAATAGCCGTCAGCTACTGCAATTGTATTTTTGTATGCTTTGTCTTTTTCTACCGAGGCTTTCTGTTCGGCAAGTATTCTATTAATTTCCGATATTTTATCTTTTGGATATTGTTCTCCTGATTTGATGCCGATGGCTTTGTTATACTCACTTTTTGCTTCGTTATATTTTTTACTGTTAAAATAGCCATCGGCTTTGGATATGGCATCCTGATAGGATTTGTCTTTTTCGGCTGCTGCTTTCTGGCCAGCAAGAATTTTATCAATTTCTGATACCTTATCTTTTGGGTATTGCTCCCCTGATTTGATGCCTAATGCTTTGTTATATTCACTTTTCGCTTCATTATATTTTTTACCGTTAAAAAACCCATCAGCTTTGGATATGGCGTCCTGATAGGATTTGTCTTTTTCTCCTGCAACTTTCTGGTCGGCAAGGATTTTATCAATTTCTGATATCTTATCTTTTGGATATTGCTCCCCTGATTTTATGCCTAATGCTTTGTTATATTCACTTTTCGCTTCATTATATTTTTTACCGTTAAAAAATCCATCGGCTTTGGATATGGCATCCTGATAGGATTTGTCTTTTTCGGCTGTGGCTTTCTGGTCGGCAAGGATTTTATCAATTTCTGATATTTTATCTTTTGGGTATTGCTCGCCTGATTTGATGCCAAGTGCTTTGTTATATTCGCTTTTAGATTCGTTATATTTTTTACCGTTAAAAAATCCATCAGCTTTGGTAATAGCATCCTGATAGTTTTTGTCTTTTTCGGTCGCAGCTTTTTGGTCGGAAAGTATTTTATCAATTTCTGATATTTTATCTTTTGGATATTGCTCTGTTGATTTTATACCAAGGGCTTTGTTATATTCGCCTTTTGCTTCGTTATATTTTTTACCGTTAAAAAATCCATCGGCTTTGGCTATTGCATCCTGATAGGTTTTGTCTTTTTCGGCTACTGCTTTCTGGCCAGCAAGGATTTTATCAATTTCTGATATCTTATCTTTTGGGTATTGCTCGCCTGATTTGATACCAAGTGCTTTGTTGTATTCGCTTTTGGCTTCATTATATTTTTTACTGTTAAAAAATCCATCGGCTTTGGATATGGCATCCTGATAGGATTTGTCTTTTTCGGCTGTGGCTTTTTGGTCGGCAAGTATTTTATCAATTTCTGATATTTTATCTTTTGGATATTGCTCGCCTGATTTTATACCAAGTGCCTTGTTATATTCAATTTTAGCTTCGTTATATTTTCTCCCGTTAAAAAAACCATCAGCTTTGGCTATAGCATCCTGATAGGCTTTGTCTTTTTCGGTTGCTGCTTTTTGATTGGCAAGAATTTTATCAATTTCTGATATCTTATCTTTTGGGTATTGCTCGTCTGATTTGATACCAAGGGCTTTGTTGTACTCCGATTTTGCTTCAGTATATTTTTTACCGTTAAAAAATCCATCGGCTTTGGCTATAGCATCCTGATAGGATTTATCTTTTTCGGCTGCTGCTTTTTGGTCAGCAAGAATTTTATCAATTTCTGATATCTTATCTTTTGGGTATTGCTCGCCTGATTTGATACCAAGGGCTTTGTTATACTCCGATTTTGCTTCAGTATATTTTTTACCGTTAAAAAATCCATCGGCTTTGGCTATAGCATCCTGATAGGCTTTGTCTTTTTCGGCTGCTGCTTTTTGATTGGCAAGAATTTTATCAATTTCTGATATTTTATCTTTTGGGTATTGCTCGCCTGATTTGATACCAAGAGCTTTGTTGTACTCCGATTTTGCTTCAGTATATTTTTTACCGTTAAAAAATCCATCGGCTTTGGATATAGCATCCTGATAGGCTTTGTCTTTTTCGGCTGTGGCTTTCTGGTCGGCAAGGATTTTATCAATTTCTGATATTTTATCTTTTGGATATTGCTCGCCTGATTTGATGCCAAGGGCTTTGTTGTACTCCGATTTTGCTTCGTTATATTTTTTACCGTTAAAAAATCCATCGGCTTTGGCAATTGCATCCTTATATGATTTGTCTTTCTCTGTAGTAGCTTTTTGATTGGCAAGAATTTTATCAATTTCTGATATTTTATCTTTTGGATATTGCTCGCTTGATTTTATACCAAGTGCCTTGTTATATTCAATTTTAGCTTCGTTATATTTTTTACTGTTAAAAAATCCATCAGCTCTAGCGATTGCATCATTATAAGTTTTATCTTTTTCTGCTGCTGCTTTATCCGCTTTTTGTTGAGCTAATATTTTTTTAATTTCATTTAATCTTTCTTTTGGGTATTTTTCTTCAGGTTTAAGTTTTGAAGCTTTTTCATAATTAGTTTTTGCACTAGAATAGTTTTCTGTATCAAAATAATGATCAGCGCTTACAATAGTCCTGTCATACTCACCTTCATTTGATTTTTGTTCTGCCATTAATTTTTCACATTTGTCTAACTGGTCTTCAGGGTAATAATCGTATTCATCGGCATAACTTATTGCTTCGTCATAAACATCATGAGCTTCTTTATATTTTTTTTCTCTTAATAATTTATCAGCTTTTACAATTAATACTGTATATCTTTTCTTTGTTAAAATTTCTAACTGTCTTATTATTTTGCTAATTTCTGACCTCATACTCTCTGTATATGCAGGGTCAAAATCAAAATCTCCTAAATTATCAAAAAATTTAATTTTAGAAACAGGTTTTTCAAGAGAAGAAATATCTAAACCTTCAATCATGTCAAATAATTCAATAGTAAACTTATAAGGATATACATATTCCTTTCCTTTACTTTCTCCAACATAGGTGTTAATACTAATTTTCTTGGGAACTAATGTTTCTTTGGAAATTTTAAAAATATACTCCTTATCAAAATCAAGCTTTATATTTTCTTTGCCACTATAATTAGTTGTTACAGTTTTAACTAATGATGCCCCATCAAAAACTTCTATTTTTGCTCCTTCAACAGGATTTTTCCCATATTTAATAGATATTTTTATTTCTACATAATAACTTTTATCTTGAGCAAAAGAAAAAATTGAAAAAAAAGTAAGAATTAATAAAAAAAACAATTTTACTGTGATAACACTATTTATGTTGGTTTTAATATGATTCATAAATAAAATTAGACTCTAGTATACTTCAAAATAAAAGAATCAAAAATATGCAATTTATTTTTAAATATAATATTTAATATAACTATTGAATTAAATAAAAAAACAGTATCTTTTAAATTAGATACTGTTTTCTTAATATCAATATTTTATATTATCTTATTATAAATATTTTTTTAGTGTATTGTTTCCCGTCAATATTAATATTTACAAAGTAAATTCCCTTAGCTTGATTAATAAAATTAAATTGATAAAGATTATTTTGCATTAAATTGCTTTCAATATCAAACTTTCTTCCCATAATGTCAAAGAAATTAAATTCAATATTTTTAGCATTTATATCAATTAGTTCAATATTTATTATATTCTGAGACGGATTAGGATATATTATAATTTTACTATCATTATCAAACTCATCAACACCAACAAGGCATCCTATGAGCCTAATACCCATTGAAGTAGTTAAAGTATCACCAAGTACACTTGAAGGTGTTTGCCAGGTTCCTTTTTTTACAAATAAGGTATTGTTTCCCCCTATCCCCCGGTTGGCAGCCATATATACTGCAAAAGTATCCTGAGCAGTAGAGCTATAAAATAGCTCAAAACCAACAAAGAATTCTCCATTGACAGGAGCTGCATTATCAAATTCAACATGATGGTATAAATAAGGAGTAAAACTACTAACAGGAACATCTTTATATTCTAAAACATCTCCCGGCAAACCTGTTAAAGAGTCTTTATCCCAAACAGTAAAACGCACTTTTGAGCTTGAACCGGGTGCTTCATAAGCTTTAATTACCGGAACAATCAACCCCCTTACTACGCTAAACATATAATTAGTATATTCATCAGCATAAGCCCTTATATTATATCCGTTATGTCCCGGGAAATAACCCCATTGATCAGGTGTAAGATGCCAAAACGATAATGGAACTTCACTAGATAATACATTTGTAATAGTATCACAGAAACCTTCCGGTGGCCACCATGGGTCACTTGTTACAACAATATAATCTTCTTTAATTAAAGTATCGGTTACTAATCCATTTTTCACAATCAATGTAACATCAAAAGTTTGTGTAGAAGAATTATAAAGTATATTGGATGGATGTTGATCACTAGATGTTGCAGGAGTTCCTCCAGGAAATAACCATGTATATTCAGTAGGATAACCATAAGTTAAGTCTTCAAACGAAACTGTTTCCCCCAGCACTATCAACCTTGAAGTAGTTGCCTGAAAATTAGCAATTAATGTGTCTGAAATAATTGAACTATCCACAACAGTAATATAAAGTATTTTAGTTAATGTATCTGTACCTAATGGGTTTGTAGCAATCAAAGTAACATCATAAACACCAGTATCATTATATTGAATAAGTGTAGGATTTTGAAGCGTATCAGTAAGAGGTAATCCACCCTCAAAAGTCCAATTCCAGGCATCAGGAGAATTTGTGGTTAAATCAGTAAAATTAACCATACCTCCGGTAAAAACAGTAGTAAAGTTTGCGACAAAATCAACAACAGTTAAATTTGCAGAATCTAAAACTTCAATATATTCAATTTTTGTTTCGGTATCATTTGCTATACCATCAGAAACCGTTAAAGATACAGTATAAAGTCCCTGAGTATCATATAAAATATTAAGAGGGTCTTGATCTGTACTGGTTAGACCATTGCCAAAATCCCAATCCCAGGAAGTTGCCGGACCATTTATAGTAAGATCAGTAAAATTAACTGTTCCGCCTTCAATAACAATTGTATTATCAGCAATAAAATCGGCACTTATAGCATTTGGATCAACAACTTCTACATGGTTTGTTTTAGTTTCAGTATCGTTATTTGTTCCATTTGAAACAGTAAGTGAAACAGTATGAAAACCAACTGTATTATATGTTATAGTATGAGGTCCTTGTGTATTTGCAGTTTGAGCAGGCAGTGCAGCAGGGTCACCAAAATCCCAATCCCAACTTGTTATTGTAGCCGAAGGTGAAGAGATATCTGTAAAATCAACCGTACCGCCAATATTTACAGTTGTCACTGTGCTTGGAGTAAAATCAGCATTTAGCACTGTATCTTCAACTAAAATATAATCTGTCTTTATTTCGTCATCAGTAAGTGTTCCATCAGAAACAGTTAAAGTAACTGTTTTGGGACCAACTGTAGTATAAGTAACAACATGAGGTCCAACCCCTGTTTGTGTTGGCGGAGTAGCTCCAGCACCAAAGTTCCAGTCCCAACTTGTTATTGTAGCAGAAGGAGTTGAGGCATCAGTAAATGTTACTGTATTGCCAACAGGAATTGTTGTTGGAGTACCTGAAAATGCAGCAGTAAGTCCTGTATTATAAGGATCCATTCCATCTAAAGTTGTTTGTCCTGTGCTTGATGGATCTAACCAATGTTTTAATTGTTCGTCAATTGGAGTATAATCATCCCATGAACGAGAAAACATTTGATAATAATCATCAATAACATTACCACAAGCTGCTAGTCCACCAGTAAGATCTCCAACAACTCTATGATTTTCATCAAATATTGCAGAGCCGGAAGATCCACCTTCAGTAACTCCTTCTTCCCATACAGCAATATGCCAATGAGCAGTTGTATCATACCCTCCAGCAAAAGGGTATGTCACAGCAACTGGAGCATCATTATCAACACATATTTTTTTGACATCTCCACCAGGATGATGAATTCCTGTCATATTAGCCGGAGTATTTCCACTATGGTCCCAACCACATAGATATGGGTTAAAAGAAGCAGGTGGGTCGCTACTCATTTCTACTAAGCAAAAATCAAGAGCTGTAGTTGTTGCTCGTAAATCACAACCGGAAACTGATGGGATATTAGCTGTAATAGGGTAGGGATCGGTAGTTGAACCACAAGTTGCTACTTCCCAGTTGAAATTAAATACCCAATCGATATACGCAGCACTCCCAGTACAATGATTCGCTGTTAAAAAATATGGAGTACCATCATTTGCAGTATTATTGAGCAATGTGCCAGAGCATAAGTATCCACCCATTAGGATTCTACAAACGGCAAGTTTTTCAGTTTGCCATGCATCTCCTGTTGGACAATTAATATCAATATTACATGCACCTGAATTTCCAAATGAACCGTCTTTAAATTGTACCCAATTCACGATATTTCTATATGCATGATAAACTTTTGTAATACCAAATTCTCCTTTAAATTCAGCATTTACAGGCTCAAAATATTCAACAGTAATTTTATCGCCATCAATAACTGTTGTGGCAAGAGAATTATATTCTTTATTATTTTTATGAGTAAATGCTCCTAAAACAGATGTTCTGTCTTCATTATAAATAAAAACTTTAGCACCCTTAGGTAATTTGAATGGACTAAAAACAAAACTTAAACTATATGCGTTTTCTGAATTAATGGTAATTCTCCACAATTTATGTCCACCAGGTAAAATTTCCAGTTTTCCGGAATTTTCCATAGTATAATCAACAATTATTTCCTTTGCATAACGATACGGAACAAGTGCTTTATTTTTAATATTCAGTTCATCTTCTGCGAGCATTGATTTAACATCAAATGAAGGCAATTGAACAACAGGAACTTCAGTCTTAACATTAAATGATTCAAAACTTACAGGCAAACCCCCGTCCGATATTTGAGAATACATAGAGATATTACCTAATAAGAATAATAGTGATAAGCAAAAAATACATTTTTTCATTTTAATAAAATTGAGTTAATATTGAATACATTTTTGACCTTAAAAAATAGACGCCAATTATTTTAAAAAGTTGCTTTTTATTTAATAAAAATAATTTTTTCTTTATATGTTTTATCCCTCAGGATAATATTTATTAAATATACACCTTTTGTAAATTCTCTAAAATCAAATTCAATCTCTTTTTTGTTTAATATTTGAATATTTTCTTTTTTTATTAATTCTCCCATTACATTATAAATACTTAAAATAATTTCTTTTTCATCACTTATGTCATTTAATGAAATTGTTATGTGATCAGAAGTCGGATTAGGAAAAATTTTAATATCTAAATTATTAGAAATTAACTCTTCTCTTTGTGTCATACAATCAAGATATTCAAGTCCATCTAAAGTTATTATTTCTTTATCATCAGGGTCAAGCCAAGGTTTCAACTGCTTATCGCTTGTTGTGCCATTTGATTCCCATGAGTAAGAAAATTTACCGTAATAATCAGGATAATTTGATAGTGTGCAATATGAACTTCCTCCTGTTAATTTCCCGACAATTTTGCCACTACTATTAAATATAGGAGAACCTGAAGAACCACCTTCAGTAACACCTTTATCTGTAACAGTAGCAGCCCAATAAACTTTCCAGTGACTACTAAGACCATTACTATTCCATTGCGCAGTAACTAGATTATTGGTATATGTAGATATTTTTTTAATATCACCTGACGGATGGTGTATACATACACCACCACCTGATGATGCTGTTGTAGAACGATCCCAACCATTAAAATATAAATTCCAGTCTTCAGGATATGTAGTTCTATTAAGTTTAATTAAGAAAAAATCAGAACCCGTTGATCCACCATCACCGCCATGTGCTATTAACTCAGAGCCATAAGTATAGTTATTTGATGGATTTGTTGTTGGTGTTTCACAACTATCTGCCTCGTAATTAAAATAAAACCTCCACACATTCAAGTCTGCAGCAGATGCGCCATCTCCACAATGGTCAGCAGTTAAAAAATATGTATCACAATTATTTTTTTCATTATTAATTAATGAACCTGTACAAAACCCATAATCCATGCCTACTCTTAAATAAATTTTAGCAATTCCTCTTTTTTCTTCCTGCCAGTTATCACCTTCGGGACAATTAATATTTACTTCACAATAATCAGAATCTTCAAAGCCTTTAATGCTTGATAATGAACTAACTTCTTTATATACAAAAGAAACATCAAATATTTCAAAACTTGCTTGTTTTGAAACGTTTGCTTCTTCATAATATTCAAGAATTATTGAGTTTCCTTTTATCAGGTCAGTTGCAAAATATTTATTTTCTCCATTGTCCTTATAATTAAACTCACCAAGAATTTGTGAACGGTCTTGATTATAAAAAAACAATTTACTGTTTTCCGGTAATTCAAAATTCAACATGTCTAAACCTAAACCAACAGCATCATCAACAATTATTTGTAATCTCCATAGTCGACTTCCATCTTTTAGATTATCCCATCTGCCTGAATTATTTAAGCTCAAATTACATGGAATTGCAACACCAACTCTTTGAAATGTTCCATTTTTTGAGTTTTTAATATCCTCAATTAATAATCTTTCAATATCAGGAGTTGGTAAAACAACTACATCTATATCATTACTTAACTCGGAATTTGAAAAACTAACAGGATAACTCTCACTATTATTCTGCGTAAATGTCTGTAGGCAAGCTGCCAAGATTAAAAAGATTGATAAAAATAAAGATTTCATAATATATTTAATTTAAAATTTTGATAAAATTAAAAAAAAAAGGCTTGTAAACATAATTTACAAACCTTATTTTACAGTAATGTATTTGATATTTATTTAATCAAAGTTATCTTTTCACTTATAACTTTGTTATCAGCATTTATATTTATATAGTAAATTCCTGCATCAAATTCACTCATATCAATTTTATATTCGCCTGCAGAAAAATTATTATATGTAACAAGGTCAATAACTTTTCCTATCATATTTGTAACTGTTATTTGCATATTTTCTCCACTAAAACTACTTACAACATTTATGTAATCAGAAGCAGGATTTGGATAAATGCTAATATTTTGCACTTCATCTTTTATACCATCAATTGACGTTATTGTTGTATTAATTTCAATATCATCTATCATAAAAACAAAAGCATCATCTGAAACACAATTAATCGCGATATAAACACTTTGATTATCATAAGCTGACAAATCAAATGTTTCTTGTGTCCATGTAATTGGAGCTTCTTCATAAGGAGAAGCTGAAATAAGAGTAAAACTTCCAGGGTCATTATTTGTTGTTGAAACTCCTATATTATACCTTTCTAATCCATATAGATCTGTTATACTTTTCACCCATAAACTAATAGAAGAATTCGTGCCTAATTGAAACAGAGGTGATATTAACCAATCTGCATTAGGTTGTACACCACCTGAGGCTGGAGGCAAAGTAGCAAAAGAAGCGCCATATCTTTGCCCTCCGTGAGCTTCATTTCCTGTCCAAGCTGGTGTTGTTTGAGAAGCATTCATAGCAATAAAAGCCATAGGGTCTCCTTCACCTGTAAAATCAACATCATTACTACCATAAGTTGCAGAACCATCAACATCATTTAATGTCCATGGCGAAAAATCTGTTGAAAAATCGGAACATGCTTCAAAATCTAATGAAAATCCTGAACTTGGAGGAGCAACAGTAATATAATTTACTTTTGTTTCTGTATCATTTGTTAATCCATCAGATACATATAAAGATACTGTATAAGTACCAATATTTGCATAAGTTATTGCAGGTGGAGTTTGACTGGTAGAAGAAGATGGACTTCCGTCTGTAAATGTCCAGTTCCAAGTAGTTGGAGAACCAGTTGAATTATCTGTAAAAGTAACAGAACCTCCTGGTACAACAGCAGTAGGAGTACCAACAAATTCCGCATTTATTCCAGTAGAACATGGATAATCAATTCCACTCATTGTTGTAACACCTGTGTTTCCAGGATCTAACCATGGTTTAAGCCTGTCAGCATCTGCTGTACCATTCTGATCCCAATGATAATAGAATTTACCATAAATATCAGATTGACTGGTTGCAGTACAATATGATGAACCTCCAGTTAATGTTCCAACCACTAATCCGCTATTGTTAAATATTGGAGAACCTGATGAACCGCCTTCTGTTACACCATGTCCGTTTGTGGTAGCTGACCAAAATACTTCCCAGTGAGTACCACCATAATTTCCTAAAGTAGATGTATAGGTTGATATTTTCTTAATATCTCCTGCAGGATGATGTATACTTACGCCACTTGTACTTGCTGTATTGGTTCTATTCCATCCATTAAAGTAAGGAATATAAGTACCAAAATTACTGTTATTGAATAGTAATAAAAGCATATCGGATGTTGAACCTGGACTATTTGCTGCGTCTGCTTTTTTTGTGCTTCCTGTAATAGCTACCTGATAATAGGCTGAAGTTGGATCAGGACACCCTGCACCTTCATAGCCAAAATAAAAAACCCATTGATTAAAATCAGCAGTACTTGCACCATCACCGCAATGTTGTGCACTTAGAAAATACGGTGTACAATCCTGATTGGTATTATTAACCAATGAACCTGTACATAAATAATTACTGGCTCCTATTGTTATTGATATTAATGCCACCCCTCTCTGTTCGTCCTGCCAATTATCTCCTTCAGGTGAACAATTTATATTGACTTCACAAAATTCTGATTCTCCAACTTTACTTGAATTTGGTTCTACCACAAATGGAACAACCTTATATGCATAACTAATTCCTGAAATCTGTAAAGCCGGATTATTCAAACTTCTTCCACTTTCAACATATTCTATTATAACTTTATCTCCATAAACAAATTCATTTGCCCATTCTTCTTTTTTAGGATTATTATTATGTGTAAATGCGCCTAAAATTTTTGTTTGGTTTTCGTTGTAAATAAATAATTTTCCACTTTGTGGCATTATAAATTCACTGTATAAAACGCTAAGACCCAGTGCATCTTTAGAAGAAATTGCAAGTCTCCAAATTCTTCTTCCATCAGGAAGGTCTGTCCATGTACCTGAATTTCCCATATTTAAGTTTACTGGCAAAATAACTCCAAATCTAAAAGGGTCGCCTTTCTCATTTGCTGCTTTATCTTCAATAAGCAGATTTTCGACATTTGGGGCAGGTATAATAATATGGTCAATATTATCTGCAGTAATTGCAAAAGTAGAACTCGGAGGTGTTCCTCCTTCACTAACCTGAGATTTTAGTTGTAAGGAGCAAAATAATATTAACAAACTCATTGTTAACGCTAATAAGTAATATTTTTTCATAATAATTAGATTTAGTTAAACATTTTAATGGAAATTATTTTATTAAATGACTCACAAATATATACTAATAATAATGTTTTTCAAAATCATTTTATTGATATATATCATAAACATGTACTTTATGAAAATTTATTTGATTAATTTTACTATGTAAATAAAATATGATTTTATGAAACTACTTATATGGTATTGCAATAATTTTGAATATAATACGACTATTAATACTATTGAAAAATATACAATTAAAGAAACAAAATGTGAACTTTCGAATGTTTTAGTTGCATTTATTCAGGCTGAAGAAAATGATGAAAATAATTTGAATAGCGTTGAAAAAAAGATGGTTAAGCAAATTAAATGGGCTGCAAGTAAAAATAATACTAAAAAAATTCTTCTTCACTCTTTTGCACATCTGTCTGAGAGTAAGGCAAAACCGGAATTTACTAAAGAACTACTTGATAAAGCACAAAAAAGAATAGAAAATGCTGATTATGTGACTTCTCAAACACCTTTTGGATACTTTCTCAATCTAAAAATGGAAGCTCCAGGGTATTCATTAGCAAGAATTTTCAAAAGTTTTTAACAATGGAAGAAAAAATTAAAATAGCATCAAAAATTATCAACAATTCAAAACACCTTACTGTTTTTACAGGTGCAGGAATTTCTGTTGAAAGTGGAATACCTCCATTTCGCGGGACAGATGGATTATGGAGTAAATACGACCCAATAGTACTTGATATAGATTTTTTTTATAAAAACCCCGATTCATCGTGGAAGGTTATTAAGGAAATTTTTTATGATTTTTTTGGAAAAGCTAAACCAAATGATGCACACAAAGGAATTGCAAAACTTGAAAAAGCAGGTTTTGTTAAAGCAGTAATAACTCAAAATATTGACAATCTTCATCAGGAAGCAGGAAGTAAAACTGTTTTTGAGTTTCATGGAAATTCAAAATATTTAATTTGCACAAATTGCAACTTTAAATTTCATATTGATGAAATTGATTTGTCTGATATTCCTCCAAAATGCAAAAAGTGTAATGGCTTGTTAAAACCTGATTTTATATTTTTTGGAGAAGGAATACCCGAGCCTGCAGGTTCTCTTTCGTATGCAGAAGCTGAAAAAGCTGATGTTTTTCTGATAATAGGAACTACAGGGGAAGTGATGCCTGCAAGTATGATTCCTCAATATGCCAAAAAAAATGGATGTACTTTAATAGAGATAAATCCTAATAAGTCTCTATACACAAATAAATTAACAGATATTTTCTTGCAAGGAAAAGCTTCTGAAATAATTAATAAACTATTAGAAATTATTTAGTTAATTTACTTAATTCTGTAAATGATTCATCGGTTTTATTTAAAATATCTTCATATATTTTATTGAAATGCTGTTTAATTTCCTTTTTATCTTTCACTTCAATTTTATTCACTCTTGCAATCAATTCCTCTCGTATTTTAATAATATCATCAATGATCTTCTCTGCTTTTTCTTTATTTTTATCAGGATGTAAATACATAAAAGTATAACAATCTGAAACTACTTCATAAGTTAAATAATTAATGTCTTTTTTAATGTTCTTTTTACTAGCCATGATCTTAATTATTAAATTTGGTGGTAAAGTTAGTATTATTTTACCTCCAATTCAAAAACAAAAGGACTTATATTAAGCCCATCTCTAAAATAATATAAACCTCCCCAAATATGTTCAACTCTTCTGTAACTTTTTATTTTTTTTCCGAAAATAACGGAAACTTCTGTAATTTGCATATTAAGTTTATCATACTGATTTCTTACAACTTCTCTTTTTGGCTCATTTACGGGTTGTTTTCCAATTTGATATTGTGCAAGAGCTTTTCTCTTTCTTTCTTCTATTATTGCCCTGTTTGCTGCTTCACGTTTTCTATTTTCTTCTTCTCTTTGTTCTGCAAGTATCTTTTTTTTTCGTAATTCTTCCTCTGCTGCTTCTTTTATCTTTCTCCTTTTTTCAGATTCTGCCTGAGCCAAAGCTTCACTTTTTCGTCTATCTTCTTCTGCTTGTGCTAATCCTTTTTTACGAGTATCCTCCCTTGCTTGAGTTTCTGCAATTTTTCTTTTAGCTTCTGCTTCTGCATTAGTCTGAGCTATTCTTTTTCGCTCTTCCTCAACGGCTGCTTTTTCTGCTTCAATTTTTCTTATCTTTTCTTCACTGGCTTTTAGCTCTGCCTCAGCTTCCATATTTCTGTTATTTATTTCTTCCTGTTGAGCCAGATTTCTTGCTTCAAGTTCTGTTTGATTTTGTGCATTTTTTTCTGCCTGAATCCTATTTCTTTCTTCAAGTTCAGCTTTTTTTCTCGCATCGCTTTCAGACTGTAATCGAGCATTTTCTTCTGCTCGTTTTCTATCTTCCTCTGCCCTCGCATTAGCAGCTTCCCGTTTTGCCAGATCTCGTGCTTCTGCTTCTGCCTTTCGTTTTGCTTCTGCTTCTGCCATTGCCTGTTGACGAGCCTGTTCTTCTGCTTGCTGTTTTGCTTCTGCTTCTGCTCTTTTTCTTGCATTCTCTTCAGCTTTTAACCTGGCTTCTTCTTCTTTTTTCTGTTGAGCTTCCCCATTTGCTTGTTCGCGAGCATCTGCTTCTGCTTTTCGCTTTGCTTCTGCCTCTGCTGCAACCTGTTGACGAGCCTGCTGTTCAGCTTGTTGACGAACTTCTTCTTGTGCTTTTTGTTCTGCTATTAACTGTTTTTGTATATCTTCCTCAGCCTTTTTGGTTTCTTCTTCTACTTTAGCTAATTGAGATCTTATAGATTTAGTATAATCAGTATCATAATCAAAATCATCAATAGTTTTACTGTATTTTATTAATCCTACAGCTTGATTATATATAACAGTATTAACACCTTCGTATTGTTTGAAAATATCTACATTAAATGGGTAGTCTTCAAACCCTTCATCAAGAACATCGGTAGGAACATTAGTATCTATTTTTATTTTTTTGGTAACATAGCCTTTTTTTGAAAATGAAAAAATATAAACATGATTATACTCTAGTTCATAGTTAAAAGATCTTTTACCTGCAGAAGATTTAAATGATTGACCATCTCTTGTAACTTTTATATTTGAGCCATCATAATTGCCTTTTTCAATTTTAAACGAACCATAAACCACAAATTTTGGCTGAGTATTTGCAGTAAATGAAAAAAATAAAGTAATTATTAAACACATTTTTACAACAAATAATGTTTTATCAAATTTTATTTTTATTTTTGATGATAAGTTCAAAATACTACAATTTTTTTTCAAAGATAAATTTATTCTATGTTAATTTATAATTTTATGAATTCAAAATTATGAAAAATCTTGTTACAAAAATCATACTAATTGTTATGTTTTTTCCCTTAATATCTATTTCTCAAAATACTAACATGGATGAAACAATTAATTATTTAAATAAAAAATTTGGCAGGGATTGTTTATTAGATACAAAAAATAAAGATTTAATATTAAAATTTTACAAAAATTATTATTTAATAAAAGAAGATAAGGTTAGTTTTTTTGATATTGATACTGCAAAAATATATTACAGCAAAGAAGAAAAAGCTATAATTTTAAAGTGTTACGGTAATGAGAAACTTGTAATGAGAAAAATATATAAAGCAAATATTAAACGAACATATTCAAGAATAAATATTCAATATGATACAGATAGTATTTCAACAAGTGGAGTAGTAAATGCTTTTAATCATTTAATAAGACTAGTTCAGGATGAAAATTATAAAAGTAATAAAGCATTTGAGTAATTTATACAGGATTTTATAAGAAATGTGTATATTTAAAATTTAAAATAATAAGATTATGAAAGTTATTTACATTACATTATTGATTTGTTTTTCAATTAGTTCATTCGGGCAAAAGGCTGAAGAATTTATTCAAAAAGGTGATATCAAAAGTCAAAACGAAGACTATAAAGGTGCTATTGAAGATTATAATAAAGCTATAAGTATTGACCCGGAAATGAAAAATGCTTACCTTCAAAGAGCATTTGCTTATATTCTAATGGAAGATTATAAATCTGCGATAAAAGATTACAGTAAAGTTATAGAGCTTGAAGATAATCACTTATGGTCTTATATGAGTAGGGGAAGTTCTTACAATAAAATTAAGGAATATCAGAAAGGTCTTAAAGATTTTAATAAAGTTATATCTTTAGACCCAAATAATCAGGAAGCATATAATAACAGAGGTTGGTCTAAAAAGTTTTTAGGCGACACTAAAGGAGCATGTGCTGACTGGAAAAAGTCTAAGAAACTTGGCAATAAAGAAGCTAAGATAATATATAAAAATAATCATTGTAAATAATTTAATATAAGGTATTATGAAAAAAATATTATATGTAACAATAACTGCTATTTTACTGATTTCAGTATATTCTTTTTCACAAATAACAGATGAAGACATTAATTGGAACAATTGTTTGGAAAAATATAAATCTGAATGGGGCAAACCATGTCAGGGATGCACATATAATAAAGATATTTATAAGGTATATTTTAGAAATATATGTGATGAAAAAATTGATGTACTTGTAAGTGTACAGGAACAAGACGGAACATGGAAATGTAATTATTTTACAGAATTAGTTCCCAACGATACTATAGAAGCACATGCTTGTAAAGGCTCAGGTAAATTTCTATACTGGGTAAAAAAAGCTGGCGATACGGAAATTACTTTCCCAACTTGTACGGAAGTAAATGAAACATATAAAGAGTAAAACTTATAATTAAATACTTAATATATTAAATTTAAGATTATGGAAAGTTTTAATAAAAATTGGTTAGTAATTTTACTTGTAGCCATTGTTTTTGGTTTGTTAGGTTATTTACTTGGAAAAACCTCTCAAAACATGCACCCTTTTCCTCATTTCGACAAACATAAAATGATGATGTTTAGCGACAAAGGTGCACTCCATGATGATATTTCAGTAGATGTTGATGTTGAGAAAATTATTGATGGAATTGATATTAAAGGCATTGATAAAGATTCATCAAAAGTTGTTGTAATTAAAAAAATTATTAAGTAAAAGAACAAAAAATAATCAATTATTATATATAAGGACAATGGTGTTTTGAATCTCCAAGTTCTCTGTATTTAAGCACTACATTTTTAAAGTCTGCCCAGGCATCTTTTTTTAGATTAGGGTTTCTTAACAAAGCCGAAGGATGATAAGTAGGCATTACCAAATAATCTGACCATTTAATCCATTGTCCGCGTTGTTTTGTGATTTTTATAGATGAATCAATCAGGCTTTTTACAGCAACAGAGCCAAGTGTAACAATAATAATTGGGTTTATTAATTTTATTTGTTCTAAAAGATAAGGCATACAATGTTCAATTTCTTCTTTTTCAGGATTTCTATTGCCTGGCGGACGGCATTTTACAATGTTTGCAATAAAAATATGTTTTCTTCTATCAAAACAACAGGCATCAAGGATTTTATCTAACAACATTCCCGATTTACCTACAAAAGCTTTTCCCGCTTTATCTTCCTCATAACCAGGCCCCTCTCCTATCAACATAATAGGTGCATCGGGAAGTCCATTACCAAAAACAGGTTTAGTACGATTTTGGCACAAAGGGCATTTTTCACATTTCTGAACTTCATAATATATTTCAATTAGTCGTTTTTTTGCGTCCATAATCTGTATAAATATTCTAATTTACAATTTGCCTTTTCTTACTTTTTTCTAATGAAAATTTTAACAATAGAATATAGAATAATAATAATTGAAAAAATCCAGGAAATTCTGCCAATATAATCGCCTTTTTTTACATAAAAAGTGATTTTATCGTTAGCATTTATTTGTCCTTTTATTGCAGTTTTTACCCACCATTCAGTGGCTTGCAAAATTTCCCCTTTCTGATTTATAAAACACGATATTCCTGTATTGCCTGAACGTGCAATACTGCGTCTTGTTTCAATTGCACGGAGCGATGAAAAACTTAAATGTTGTTTATATCCGGGCGTATCTCTCCACCATCCATCATTTGTAATAACAAAAATATAATCGGCTCCGTTTAGTATAAATCCACCCATAAACTCACCATAAATAGACTCGTAGCATATTGTCGCTGCAACTTTTATACTATCTTTTGATGAAGTAAACACTTCGCGTTCTTCTTGTGTGCCACAACTACCACTACTACCTCCCAGTTCTATTGCAAGCCCTTCAAAAAGTTTAAAAAATTTAGGAAAAGGCATCATTTCAACTCCAACAACAAGTTTTGACTTATGATATATTTGAATTTCCTTATCTTTTTCAATTTGTATAGAAGTATTATACGATTCGTAGTAATCTTCACTATCACTAAACTGACGTGCTGTAGGTGATAATTTTTCTCCTTTTTCATACATTCTGAGTGATGAAACTCCAAGGATAAATCTTACATTAGGATATTTTTCAACAAATTGTTTAGCGGTTTGAATATTATAATAATCTTCAATATCGTTTTCCCATACTCCGTTTGGCAAAGCAGTTTCAGGACCAATAACAAAATCAGTATTTTCATCTGTAAGCGAATCGGCTAAATGCAATAAAACATCTAATTGTTCTTTTTCGTCCATCCCATCAAATTTATCGTGAAACGGATCTATATTTGGCTGAATTATTACTATATTCCTGGGGTTTGATTTTTCTTTATATGTATAAAAAATTATCATGGAAACTGTAATAGGAACTGCTACTGCAAAGAACAATATCAACAAATTTGATTTTAATTTTAAAAGTCCTTTTTTAAAGAAATAGTTTTTAAATATTGATATTAAAATAATGTTTACTAGCAATACCCAGAAAGTTCCACCAAGTGTGCCAATATATTCGTACCATTGTATTAAACTGATATTGTTTGCAAATCCATTACCAAGATTAAGCCATGTCCATGTAAGGTCCCAGTTTAAATGAATAAGTTCAAAAGATATCCAAAAAACTATAAGTGAAAAATATCCAATCTGATTACCAAGTTTTCGGCGTATACTGTGAAAGACCCAAAAAACAATTGACATAAACAGGGCATTAAAAATAACGGCCATTATTACACCAAATAGTGTCGCGTAATATATCCACCATGTAGAAATTAAATTCCAAACAAAAAATGTAATATATGAGTAAAAAAACGATTGAATAGACCTGTATTTTTCTCTGTTTTCATAGAGATAATCCTCAACAAACAATAATGGGACAAAAGCAAACAGCAATACAATTCCCAAATGCCACTCTGTCCATGCAAAACTTAACAAAATACCACTAAAAACAGATAATAATAATCGTTGATATCTTTTAATTTTCATTTTCTAATGAATTAGTGTCTGCAAGACATTTCTAAAATTTATAGTTTTTGTGCAAGCACGAATTAGGTTTTTTATTTATCAAATATACTCCTATTAAAGTAATAATAATCCACAATGCATCAATATGCAAAAATACTTCACCGTCAATTAATCCCCAAATAATTGCAAATATCGGAATTATATATGTAACTGTTGATGCAAATAATGCTGTTGTATGTTTTAATAATTTATTTATTAAAAATACTGCAATTACAGAACTAAACAATGCTAATATGCAAATATAAATAAAATTTGTTATATAATTTTCTGTAGATGTAACTGTGCTAAAATCGGAAAATAAAAGATAAACTCCTGCAACAGGTCCTGCAAAGAAAAAAGCAAGCGAAGTTATTTCAATTGCATTTAATTCTTTTAATTTTTCTTTTACAAGATTTACATTAAATCCATAACATATAGTAGCTGCAATTGCAAAAAGTCCAAACCAATTATTGCCATCAAAAAAAGTTGAAAAATCTTTAATGGTTAAACCTATCGCTCCAATTAACCCAATTATTAAACCTACGATATTTGAAAATCTAATTTTTGTCTTAAATAATAATACTCCAATAACTATAGTAAATAGTGGAGTTAGCGAATTTAACATTCCTGCAAGTGTGCTGTTTATTTCGGTTTGGGCAGTAGTAAAAAAAAACGCAGGTATTAAGTTCCCAATTAAACCAATAATTATTAATATAAAAACATTCTTTTTTGTAATTTTTTTTATCCCCCTTATAATAAAAGGAATAACTACAACAAATGAAATAAATATTCTAAATGCTGCAACTTGGTAATTTGAAAATGATTGAAGACCTTTCTTCATCAATATAAATGATGATCCCCAAATAAATGCCAATATTATCAACATTACCCATTGCCAAATTTTTTTATCGAGATTCATAAATTGCAACTGTTTACGGGATTTAAATCGTTTACCGTTTATTGTTAAATGATTTTTCTTTACTTAACGGTATCAATATCGTTTTCATTCATCTTTCTTTTTTTTCTCCCACTGATTTCGCTGATATTCGCAGATTTTTTTCTGCGCTTATTTGCGTTATCTACAAGAAGTTATACAAAGATTTAAAGTCTGCCATTGTTATTTTGCTCTCCTTATTTTTGACTTCTTATTTTAATACTCCTCTTAATATTTCCAGTCCCAACCAGATAACTATCAAGTCGTGACTGTGAACGGTTACAAATAATGGAAATTTTATTGGCAATCGTTTAGTATATATTCATTAGCCTCAAAGCAGCTATATTTAATTGCTTTTTGCCAGTCTTTACAGGCGCCGTCTTTATCTTTTAGATTGTATTTAGCAATTCCTCTTTTTAAATATAGTATTCCTTCTTTAGGATTTATATCTAATGCTTGAGTGCAATCATCTGACATTGACATATAATTCTTTAAACCTTCATATGCATCAACCCTTGCAATATAATATTCCACTTTACTTGAATTCATTTTTATTGCTTTATCTAACCATATTTTTGCCTTATCGTATTTGGTTATGTTTAAATATATTAAGCCTCCTTTATAATATGCTATTTCATGCTTATTCATATATTTAAGATAAAATTTAAGGTCATTTATAGCTTCATTATATAATTGTAATTTTTTTTCAACTAATGCTCTTTTGTAAAAAGCTTCAAAACTTTCATTATTTAAATCAATGGCTTTATTGTAATCGGCAAATGCTTTTTTAAATTTTCTAAATTTCATTAAAAGGTCTGCTCTTTGATAATAATAAATGAAATTATCAGAATTTATTTTTATTGCACTATTTAAATCTGACAAAGCATTTCTATTATCATTTAATAACAAATAGACTTCGGCTCGTTTATAATAGGCTAAATGTGCATTATTCTTATCTTGAAAAATTAATTTATCAAGCTCTTCAAGTGCATCAACATATTTTTTTCGTTTTTTTAAATATTCTGCACTTTCAAAAATAATTTCTTGTTCAGAGTACCAGTCTTTCAACCATAATTGTTCCCATTTTTTTGTTTCTCTTAATTTTATAAAAGCATCATCAGTTCTAATTTTACTTTTTGCAACTTTGTATTCACTTTTTAAATTTATTTCTATCCATTTTAATGCTTCTTCAAAATTTTCCTGAATTGCACAAATTCGGGCTAAATTAAAACTAGCTATTCCACTTTTTAATTTTTCGGCACTATTATAATCTTTTTTAGCTTCATTTAAGCTATCTAATATAAAGTAACATTCTCCACGATGTAAATATAATTTTGCAGTATTTTTGTTCGAATTTATTGCTTTAGAAAAATATGTTATTGCAGAATCGTATTCCTGATAATAAATCTTGGCAAGTCCTTTTAAATAATTATCATTTTCCTGACCAAAGATAAATAATGAAAAAAATAATATTGCGACAATAATAATGTATTTCACCTTATTTGAAATTTGATTTTTGTAAAATTACAAAGAAATGTTGTCTGAAAAAATATAAGTTAAATTATTTTGCGATTATTGAATTGCAGGAAAATAATATGATAAAAAAAAGAAAGCTCCGGTAAGGAGCTTTCCAAGCTGAGAAGAACAAACAATTAAGTGGGCATAAACCATTTAAGAATTTTATCAGCTTATTTTAAATTCACAATAGTTGCTTTCAATTACAAGACTCATATATATTAAAAAAGGTTGCATGGGTATTAATATTTTTTTTATTATTATTTTTGATTCGTATTTTAAAAATTGAAAAAGTGCTGTGTTTCATGAAGTTTAATAAAATATATTATTTAATTATATTTTTATTTTTTACAATTATATCTTGTGAAAATGATAATAATATAGTTTATGAAAATAAAATTAGTGATACATCTTTTGTAAAAATAGAAAATTCTTATGCCGAGCATTTTGAGATTAAACATTATAACGACTATACAGTACTTAAAATAATTAAGCCCTGGCAAAATTCAGAAAACATTAGTTTTGAGTATTTTTTAGTTGAAAAAAGTAAAAATATACCCGAACATATTAAAGAAAAAACTATTATCAGAACACCAATAGAACGAATTATTTGCATGTCAACATCTCATATAGTAATGATTGATGCTATTGGTGAAGTAGAAACAATAGTTGGTGTTTCAGGAAAAAATTATATTAATAATGATCATATTCAAAACAATCCTAATATTCTTGATGTTGGCTTTGAGCAAGGTTTAAATTATGAATTGATTTTAAATTTAAAACCTGATATTATAATGTTATATGGGGTTGAAGGAGAAACTGCAGGGTATCAGAAAAAATTGAATGAACTTGGAATAAAAACAATTTTAAATGCAGAATATCTTGAAGCTACACCACTTGCAAAGACCGAATGGATAAAATTTATTGCTGCTTTATATAAAAGAGAAAAGGATGCTGAAATTATTTTCGACAGGATTGATACAAAATATAATGAACTTAAAAGCTTAGTGAATTCAATAGATTATCGACCTAAAATTTTAACAGGATTGCCATGGAAAGACACATGGTATATTTCATCGGGAAACTCTAATTTGGCTCATTTAATTAAAGATGCAGGAGCTGAATTTTTATATAATAGTGATACTTTGTCTGATGTTATGGCTTTAGATATTGAAACAGTAGTAACACAATCATCTGATGCCGATTTTTGGATAAATATTGGAAATACAAATAGTAAAGAAGAAATATTAATGAATGATTCAAGATTGGATTTAATTAATGCATTCAAAAAAGGAAAATTATATAACAATAATGCAATTGTTAACAAATATGGGGGAAATGATTATTTTGAATCAGGAATTATAAATCCACATATAGTATTAAAAGATCTTATTTATATTTTTCATCCTGAAACTATATCTAAGCATAAGTTAAAGTACTATAAAAAGATAAAATAATTTATTTAACCTTACTTATTAAGCACCTTAAATTCAACCCTTCTGTTTAATGCTCTTCCTTCTTCTGTTTTATTTGTTGCAATTGGTTTGTTACTTCCAAAACCATTATATGAAAGTCGGGTATTACTAATTGTCTTTTCAATTAAATAATCTACAACTGCTTTAGCTCTGGCTTTTGATAATTTTAAATTATATTCATCTGTCCCAACATTATCTGTATGTCCGTTTATTTCAATTTTTAAATTACTATTTTCATTCATCAATTGCACAAGCTTATCAAGCTCAGTTATTGATTCAGGAAGAAGTTTCGATTTATCAGTTTTAAAGAAAATATTGTCAAGTTTAACGATTTCTCCTATTTGATAATTTATTTGTGAAAGTTCCTGTTTTGATGTTGAAACATCAGGTTCATCTTCAATATCAGGTTTTTTCTCCGGTGGTATTATAACTTCTTCAGGAGGACATCCTGTAGCCTTATCTTCACCTTGTTTTTCTCTTATAAGTACATCATCAATGTAATAATATGCTCCCTGAATAATACCCGAAACCTTAACTGCTTTTGATTGAACATCAGGATAAAAATTTCCAATAATAATATAATTTTTTACTGAATCGGGTTTATAAAAACCGCTCATTTTATACCATTCAAGGCTTTTAATTATTTTACATTCATTAATATGTGGAGTAAAATACAGAGGCAGCCTATTACCCGTTTCAAATGCATATTGAGTAAATAAAACACCAATATTATTTGACGATTTAATACCTCTTACAGCATCTGCAACCCAGAATTCAACATAATATTCTTTTTCGGGTTCAAGAGCTTTAATTAATTTAACCTGAATATACTCATGCCAACATGCAACTGCGCCATCATCTCCTTCACCAAAAGTTCTTATGCCTATCATGGTGTTGCCTGTTCTGGGCATTTGTTTTCCAAGGCTTTGTTTTTTATTATTAGGATTTGCCCAAAATCTCTCTTCAACAAGTGTACTTATAACATCCGGAATTGTAGCTGTTGGTGTACTCCACGCATCAACTGCATTATTAAATTCTTTTACTTTTCTTGCCCAAATATTTGGAAGTTTATTTGTTTCTTCAAAACTTGAATTAGGAACAAGGTTTTGAGAAAATAAATTACCCGATAAAATAAATATTGTTAGTAATAATACTGCACTTCTCACCAGTTTAAGTTTTTGAATTAACTGCAAGACTCGTTTATTATTTCAATTTCATTTTTAAACTTTTTAATTTCATTTAAAACATCTTTCAAAATATCTTTTGTTGATTTTGCTCGCGATTGTACCTTTTTAAGTTTCTTTTGTTTTGATGCATCACTAATTTCATTTTCAGCATCTTTTGCAGTTTTAACCAGTTTCTGGAAATTAATATTTTTCTTATCCATTAATTCAACAGTATTTTCACATCCCCAGACTTTTGCTTCTTTCTTTGCATCCTTGTATGCTCTTCCTGCCTTTTTAAGATAATCACCAATCTTCGAAATGCCTCTATACGAGGAATTTGCTTGCCCTTTTGCATCTTCAACTTCTTTCGATTTAATTATTTTTTTCAGATCTTTTGATGCTTTCTCAGCTTGCTTTTCTGCTTTCTCCAACTCTTTTACATGTTTGTCTATACTCTCATGAAATTTCACATTTTGAGAATTCATTATTGAAACACATAACAATAGTATTGCAATACTTAATATTTTCATTTTAGTAGAATTTTATATGAACATTATTATTAATTCTTCAAAGTTAATATTTTTTTAAATGTTTTTGTATATTAATAAATCAAGTATTCTTAATATTTTTGTAATATTAATTTTTCTGATAAAATGAACTTAGTTAGAAATGATATTGAAATTATGTCGCCTGTTGGTTCTTATGAATCATTGATGGCAGCAATACAAGCAGGAGCAAATTCTGTATATTTTGGAGTTGAAAAACTTAATATGCGAGCTAAATCATCAATTAATTTTACAATTGAAGATTTAAAAAAAATAGCACGTATTTGCAAAGAGAATAATGTTAACACATATTTAACTGTTAATACTATAATCTACGATACGGATATTCCCCAAATGCAAGAAGTGATAAATGCAGCAAAAGAAAATAATATTTCTGCAATTATTGCAAGTGATATTGCGAGTATTCAATTTGCAAGGTCAATTGGTATTGAAGTTCACGCAAGTACCCAGTTAAATGTAAGTAATATTGAAGCATTAAGATTTTATTCAACTTTTTGTGATGTTATTGTATTGGCACGCGAATTAAATTTAGATCAAGTAAAAGAAATAAGTAAAGCAATTATTGAGCAAAATATTACCGGACCATCAGGTAATCTCGTTAAAATAGAGATATTTATTCATGGTGCTTTGTGTATGGCAGTAAGCGGTAAATGTTATTTAAGTTTACATGAAAAAAATTATTCGGCAAATAGAGGAGTTTGTTTACAAACATGCAGAAAAGCTTATGTTGTTACCGAAAAAGAAACCGGTTATGAACTTGAAATAGATAATGAATACATAATGTCGCCAAAAGATTTAAAAACAATACATTTTATTAATAAAATAATTGATGCTGGTGTTTCCGTATTGAAAATTGAAGGCAGAGCACGTTCTCCAGAATATGTTAAAATAGTTACAGAATGTTATCATGAAGCAATTAATTCTATTGTTGATAATTCATTTAACATGGATAAAATTGCAAAATGGAATAAAAGGCTTGAAAACGTTTTCAATCGTGGTTTTTGGGATGGATATTATTTAGGACAAAAACTTGGAGAATGGAGTCATAAGTACGGTTCGCAAGCTAAATCCCGAAAAGAATATATTGCAAAAACTACAAATTATTTTACAGATATTGAAGTTGGTGAATTTCTAATAGAAACAGGTGAACTAAATATTGGAGATAAAATATTAATTATTGGACCTACAACCGGAGTTGTTGAAATAAATGTTGAAGAAATAAGAGTGGATTTACAAAAAGTTGATAAAGCAATTAAAGGAGATAAATGTTCAATTCCTGTGAAAACATTTTTGCGTCGTTCCGACCGATTGTATAAACTTGTAAATAACTAATTAAACCATAACTTTTCCACTTATACGTAATATTGATTATATGTTGTTATTTTTAAATTGTAAATAAATTTTGTATTTTTATTTAGTATTAGTATATTTATAGCTTATAAAATTATGATAATGTTTTTTAAGATAGTAATATTATATATTTGTGTTTTGACTTTATCAACGGGAATTATATATTCTCAGATAGATTACACAAATGCAAATGATGCCTATAATACTGAAAAATATTTAGGATACAGAGATATAAGAATTAGTTATGGTACAATTATTTATTCTTATGATTTTACAAATAATTGTTACAGAGAAGGAAATAAAATTTTAATTCCCGATTTAAATAGTTTTCCTGATGGACAATATGTTGTTGACAGTTTATTTTACGGTTGGGGGTCAACAGGAGTAGTATCTGATACTTTATTTCAATGGGATTCAGAAACTAATCTGTCCCAATCTTCTTTGTTTGACATATCTAATTTATTTGTTAGTCCTGTTTCAGATATAACAATGACTTATGGAAAAGCTCTTCAGTTTGATAATTCAAGTTGTTTTAACCTAAATTGCGAAGCAATAATAGATACTCCGTCAGCAACACTAGTATATCAGGGATATACTCCCGGAGCAGGTACTTATGATATTTGGGCAGGTAATGAATTAATAAATGCAGGTGATATTAAAAATACCGGAGTTGAACAAAAAATATCACAACAGCAATCAGATAGTACAATACATGCAGGGTATTGTCCATGTACTTATGGTAAGGGTTGGCGATTACCTACCGATATTGAAGTAGGTCATATTAATGATAGTGAAGGCTATGGACATGGTTTGGACAAGGCTTATACAGGAACAACAATTGGAACTATAATATGGACATCTTCATTATATATTACTTATACTGTAAAGCGTTGGTCTGTTGATATTGCAGATAGTTCATGGAAAAATTGTGAGGGGTTTGTACATAATTTTAATAAAGTAAGATGTGTTTTTTCAGCAGAAGATTATATTGTAAGTAATAAACCACATATATTTCAAAATTCTGAAAATAATATTTCTACACAGCATACAAAATCAGGAGTAAAGATAATTTTTGAAAAACCTGTTAATCAATATGTAGATTTTGTAATCTATGGAATTACAGGAAATATTCTTATTGTAAAAAATGATTATGTAAGTATTGAGTATGAATTAAATTTACAAAATTTATCTAATGGGATATATTTACTAAATATTATTTATGACAATAATACTACTCTTTCAAAAAAGATTATCCGGTTTTAGAAACATAAAACTATTTTGTTTTTATTGAATAATTATTTTCTCTACTCCAATAAAAATAGTGTTATACCAAAAAAAATCGTTTAGAATTATTTAATTATTAATTTACCATATTTAACAATTTTGCTATTATACATTTTCACTAAATATGAGCCTGCAGCAAATAATGAAATATCAATTTCAATTAATTCTTCTCCTGTCAAAATTTTATCAAAATAGATTTCTTTCCCATTAATATCATATATAAAGACATTAGTTATTTCATCAATACCTAAAACAGAAATAAATACTTTTTCATCAGCAGGATTAGGATATATCGATATCAACTTATCCGCATCTATTACATTTATTGAACTAATAACTACATTTAACATGTCAGAAATTGCACTACATCCATAGATATTAGTTACTTCAACCTGATAAAACCCTGATTGCGTTGCAGTATAAAATTGACCTGTTGCTCCTCCAATAGGACTTCCATTAAAATACCACTGGTTATCGGTTGCAGAACTTGATACTAATGTATTCCCCCCCTGTGTTATAGTTGGTTGAACAGGAACTGGATTTACCGTTAATGGAATTGAGCTTACATCAGATACACAACCATTTTCTATTACACTTAATGTAACATTCATTAAACCATCAGCACTCCAATTAACAGCATGTGGTCCTTGACCTGACGGACTTGTTGTTGCTCCATCAAAATCCCATGTATATGTAGCACCAATACTTGCATTACCTGTATATGTAACCAAAGCATCTTCACCAACACAAACAGTATTATCAATTGTAAAATCTGATGTTGGTGTCTGATTCACGGTAATTGATTCTGATGTCAACGGAGACGCACATCCGTTTTCTGTAACTTGCAAATTAACATTATATGTTCCACCTGTTCCCCATGTAATTTCATAAGGTCCCTGCCCTATTCCTGAATAAATAGTTGCCCCATCAAAATTCCAAGTATAAATTGCACTTCCTGTTCCCGTACCGGCATATGTTAAATTAACTGAGTCGCCACTACAAATTGTATTAGTTGAAACCGTGAAATCACTTGTTGGTGAACTAAGAACATCAATATCGTCTGTCGACACAGTTGACACACAACCATTTTCTGAAACTGTTAATGATAATGTGTGTAAGCCTGTACCTGTATAATAGACTTCAAATGGTCCCTGACCACTACCGCTTAATATTATACCGGTAGCATAATCCCAATTATATATAGCGCTGCCTGTACCATTTCCGGTATATGTAACAATAGCAGTATCATAAGCACAAATTGTAGAAGGAGAAATATTAAATACTGATGTTGGTGTTTCGGTTACCGATATAGGAATAAGAGTCTGTGAAGATGTACATCCGTTTTCAGTTACCAATAAAGATACATCATAATTTCCTCCTGATACCCAATCAACCGTATGTGGTCCTTGCCCTGATCCCGGAGTAGCTATTCCTCCATCAAAGTTCCAATTATATCCTGCAGAACCAGATCCTGAACCTGTATATGTTACTGTTATATTATCATCGCTACAAATTGCAGTTGAAGAAACCATAAATGTACTAGTTGGAACATCATTGATAGTTATTCCTTCTGAGCTTTGAGGAGAAGTACAACCTCCCTCTGAAACAATTAATGTAATTGATTCGGAAACAGCAGATGCGAATGAAATATCATAAGGTCCTTGACCAGAACCACTAAAAATGGTTCCTGTTCCAAAGTCCCATGAATAAGTTGCTCCTACTGTGCCTGTTCCTGTATATGTAACAGTTGTAGTTTCTCCTGCACATATTGAATTGTCACTTAAGATAAATGTATTTGTTGGTGTAGACTGAACTGTAACCGGCATAACTGTTGGTGTTGAAAAACAACCATCCTCCGCAACAGTCAATGAAACATTATAACTTCCGGACGAAGCCCATGTAATATCATGTGGTCCTTGCCCATTTCCGGGAGTAGCACTTCCCCCGTCAAAATCCCAAATGTATGTTGCAAGAACAGTTCCTGTTCCTGTATAAGTTGCCGTTACCGGATTCATCGCACAAGCTGAAGAATTCATATTAAATGTTGATGTTGGTGATGTTCCAAAATCTACTTGAATAGTGTCTGATCCCGAACAACCTCCATCAGTAACTTCTACCCAATATTGTCCTGCTACTGTTACATTTAGAGTTTGGTTTGTTCCTCCAGTTGACCAATTAAATATTGCTGTTGGATTACCCGCATCAAGAGTAATTGATGCTGCATCACAAACACTTGTATCATTTCCAATGTCAACAATAAGTTCAGAAAGTATTGTTACATTTACTGTATCATCTTCAAAACCACAAGCATTTGTAACTTCAACCCAAAACTGACCCGGAGTAGATACAAGAATCGCTTGTGTTGTTGCTCCGGTTGACCACAAGTATGTTGATCCCGGATTTCCAGCATCTAATAATCCTGATCCACAGAATGTTGTATCGTTTGGAAAATTCAGTGCTAGTGCATCGTCAAATTCATCCGCTCCAATGTCTGGAGTAAATATATGACGTGATTGACCGTCGATATCATCTACTATTTCAGTAACAGGATATCCTGCACCATTTAAAGATGGATTACAAATATGTAAATTCGATGCTGAAACAAATCCAGGCACAACACTTATACTATTTGCATCTTTTGCACTAGATGCTTTCCAGTTTGCTAAAGTGGCACAATTAGTACTACTCCAATAACCAAGATAAG
>CAYTAU010000020.1:0-52278 GCA_964435855.1 uncultured Bacteroidales bacterium | reverse complement strand
ATAAAGTTCTACAGCTTTTTTCAAATGCAACATGCGGATTTTAGGTCAAAGCGAAGCCCCCTTAAATTAACAAACTCTATTTATATCTTTTCCTTCAATATAGCACTTTATATTATTAATAGTAACGTCTGCTCTTCTATTAAGGGCTTCTATAGTTTTAAATGCTATATGAGGAGTTACAATAGTATTCTGGAGTTTTAAGAGTTCATTATCAGCATCTGTTGGTTCAGTTTCAAAAACATCAATTCCTGCTCCTGCAATTCTTTTGTTCTTAAGAGCATTAATAAGTTCTTTTTCATCAACTATTGGTCCACGTGCCGTATTCACAATAAATGCAGTTTCTTTCATAGCTACAATCTCTTTGTAGGATACCAGACCTTTAGTTTCAGAATTAAGTGGAACATGAATTGAAATAATATCTGACATTGTAAATAATTCGGACATACTTGCAATATATTTACCAATTTCTTTAAAATTGTCTCTTTCTGTTCTTGAATAGCCAATAACATTACAACCAATAGCTTTAAAAATCTGAGCTGTTTTTATTCCAATACTTCCTGTTCCTAATATTCCAACTGTTTTACCAGCTAGTTCTATCCCCGGAGATTCTAGCATCCATTGACCTTTTCTTAAAATTTTATCTGCTTTTGGAATTTCTCTTAATAATGAAATTGTAAGAGCTACTGCAAGTTCAGCAACAGAATTTGTTGAGTATGCAGGAACATTAAATACTGCAATATCTTTTTGTTTGCAAAGGTCCAAATCAACACAGTCGTAGCCAGTAAAAGCTACAGCAACAAATTTTACATTTGGATATTTTAAAAGAACTTGATTATTAACTTTAGTCTTTACAGTAATAATTCCTTGTAGATTATTATTTAAAATACTCTCACTATCAAACCAAACAATTTCAAAAGCTAAATCTTCTTTATTAAAAATTTCTTCAAAATCTGATCTCGAAATACCTTGTTCTTCTAATATTAGTATTTGGGGTTTGCTCATAATTATAATTCTTTTTTTGTTAGGACGAAATTAATATTTTTTGATTTAATGTAACACAAAATCCCCAAAAGAAAAAAGGCAGGGGTAGTAGTTACAAAAGATAAGAGCTGTAATGGTGCCATCAATTGAAATTAACATCTGGCTCGTAAATCTTTTCCTCGGATTCAATATAAGACTCATAAGAAGTAAACTCGTTCATTTGTTCAATATCATCAATAACTTCCGAATTTGAGCCAAGCATAATAAACTCTTCATTAAAGAAATAATCTTCAGCAGAAGAATATTCATTAAATTCTTCTATAGAAATATCTTCGTCAATGTTTAGATAATCTGCAATTATATATGTTCCTGCCATAATTAAGATTATAAAAACTGCAGCAATCTGATAAACTCTCTTTCTATTTCTAAATATGGATTTACTTGAGCTAGTTTTTGATTTATGGTAAGCTGTATGTTTATCTAGAAGAGAAGTTTTTAAATCTACAGGAAGATTGCTTGATTGTATATCTATATTATGATTTTCATGCAAATTATTTATTAATTCTTTGGTAGAATCGTATTCTTCTTCTGTCATTTGTTCGTTTACAAATTGTTTTTGTTCTATTGACAATTCATAATAAGAGTACGTACTTAACAATTGTTCTATGTCAAACTTATTCTGATTCATATTACTTAATATTTGGGTTATATACTGTTAATTTTTTTGCCATATTTTTCAAAGTATAAAACAATCTTGATTTTACTGTTCCTAAGGGACAATCAACTATCTCGCTAATTTCAGCAAGAGATAAGTTTTGTTGAAACTTAAGAGTGAAAATAGATTTGTGTTCATCATCAAGCTTGTTGATTTCAATTATTAGTTGATTATTGAATGAATCTATATCAATATTATTTATTATACTTTCTTCAGTATTTACAGATATATTAGAATTTGAGGATTTTTCTTGCTTTTCTTTTATTTCTTGATGCCTGTATTCATTCTTACAAAGGTTTGCAGCTATAGTAAAAACCCATGTTTTGAAACTTTTTGTATTATCAAAACTCTCCGATTTTTCTATAATTCTTATAAAAACATTCTGAACAAAATCTTTAGATTTTTCCTCATCATTAAACAACATTCTAAGGAAAAAAAAGTACAGTTTTTTACTGTACCTTTCATATAATTCTGAAAAAGCCTCATTGTCTCCAGCAGAAGAAAATCTCATTAACTCTTCATCAGAAATATTATTATAGCTTTTATCTTTTTCAGGCATTTATTTTTGCTTCACTTATTCTTCAAATTTAGAAACCAGAATCTTACTTTTTCAACATATTTGTAACAGGAACTGTTTTATCAACTACTTCAAATTTAATATCATCAATCCATGCTTCTCCAGTACCATATATCAGAACACCAAAACAAACATTAGTGCTTTCTTTTGGAACATCAAGTACAATCTTATATTTTGTCCAATCAGATTTTCCTTTTATTGGTCTTTCTTTCATATTATCAAAACTTAATGGTTTGCCTTTTTTTGGTCCATCAACACGCATCCACATTCCTGCCCATTTTTCAATCTCTTTTGTTTTGACATATCCTGTAAGTCTTACTCTTTTACCTTTGTATTTATCAGCAACGAAACATTGCATAATGGTGCCAAAACCTTTTTTGGGGATTGAAGCATTTGTTGATTTCAGATATCCCACAAAATTCTTTCTTTCACTATCTTTCTCCATACTTATTTCATATGATTTAGCTTCGTTTCCTGCTTTTATCCATGCCCCTTTAGTAAGATACAAATCCGTTGATTTTAAACTCTTATCTACAATTTCAATTTCAAAATCATCTATCCATGCCTGACCTGTTCCATTAATTAAAAATCCGATGTTCATATCTTTACTTTCTTCTGGTACGTCTAATACAATTTCATATTTAGTCCATTTTGTTGTTCCTTTTATTGGTCTATTTTGCATATTATCAAAACTTAAAGTTTTATATTTATCTTTTCCATCATTCCCAACTCTCATTAACATGCCTGCCCATTTTTTAACATCTTGTGTCTTGACATATCCTGAAAGTTTAACTCTTTTTCCTAAATATTTTTCAGGATTTATATCTTTCCTTAAAAAAACAAAACCATCAATTTTAGCTTTAATAGATTTCATATATTTAACATCATTTGCTCTCTCTTTATCGTTCTCAATTCCTACTTCATATGAATTAGGTTTGGATCCTAATATAAACCAGCCGCCAATAGTATTATTCATACTTGTTGACTTGACTTTAAAATCAACAATTTCAATATTTAAGTTATCCAGCCAAGCCTGTCCAGATCCATGTATCAAAACACCATAACTAATATTTGTACTTTCTTCAGGTACATCTAGTACAATTTCATATTTAGTCCATTTTGTTGTTCCTTTTATTGGTCTTTTCCCCATATTATCAAAACTTAAAGATTTTGTTCCAGCAGGTCCATCAACTCTCATCCACATTCCTGCCCATTTTTTCACATCTATTGTTTTAATATATCCGGTAAGCTTTACTTTTTTTCCTTTATATTTATTGGGGCTTATACTTTGCATTATTGTACCAAAGCCATCAATTTTATTTTTAATAGATTTTATAAAATGTACTTCTTTGCCTCGTTCATTATCCTTTATTGTTCCAATTTCATAATCATCAGGTTTAGATCCTCTTTTAATCCAGCCTTCTGATTCGTTAGCATTAGAGACTAATCCGAATAACATAAAAATTATTACTCCAATTAAATTCAGCTTAATTGTTTGATTTATTTTACTTATCATAACTAATTTGTTTTATGTTTAATGTAAGTAATACACTTCACAAAGATAAAAGTTCAGATTAATATTAAAATATAAAAGTAATATCAATACATCAAAAGCTAAAGCAGAGATATTATTGCTTTTATGCTGTGAAATATAGTATTGGAATAGTTTTTGTATTTGAAATTACTGAAAAAACAAAATACATATAATTATGAAAAAATTATTATTAAGTTTAATTACTATTCTTGCTATTTTTACAACAAACCAGTTAGTTGCACAAAAGATATATTCGGTTGATGCAGATTACAAAGCAGATATTAAAGTTTTTGCAGTTGATGCAGATTACAAAGCCGATTTGTGTGTTTATAAGGTTGATGCAGACTACAAAGCAAGTGGAAACGAAGGTAAATGGTATTTTACTGATGCCGATTATAAAGCCGACAAAAAAGTATATTTTGTTGATGCTGATTACAAAGCTGACTTAAAAATATATTTTGTTGATGCAGACTACAAAGCAAAATGGAAAAAAGCAGGCAATAAGCATTTATTATATTAAAGGCCCTTCCCAATTTCCTCAAATAATTCAATATAGAGGATGCAACGGAGATTGTGCAAATTGTCCTAATCCATGTGGAAGAAGAAAGCATCCTGTGTTAAATGAATAGATTATATCTTCAATACTATAGTTTAAAGTTTGCTATCAATACCTTTAATTAATTCTTCCATTATCTATCCTTAAAAATATCAAGGCTTAGTGTTAAACATTTAATAATGAAAGATAAAATATTGTTAAAGAAACGATCAGTAATTGAGACTGTTAATGATGAGTTGAAAAATATTTGTTGTATAGAACATTCTTGTTATAGGTCATTTTATAACTTTATAACAAATCTTATCTTTGGGCTTATTGCATATTGTTTCTTTCCTAAAAACCCAGATGTTAAATATGAAACTGTAAAATCTAAGCAATTAGTACTTTTTTAAAATCAAACTTAGGTTAATACTATTTCTCAGCTGTATTATTCAATTTTGCTTCTACTTTCTCTAATCTATTTAATAAATCTGAGTTTAATTCTGCTGTTTCAGCTTTATCTTTTTTTAGTTGTTCAATTTCTTTTTGTTGTTCTTTAATTGCTTCAATTAAAATCGGTGTTAATTTTTCGTATGATACAGATTTATAGCCATCATTATCTGTATTAACTAATTCAGGAAATATTATTTCAACTTCTTGAGCAATTACACCAATTTGTAATCCATTTGGGAAGTTTTTATCAGGAAACTCTGAATATCTCCAATCGTAAGTAACTCCCCTTAGGTCACATATTTTATCTAAAGCATTCTCTAATGTATTAATATTAGTTTTATATCTAACATCAGACCATGTAGTTGCTCCTGCAGTTATGCTTGCACCATTAGCCCATATAGTACCACCAACTTCCAAAGTATAAGTGGTTGGCATTCTATTAATACCTATTCTGTCTGCTGCAAAATCGCCACCGATAAGCGGGCTAGATGTTGTAGAATTCTCTATATATAATTTATCACTACTTGTTTCATTATAGCCTGCATTACTTCCTAGAAATACATTAGAGTTTCCTGAAACATTATCATGTCCAGCAAAATTTCCAATAATTGTATTACTATGACCTACTGTATTATTATGACCTGTTCCATAGCCTATAAAATTATTATAATAACCTGTAGTAGTATTATAACCTGCTGAACGACCTATAAAATTATTATTATTTCCTGAAGTATTATTATAACCTGCCCAGAATCCTACAAAATTATTACTAAAACCATCAGTATTAGAAAGACCTGCTTCATCTCCAATAAAATTATTAGAGCTCCCTGTTGTAGTATTATACCCTGCATAATGACCTAAGAAATTATTTCTATCTCCGCTTATGTTCATATTACCAGCTCCTCTCCCAATAAAATTATTGTATTCACCATCAATATTATCATGACCTGCATAATACCCCATAAAAACATTACTAGAACCTGTGGTATTATCATAACCAGCATAACTGCCGATAAAAACATTAGCCCCTGTATTATTTTTATAACCACTATAAGCACCAATAGAAACAGAATATGAACTACTGTCTGCGTCATAACCGCTCATATATCCAACATTTACACATCTCGTTGTGTTATTAGCATTATAGTTACTTTGATATCCTAAAGCTACACTATGTATTGAACTGTCTGCCCTATACCCACTCATATTCCCTATAAATATTGAGGCATTTGATTTGTCAGCGAAATAACCACTATGTGCTCCTAACATTACACACCACCCAGTACTATCTGCTTTACAACCACTAGAATTTCCATAAAATGCATTTTGAGTTCCTAGTAAAGCAAGTCCACCTGAATTAACTCCATATAATGAATTAAAACCTCCATCAAGATTTGAATATCCTGCACTAGAGCCGACAAAAGTATTAAAGAGTCCAGTTGTATTATCATGACCAGCCTCATGTCCTACAAAAATATTATTATAACCAGTTGTATTATTATAACCAGCTTTATATCCTATGAAATTATTAAAATGACCAGTGGTATTGTTATAACCTGCCTTAAAACCTATAAAAACATTTTTATTAGCACTTGTAGAGTTCTTTCCTGTTTCATATCCGTAAAAGGAATTATATTCTCCACTAAGATTAATTCCACTTTCATGGCCAATTAAATAATTATCGGTAGTTAGCTTCATAATTCTCTGGTTATTTGCAGATTCAATATTTTCTACTCCAAATCCTTGCATAGAATCGGCAACATAAACTCTAGTACTATCATCTTGAACAAACAAATAATTATCGGTTGCAGTTCCTTTTGTAGGATTAAATCCACCTACAGCAAAACCACCCCTACTTCCATTTGCTTTTGCAGCAACGTAATCATCATCAATATAAATTCTCACACTATCTGGTGTTACTCTTAAATACTCGTTAGTAAAACCTGCTTTGGTAGGATTAAAACCTCCAACAGCAAAACCTCCTCTGCTTCCATTTGCTTTGGTTCCTCCATTGTCATCAACCCAGATTCTTACTCCTTCTTGGTATACAGCAAATACGGTGTCGCCATTTGCATTAAGTACAGAAAATATAACATCATTTATTCCTGCACTAACATCACTATTAACCTGTAATCTACCATTGGGTGTAACTGTTCCTACTCCTACATTACCAATATCATAATATAAATCATTCCCTGTTTTTTCCCAGTAGCTTGTGTCACTTAATGTGTTTAAATAAACAGAATTACCATTACTTAAATAAACAGAATCATTAGACAAGCTTAATGTCTGTATTTCGTTATTTGGGTCAATATCAGCATCATCTACATTGTCTATATTATCTGAAAAATCTACAGGAATGCCTGGCAATGTAGCCCAATCTTGTAATTCGTTTGCAGGATCAGCATCTGCATCATTTACATTATCTGGCATAATTATAAAGTTTCCATTGCTTAAAAATAAAGTATCTGCATTTATAGAAAGTACTTGGATTTCGTTATTTGGGTCAGTATCAGCATCATCTACATTGTCTATATTATCTGAAAAATCTATAGGAATGCCTGGCAGTGTAGCCCAATCTTGTAATTCGTTTGCAGGATCAGCATCTGCATCATTTACATTATCTGGCATAATTACAAAGTTCCCATTGCTTAAAAATAAAGTATCTGCATTTATAGAAAGTACTTGGATCTCGTTATTTGGGTCAGCATCAGCATCATCTACATTATCTATATTGTCTGAAAAATCTACAGGAATACCTGGCAATGTAGCCCAATCCTGTAATTCGTTTGTCGCAGAAGTATCAGAATATATAACATTTCCTGCTTCATTTGCATAAAGTGAATATGGAACTGATATCAGTTGTGAATTACCCATTAGCTGATATGCAGTACCGCCAGTTTCGTCTAATTCTATTTGTAAGAAATAAATATCTGCTCCCCAATCTATGGTGGCAAAATCTCCACTTAAAGGTGTACCTCCTCCAATTTGCAGATTTACCAAACCAAATAGATTTGTGGTAACAGAATGCTCTTCGCTATAAACAGATGTTCCGCTTGAACTTGTTTGTAGAATTTCAATTCTAATACTTACATTTTGGGTTACAATTACATCCCCTGCAGCATCTCTAACTACAGCCTGATAATTGAATGTTTGTGGAGATTGTGAAAATGATAAATAAGAAATGCTAACTAAAGCAATAATGATAATTAGTAGTTTTTTCATATTTTTTCGTTTATGAATTTCTTACAAATTTATTTATTTTTTTAGATACGCAAGAATTTAATGTGACTTTTTCATGAAAATTTAGCCTATTTCTATATTCACGCCCACTCATGGCTATCAATTTTGTATAGTTTACCCACTTAATTCCGCAAAGCGGAAATTAAAAAAAAGCATGTAAATGATATTGTTCAGGGAGCAGTTTTCTGGAAAGTGAGGGCTTTTAAAAATAAAAATTCTTACAGCAACTGGTCGGTAGTCAATAATTTTTATGTAGGTGCTCAGCCTCAAATAATTCAATATAGAGGATGCAACGGAGATTGTGCTAATTGTCCTCATCCATGTGGAAGAAGAAGGCATCCTATGTTAAATGAATAGATTATATCTTCAATACTATTGTTTAAAATTTGCTATCAATACCTTTAATATATATCCTTAAAAATATCAAGGCTTAGGGTTAAGCAATTAATTTACTCGGGGGTTTCTAAAATATCACCAAAAACAGCTTGTCTTTTGCCTGTTTCTGCATCAAAAATCTGCACATAGTTACCGAAGGATTCATTACCTTCCATAATAATTTTATTCTTGTACATTGATAATGTAACTTTGTTTGAATATTTGGAATGACCTACATTCATTTGTTTTACATCTGCTGTCCATTTCATTTTACCAGTTTTCATATCAAAACAATGTAGGCTTGATCCGGTTGCTATAGGGTGATAATTTGCAATATAAAGTAAATTGTCTTTTAAAATAAATTCACAGGCAGGATCTCCATACTTAATTTCAAATTCATATTTTGTATTGTCTGTCATCTGAACCTTAAAAAGGTCCTTATCTTGAGTGACGAAACCAAGCAGATTTTCTTCATTTTCGTCAAGTATCAGTCCGTTGGCAGTTTTGTCATATTCTGTTATTGTGAAATCATCCATTGATAGTATTATGGTTTTAAATGTATCGGCAAAGGCGATATGCGAGGTAAAAATCATTTGAGATGCTGTTAAATCTGTATAATAAAGATAGCGATTATAATTATTTGTATTAGGTTCTGGATGGTCAATATATGTGTGCTCAATTTCTTTGTAGAGAAGTTTTTTACCATCAGTAGTGTATTTGCAAATCTGGTAGTGAGTAGTGTATCTATCTTCCATAAAAAATATAATATCATTTTTATAGGGTAAAAGATAAACGTAATAGTCATGAACTTCGGGTAAAGGATCTTCAACTGGAAGTTTAATAATATTTATGAGTTTATTGTTTTCAAAAATATTTATCTGATATATTCTCTTTTCTTTGTTTTGTTCAACAACAAAAGACTTTCCATTAAGAAATAATGAATCTGATATTGGATTAGAAAAACGGTGTGCATATTTTGAGCAGTTTTTAAAATTTATTGATGACATATCATTAATCAAATCAGCATTGTTCTCATCAAGGTTAATAAAGTAGCCTTGAAAGGGATACAAATTACTACATTCTAATGTGTCAGGAGATTGATTATTGTTGTTATCTGTTTTAGAAGTTTGCGGTGTAGTGCAGGAAAATATACTTACAAGTATTAAAATAAAAAATGTGTTCATAGTATTCATATTAATTATGTTTAATTATAATTTCTTTTTCAGAAATACTTTTAAAAAGTATTGGATAACTAAATATTATAGCTCTTTTTTTCTCGTCTGCTTCATTTAAAGTTATATTTTCAAGCTCTTCACCATTAGTTAATAAGAGTTGACCATCAAGGGTGATAATAAAAAATTCTTCTTTGTTATCCAATTCAATTTTTTCACCACTGCCATTCCAATCTCTATAATAGCTTGAGGTTTCTTTAGGTTTTATCAATGTAAAGTAATTCTCCTCAAACTTTTTAAATATTTCCGTTTTGTTAAATATAGTATCAGGAATGATTTGTTCTTCATTAACAACTTCCCTGTATGGTTTTTTATAAATACCCCATTGGTTAGGATAAATAACTTTCCAGTAATCTGTAAGGTCAACTCCTATTGCTTTATCGCCTATATTTTTTATTGAAAACTTCATAAGAAAGTTATTGTTTGTTGAAGAATGAAAAATTGCTTTTTCTACATATATTTCAACAAGTTTTCCTTTGTAAATTAAATGTTGGGAGGTAGTATCAATCTGTGACATTGTTAAATAATCCTTAATAGTGTTAGCATTACTGCTTGTTTGATAGCAATTTATTATTAGAGCTGCTGCAAATAAAATTGTCAAAAGTTTTTTCATAGTTGTTGTTTTAATATCAATTTTATTTAGGATACAATTATGTTATATATTCCATAAATATATTGTTTGTTTATTGTCGCTTTTAGAGTTATTGATAATGGCTCATCGTTTATGTAATGTTTTTTTTGCAAATGCAAGTTAGTAAAATTAAATTAAAAGAGGAACTGTCGCACTTACTAATTGAATTTTCGGACTATATCTACAAGCTCAGCCAAAATACACACATACCACCAAATAATTAGTTTACTTACAATTTTTAATTTATTTTTGAGTTTAATTAAACTTATTGTCTTTTTGTATATCTAAACAAACTGTGAGCACAAAAAAACGACATATCAAGGTCAAGAATATGATTTCTAAATCTTGTATTCGTGTGCTTAAATATGAGTTTGAACATGCAGGAATTATTGTTGAAGAAATTGATCTGGGATATGCTAATATTAAGTATGATACAAAAAAGATAAGCGAAGAACGTTTAATTGAAATACTTGAAGATTGTGGTTTTGAGCTTATAAAGTCGAGAGATGAGCAAATAGTAGAACAAACAAAAATCGCAGTAATTGAATTAATTCATTACCTGAACAATGTAGATTCTATTGTTAGAAAATCGGATTATATAGTAGAGAAATTAGGAATGAGTTATCAGCAGATATCTAAACTATTTTCTAAATATGAGAACATAACTTTAGAAAAATATATAATATTAAACAAAATTGAAAGAATAAAAGAATTAATCCTTAGCGAGGAATATACACTAAGTGAAATTTCTTATATGATGGATTACAATAGTGTGCAGTATCTTTCAAATCAATTTAAAAAAATAGCAGGTATTTCGGTAAGTGAGTTTAAGCAGATGGATAAACCTCCACGAACTGCAATTAATGAACTTATAAAAATATCGTAACATTTGAACAAAATTTTATAACATCTAAGAAAAGAACATGCAGTACTTTTACATCGTAAATTATTTATAATATGAAAATAAAAGAAAACATAGCATTAAGTGAATCGGGATTTATTTTTGACCCGAGCACAGGAGAGTCATATTCATTAAATGAAACAGGTGGCGATATTCTTACCCAGTTAAAAAAAGGTTCATCGATTGATGAAATAAAGTCATTTTTAATGAACAAATACGAAGTAGAAGAACTTGAAGTTGATAAAGAAATATTTGACTTTCTAAATATTATTGGACAATACGATTTAATTGATAAGGATGAGTAAAATAAAAATAAAAATTGCTGCAACAGGCTTAAACAATACCGATAATCCGGGACCTGGTATTCCTGTAATACGCAGCATATTGGAATCAAAAGACTTTGATGCCGAGATTGTTGGTTTAGCTTACGAAAGTCTTGAACCAGGAATATATATGCGGGATATTGTTCCAAAATCATATCAAATACCATATCCTTCGATTGGTACAGAACACCTGATGCAAAGATTAGAATACATTAATTCTATTGAGAAAATTGATGTATTAATACCAAACTTTGATGCTGAATTATATACTTTTATGAAATCGTCAGAGAAGCTAAAAGATTTAGGGATAAGTACTTTTTTGCCAACATTAAAACAATTTGAGGAAAGACATAAAGCAGACCTTCCAAAATTTGGCAAAAAATATAATCTTAAGATCCCTAATAGTAAAACAATATATAATGCCGGAGAAATATTTGACATTAAAGATGATTTTAAATTCCCATTGCTTGTAAAAGGTAAATTTTATGATGCATACATAGCTTACAATATTGAACAAATAAAAATGCATTATGATAAGATTAGTTCTAAATGGGGAGTTCCGGTAATAATTCAGGAATTTGTTTACGGTACCGAAGTTAATGTTGTTGCTCTGGGCGATGGAAAAGGAAATACTATTGGAGCCGTTCCCATGAGAAAACAATATATTACCGATAAGGGCAAAGCTTGGGGAGGAATTACTCTTGGTGATAATAAAATGTTAGAACTAACAAAACAGATAATAAAAGATACAAAATGGCGAGGAGGAATGGAGCTTGAAATAATAAAAACTAAAGATAATGAGTTGTTTATTATTGAAATTAATCCCAGGATCCCGGCTTGGGTATATCTTGCTGTTGGAGCAGGACAGAATATTCCCGAAGCTTTAGTAAAATTAGCATTAGGAATGGATGTGGAGCCTTTTACAGAATATGACGTGGGTAAAATGTTTATTAGATATTCCTATGATTTGATAACAGATATTAAAGAATTTGAGAAGCTTTCTACTTATGGAGAGTTATAATTATAAAATGCGTAAATGATTTAATGATAAAATAAAACAAACAAACAGATGAAAAAATTATTTGAAAGACCAAGTATCAAAAAATTAAACACAGGAATGCCAAATAAATTTGGTCTTAAAACAGAATATGAACCAATAACACATATTGATAATGTTGCAGTAAAAGATATTATTGACCAGTATGATTCTCCTGTTTATGTTGTTTCAGAAAAGACAATCAGGGAAACATACCGTGAAGCAAAAAGAGCATTTACCACACGATATCCTAAAGTGCAATTTGCATGGTCGTATAAAACAAATTATATGAATGCGGTTTGCAATGTTTATCATCAGGAAGGTTCGTGGGCTGAAGTGGTTTCTGGTTTTGAATACGATAAAGCTTTAGAAAATGGAATAAAAGGAGAACATATCATTTTTAATGGTCCTGATAAATCTAAAGAAGATTTAACAAAAGCAATAAAAAACGCTTCTTTAATCCATATCGACCATGCTGATGAACTGTACACAATTATAGAGTTAGCTGATAAGCTTAAAGAGACTCCAAAAGTTGCTATTAGAATTAACATGGATACAGGTGTTTTTCCTCAATGGTCGCGTTTTGGATTTAATTATGATAATGGAGAAGCCTGGAATGCATTGAATAGAATAATGTTGAGCAATAAACTTGAGTTAATTGGTTTGCATGCACATATTGGCACTTATATTATGGTTCCAAACGCTTATGCAGTAGCAGCTTCAAAAATGGCAGACCTTGCAGTTAAGCTTAAACAAAAATATAATCAGGTAATAAAGTATATTGATTTAGGTGGTGGTTTTGCTTCAAAAAATACATTGAAAGGTGCTTATTTGCCTGGGACAGATACTTGTCCCTCGTTTGACGATTATGCCGAAGCAATTTCCAATGCATTGATAAATTCTGAAATTAAACCCGATAATTTACCAATATTGATACTTGAAACAGGGCGTGCACTTATTGATGATGCGGGCTATATTCTTGGTACAGTTCTGGCAAATAAAAGACTTGCTGATGGCAAACGTGCTATGATTATGGATGTTGGAGTAAACTTGTTGTTTACATCATTTTGGTATGAGCATAAAATAACACCGGCACAGCCCTTTACACATCATACAGAAAACACTGTTCTTTACGGACCTCTTTGTATGAATATTGATATTTTAAGAGAAAATATTACTTTTCCTTTATTGAAAAAAGGAGATCAATTTGTAGTTAGCAGGATAGGGGCATATAATATGACACAATGGATGCAGTTTATTACTTTACGACCAAAAATTGTGATGATAGATATGAAAGGTAAATCACATATTATTCGCGATAGTGAAACTAAAGAGACAGTAACTAAACTGGAAAAACTTCCTGAACATTTAAAAAAGATTGATTTATAGGTGTACTACTATAAATTTAGTGGAACATTGACAAATGCTAAAATTTTTAATATAGATATTGAAAGATACAATTAAAATACTGTTAAAGGGAATTACTGAAAGTTATTCGCAAATATTCTTTTCAAATAATAAGTTGTTTGCAGTAATATTAATTCTTGCAAGTTTCATAGATGTTTGGGCAGGATTGGCAGGACTTATTGCAGTTGTAATTGTAAATGTTTTGGGATTACTTTTAGGCTTTGACAAGCTTAAAATATCAAAAGGTTTATATGGCTTTAATGCCCTATTGGTTGGTTTAGGTCTTGGAATATATTTCGACCCCAGCACAGAATTCTATGTAGTATTATTTTTTGCATCACTGTTAACTTTTTTATTGAACATAGCCTTAGAAGGAATTATAGGAAAATACGGTTTGCCGTTTTTAAGTATTCCATTTTTATTTGCAATATGGATAATAACACTTGCTACCAGAGATTTTGAAGCTCTCGGAATAAGTACAAGGGGGATTTATGCTCTTAACGATATGTATATACTGGGCGGAGAAAGTTTAGTTAATGTTTATAATTGGTGGAACAGTATTGAGTTTCTGGAATCGCTAAGAGTTTATTTTATTTCACTTGGTGCAATATTTTTCCAGTATAATGTTCTAGCCGGAATATTAATTTCTATCGGGCTATTATATTATTCAAGAATTGCTTTCTCGCTTTCATTAATTGGGTTTTATGCAGCCTTCCTTTTTTATGATTTCATTGGTGCGGAACTAACTGACCTTAACTATACATATATTGGATTTAATTATATTCTTACATCAATAGCAATTGGCGGTTTCTTCTTAATTCCATCATATAAATCATATTTATGGACAATATTGTTGGTTCCTGTTATTGCTTTAATAACAATAAGCACAAATATTGTTTTCTCATATTATCAATTATCAATTTATTCATTACCATTTAATATTGTTGTATTGCTTTTTATTTATGCTCTTAAGTTTAGATTAGATGTAAAAAAAGGTCCTACAGAAACAGGAATTCAACATAACTCACCTGAAAAAAATCTTTATGCTTGGTTAAATCATAAACAACGTTTCAAAAATTATAAGAATTTCCCAATTGCCTTACCATTTTGGGGCGAATGGACAGTTTCTCAGGGTCATGATGGAGAACACACGCACAAAGATAAATGGAAACATGCTTGGGATTTTATAATTAAGGATACAGATAACAAAAGCTATAAAAATTCAGGAGATTTAGTTGAAGATTACTTTTGTTACAATAAAGCTATAATTGCTCCGGCAAATGGAATTATTGAAGAAATTAATGATGGTATTGAAGATAATACAATTGGAGAAGTAAATCTACATCAAAACTGGGGGAACACTATAATTATCAAACATCTTGATGGTCTTTATACAAAGCTTTCTCACTTAAAATCCGGTTCAATAAAAGTAAAAAAAGGCGATTCTGTTAAAAAGGGAGACTCAATTGCCAATGTTGGAAATTCCGGCAGGTCGCCCGAACCACATCTCCATTTTCAAGTTCAGGCAACACCATATATTGGTTCAGAAACTTTAAATTATCCATTAGGGTATTATATAAATCACAATGAGGAGAAAAAGAAATTTATTGAATTTTCTAAGCCTAAAGAAGAAGATATTGTTTCAAATGTTGAATCGAACCAATTGCTAATTAAAGCTTTTAAATTGATACCGGGTCAGACCCTTGAATTTGAAATAAACAACAAAAAAGAGAAATGGAAAGTTTTAATTGATATTTATAATAATACATACTTGTATTGCGAAAATTCAAGATCGACAGCATATTTTGAAACCAATGACAATATGCTTTATTTTAAGCATTTTACAGGAGATAAAAAATCCTTGTTATTCAATTTCTTTTTGGCGGCATACAAAGTACAATTTGGATTTTATAAAGACATGACACTTAAAGATATTCTTCCTTCAAATACTGTGTTCTCTAAATTGGCTCTATTTCTTCAGGACTTTATTGCACCATTTATAATCTATTTAAAACCAAAATATGAAATAAATTACCAGTCTATTGATGATGATTTCAGTACTTCAAAGATCATATTAAAATCAAAAGTTGATTCATACAGGTTTAACAAAATCGTGAAAAGCAAAAGCTTTGAGTTTCATATTGACAAAAAAGGAATTGATAAAATAATCATTACAAAAAAGAATGAACAAAAAATTGCCAAATGTATAAGAGAGTAATCTACATTATCATATTGGTTTCTCTTTCTATCTTCGCTTATTCTCAAGATACAATAAACTATAAAAATATTGATGAACTCAGCTATGAGCAATATCTAAAAGGCGACTGGAATAAACTCATTAAAACCTGCAAGTTAGGTCTTGAAAACAATATTGATTATTATTACTTGCGTATGCGAATAGGAATAGCTTATTATGAAAAAAAGAATTATGTAAAAGCATATAAGCATTTTGAAAAAGCAATAACATTTAATGCAACAGATACACTCCTTCAAGAATATTTGTATTATTCTTATTTGTTTTCAGGAATGAGCTATAAGGCAAAAGAGTATGGAAGAACATTAAGTTTTGAACAGCAAATGAAATTTAATAAAGCTCCCTCACCTAAGATTACAAGTTTATTTATGGAAGGAGGAATAGTCCAAAATGTAGATTATGAGAAACTTTTAGAAACAGATATTAGAAGCATGTATCTTGTTAATGATCAAATTTTAATAAAAAACAGTTCGTATTTTAATGCAGGAATTACACATCCATTTAGTGAAAAAGCAACAATGATCCATAGTCTTACATACTTAAATATTCAAAACCTTCAACGTACTGTGCATGGTGATATTTTTGAAGAAAGAACGGATCATGAAGTTAATCAGATACAATATTATATTGGGCTCAACAATACACTAAAAGATAATTACAATTATGATATAGCTTTACATGTTGCAAATATTAATAGTGAATATACAAGAATAGGAATGGTTTTCGATTCTCTATATCCACCAGAGCCAGTTTTTAGAGAAGAAAATTATAGCTCCACAGAGTTTGTATTATTTTTAGGTATAAACAAAAGAATAAACAGGTCGAATTTTAATCTATTTGGCTCATATTCAAACTTTAATTTTGAAAAACAAAAACAAATTGGATTAGCATATACATATTATCCATTTGGGAATACAAATTTTTACACAAGAACTAAAGTTGTTGAGTGTTTCAATACAACAACAAATACAGTATTTGATCAGGCAATTGCATTTAAATTAAGTAAACTTAAATTTGAGGCATCGATAACACTTGGCAAACAACAAAATTATAATGAGAATAATGCCTATTTGATTTATAATGGTGCAGATAAGATTACTCGTAAAATAAACCTATTATTATCTTATTCTATTGGTGAAAAAGTAAATTTATCTTTTAGGTTTAATAAGTATTTTTATAATGCATATACAGATCAATTTATGAACCCAGGATATGTTATCCCGGATTTTTATGATTATATTAGCCAATCATATATTTTTAGTTTAAACTATAAATTTTAATTATTATGAAATTTACACTTTTATTTTTAGCAACGACATTAATTATTTCAAGTAATGCTTATTCTCAGGATTATGAAAAAGTTCAGTTAGCTTTTAAAACAAGTTATACAAATGAAACAAATGGTGAATACTCAAAAGGTATTGAAGAATTAAAAAAAGTTTATAATGAGGATTCTTATGAGATTAATCTGCGTTTGGGATGGTTAACATATTTGTCAGGATTATTTACTGAGTCGCAAGCTTTTTACAATAAAGCTATTACTTTAATGCCATATTCTATTGAAGCCAGATTTGGAATTGTTCTTCCCGCATCATCAATGGGCAATTGGAATTTGGTAATAAAAGCTTATGAAAAAATTCTTGAATTAGATTCTGAAAATTCAACTGCCAACTACAGACTCGGAATGATCTATTATGGTAAAAAAGATTATGAAAAATCATTAAAGTATTTTGAGAAAAATGTAAATCATTATCCATTCACTTATGATTCTTTGATAATGTATGCCTGGTGTAATTATTTTGTTGGCAAACTTCGTGAAGCAAAAGTCCTGTTTAATAAAGTTATAATGTTATCTCCCGATAATACTTCGGCAATTGAAGGTTTGGCTTTAATTAAGTAATTATACAGGCTTGCGTTCTAATTTTTGAAGCTTTTCCAAACTTGTTCTTAATATTATATTGTATTACATAATTAGATAGAACAATTCTGGGTTTACTTAAAATTTAATTTTTAATTATTTTTGTTGTTACTAAATTTTCTTTCTGTTTTATAGTAATTATATATAATCCTGGATTCAAAAACCCAATATCTATACTTTTATTTACTTTATTTTCCTTTTTTACAATTCTTCCTGTTAAATCTGTAATAGTAATTTGTGCATTTTCGATGTTTTTAAAATAAAGGATATCATTTGTTGGATTTGGATATACATATATATTATTTGATTTTATATCTTTAGGAATACCAACAGATTCAGCAATCGTATTAATAACCGTATTTGTAACTATTGGTGCATTGTAATCAAAAAAGATAGAAGCTCTGTTTTCAATAATTGTTCCTATTGTTAGTGAAGGATTTTGTCTGATTGAATAACTTACGTAGCCTTTTGCTGCTTCGCTTGACCAAGGTAGGTTTATATCGTTGAAAGTAAAAGTTAAAATACCATCTTCACTCAAATCTGCTGTGTAATAATGATTTGAATAACCGGGTTGTAATGATATCCAATCAAGATTCGAATCAAGAGTATCAACTAATACAACCTTTGAAGCATAATAATTTCCTGTATTTTCAAAATTAATTGTATATGTTAGTGTTGTGTCATCTGTAGTTATAAATCCCTCAGCACCATCTCCTCTCGGAAATACTTCTTTGCAATTTGGGTCGTAAGAAACTTTTATTGTAACCGGATAAAGCAATACATTATTCCATGGAGAATAATCTGTTGTCCATAATGATATGGGTTGAGCATAAGCAACTGTATCATAAAATACAACCTCTGTACCAAGAGGAATATTTGTTGGCACATTATAATTTACTGTTATTGACTGATGTTCTGTAGGCTCAAGTGTCGGGAATCCTGAATTTATACTATACCAGTTTGGATAGCTAATTGGAGAAGTTTGTGAAAATGGTATTGATGAATTTAAAAATGGCAACTGACCATCATGTGCATATCCTAATTGAATATCATTTTCTGTTATTGTACCATTATTTGAAACTATAACATGTTGAGTGTATATATTGCCAGGTATTGCATAATATGGAGATGATGTTACCCTAATGTCATGTAAAGGGTTAATAACATTAGCAAAATTATTTGTAATAACACAACCTGATGCAGCAGTTGCATTAACACTAATTAAATTATTCTGACAAGTTGCTAATGGATAATAATTTTGAACTATTTCTGATAATGTATAATTACCGGTTGGTACAATAAATGAATAAACGCCTGCTGTATCAGTAAAATTATGACCGAAATAATCGCAATGCATATTTACATTTTGTACTAATTCTTCGCCTGCATCATAAATACAATTACTATTATCATCAACGTAAACTACTCCTGTTAATGTACAATAACATGAATCATTATTATGATCGTAATTTAAATAAATATGTTCTATTCTTGAACAATTATTTGCATCAACAATATAACAATGATAAAAATCAGGCATAAGATTAGTAGCAGTTTGAGTTGTTTGTCCTCCTGTCCAGGAAATAGTATAAGGTGAAGTCCCTCCTATAATATTAACAGTTATACTTCCATCTGCGGTATAAATACATGAAGCAGGATTGGTAACAAATGTCAGATCAATTGGTGATATTTCTTGAACAGTTTTAGTTCTTATTATAAAACAACCAATATCATCTGTTATTGTACAAGTGTATGAGCCGGGCTGTAAATTATTTATAATTTGAGTTGTTCCACCATTACTCCAATTATAAGTAAATGGAGGATTGTTTCCGCTTACATTTACAGTAATAGAGCCATTTGATAAATTGCAAGTTGCATGGTCAATATAAGCATTTACAGATAAATTTCCTTCATCGGGAATAATTGCATTTCCTGTACGTACACATCCAACAGAGTCTGTGACCTCAAAATGATATGTACCCGATGGTAAATTTGATGCCGTTATGCCTGTTTGTACAGGAAAGGTACTCCAAACAACGCTATATGGCAAGGTTCCTCCGGTAATAGATAAGGTTGCAGAGCCTGTAGGTGATGAACAAGAAGATGTAGTAGTTGAATAATTTACAGTTATTGGTGTGGTATTACTCAAATTTTTGTAAGCTTTCCTCCAACAACTATTAGCATCAGTAACAATTACCCACATAGATGTTCCTCCTGATAATCCACTAATAGTTTGTGTTTGACTCCCATTTTCCCATAAATATGTATATGGAGTAACTCCACCTGAACCATAAGCGGTTATACTGCCATCGTTTTGTAAACAAGTTGCAGGTACTGTCGTGAAAAAAGCACTAATATTAGGATTTTGAGTTATATTTACATTCTTAGAAGTTGAACACCCTATTGAATCTGTTACTGTTACATTGTAATTTCCTTGTGATAAATTATTAATTGAACTCAATGATAAACCATTAAACCAAAGATAAGTATAGGGCTGTATTCCTCCTGTAATATTTGTTACCGTAGCTGTTCCATTGGTACAACTTGCTTCTGTTGTTGTTACATCAAAATCTATATTTGAATATTGATTTATTGATAATGCATATATGGAATCACTATGTTCTCTTACGCAACCATTACTATCTGTAATAAAAGCTTGATATGAGCCAACAGGCAAATCCATTGGATTCCCGATTCCATAAGGTGTTCCTGCTAATGAGAAGTATTCAACAGAAGCAGGATAAGCTCCTCCGTTTATTGTAAATTCAATTGTACCTAAAGTATCAGGACATAATGCGTGTGTTATATTTGCCCAATCAATACTAAAAGGTGCTTGAAAACCTGTCCAAAGATATAGCCATCCTCCAAAATTATCAGTAACAATAACATTGTTATAGGGTTCATAATTTAAACCGTAGGCAGTATCAAGCATTACATTAATATTGGAATGAACAATAACTCCATCGCAATAATTAAATGTTAATGGTGGTGTTAAACCTGAAGTAATACTTACTGCAAGAACTCCATCATTATAACATGGGTGATTAAGAACAGTACAATTCCCTGTTTGAGCCTGAACTAATAAATTAGAAAAAGAAAGAAAAAAGAAAATACTTAAGAAAAGTAAAATCGGTGTTGAAACATTAAAGTAAAGTTTTTTCATAATACATTTTTAAAGGTTATATATAATAAGACGAAATCTCTTTGAAAAGGTTGCACCATTTTTTTAAATTTTTAAGCAAGCAACAAGCAATAATTTTGCAATTTGATTAATTTCTGAAACTTTTCCAAAGTTATCAACTTTAAATATCTGCAAAGTATAAAACCATTACTTTTACAAAAAAAACAAATATTATTATGACAGATTTTAACAAGTTAAAGAAAATTGCATCACAAGTCAGGCGTGATATTGTTCGAATGGTTCATGCTCAAAATAGTGGACATCCCGGAGGTTCGCTTGGTTGTACAGATTTTTTAACTGCATTATATTTTGATATTCTTAGGCATGATTCCGGAAATTTTGAGATAAATGGAAACAATCAAGACTTGTTTTTCCTTTCAAACGGACATATTTCTCCTGTATGGTATAGCGTACTTGCACGTTCCGGTTATTTTAATATTGAGGAACTTAACACTTTTAGAGTATTAAATTCCAGATTACAGGGGCATCCTGCCACAGCAGAAAATTTACCGGGTATTAGAATTGCATCAGGTTCTCTTGGTCAGGGAATATCTGTTGCAGCAGGTGCAGCTTTGGCAAAAAAATTGAATAAAGATAATAAATTTGTTTTTTGTTTAACAGGTGACGGAGAATTACAGGAAGGGCAAATTTGGGAAGCTGTAATGTTTTCAGCACATAAAAAAATTGATAATTTAATAGTAACGGTCGATTATAATAAAAAACAAATTGACGGGCCTACTGATGAAGTATTATCATTAGGTAATTTAAAAGCAAAATGGGAAGCATTTGATTGGGAAGTATTACAAATGAACGGAAATGTAATGGCAGATGTTATAGAAACTTTAAAAAAAGCTATTTCATATACAGGAAAAGGAAAACCAATCGTTATATTAATGAAAACTGAAATGGGAATGGGAGTTGACTTTATGATGGGAACACATAAATGGCATGGTGTTGCTCCAAATGATGAACAATTAAAATCAGCATTAGAACAACTTGAAGAAACTCTTGGAGATTTCTAAAAAATTAGTACTTAAAGTGAACTAAAATTAAAAATGCCTAAAATTATGACGTTTTATAAAAAGTATTTAATTTTAATATTATTTGTTTTATGTAATGTATTTGCATTTAATGCCTCACTATATGCCCAAAACAATCCAGTAACAACACGTATCCTTTTTGTTTTTGACGGCTCACAAAGTATGATGGGTAACTGGCAGAGCGGCAAAAAAATAAACATTGCCAGAAATTTATTAATCAATATGGTTGATAGTTTGCAACAGGTTGATAATGTTCAATTAGCATTGCGTGTTTATGGACATCAATATATTGTACCACCGCAACGTTGTGATGACACCAAACTTGAAGTGCGTTTTGGATATAGAAATGGGAAAGCAATTAAAAATCAGTTACATAAAATTTATCCGAAAGGAACAACGCCAATAGCACGTTCGCTTGAACTTGCTGCAAATGATTTTCCGGTTTGTAAAAATTGCAGAAATATTATAATTTTAATTACCGATGGTATTGAAGCATGTGATGGCGACCCATGTGCTGTTTCATTAGCTCTTCAGGAAAAAGGAATAATACTTAAACCTTTTGTAATTGGAATTGGTTTAGACTTGCAATTTAAAAAGACTTTTGAATGTGTAGGACAATATTATGATGCATCAGACGAGGAAAGATTTAAAGAAGTTTTAGGTGTTGTAATATCTCAGGCATTAAACAATACAACTTGTCAGGTAAATTTACTGGATGTTACAGGATTGCCAACCGAAACAAATGTGAACATGACATTTATTGATACTCATTCAGGTAAAATAAAACAGAACTATATACACACAATAAATCACAGAGGAAATCCTGATACTATTATTCTTGACCCATTTATCACTTACAAAATGATTGTTCATACTATTCCTCCTGTAAAAGTTGATAGTTTCAGACTTGTTCCCGGAAAACATAAAATAATTGCATGTGATGCACCACAAGGAACTCTGTTATTAAAAACCAGTGGAATACAATATCAAAACTTGAATTTTATAGTGAGAGAAAAAGACAACATGCAAACTCTTAATGTCCAAAATATTAATAGGAAAGAAAAATATATTGTAGGAAAATATGACGTTGAAGTTTTAACTTTACCGCGTGTATATGTTAAAGATGTTGCAATAAGTCAAAGTTATGCCACAACTATTGAAATTCCTCAGCCCGGCATGATAACTCTTTTACTAGGAGCAACCGGCTATGGAAGTATTTATGTTGAAAAAAATAATGAATTGGAGTGGATATATAATATTAAAGAAGATGTTAGTTCTGAAACAATATCATTACAGCCGGGCAGATATAAAGTTGTTTATAGAGCAAGAAATGCCAAAAAAACATTATATACAATAAAAAAATCATTTAAAATATCTTCAGGCAAGTCAACAGCTATAAGATTAAATTAAAAAAATATGCAAAAATTTAATTCAACAGAAAATAAAGATACAAGATCAGGTTTTGGGGCAGGATTACTTGAAATTGGCAAAGAAAATAAAAATGTAGTTGCACTTTGTGCCGACCTTATTGGTTCGCTTAAAATGGATGCATTTAAAAATGAATTTCCTGAAAGATTTTTTCAGGCAGGAATAGCTGAAGCTAATATGACAGGTGTTGCTGCAGGTTTAACTATTGGAGGAAAAATACCTTTTATTGGAACATTCGCAAATTTTGCCACAGGAAGAGTTTATGATCAAATTAGACAATCAATAGCATATTCAAATAAAAATGTAAAAATATGTGCTTCTCATGCAGGATTAACTCTTGGTGAGGATGGTGCCACACACCAAATACTTGAAGATATAGGTTTAATGAAAATGCTTCCTAATATGGTAGTTATAAATACTGCTGATTATAATCAAACAAAGGCGGCTACAATAGCAATTGCTGAATACAACGGACCAGTATATATTAGATTTGGAAGACCCAAAGTTCCGAATTTCACAAAAGAAAATCAAAAATTTGAAATTGGTAAAGCTGTTCTTTTCAAAAAAGGAAAAGATCTTACAATTTTTGCAACTGGTCATTTAGTTTGGAAAGCATTAAAAGCCAGTGAAATTCTTGAAGACAAAGGTATTTCTGCTGAAGTAATTAATATTCACACAATTAAACCTTTAGATAAGAATACAGTCATAGAATCCGTAAGAAAAACTAAAGCTGTAGTTACCGCAGAAGAACATTTACGTAATGGTGGACTTGGAGATAGTATAGCACAATTTTTATCGAGAAATTTACCAACACCAATAGAAATGGTAGCTGTTGATGACTCTTTTGGAGAAAGCGGAAAATCTGAAGACTTACTGAAAAAATATAATATTGATATTCCAAATATTGTAGCTGCTTCAGAGACTGTTATTATGAGAAAATAACTTGCAAGCATTTACATATTAATAAATAATAAATTGTTTGTTGTTTAACTTTAATAATATCTATTAACTGATGAAACTTGAAATTGGAAATTTGGCTGAATTTACAAACATTCTCATAAATTTCGATTTTCCAATTTATGATAAAATAAAGACACCGTTTTTACAAAATATCCTATAACGATAAGAAATTTAGTTATGCTGAAAATTATCCAAATAACGATTAACGATTAACGACAAACGGCTAACGACAAACTATTTAAATCATGTGAACGATTATTATGATTTTTTATTATGACAGAATATTCTGACAATGAATTACTTGAAATATTCAAAAATGACAATGCGAATTATGCTTTTAATTTGTTAGTAAACAAATATCAGAAAAAATTATACTGGCATATCAGAAAAATTGTTATCTGTCATAATGATACAGATGATGTTTTACAGAATACTTTTATTAAAACATGGCAAAACTTAGGCAAATTTAGAGAAGAAGCAAATCTATACACATGGCTATATAGAATAGCGACAAATGAGGCTATTACATTTTTAAATAAAAAAAGAAAACAAAATCATTATAGTATTGATGAAGAAGATAGCTTTTTAATAAACACAATTGAAAGTGATGGATTGTTTGATGGAAATGAAATACAAAAGAAGTTACAAAAAGCAATACTTACATTGCCTCAAAAACAGCGAATTGTATTTAATATGAAGTATTTTGATGAAATAAAATATGAAGATATGTCTAAAATACTTGAAACATCTGTTGGGGCTTTAAAAGCATCGTATCATCATGCAGTAAAAAAAATTTCAATTTTTTTTGAAAATGATTAAACCATTTACTCTATTATAAGTCAAATAAAATAAGTTATGGAAAATAATGAATTGAAAAATATTGCTCCAAATTTATCAAACATTAAAAAAGAAAATCCTTTTAGTGTTCCTGATAACTATTTTGATGAATTTCCTTCCAAAATTCAAAATGAAATTTCTGAAAAAGAAAAACTCCCGTATTTAAAAAGATTTTTGCAAGTTCTTAAACCCAATCTTAGCCTGGCTGCCAGCATTACTATTTTTGCATTAATTGCAGTTATTGCAGTTAAATCATTTGTAAAAGATTCTAATACTTACAATAATAATATAGCAGATGATTCCGAAATAGCAGATATTGAGATGTTTGACATTGATGATAATACTATTATTGATATAATAGTTGAAGAAACCGAAACAAACAATGATGATGAAATTTTTGATGACGAAATTTTAGATTATCTCGCATACAACACAGATTATAATACAATTATTGACGAATATTAAAATTAATTATTATGAAAAAAATTCTGATATTAACATCCGTTTTTATGTTTTTTCTTATAAATATTAATGCACAGAAATGCACTTATGCAGAAAAGAAAGAAAAAATTAAAGCTAAAAAAATTGCATTTATAACAGAAAAACTTGATTTGTCAGTTGAAGAAGCACAAAAATTCTGGCCGGTTTATAATGAACTGGAAAAAAAACTTGAAAAATTTAGAACAGAAAAACAAAGTATTATGAAAACATTGCACCATGATATTGAAAGTGTTTCCGAAAAAGAATTAGAAGAAAAAACAAGCAGGCTTGTAAATATTAAGTTAGATATAGCCAAGTTAGAAGTGGAATATTTTGAAAAATATAAAAAAGTTCTACCAATAAAAAAGGTATTTATTTTACATCATACCGAAAAAGAATTTAATCATAGACTTTTGCGAGAATTGAGAGGTCAAAGACATGGAGGTCCACCTGACAGTATAGGAAAAAGTTTAGAATAATGCTTAAAATTAACTTGTGACGAACAAGTAAGTATTACTACAAAATTATTCTGTTTAAACTTTTTGATAAATGATTTTTATTTTTTGTTATCTCATTAATTTTAACCATCATGCGTTGTATTTCATTCTTATCTTCTTTTAAAATAATATCGGTAAGTTTATCTCTGAATTTTTTTTCTGCAATTAACAGTATTTTACTTTTATAAACTATTAATGATTTGGGAACATCTTTATTTAATCGCATTTCTTCTGACTCAATAATATTTCCGTTTTTTTCCCATCTAGGACTAAGATGATAAGATTTACTTAACAAATCTGCAGCAAGTTTTCGCACACTATCATCTTCGTGATTTATAAATATTCTAGTTGTAACAGTTTCGTTTTTAAGTAAATATTCATTATATATCTCAAATATTTTTTTATATATTAAATTTTTAAATTCAAGTTCGTCATTTTGTATCTCTCTAATTATATATTCAGATACTGTAATATTTGGCATTTTTTCTTCATCATCATCACTCGTAAATTTGTGCTCACCATAATTTAGTAAAAAATATATTATCTCTCTTTCTTGAGCTTCGCAATATACTTTATCAATAAAACCCGGAATTTGTGGCAACTTTTGAGATTCTTCTCTTTCAAAAGCAGTTTTTGTATAGTCTTCCTTTAGTTTGTATTTTTTCAAATATAGTTTACGAACTTCATTATATAAAACTCTCTCATTTACATTTAACATTGTACTACACTCTTTTATATATTCGGAGCGTAAAATAGTATCGGGAATAACCGAAATACTTTTAACAATATCATTTACTAAATGAGCTCTTTTTACAGGGTCGTTTTTAGCATCGCTCATCAGTAAATTAGTTTTAAAACTTATAAAATCAATTTCATTTTTATTAAAATAATCTGTTAGTTCTTCTATATTTAATTTTTTAGAATATGAGTCAGGGTCTTCATTTTCGGGCAATTCTAATACTTTAACATTCAATCCTTCTTCAAGTATCAAATCAATTCCACGTAATGATGCTTTAATTCCTGCATCATCGCCGTCAAATACAATTGTTACATTATTAGTAAACCTCTTAATCAATTTTAATTGTCTGTCTGTTAGCGCAGTTCCTGACGATGCAACAACGTTTTCAATGCCTGACTGGTGCAAGGATATTACATCGGTATTGCCTTCAACAATGTAACATTTATCCAGCTTTGAAATTGCCTTTTTAGCAAAATATAATCCATATAATACTTTGCTTTTGTGATATATTGTTGAATCGGGAGAATTTACATATTTAGCAATTTTTTTGTCATTTTTTAAAGTTCTTGAAGTAAACCCAATAACTCTACCTGCTATATTATGGATAGGGAAAATAACTCTGTCTTTAAATCTGTCAATTTTCCATTCATCTCTTTTAATTGTTAATCCTGTGCTTTCAAGAAATTCAATTTTAAATCCATTTTTTAATGCTTCGTTTGTAAAAGCATCTTTTTTATCTAAACAATATCCTAACTGAAATTTTTTAATTATGTCTTCTCTAAAACCTCTTTCTTTAAAGTAGCTTAATCCAACAGCTTTTCCCTCTTCATTATGTTCTAAAAGATTTGAAAAATACTTTTGAGCAAAGGATGTTAAAACCAACATGCTTTCATGTTCGTTTTTTTGTTCAATGTCTTCAGGGGTTTGTTCTTTTTCGTAAATTTCAATATTGTATTTTTTAGCAAGAAACCTTAAAGCATCAGGATATGACAATGTTTCATGTTCCATTAAAAAATTCACAACATTACCGGCTTTTCCACAACCAAAACATTTATAAATATTTTTTGAAAGCGAAACAGTAAAAGAAGGGGTTTTTTCATCATGAAAAGGACATAAACCAATATGATTTACTCCTCGTTTTTTTAAGGAAACAAATTCTTCTATTACATCAACAATATTTGCCGAATCCAGTATATGTTCTATTGTAGAATGATCTATCAAATTTTGTTAATTTATTATAAACTATTAGTTTATATTTCAAGTAAAATATATGCTAATTTATAAAATTATATCTTTGTTTTTTTATTTGTTAATAACTTTTATCTGTCTGATTATCAAAAAAGCCGACATTAGTCGGCTTTTAAAATATATTATGTGGTTATTGAATTAATGTGTTATAATCAAACGATCAGTTTTATGTTTTTTTTCATCAATCACAATTGAATAAAAGTAAATACCTGATTGAAAATTTTCAGTATTTAATATAAATCTATTACCTTTTAGTGCATGTTTAGCAACCTCATTACCAACTATATTAAAAATTCTAACATATCCTTCTGCTCCATTCAAATCATAATTAAATGTTGTTTGCAAATTTGCAGGATTCGGATACAATGATATATTATTATTGTTATTATGTGTTTCTATTCCCAATCCTAAAACATTAAATCTAACATAAACAATTGCAGTATCACCTAAATTATTTTCATCAAAAGCTGTATACGCAATTAATGAACTTCCTGAATTACCCGCAGGATAATAATCACAATCTAAGGAAGCAAATGAAGTATCACCGGGAGCAATAGTTTCTTTTTTTGTTGATGTATCTGTTGTAGCGGGATAACAAACTACCCAACAAAAATTATTTGATGTTCCCGATACAATATTAATCTCTCTTTTTGCTATCTTAACATCAATACTTGCGCTACCTTGATTAGTAACTTTAAAATGTGCAGCCATAAGATCAAGTGTATCCAAGCCAGTTACAACAACTGTATCGCCGGAAACATTCTGATGATTTCCATCTACAAATACTAAATTTTGTCCTTGTAAAAAACTCAAGAAAAAAATTGAAAATAATGTTAATAGTAAATATTTTTTCATAACCTTCAAAAATTAAATGTGTGTATAAATTTTGTGTGCAAATATACAACAAAATTTGGCTTATTACTAAATTGTAGAAATTAATATTATGTATATTCATAATATTCAAAAGGATAAAAAAATGAATTTGACATAAAATATTCTTTTATTTTTCTACATTCATCTTTGTTATGTGTAGAATATGAATTACTTAAGATAATGCGGATTTCTACTGGAGAATATTATTGACAAATATTCTACAACAAATTCAAAAATGTTGTATTTTTGTTATTATTAATTAATCTTTAAAAATCAAATAATATGAAAAAAATTTATGTTTTATTATTAGCACTGGTGGTATCTGGTGTTGTTTTTGCCCAATATACTAGTAAGCAAAATGCCGTAAATAACATTAAAGAAACTAAAAAATGTATAGCTCCTAAAGTTCAGAATACAAATAAGGATGTTATGGTTACATTTTTTTCAGAAGATTTTGAAGGTGGTGATTTAGCTGCAGCAGGCTGGGTTACAATCGATAATGATGGAGATGGAAATAACTGGAGTTTTTCCTGTTCAGGAATGACTGCACATGGTGGTACCTGTGGGCTTACTTCAGCATCATGGATTGACCCAAATCCCGTAACCCCTGACAATTACGCAATTACTCCACAAATTGATCTTAGTTCTGCAAGTGCAACTGTTTTCTTAGAGTGGTATGTAAATGCACAGGATCAAGGTTGGCCTTCAGAATATTATGAAGTAAAAGTTTCAACTACAGGAACAAGCGTAGTAGATTTTACTACAACTCTTCATACAGAAACTGTTCAAGCTGGAGGTCCAGAAGTAAATGATTATTGGTTCAGAACAGTAGATTTAACTGCTTATTCAGGACAACAAATTTATCTGGCATTTGTTCATACAAATTGTACTGACATGTTTAGAATCAACATTGAGGATGTATCTGTTTATGAGAATACAATAATTGATGCAGCAATAACAAATATTGTTGCACCCAATAACTCTGGAGGATGTACATTAACTGCGTCAGAAAATGTAACAATTACAATTACAAATTATGGAGGTACTGCAATTACCGGATTTGATGTAAGTTATTCAATTAACGGAGGCACTGCGGTTACTGAAACTGTTGGAGCCACAATTAATCCAGCTGCTGATTATGATTATACTTTTGCTCAAACCGGAGATTTTTCTGCAATAGATTATTATATTATTAATGCTAGTGTTGATTTAACAGGAGATTCTGATGGAAGTAATGATAATCTAGGAGGAACAGTTACAAATGGTGATGCATATATAGAAGTTATCGTTTCTACTGATAATCAAGGTGACCAAGCTTGGGAAATTTATAACAGTACAAATGTTTTAATAGCATCTCATGCACATTATCAATGGGACCTTGTTAATGATATAACTACGGTATGTTTATTGAGCGATGATTGTTATACATTTTATTGGTTTCATGGATCACTTTCAGGCTCTAATGATGTAACTGTTACATATAATGGAGCTACTGTTAATACAACTACAGCTACTGCTGATTGGACTGTATTTGGGATAGGAGGTAACTGTCCTCCAATAGATATAAGCTTAACAGCTCTAACCTTCCCTGCTTATGCAATGCCTAGCACAGATATTGATATTATAGGAACTGTTCAGAATATTGGAACAGATAATATTACTTCATTTGATGTAGTTTATACTATTAACGGTGGTGCACCAATAGGCCCTTATTCTGCTACTTGCAATATAGCTACAGGTCAAACCTATGATTTCACTCATGATGTAGTATTTAACAATGCTGTTGAAGCTACTTACTTAATTGAAGTTACAATTTCTAATGTTAATGGTGGTGGTGAAACAAATTTGGCAAATAACGTTTTATCAAAGAATTTACTTATTACAAGTACCATGATACAAAGACTTGTTGTTTTTGAAGAATTCTCAACAGAACAATGTTCAAACTGTCCACCGGTAGTAACTTATTTGCATAACTATATGGCTTCAGAACCGAATATGCTTTTAATGACACATCACTCAGGTTTTTATGATGACTTCTTAACTATTCCGGAAAGTGAAAACGATATGGTTGAACTATTTAATGATGGAGGATCAACCTATGCACCGGCAGGATGTGCTGACAGATATTTCTTTGATGATGCCGGTATTACAGGTGATACAGATCCGGGTCCTGCATTCTGGTGTGGTAATCCATACGGAGGAAATGCTATTGCTGCAAGAGTTGCGGAACCAGCATTTACAACAGTTGAAATCTGTGGTACTTATAGTCAAACAACTCATGCCTTAGATGCTGAAATTTTTGGTGATTTTGTAAATGATTTTACGGGAACAATTGGTGTTTCTTTTTGGATTACTGAGAACAATATTCCTGAAAGCGTTAGTCCTGGTCAAGCAGGTGCAACAAGTGCATGGACACATTATTATGCCGTTAGGGATGCTATATCTGATGCTTGGGGAGATGAGATAACTACTCCAACTACAGTAGGAGGTTCTTATATTGAAACATATAATTTCAATGTAGATGCTTCATGGGCATACAACGAGCTTTATTTAGTAGCTTTCGTTAATGAAATTGATGCAGGCGATCCAAATAACAGAGAAATTCATAATGCATTTACTGTAAAATTATCAGATATTGCTGTTTGTCAAACAGGAAATAATTCAATCTTCTTAGAAGATGGTATACAAATGTATCCTAATCCAACTACTGGAATTCTTAATTTAATAAATGTTGAAAATTCAAGTATTGATATTTATAACATTCTGGGAGCAACTGTACTAACAATTAAAAGCGCAAATTCAATTGAACAAATTGATTTATCAAATTACAGCAATGGAACATATATTATTAAAGTTAAAACTGAGAATTCTGTTGTAACTGAAAAAATTGTTTTAGAAAAATAATCTTTATATTTTAACAACAAAAAGCGGTAACATATTTATTGTTGCCGTTTTTTTTAATTTATTTTCTTATGATTAAAAAACTTTTTATTTTTTCAATTGTATTATTTCTATTCAATAATACAGGCTTTTCTCAATTAGCAGATGGAGAAATAGCACCCAACTGGACATTAACGGATATTAATGATAGTACACATACATTATATGATTATCTTGATCAAGGATATTCTGTTGTTATTGACGTTTCTGCAACATGGTGTCCTCCTTGTTGGACATATCATAATACTCATGCTCTCAAAGATGTTTATGAAGAGCATGGTCCGGCAGGTTTTCCTGGTGTAAACGGTGGAACAACAGATGATGTTATGGTGTTCTATATTGAAGGCGATGGAAGTACAAATCTTGATTGTCTATATGATAACCCCGGATGTAATTATTCTACATATGGAGATTGGGTAACAGGAACTCCATACCCAATTATTAATAGTACTGCTATTAATAACTCGTATGATATACATTATTTCCCTACAGTTTATTTAATTTGCCCGGATAGAGTTATTAAGGAAATTGGACAATTAACAGCTGCTAATATTTATACTGAAGCACAACAATGCCCGGCATTATCAACAAATATTAATGACGTAAAAGCGTTTGAAATTATTAATCCTGCAGAAGATTATTGTGCAGGAGAAATAACTCCGCTAATAAAAATACAAAATTATGGAACATCAACTTTAACATCATTAGATATATATTCTATTGTTGATGGTATTACAATCGATACATTAAACTGGACAGGGAATCTTGAGATGTATGAAATTGAGCAAATTACTTTAAATACTATTACCGTGTTAATTGACGGAAATCATATATTTGAATTTTCAACAGCTAATCCAAATGGATTAAATGATGAAGATACTGGTAATAACAACTTAAACTCTAATTTTAGCACAAATTCATTAGGAACTGAAGTTACTATAAAGGTGAAAACGGATGATTCTCCTACTCAAACAAGTTGGGATATTAAACTTGGTTCAACTATTGTAGCTTCGGGAGGAAGTTTTGAAGACGAAAATCATATATATATTGATTATGCTTGTTTATTTGAAGATAGCTGTTATATCTTTACAATTTACGACTCGGGGAATAATGGACTAGGAGGCAATTCTTTTGGTCTAATTATGTGGAATGGCAGCACTATTGTTTCTTTTTCTGCAAGTTCATTTGACAATGATTATATTTCTCTTGATTTTTGTTTAACGTCAAATATTGAAAAAATTGAAAATGATAATTTGAACTTATATCCAAATCCTGCTCAAGATATTGTATATATTGATTTTAATAATAAAATATCGAATAGTAACATAGTTCAAATTTCTAATATTTACGGCAGAATTTTATTTAATAAGGAAATTAAAAATACTAATGATAAATATTTAGAAATAGATGTTTCTGATTATGCAAAAGGAATTTATAATATTGTAATTAAAAATGAAGCAGGTATATATTCAAAAAAGCTTATAATTTTGTAAATCCATTTTTGGCTTTATTTTTGGATTATATATTTTTTTAAAAATGAAAAATGAAAAAAATATTAATAATTTTAATCTTAATAGCTTATTGTAGCATTATTTTTTCACAAAAAAGTGAGCTTCCTTCAGTTGATTTAAAAACAATTGATGGAAAAACATTTAATAGTAAAAACATATCAAATAATGGAAAACCAATTATCATTAGTTTTTGGGCAACCTGGTGTAAGCCTTGTGTAAAAGAATTAAATGCAATTGCTGATGAATATGAAGATTGGCAGGAAGAAACAGGTGTTAAACTTATTGCAGTATCAGTTGACGATACCAGAAGCATGAGCAGAGTGAAACCTTTTGTAAATGGAAAAGGATGGGAATATGAAATTTTACTAGATCCGAATGGTGATTTCAAAAGAGCTATGAATGTTATTAATGTCCCACACACGTTTATAATTGATGGAAAAGGTAATATCGTTTGGAAACATGCATCATACAGTGATGGTGACGAAGAAAAACTTTATGAACTTATTGAAAAACTTTCTAAAGGTGAATCTATTAAGTAAAATGTAATTTGCAATTAGCTTAACATTAAAGAAAAATCACAAGGGTTTTATTCTAAAATATTTCATTAATGAAAAATTTATTAGTATTATTTTGTCTTTTGGTTTCATCAATTTTAACTTTTGGACAAATTGAAAAAGGGCAACTGCATGGTAGTTTTCAAAGTGATTTTCAATATTACAATGAAGATTCAATAATTGGAGCCATAGTGCCTGCCGAACAAATAGGATTAAATTCCTATGCAAATTTCAATTATGTGCTTGGCAATTTTTCGGCAGGAGTTAGATATGAAGGATATTTGCCGGCATTAAATGGTTATGATTCAAGATATGATGGTATTGGAATACCTTATAAATATATTTCATATAAAAAGGACGAACTTGATGTTGTTGTTGGAAGCTTCTATGAACAATTCGGCAATGGGTTGGTATTGAGAGCGTATGAAGAAAAGAATCTTGGCTATGATAACGCTTTTGAGGGTGTAAAAGTAAAATATAAACCCATTAATGGGATTTATTTAAAAGGACTTATTGGTAAACAACGTTCATTTTGGGAATTTAGCGATGGAATTATTAGAGGAATTGATGGTGAAGTTTCAATTAATGAACTGTTTAAAAAAATGGACGAATCCAAATTTGTAATTTCTATAGGAGGAAGTTTTGTTAGCAAATTCCAAGATGATAATGATCATCCTTTTTATAACTTACCGGAGAACGTTAGTGCGAGTGCAGGAAGATTGAATTTAACAGCCGGAAAAATAAGTTTCAGTACAGAATATGCATACAAAATTAATGATCCTTCTTCCGACAATGGTTATATCTATAAACCCGGAGAAGCATTAATTGTTAATACTTCATTTTCTCAGAAAGGTTTTGGAGTATTTTTAAGCGCTAAACGAGTTGATAATATGAGTTACAGATTAGATAGAAACGCTACTCTTGCTAATTTAAATCTAAATTATATCCCTGACATAACAAAAGCACACACATATTCTTTAGCAGCAATGTACCCTTATGCAACTCAACTTAATGGAGAATTTGGTTTTCAAGGAGAAATCAACTATTTATTTAAGAAAAAATCAACATTGGGTGGAAAATATGGCACAAGGCTTTCAATAAATTTTTCAACCGTTTATAGTATAGATAAGGAAGGTATTGAAGTTGAAGATGTAGATTCATTAGTTATCGGACAAGAAGGAACTGATGGTTATACTTCAGAATTTTTCAAAGTTGGAGATGAATTATTTTATCAGGATTTAAATATTGAGATTAGTAAAAAAGTAAACAAAAAAATAAAAGGTAAAGTAATTTATCAAAATCAAATATATAATAATTCAGTTATTCATGGAGCAGGAGATTGGCACGGAAAAATTCATGCTCATATTGGAATAATAGATATTACTTATAAAATTAAATCAAGAAATACTATTCGCCTTGAAATGCAGGAACTTTATACTAAAGATCAATATGGCGAGTGGTTTTCGGGATTAATTGAATATAATATTCCAAATTGGTTCTTTACAGTTATGGACCAATATAATTATGGGAATACTGACTTGGAAAAAAAAATCCATTATCCAAAGGTGTCAATTGGTTATAAAAAAGGAACAAACAGAATACAACTTGGGTATGGCAAACAAAGAGAGGGTGTTATGTGTATTGGCGGAGTGTGTCGGAATGTTCCGGCAGCTAATGGTTTAACATTGTCAATTACAAGTAGTTTTTAAATTAAAATATTATGAAAAATATTATAAGACTATTTTCAATTTTTATTATATTATCAGTAATCTTATCTTGTGATAAAATTAACAAACCATATACAAAACCTGTTCCTCCTGTACCAGGAAATCAAAAAGTACTTGTTGAAGAATTTACAGGTCATAGATGCACAAACTGTCCTTATGCTCACGAACAATTACATCAATTAATTGAAACATATGGCGATTCATTAATAATACCTATTGCAATGCATTATGGGTTTTTTGCTCAGCCTTTGGGTTCAACTTACCCTCCTGATTACACAAGCGATGCAGGTGATATGTTAGGCGATTTTTATGATGCGGAAAATGAGGGATTACCCACGGGAATTGTAAATAGAGTAAAAGAAGGAAGTAGTCCTTTAATATCACATGATAGTTGGGCATCTTATGTCGATTCTATTCTTAGAACAAGTTCAAAAATAAATATGGAAATATCGAATTCTTTTAATGTTACTTCGCGCGAACTTAATGCAACAATAAAGTCTACTTTTTTAACTGATTTTAGTACAAATCTTAAATTGGTTGTTGTTATAACAGAAGATAGCTTAATTTCGCCTCAGGCTGATGGAGCTAATATTATTGCAAATTATGTTCATATGCATGTGCTCAGGGTTTCAATTACGGATACTTGGGGCGAAGTGATTGTTTCAGGAAGCATTGTTGCTGAGGAAGAAATTGAAAAAAGTTATACATACACATTAGATGCCGCTTGGATTGAAAAAAATTGTATGATTGTAGCTTATATATATGATGAAACCACTGGAGAAGTTATCCAGGCAGAAAAGCATAAAGTAACAGAATAATTAAAATTAAATGAAGAACATTATTTTAACCATATCATTAATATCTATTATTAATTATTGTTTAGCGCAAAAACCTGACGGATTTCATGCAGGATTTCTAGGTGGTCTGGTAGCATCGCAGGTTGATGGTGATAATTATGCAGGTTATGATAGGCCTGGAATTCAATTTGGGGGTTTTACAAATTTTATGATAAATGAAGATTGGGGTGGACAAGTTGAAATAAAATATATACAAAAAGGCAGTAAAAATCAAAGCCAAAAACATGGAATATATTTTGAACTTAAATTTGATTATATTGAAGTTCCGTTACTTGTTAATTATCAATTTGACGAAAAAATATCTTTTGAGGGTGGTTTTGGAGTTGCATATTTAATTAGAGCCTTAGAAGATAAAGATGGTGATGGTTTTTTAGAACCTGAACCACCTTTTGAAAATTACGAACTAAATGCAATTATTGGAGCCAATTATAAATTTTCCGACCATTTTATTGTTAACGCAAAATATTCCTATTCAATTTTACCAATTAGACCACATCCGGGTAACCAAACATATTATAGTGACAGGGGAAGCTATAATAATCTTTTAAGTGTAGCTTTATATTACATGTTTTAATATGCAGGTTCAACGAAAAATAGTAATAGCTATTTCCGGTGCAAGTGGGTCGATATATGCAAAAACACTTATAGATAAATTTATTAAAATACCAAACCAGTATTCTGAAATAAGTTTGGTGTTTTCGGAAAATGCAAAATTGATATGGAAAAGTGAGTTGAAAAACAATGATTTTAACAAACTTCCATTTAAAACATATAACAATAAGGATTTTCATGCTCCTTTTGCATCGGGTTCTGCCAAATATGACACAATGATTGTTTGTCCATGCTCAATGGGAACTTTAGCAAGAATTGCAAATGGAATATCAGATGATTTAATTAGTCGTGGAGCCGATGTTATTCTAAAAGAACGGAAAAAACTTATACTTGTTACAAGAGAAACACCACTAAATCTTATTCATATTGAAAACATGAGGAAACTTACTTTAGCCGGTGGAATTGTTTGCCCTGCTAATCCTTCATTTTACAGTAATTCAAAAAGTATTGAACAATTAGTTTCCACTGTAATTGACAGAGTTATTGATATTGCAGGTTTTGAAATTGACACATTTCGTTGGAATCCCAAGTAGTATTCTACTTCGTGTTATTTATTGTCATTGGACATCAACCACTATCAATGACTACTAATGACAATGAATGACGTGAGCAAAGCGAACAAGCAACAACGGGAAGATTATCAGCTGTTTGCGCGTTTTTGTTCAAATTTTTCTAAGTAACCACAGCCATAGTTGCCACGCTTATTTTTGAATTTTCTGCCGTAAGCAAAGCAGTAGCACATGCTTCTATTGTTGCTCCGGTAGTAATAACATCGTCAATTAATAAAATATGTTTATTCTCAAAAGCTGAAAAATCTTTTATTTTAAAAATTGAATCTACATTTTTCCATCGTTCTATCCTGTTTTTTTTTGTTTGAGTTTCTGTTTCTATATTTCTGTACACGTTTTTAGTATCAACAGGAATGCCCATTGTTTCGGATAAACCAAAAGCAATCCAATCACTTTGATTATAACCTCTTTTTTTCTTTCTTTTTGGATGTAGTGGAACAGGAACTATCAAATCAATATTTTTAAAATTATCAACATTTTTTAATTCCGAGCCAAAATGTTTGCCAATTTCAAAACCAATTTCTTTGTGTCCGCTATATTTTAATTGATGAATTAGTTTCTGAAATTTGCTGCCTTTTTGAAAATGATAAAAAGATGTGGCAATCTCTACTTGAACTCTGCCCCAAAAAAACTGACTAACAGTATTATTAATGTCACTATGATAATTTGTTCTTGGTATTTGATACAAACATTTTGTGCAAATTGTAGTCTCGTTTCTTAATAAATTTACCCCACACGATAAACATATCTTTGGATAAATTAATTGTACAAAATCTTCGATTAATCGTAACATAAAAAAATCTTAGCAGGGCAAAGATAATAATAACTGTAATTATTTGCATGATTTAAAACATTTATAACTTGTTGGTGTTATAAAAATTATAAAACATTAAAAATAAACATTAAACGATAACCAAATTATTATCTGAAGATAAATTTGTCATACATTTCCATTGAAATTTACTGTGAACGGATAATTATTATTTTAATTTTTATTATCTTTCCTCTGTAAAAAAATGATTTAATTTAGTTCGCTAAATATTAATTATTTAAAGGTGCTTACCGTAATAAAACTGGACAAGCTATGAACTCACGTTTGTCAGAGAGCCTGCTCCGTTTTTTGCGAGAGAACCTACGCATAATTTTTTTTCATGTTGTTTATGTATATTTTAAGAAAAAATTTATGTAGGTTTGCTATGTCATTAATTATAAATAAAGAATTATGAAAAAATCATATTTAATAATACTGTTAATGTTCTTTACATTTGGTAGTTTTTCACAAAGTATTGATGTAATAAATGCTGAAATAAATACTTTAAAAATTAAAAAGCGTAGTGCTCAGGCAAATATCAAAAAATATCAAAAAGAACTAAAAGAGATTAATACAGAAATTAAAATTTTAGAACAAAAGAAAAGTGCTCTGACAACTTCAAGTAGTGGTGGTACAGTAATTGCAACTGTAAATTCCCTTGAAGGAATTTTAAGAGATAAGCCCTCGTCGATGGGAAAAGAACTGGCAAGAATAAAAGAAGGTGAAAAGATTACTGTTTACAGAGAGCATGAAGGGTTATATTTAAAAATTTCCTACATTGGAAAACCCGGATATTTGAATTATTCAAGTATTTCAAGTAATCCAGAGATTGACAAAATCTTATCATCAAATACTACTCAGAAACAAAATACATCAACAACAACTGTTAGAAGTGTTGATTTTAATGACCCAAAATATAAAAGACTTGCTAAAATTTATGGGAAAGAAAAAGCTGTTAAACTTATGAATGGAGAAATTTGGAAAGGAATGAGTCATGGAATGGTGCTTGAAAGCCTTGGCAAACCAACGAGTAAATCAAACACTAATACTCTTGATGGATTAATGGAAACCTGGCAATACTCCAATAAAAAAGTAATATTTTTAAATGGGGAAGTAAGTGAATGGGAATAAAAAAAGCGAATCGAGACCTTTGCAAGGCAATATTTTTTGGTTTAGGTCGAAATAAAATATTTTTTAAATCCGGAGTTTACTATTGTATATAAGGAATTTTAAAAATATTTTAACGAAGAGATAGAGCAAAAAATATGCTAACTTAAATATTTAAAATAAATAACATGTTTCTATAGATGTGTTATGTGATTAATATCGTGTGCCATACATATTGTTTCACCTTGCAAAGGTTTCGAATCAGTTTGATCCGCTTTTAGAATATTAGAGTTTTTCGATTAAATCAACAACCCTGCATGAGTAACCCCATTCATTATCGTACCATGATAATACTTTAACTGTTTTACCAATTACCATAGTTGATAATGCATCAAAAATTGATGAATGTGAATTGTGAATTATATCGCAAGAAACTATTGGGTCTTCAGTATATTCAAGGATTCCTTTCATAGGTCCTTCTGCTGCTTTTTTCATAGCTGCATTAATTTCTTCGATAGAAGCTTCTGTTTTTAAGTTAATTACCAAATCAACTAATGAACCTGTTGGAGTTGGAATACGAATTGAGATACCGTCAAGTTTTCCGTTTAATTCGGGAATTACTTTTCCTACAGCTTTGGCAGCACCTGTTGTCGTTGGTATTTGCGATACAGCACATGACCTTGCTCTTCTTAAATCGCTGTGCGGAGCATCCAGTATCATTTGATCACTAGTATATGCATGAACAGTAGTCATAAACCCTGTTTCAACACCAAAATTATCGTTAAGAATTTTAACTACAGGTGCCAGACAATTTGTAGTACAACTTGCATTTGATACGCATTGATGTTCAGGTTTTAAATCATTATCATTAACACCCAACACTATCATTGCATCAATTTCATCTTTTGATGGTACAGTAAGAATAACTTTTTTAGCACCATTTTTAAGATGATCGCCATAACCTCCTTTTGCACTTTCTTTTGCGCGAAAAATCCCTGTTGATTCTATTACAATATCCGGAGTTTCTGACCATGGAATATTTGCAGGATTTCTTTCGGCATAAACATTATGTTTTATACCATTTACAATAATATTATTATCATCGTAACTTATTTCTCCATTAAATTGTCCTTGAGTAGAATCATATTTTAACAGATGTGCTAAAGTTTTGGTATCCGTTAAATCATTAATACCAACAATCTCAATATTTTGCCTTTCTAAAGCAATTTTATAAACATTTCTACCTATTCTACCAAAACCATTAATTGCAACCTTTATCTTGTCCATAACTATTTATCTTTATATTAATGAGTTATAATTTGAGGTTTATATTTTCAAAAGTAATTATTAAAAATTATATCTTCAAAGAATATCAGTCTAAATTACACAGTGTTTTAAATCATATTTATAGATTTATTAATTTATGTTGTTTAGAATTTTAAGGGGGCTTATAATAATTACTTTGCATCAAGATTTTCAGAGTTTTTTATAGGCGATGAAAATTTTAGATGCACTATCGGGATAATGCAAAAAATTTTGAAGAAATATATGAAAAACTATGAAGACCTTTCTGGAACAAATATAATAAATAATCTGACTTCGTCAAAATATTTCTAAATAGCTATGGCTATTTAGAAATATTTGTGTCTTGCATCTTATTCATTATCTTTGTTTCTTGAAAGGAGGGAATTAATAGAAGTCCCCTTGATAAAATTACTATATTCGTTGCTAATAAAACAATAAAAATTATGGCTGGTAATATAACTTTTACAATGATTAAACCCGATGCTATCAATAACGAATACATCGGTCCTATATTGAAATTAGTAAATGACAATAAGTTTCATATAGTAGCAATGAAATATTTATGGCTGACAAAAAACGAGGCTAAAACATTTTATGCGGTGCATAAAGAAAAACCTTTTTATAATGAATTAGTTGATTTTATGACCTCTGGTCCAATTGTCGTAATTATTTTAGAAAAAGAAAATGCTGTTGTAGAATATAGAGAGCTTATTGGCTCAACAAATCCTGCTGAAGCAAAAGAAGGGACTATAAGAAAGCTCTTTGCCGAATCAATTCAACAAAATGCTGTTCATGGTTCTGACAGTGACGAAAATGCTGTAATTGAAAGTGATTTTTTCTTTGCTAAATTTGAAAGATTTTATAAAGGGGGAATAAAATAAAATATTTTATATCAATTCTTAGCAGATTTACGAAAGCAAGGATACTTTTAGCTTAGCATTATTATTTATCAACTATCGTTTTATTTCAAACACCTCAAGGTTTTGAATATTATTTTTATCTATCTCAAAGCGTACAGCTGTTCTAACATTGTGCAAACCGCTTTTGCCATAAGCCCCGGGATTTATATGTAAAAGATTTAGCTTTTTATCATTAATAACTTTGCAAATATGAGAATGTCCGGAAATAAAAAGTTTTGGAGGATTTATTAATATTCCTTGTTTTACATACCTGCTGTAATTACCGGGATATCCACCAATATGAGTTATCCAAACATCTACATCCTCGCACATAAAGCGTAGGTGGGCGGTAAGTCCGGCACGAATATCATGACCGTCAATATTGCCATAAACGGCTTTTAGTGTTTTAAAGTTTTGTAATTTTTCAAGAACTTCAATGCTGCCAAAATCTCCGGCATGCCATATCTCGTCAACATTCTTGAAAAATCCTAAAACTTTATCATCAAGGTGTCCGTGAGTATCAGATAAAAGACCTATTTTTGTCATAGTTTTAAAGTATAAGCATCAACAGAGCATAAAAATATGCATATTTTTTACGAGCCTAATATACCTTCAAAAATAATAGCTTTAAATGAATTAGAGTCTAAACATTGTATTAAAGTTTTGCGATTAAATATTAAAGATGAAATTTTAGTTATTGATGGTATCGGCGGGCTTCATACAGCAAAGATAATTGACAATAATCCAAAGAAATGTATTGTTGAAATAATTCAAACAAGGACTGAATATAACAGAAGAGATTATTATTTGCATATTGCAATTGCCCCAACAAAGAATATTGACCGTTTTGAATTGTTTCTTGAAAAAGCAACAGAAATTGGTATTGATGAAATTACACCTATATTTTGTTCAAGGTCTGAAAGAAAAATATTAAAGCCCGATAGACTTAATAAAGTTATTCAATCGGCTATGAAACAGGCTACAGTTACTTATTTTCCGATATTAAATGATTTAACAAATATTAAAAAATTTGTTACAGAAACTACAGATTACGATTTTAAGTTTATTGCTCATTGTGAGGGAAATAAAAAATTATATTTACACGATTTTGAAATAAAAAATAAAAAATGTTTAATAATAATCGGTCCTGAAGGTGATTTTACCGGTAATGAAATAAATCTTGCAAAAGAGAATGATTTTATAGAAATATCTTTGAGTAATAATATACTACGAACAGAAACCGCAGGTATAGTTGCTTGTAATACAATATCAATAATTAATCAATAGACAAAATATGAAAACTAAAAATCTATTACTATTTGTTTTAGCAATAATGTTTGTAGGCTTTGCTTCTTTTGCTCAAGATAAAAAAGACAAGAAAGATAAAGCTGTTTTTAAAGAATATGATAAAGGTGAAAGTTTTTACTATAATTCTATTTTAAAAGATGTTAATGCCCAAGAAGAGACCAAAAATAAAACAAAACCATATAAATTTCTTTCGGTTGATAACGATAATGAAAATTATCCTATAAATATTGATGACTATACTTCAGTATGGCATAACAAGCCAATATCGCAGGGAAATGCGGGTACTTGTTGGTGCTATTCTGCAACATCGTTTATGGAATCGGAAGTTAAAAGGCAAACAAGCAAAGAAGTTAAATTATCGGAAATGTTTACTGTTTATTGGGAATATGTTGACCGTGCTGTTGATTTTGTGAAAACACGAGGTGAAACATATTATAATGAAGGTTCTGAAGCAAATGCAATTCCAAAAATATATAAAAAATATGGTATTGTACCTTTAGATGCATATCCCGGCAAGGAAGAGGGAAGAAAACATCATTCACACCGAAAAATGATAAAAGAGTTAAAAACTTTTTTGGAAGGTATTAAAGAAAGCGGGACATGGGACGAAAATCATGTTGAAACTACTGTAAAAGCTATTCTTGAAAACTATATGGGTAAACCTCCTGCAAAATTTACTATTGACGGAAAAGAATATACACCAAAAACATATCTAAACGATTATCTTAAACTAAGTATGAATGAGTATTTTAGTTTTATGTCGCTTAAAAAGGAAACATATTATGAAATGCACGAACTTGTTGAAGACGATAACTGGTGGCATGCGAGCAATTATTACAACTTACCTCTTGATGTATATCTTAATCTAATAAAGGAAACAATTAAAAAAGGATATACCATAAGTATTTGTGGCGATATTTCGGAGCCGGGTAGAAATCCGCAAACAGAAGTCTCAATAATTCCAAGTTTTGATATTCCATCGGAATATATCAACGAAGATTCGCGGCAGTATCGTTTAAGCAACAAAACAACCACCGACGATCATTGCATACATGTTGTAGGATACCAAATTGTTGATGGAAAATGGTGGTTTTTAATGAAAGATAGTGGTTCAAGTGGGTTTGATGGTGAGCATCAGGGGTATTGCTTTTATCATGAAGATTATATTAAGCTTAAAATGATGAATATCCTTATACATAAAGATACTGCAAAAGCTATTCTTGACGAGATAATTAAGTAAAAGCCCCTCCTAATCCCGAAATAAATTCGGGACAGGCTCTCCCCAAAGGACAGGGCTGTTTCATTCTGCTTTGCTTTAGCTTGAATTGCGTTTTTTTTGTTAATCGCAGTTCTTTTTGCGCAGGGAACTATTATATAAACGTATGTTGGGCGGAGTTTATTGTGTGTTAATACCGACCTGCTAACAAGTTAATCATTTTAATTTCACTATCTTGATAACGGTTTGGTATAAGCTATCGGGGCTTATTGTCGGTCGTTTTTAGCACTAACAAAATAAACTCCTGCAAATATTAGTATGGCTGATAATACTGCATTAAATGATAATACATCCTGCCCTATACTAATTGCTATTATCGATGCAAACAGTGGTTGCAGATAAATATATGTTCCGGCAATAAGTGGGCTAATGCGTTTTAAGGCAAAGTTATAAAGTAAGTATCCCAAAAAAGTTGTACCCAGAATAATATATAAAATTGAAAGCCATGCACTATTTGGTATTGAGCTATAATCAACACTATATATTTTATGTAGGCTAAATGGCAGAATATAAATAAAACCAAACAGAAATATCCATTTTAAAATTGTCCATGGGCTGTATTTCATCATTAAGGGTTTTACAAGCACCAGATATAATGCAAATGAGGAAGCATTAATAACAATAAAAAGATTGCCCACAAAAGTATCTGAGCTAAACGAAATATTTCCCTGATTTAATATAAGTAAGGCAGCACCACTGCCACCCGCCATAATACCAATTATCTTATATAATGTTATTTTATCTTTAATTATAAAATACGAAAACACCAATACAAGTATTGGATTTATGGTCATTATAATTGATGAATTTATAGGAGTTGTAAGGTTTAGCCCTTCAAAAAATATTGTTTGATTCAGGGCAACTCCAAACACTGCACAAAAAGCCAGTTTGAAAAGGTCTTTTCTTTCAACTTTTTCTTTTTTATTAAAAAGCCCGAATAACCAAAATAATATTAAAGCCCCAAATATTCTGATAAAGACTATTGCCCGAGGGGGAAAATAATCGGGCATTATTCCTTTTGCAATAACATAATTTGCCCCATAAATAAGATTTGCACCCAACAGAGCAATATGGCTAACTAAGCTGTTTTTTTTCAATGAATACCTATTTGAAATGCAATAAATAATCGTGGCAATTCAGGGTAGGGAACAATAGCTTCCGGTAAATCAACAAAATTATCTTTTATCAGATCAGACAATCTGTATGATGCCGAAATAATATATCGGTTAATACCAATCCTGAATTTAACACCATAGTTTATGTTTTCAAGATAAATTAAGTCCTTATTTGTTGTATGTACTCTTCCAGCATTGTTTACATTAACAGTATCTAAAACATCTAAAGTATAATGCGATGCTCCGGTTATATAGTTTCCAAAAGCAGCAAAATCAACAAAATTTCCTATATGATTTCCTCTTTTCCCAAAATTTAAACGGGTGTAAAATTCCAATCCAAGATTATTTACAGTAAGCTTTTCCTTTTTGTGTTTAATGTTGTTGGGAAATACCTTATCATCTGTTTGTTTTATTCTGTATGTCCATTCTGTTATATGAATATCCCAACCAAGTGCCAAAAAGTTAGTCATGCGATATTTGTATCTTAAACCAATACCAAAGTTATGAGAATGTCCGTACAACATTTCTAATCCAGTACCTTCGGGTTTATCGGCTAAAAATCCGTACTCAAAATATAAATGTCTGTAGTTTTTTAAATTAGGACCAAATGTTTCAGGAATTGTATCTCCCGCCACATCTTCTTCTAAAAGGACTACTTGACTAAATAATGTGCTTGAAAATAAAGCAACAATCAATACTGCTAATAATTTTTTCATAATAGTTTTTTTTAATTTTTACTAAGCTCAAATTCTGCTGTATATTTTTTATAATGTGCTCTTATTGTTTTATTCCCTTTCAAATCAGAAAGAGAAATTATTGCTGCACGTTCCTGATAAACATCTATCAGAGTATAATAATCTAAAATTCCTTCTTCATTTTCTATATGATAAAACAAATAATTATTGCCTGTTGAATCTATCATATCTTTATTTATCATAATTATTAAATTGTTTTCTTCTTCAACAAAAGAAAAACTTGGCTCAAGCTCTTTTTTTTCTTTATCAAAAAAGAAAGATGCTTGCGGTACACCAAAACCATGTGCATAATCGTAATAGGGATAAAGGTCGGCAGACTTTTGAATTTCGTTAAACAGTTCCATATTATTTAAGCTCCTGTTTGTTTGCCATGCACAGGCAACAAAACCTGCCACCAACGGACTTGCAAACGAAGTACCTTGAGTTTCGTGCAAACCATTTTTCCCTGCTGCAACAACATGCCCATAAGCACAAACATTTGGTTTCATGCGTTTGTCGAAAGTTGGTCCGTAAGAACTAAATGATGTATGATAATCTGTTGCGGGATTTATACCACCTATAGATAAAGCACTATCGGCATCTGCCGGAGCACCAATAAATTTCCATTTTCCTGAGCCCTCATTTCCTGCTGCATTAACAACAAAAATTCCTTTTGCTGCTGCAAGATTTGCGGCTCTTGTTACAAAGCATGTTTTTCCATCCATATCGCGATAAAAATATCTTTGATGTGTATAACCCAAAGAGCTGTTTATAACATCTGCTCCGTTTTTATCAGCCCATTCAACTGCTGCAAGCCAATTTTCTTCTTCGCTAAAAGGCTCTCTTACAATTTCGGTACGAGCAAGCAAAAATTCTGCATCAACAGCCATTCCAATTTTTTTCCCGTCAATAATCCCCGCTATACATGATAATACATTTGTTCCGTGAGAAACATAACTATATACAAATTCTTTTTTCTTTGTAAAATCATAAGTTTTAATAATTCTTTTTTCTTTTCTTATATGCTCAAAGGCAGGGTTTACATCAACTGTTGGAAAACCCCCGTCAAATATTGCTATTCTCAGACCTTTACCCGTAATGTTGTGTTTTTCAAAAATACTCATTTCCATTCTTTCGGTTTGTCCTGACAATATGGTTTCATCATACTTTTTTGGATTATCTTTTGTTTTTATCTCTGCAAGAACAGACTGATAATATATTGGTATTACTTGTTTTACAAAAGACAATTGCTTAATTTTTTCAATTTGATCTGAATATGCCCAAACTGCAACAGCATTAAACCAGCGGGTTTGGGATGTTATTTCTTTCGCAATTTCATCAATTTTTGAAATGTAATTATGATTTAAAGGAAAATCTGTTGAATCGTATAGTGAAATATTATTTTTAATTCTTCTTTCAATAGCTTTTACATCAAAATAAGTAAAAGGATTAAATTTGCTGTCTTTTTTATCAGTGAAACATACCCAATATTTATCTTGCGAAAAAAGATTAGTAATGTATAAGACAGAAAATAATATTATTAGTAATTTTTTGTACTTCATATTGTCGAAATTTAATTATCTGTAAATATCTGAAAAATTAATATAATAGACAAAACTGGCAATATTTTTGTTATTATCAATTAAAAAAAATAAACAAGTATGAAAACATTTACTCTTTTTACAATTTCTCTGCTGTTTTGTTTTTCTTCTTATTCCCAAAATATTAAGCATATAGCAATGTTTGAAGGAGAAACCTATAACAATACAGGCATTTACGGAGCAACAAGCACTACTGTTTATCGCTATAGTTATTATTTTCAGGAATGGTTCCCATTAGTAATGAGTGGTTTACCAAACATAACAGGTAATATTAATATTCTTGACCTTGCTGTTGCTGATACGGGAACAAGTTATACAAGTGGCATATACATTATTGCTGATACTGCCGTTTTTAATTATAATTGGTATTCTGAAGAATGGTATGCTTTATCTAATGCAGGTTTGATTAGAAAAAATGATACTGTTCAATTATCGGGTATTTCGGTATTTGGTAAAGGAAGCAGCACCGACCACTCAATATTTTGTATTTCCGACACAAGTGTTTTTGAATATGAATGGTATTATCCACAATGGTTTCCGCTTGCCAACACAGGATTATCTGTAAAAGTTGAATCATCGGGTATTGCCAATAATAATATTAAAGCTTATCCAAATCCATTTAAGGAAAAAACAAATGTTGAATTGACGCTTGATAAGTCATATTCTGGAAAAGTATCTGTTGTAATTTATTGCTCAAGCGGTAAGATCTTATTTGTAGATACATTTGAGGTTATCAATAAAAGAACAATTACGTATAAGTTAAATAAAAAATTCTCCTCGGGTATTTATTATTGTGAAATAAAAGCCGGCAACACAAAGGCTATTTCTACTTTAATTGTTAATTAATTAATGCATTAGAAGTTTTCTTTTCACAACCAAACAGCAAATTAATTCCCAGTCTGAAATTTAAATTTCTTGTAGCCTGAGGCCAAATTGAGCCCAAAACGTTATCTGTAATAAAAAAGTATTGTGCAGGACCTGTTTTAAAAATAAGTCCGGCTCCAACATTAGCAAAAGAATTATTTATAATAGAATAACTTAGTGAAGCGCTAAACCATTTTTTCACATTTGCCATTCCCGATAATGTAATTGAAGATAAAAATCTGTGCTGGTATAATTCTCCTCTATAAAGAAATCCTCCCGTAAACATATCATTGATTACATATGTGCCGCCTAAATATATTTTAGGATTAAGATATGTGTTATATTTTTCAACTTGATTTTCGTATGTAAACAGATGAATAACAGAGTCAATTTGTTGGTCCATAATCTCATCATTTAAAGAGTCATTTTCTTGTAAAAAATGAGTAACATCATATCCATCAAATAAAAAAGTACCTTTTACTTTCAATGTTTGAGGATTATCTTTCCACCTGATATAACCAATATCAATAATACTTCCATACAAAGTGATTTTTTCGTCATATTTATATACAGCTCCTATATCGATACCAAAGCCAAGATTTTTACCATTCATTATTATTTTTTGGGCAGCATCCGAATCATCTAAATCCATTAAAGTATCAAGCTCAAACATAAGGGAGTCGTTTTCATAGTCATAATCAAACTTATTAACGCCATAAAACGGTTGTGATGTATTTACTTCCCAGTCTGCATGAATAGCATAATCATAATCCATACTATCGGTATACCATGTGGTACTGTTTTTACGTGTCCATACATTGACTTTTCCAAAAAGAATTTTTGCATTTACCCCTAGGGTAAGTTTGTTATTAATTACTTTTGAAGCACCAATTGCATATTCACGATAATAAGTTGTACTAATCCCTAAACCTTCAAGGTCTATTATATTTCCCATAAAAGATTCCCCATTTCCTTCATAAGCTAATGTAATTAAGTCTTTTGGGAAACTAAATCTATAATCGAATTTTTCAGTTACAGAAAGAGTAAAATAATAATCCTTTTTCCACCTGTAGCCCACAGAAAGTAAGTTTATATGTGTCTCAAATGCAAGATAATTTACCTTTCTTAATCGTTTTAGAAATCTTTCACTATCAAATTCAGGATGAAAAGGGTGCATTAAAGAGTCAATATCATCATTCCATGGCATAACATTTTTTTTGCTAAAGCCGGTACTCCCAATATTCATGTGGACAGGAGGCAAGATCTGACCTGCAACAGGTAAAATTATGCCACTGATATTAAATTTACATTCGTGCTGAACTGCAGGATTTAGTAAATTAGCCTGTGGTAGTTTGTGCATATAATACATAGTATTATTTTGCTGTGCTTTTGCAATATTTAATGTTGTTAGCACCAAAATTACAGTTACAATTTGTATATATTTTATTTTAATCATTTTTGTAAAACTTTAAAAGTTAATTCAAATCGTTTTCATCAAAATTAAATTTGGCTTGTAAACCAACTTTTACATCAATAGAATAATCGTTATAAAACTTTACATTTTGTGTTGCATTGTTTGTTGTACAAATAGATCCTCTTAAAAATATATGGCTAACATTTTTTATTTTCTCAAGGCGAGCTTTATCAAATAATAATTCTGTAAATTTGAGTGTTTTTGCTATAACTTTTCCATCTCCATCAAGAGTTCCTGATGCAATTACCTGTCTGGTTTCTGGAGTAAATGCAGAATCTACAACAGCATAAGTTACTGAATCTTCTTGTAGTACTACAAAGTAAATTTGAACTTCAACTTCTGTTGGCATTCCATTACACATATTTATTTTAAGTTTAAGATATTCAACAAAATCGAAATCTTCGTATATTTCTGCAAAGTCAAGATCTGTAGTGTCTTGTACAGCAAAATATGAAGCATAACCCCAAAGTGGCAATTCAAGTTCAACGTCAAGGTCAAACTGACTTTCATCTGTAATGAAATTCTGAGCAACATTTCCATATGGATTTGAATAAGACTGCATACCAAAATAAATATATTTTGGACCTGAAGAAACAATTTCATCTACTTCGCTATTTGATTTATCTAAGATAAAATCTGTGGCTACCGATTGGCCAATTTGATTTAGTGAAGGTGAATTTATATCAATTGGATTAAGTGATATATCATCTGTAAAAGCATAAGTTTGTGTAACTGCATTGGGCATGGTATATGTAACAAAATCGCTAAACTGCATTTTTAAAGGTAGTCCATAAGAATTTTTGAAATAAACATTGAAATGAGGATCAACAAAATGAGCTGTTCCAGTAAATGTATTATCAAATATTTCAAGATGTAAAGTATCTAAGAAATTCATTGTATCCTGACCAAAATAGCCATACATTTCGTCGTAATATATATTTGACATTGAAATTCCAACAACTGCCTGGTCTGTAGCATTAACAACTGAGCCTGAATTATACAACGTAAGTTCATATTCAATTGGCAACTGGTTAATCCCTGACGACAGATCAATGGTATAACCATTTAAATCTGTATAATACTCACTTGCAGAAAAAGTTCCGCTTGCATCAGTTATCGGTATTGTTTTAGAATAAACAACTCCATTTTTTTTCATATATGGAAATCTAACAACAAGTTTTCCCATATGCAAGTAATCTGATATTATATTTATATTCAAATCTGCCGATTTAACTATTACACTGTCAATTTCTTGTGAGCCACTTACTGCAAAAGTTTGATTTATTGATCTTGGAACCATTCCTGTATCAATAGTTGAGTTAAACCCTATTGCAGTAAACTCGTCTCCTAAAAAAGTTTCATTCGCAAATGACTGGTCTGGTATTAATATAAAATCTGAAGCTTTAGCTGAAAATATATGTTTATGATACATTAAGTACAAAAATCCTGATTCATCTTCAACAAAAAGTTCCATTGTATCAAAATCCTGCAATATATCTCTAATTGTAAGAGATGCTTTTACTCCCGGAGCCGCTAAATTTGGGTTCCATTCTAAGTCTTCGGAAATTCTATCAAAATCGAAATGCTTCTTAACACAAGACTGAAACATAAGGGAA
>CAYTAU010000019.1:38648-52932 GCA_964435855.1 uncultured Bacteroidales bacterium | reverse complement strand
CGCTGGCGGTGTTGGTGTTTTTGCTAAAAATACTGCTGGTGGTATTGCAGCTTATTTTGATGTTGGAACTTATGACATTGTTATAGATTATGCCGCTGGTGAACCCTCATTATATCCAACATCTAACGGCTGGGGTTACGTGGGTGTAGGAGGTAGAGCATGGTGGGTTACTTATGCATATCATCATGTTGTAGCCTCAAAAAGAGAATTAAAAAGAAATATTGAAACAATAGATAATGAATTTGCTCAAGTAATGGTGAATGATATTAGAAATCTAAAACCTAGTATCTATAAATATAACATTGAAACAGATAATCTTGAATTTGGAAACGAATCAAAATACAGACCTTTTTATCATATTGGATTAATTGTGGATGAAACTCCTGATTATTTACAAGACAATACATTTAATGGTATTGATCTTTATTCTTTAGCAACTTTGAATTTAGTTGGAGTTAAACACAATTTAGAAAATATTAGTGAACTTAAGAAGAAAATTAATGATTTTGGTGTTGGTGAAATACAGACACAAAGTAACTGGATTGAATTCTCAAATGAATTTATTGAACAATTAAATAATTCTGTTATTCCTGTTGTAACTGTTACTTCAATTGGCTCTGATGCTTTATTGTATATTTCAGAAGTAACTTCACAAGGATTTCGAGTTGAAACATCATCTAACATATCAAATATCGCTTTTAACTGGATTGCAATGGCAAAAATTGATCCACCTAAGATGATGACAGCAGAAGAAATTAACAATTTTAAATTAAAAAATAATTTGTCTGTAACTGAGTCAGATAAAATAAAAATGAATGAGTGGGGTAAAAAGAAAAATGAAAATGCTGAATTTTATATGAATCAAAGTAATAAGATAAAAGGACCTTTAAAAACAAAACAAAACATTAACGCCATAACTAAATAAATGAGAAAACTATTAAATATCGTTCTAATAACATTAATTGTTAATACAGTCTTTTCCCAAGGCATAAGAAACGAAAGTGCAAATATTGTTATTACCAATGGTGGTTTTGTTTATGTTGACGGTAATGCCAACGGTGGTTTTACCAATAATGGCACAGGACAAATAGAATCAGATGGTACCTTTTCGTTGGAAGGTAATTGGATAAATAATGGCTCAACCGATGTTTACATTAATATTGACAATATCGGCTCTACGGTTTTTGGTGGTACTACGCTTCAGCAAATCGGAGGTAGTCATCTTACTAATTTTGAAAATCTTACCATGAATAATTCAGGTGTTGGAGCATATATCTCGCAAACCCAACAAATTGAATACACTCTAACAATGACAGACGGAGATTTTGATTTACGGGATAATAATGTTCAATTAGTTGACCTAACTTCTACAGTTGCATCTGAAACATCTGCCAAAAGAATAAAAGCAACTAGTGGTGGAGCCGATGGTGCAGGTTCAGGAACTATTTATACAATCCGTAATAACCCGAGTGGAAACATTGCAAATCTTGGACTTACTGTTAACTTAACAGGAATAGGTGTAAATATTATTCGGGGACATTTAGTTCAACCTGGTACAGGTACTTTTGCAGGAAATAGCAGTGTTTTTCGTTATTTTCAGATAGACGCACCTGCAATATTCGCAGGAACAAATGTTACTTTTCATGATTGTTATCCTCAAGAAGAAAATTTCCACAATTCAGCTGCATTAATCATGTTTCAATGGGTAAATGGAGGTGGATCTGATTACTGGACACCGGTAACTGATTATACAGGAGCTGCTGTTCCAATAACTAAAAATTTATTTGGTTCTACTTTAGCATGGACAAAAGTTACTTTGGGCAGTGAAGCAATGCCACTGCCTATAGAATTAATTGAATTTTCTGCTGAATGTTATAACAATAATGTTGAGTTATTCTGGATAACAGCATCAGAAATTAATAACGATTATTTTAGTCTTGAAAAAAGTAATGATGGTATTGATTTTTTTGAAATTGGAATAATTCCCGGTAATGGAAACTCAAATGAAATAATGTCATATTCTTTTATTGATTATCAGGCAAATTCAAATATTAATTATTACAGATTAAAACAAATTGATTTTGATGGAAAATATTCTTACTCTAGTATTATTTCTGCAAATTGCAGTACAAATAGTGAGTCTGATGATATTTTCATATACAACTCTCCCTATAGTGATGAAATTTTGATTACTCTAAAAGGGGATTTGCAAACTACATATTATTTATCGTTTATTGACCAAATAGGTAGAACTATTATTCAGGAAAAAATTAATTTCTATCCCGAAAATAACAAATTTATAATTAATAAATCAGGCTTAAGTGCCGGAGTTTATAATGTTGTTCTTCGTTCAAAAGATAATGTAATTACAAAGCAAGTAGTTATCTGTAGATAATATATTTTAAAAAAAAGCTTGTTCAACCTGTTTTAAGCATTGCAACACCCTGAAAATTTTCATGGTTACTGTCCTCAGCATTTTGATATCCAAATACACTTTGTATATAATAAATAGGAAAAAATTTAATTTATACTTGCCTGTCTTTATTGAAAACTAATGCAAAGCGCGTTAGTAGTGTAATAATGATTCTAGTTCCATAGAATAAAGATAGGAAATATTTTTTAATCCACCCTAATGTTATTATGATCCGATTTCTTCTTTTAAAGCTTGCTCTACTCCCGATTTCAATGTTATTTGGCTATAAGGACAAGAACCACAAGCACCTTCTAATTTTACCTTAACAATAAAGTCGTCAGTAACATCTATTAAAGTTATATTTCCTCCATCTGATTCAAGATAAGGTCGTATTTTGTTTTAAGCTTTATCTACTTTGTTAAATAATTTCCTTATTTGCCATATTAATTATTTTTGTGTTATATCAACTATTTTCGTTGGGTCCATTTTAAAGTTCCTTACAGATACTTGCTCTTCTACTTTTGAACATATTTCAGCAAATAAACTTCCGGTAATTGATTTTTCGTCAAGAGCCACAGGATTTCCTGTATCTCCACTTTCTCTAATACTTTGAACAATTGGAATTTGCCCCAATAGAGGCACATTGTGTTTTTTGGCAAGCTTACTTGCTCCATCTTTTCCGAAAATATAATATTTATTGTTGGGTAGCTCTTCGGGAGTAAACCACGACATGTTCTCAATCATTCCTAATATGGGAACATTAATTGACTCGCCCCTAAACATGCTTATGCCTTTCACTGCGTCAGCTAAAGCAACATCTTGAGGTGTAGTGATAATAATTATACCCGTAACCGCAACGGTTTGAACTAAAGTTAAATGGATATCACTCGTTCCGGGAGGTAGATCAATTAATAAATAATCTAGCTTACCCCAGTCTGCCTGATTAATTAGTTGCTTTAATGAATTTGAAGCCAATGGTCCTCTCCATACAACAGCATCTTCTTGACTAACAAAAAATCCTATTGAAAGAATTTTTACACCATATTTTTCAATTGGAATAATCAATTCTTTATCACCAACTTTATGAACAAGAGGTCTTTCATTTTCAACATTAAACATTTTTGGAATTGAAGGTCCAAAAATATCAGCATCAATTAAACCAACATTTAATCCTTTTTTTGCCATAGCAACAGCTAAATTGGCAGCAAGGGTTGATTTCCCAACACCGCCTTTACCCGAAGCAATAGCTACAATGTTTTCAATATTTGATAAATCAGTATTATTTTCCATCGCTATTCTTATTTAAATTAAATTTAAATAGCAAAATTAAATAAATTATTCCTGTAAAAAAATCTAATTATAAAAATTCGAGATTTGTGTTAAACTTGAAACAATTAAGCAGAAGTTTAAAACTTTAGTTTGTTATATCTTAACAATTGGACAATGAAACAATTAAACTATTCCTTTACAAATTTTTTAATAATAGAATTATTTTCTGTAATAATCTTAATAAAAAATATTCCGCTTGGTATATTTAAAAGATCAATAACATTATTTTCATTAGTATTCTCCTGATAAATAAGTGTTTTTCCTGAAACATCTAAAATTTCATAGCTTGTTATATTAACTCCTTTTACAATTATATTATCTTTAACAGGGTTAGGATAGATCTCAATATTTTCTTTTGGTTGATCTATTCCAATAAGATAATCTTTATCATTAATATCAACTAAAATAGTGTCATTTAAACCATCAATAATAATCATTACAGTTTCAAAATTTTCTGTAATTGCATCTCCAATAGGTTCTATGTTAATTGTGGCACTTATGCTGTCTTTGGGAAATATCAGTTGATCACTAATCAAATTATAATCAACACCATTTGTTGCAGTTCCCTGAATATCTAAATTATAAATTATTTCATTTCTCGCAATATCAGGCAGTGTAATTGTTATTTGAACATCAATTGAATCTTCAATGGCATAATTTGTTGATTTACTTGAAAAAGGTGTTTGTACAAATGAATATTGTAATGGTGAACTACTGAATGAATTCTCCTCTAGAAAAACCGCTGAATCATAAGCAGAATCTCCGGCATCTCCAATGGCAATTTTAATATGATAGATATGAAACGGCATCACTTGTAATGTTGCATCTAAAGGTGTAGTAAATGCATCATAGGTAACATATAGCCCGCCTGAATTATCAATGTAATATTGAGAATTTAAACCCGCATTAACATTATCTATGGCTACAGGCAATGTAGTTCCCGGTATAATAGCAATATTTTCATTATTATAATCATTTAGAGAGGTGTCAGGGTTTGGACCTGAAACAAAAAATCCAAATACATCATTAAAACTTGAATTTACATATTCTGGATACTCTTCTGATGCAAAAACATATCTAAAGTCCATTAAATTGGTAAATGGAATATAATCAAATTCAATTATTGCTGCATCACTAATTGAATATCCCGGAATTAGAGTTGCCAGTTCCGGGTCGCTACCTGTTCCTGTTGTTGTTCCTGAACTTCCTGAAGTATTTGCATCATCGGCCAGTTCAACATCTCCTGTTGACAGAATAATACCATTGTCTATTCCAATAGCGCTATTAAAATTTTCAAAATAACCAAGGTTTGCAATTGGTGTAAAAATACAATTGGAACTAATGTTGAAAACAAGAATATAATTTCCTAACAAAACATCAGTAACATAATATGATGCATTTGTATCAGGAATACTTACTGATTGTGAGGATATTGTTCCTGAAATCAGCAAACTAATTAGAATAATAATTATTTTTTTCATTTTATTTTAGATTTTTGAAGTGATGCAATTTAATAAATTTTTGTTAATATTTAAAATATTATTAGATGTTTTTTTTAATCGGGTTTATTTTTTTACTATTTTTATATTTTATTTAACCTTTAAATTTATTTGGCATGAAAACAATTACTATTCTTTCAATTATTATTGCTTTTTCAATTATTTCAACAGCACAATACACGTCAGTTATTGATGGGAACTGGACAAGTCCAACCACATGGAGTCCTATGGGAGTACCAGGTCCGGGAGATGATGCAACAATCAATACAAATGTTATTCTTGACACAGATTTTGGCTATAATTCCGGAACGATTATTATTAATGCAAGTGGAACTTTGATTGAAAATGTTGGTGGACGAAGTTTTGCTGTACAAGGAGGAGAACTTAATGTAAGCGGAACTTTAGATGTTACAAATTTTATGGCAACAGGAGGTATATTTGAAATAACAGGAACAGGGACAGCAACAACTCACATAATGTTTTTAGGAACAACTGTAGATAATTATGGATTTATTGATGTAGATAGCTTGCAAAATACTGTGGAACTTAATAATTATACTAATGCAACAATTGATGTGTTTAAATTTTTAAATCAGGGAGAACTAAACAATGCCGGTGTAATTGATGTAACAGATTTTTATAATGATGGTGAATTAATAAATAATTATGACATATATCTTACAAACTTTACAAATGCCGATTATACATTAAATAACTGGTATATTGAATTTAATGATTTTACAAATACCGGTGATTTTGAAAATGATGGTTCATTGTTTGGAACAAATGATTTTACCAATGCCGGATTTTTTGAGCATTATGATGATTTTTATGTTGCAAATGATTTTTTAAATGCAGATTCTGTAGATTTTGAAGCATATTTTTATACCGAAAGCTTAGTTACTATTGGAAACAACTGGTATAATGCAGACACAATTGAAGGAACTGTAAATGCTCAATTTTGCATTCAAAATGAAACAGGAAATGAAGGAGAAATGCTTGGATTTTTTGATTTCTGTGATAATACTCCTCCCGGAACTTCTCCTTATATAGATATAAATATAGGGAATATTGATGCAGGAATTACATATTGCTTAACTCCGTGTAATACAAATTTAGCTAAAAATACAGATACAAAACCTTCTGTAAATATTTATCCAAATCCATTTAGCTATGAAGCGACAATAGAGTTTGAGAATTTTAATTCAAATAAAGAATTTCAATTTGTAATTTATGATATAACTGGCAAAAAAGTTCTGCAAATTTCTGAATTAAATGGAGAAAACATAAAGATTAATAATGTCGATATTGGTAAAGGATTTTATTTTTACAGTATTACTGCTGATAATAAAATTGTTACTTCAGGGAAGTTTGTTGTTGAATAATTTCCGTTTTTTATTACAACGTTATTAATAGTATTTTTATAATTTTGCAGTCATAAAAGTATTTATATGATTCGTAAAACTGATTTTTTGGTTATTGGTTCCGGACTGGCAGGCTTGAGTTATGCCCTTAAGGTTGCAGAACATGGAAAAGTAATAATAATCAGCAAAACCACAATTGATGAAACTACAACAAAGTATGCCCAGGGAGGCATTGCTGTAGTTACAAATAAACAGGATTCACACGAAAAACACATAAAAGACACAATCAATGCCGGAGCAGGATTATGCAACGATAATGTTGTGAAAATGGTAGTAACTGAAGGCACAAAACAAATTAACGAACTAGTAAAATGGGGAATTCAATTTGATAAAAAGTCTGATGGGAATTATGATCTTGCAAAAGAAGGCGGGCATAGTGAATACAGAATACTGCACCATAAAGATAATACAGGATATGAAATACAAAGAGCTTTAACCCGACAAATTAGTAATCATCCAAACATAATTATTTTAGACAAATATTTTTCATTAGATCTAATTACACATCATCACCTTGGACAAATTTCAAAACGAGGTGCAAACAATATTGAATGTTATGGCGTTTATGCTTTAAATATTCGTAATAATTCTATTGATACAATTCTTTCCAAAATTACCTTTATGGCAACCGGAGGAATCGGCAATATTTATCAAACCACTACAAATCCTGTAATTGCAACGGGAGATGGTATTGCTATGGTTTATCGTGCCAAAGGAATTTGTGAACACATGGAATTTGTGCAATTTCATCCAACATCACTTTATAATCCAAAAGAAAAACCCTCATTTCTTATTACAGAAGCATTAAGAGGTTTTGGTGCTGTTTTAAAAACAGCAGATAAAAAAGAATTTATGCACAAGTATAGTAAGCAAGGCTCCTTGGCTCCTCGCGATATTGTTGCCAGAGCAATTGATAATGAGCTAAAGAACAAGGGGAATGAATTTGTTTATTTGGATGCAACGGGATTAGATACAATTGAACTTAAAAAACGATTCCCCAATATTGTTAAAAAATGTAATTCTCTTGAAATAGATTTATCGAAAGATATGATACCTGTTGTTCCTGCCGCTCATTATATGTGCGGAGGCATTAAAATTGATATAAATGGGAAAAGTTCAATAGTTAATTTATATGCAGCAGGTGAAAATGCATCATCGGGTATGCATGGAGCAAACAGGCTTGCATCAAATTCTTTAACTGAAGCTGCAGTATTTGCCATTAAAGCTGCATCACATTCAATTAGTGCAGTTAATTCTATAGAATTACAAAAAAATATTCCAAAATGGAATGATGAAGGAACATCGCTTCCCGAAGAAATGGTTTTGATAACTCAAAACATGAAAGAATTAAGACAGATTATGAGTAATTACGTTGGGATTGTGCGTTCTAATTTGCGATTAAAAAGAGCGCTTGACAGACTGGAAATAATTTACAAAGAAACAGAAGACCTTTATAATAAATCAACAATATCTTTAGAGCTTTGCGAATTGCGAAACGCAGTTAATGTTGGTTATTTAATAATTAAAATGGCTCAAGAACGAAAAGAAAGCAGAGGGCTACATTATACAATTGATTACCCCAATAAATATAGCCATTGATAAAATAAATATTTTTTTAATCATTTTTTGGTCTAACTCCTATCGAACCTTTATATTTTGGAATTCCTCCTATTGGAGTAGTGTAAAAAGGCAATAATTCACCATATTGATTTGTAATATAAAGAACTACATTGTTGTTTTTTATGTTTTTAAAAGGATCTTTACGAAACTGAATATCTAAAGATGTTTTTCTTTCAGCATCATCAATTTTATGAATAGCATGAGCCCAGTTTCCTTCACTACTGGTTTTACTTTTTATAAGGTTTTTTGTTACAGAAATTATTCTAATGTCTCCATCATCATCCCAGTCAAAATTTGATTGTTTTATTGAAATAACATTATCATCAATATATGGATAAATATGTGAAACATTTTTGGGGTTATCGTGTAGTCTGAATGTATATTCATACGTAAATGAATTGGCTCCTTCAATAGATTTGTTAGAATTTTGCTCCGTACTTAAATAATAACGATATAAATTTCCATCATCTCCTGAGATACCTTCTGCAATAACTTTAAAAACATAACCGTTAAATTTCTTAATAAATTCTCCTTCAGACGGATTAAAAGGTCCGAAAGTGTACCATTTTTGGTCATATTTTGAATTTACTCCAAATATTTTTGATGCTAATAAATTGCCACTCTTGAAATTCCCTTTTGCATGTGTTGTCCTTGCGTCTTTATGAGAATAACAAGAGGTTCCTCCGTAAACTGAAAATTTAGTTTTAGTATTAAAATCAATTTTTAACTCATCAAGCTCTCCTCCAATATCAGGGTCAAAAACTCTAAAATAAATAGGAGAAGTAAAATCTTTTGGAATTATAAAAAAGAATGTTTGACAAAAATCATCGTCTCCCCAGTTAATATCTCCGTATTTTCCAAAAGTTACCAAATACGGAATATTCTCTTCAACTGTTGGAACAGGTTGCGAGTATAATAATGTTACTGCATTAATTACTAATATAAATGTAAGTATATATAATTTCATCTGTTGTTCTTAAAATAAATTTATAGAATTCAAAAATAACAATAATTATACCTAATCTCAAACCAAAACACTTTTATTAAAGTAAGGTTTATAAAAAAAGCCCCTAATTTTAGGGACTTTAGGAAATATAATAATGTGAAATATTAGTATAATTTAAATTTAATTGGGACCTGAAACGAAACTTTTACAGCTTTTCCTCTTTGTTTACCTGGTTTCCATTTGGGCATTGACCTTATAACTCTTACAGCTTCTTTATCAAGATAAGGGTCAACTTTTCGCAGAACTTTTACATCTGTTACAATACCATCTTTACCTATAATAAAACCAACATATACTTTCCCTGTAATTCCCATTTCTTTTGCAATTTTAGGATAAGTAGTGTTTTTTACAATCCAGGGCTCTATGCCATCTAAACCTCCAAATGGGAATTCTGGTTTGTCTTCAGATAGATAAAAATCAACCGGTAGATCCTCTTCGTCGTCATCATCAATATCAACTTCAACAATTTTAATATCTGTATCCTCATCAATATCTGTATCTTCAATAATAAGTTCATCCTCAATGTCAACATCATCCTCTACTATATCTAATATTTCAGGAACTACAGCAGGCGGTGGTGGCAGAGGCTTATTATCCTGAAAAGTGTTAGCCATGTCTTCTTCATCAATTTGGTTACTAATTAATTGTACAAGAGTATTTTCCAAATTTTCTCCTGTTGTCCATTCAAATGCCATATATGTTATTGACAATACTATAATTAATCCTATTTGTAAGAAAATGCTTTTTTTCTTTTCTAAATTGGCTTTGGGTGTTTTTTTTGTTTCCATATCAAAAATTTTTAATGAGTGTTATTTAATAATAATTTCAAAAAATTATCTGTTAAGTTTTAAAAAAAACAAATTTTATGCCATTGTGAGCAGGAAATAAAAAAAGCCCCTGATTTCAGGGGCTTTTTTTATAATAAAGTTGAAATTTAGTATAATTTAAAACTAATTGGTACCTGAAATGAAACTTTTACAGGCTTCCCTCTTTGTTTACCGGGTTTCCATTTAGGCATTGATTTTACAACTCTTACAGCTTCTTTATCAAGATAAGGATCAACTTTTCGCATAACTTTTACACTTGAAACTCTTCCGTCTTTTTCAATAACAAACTGAACAAAAACTTTACCCGTAATACCATTTTCTTTTGCAATTTCAGGATATTTTGTGTTTTGTGCAATCCATTTTACTAAGCCGGTCTCGCCTCCAAAAGGGAATTCGGGTTTATCCTCAAGTACATAAAAATTAAATATTTCTTCTTCTTCTTCTTCTTCTTCAACAATTTCAGTTATTACAATTTCAGTATTTTCATCAGATTCAGTATCTTCAATAATAAGGTCATCCTCAATTTCAACATCATCCTCCACTATTTCTAATACTTCAGGTGCAGCAGGAGGGGGTGGAGGTGGAGGAGGCTGATTATCCTGAAAAGTGTTCACGATGTCTTCCTCATCAATTTGTTCATTGGTTAATTCGCCAAGAGTATTTTCCAAATTTTCTCCTGTTGTCCATTCAAAAGCCATATATATTACTGCCAATACTACAACTAATCCTATTTGTAAGAAAATGCTTTTTTTCTTTTCTAAATTGGCCTTATGTGATTTTTTTACTTCCATATCAAATTTTTTTAATGAGCAAATTTAATATAATTTCCAATAATTTCAAAAAATTATTGTTATGCTTTTAAATGCAAATTTTATACCATTAATAAATAGGGAATTAAGTTTCTTCCGTTTTTTCCTCCTTTTCTTTATCATATAAATACTGAATGTCACAATCTTTATATGTACATATTATATTTGAATAATCTTCATCGTGCTCATTTTCAGCTTCCAATTCCCAGTCAAATTTAACTTTAGAAGGTCCTTCATTACGATATATAATTGCTAACACCAAGCCTGCTACTGAACCCAATAAATGGGATTCCCACGAAACACCATCTTGAATGGGTAAAATTCCCCATATCATGCCGCCATATAGGAATACTACCAGTAATGAAATTGTCATTAGTCTTATATCGTTTCTAATAACACCACTAACAAATAAAAAAGATGCAAGTCCATATACTATTCCACTCGCTCCTATATGGTAAGCTTCGCGAGCTCCAAACCATACCCATATTCCTGTAATTATGTATATCAAAAAAAATATTTTATATGATATTTTATTATAAAAATAAAATAATCCAGCGCTTAGTGTTAATAATGGGATTGTGTTCGCAATAATATGAGAAAGATCTCCATGAATTAGTGGAGATAAAATTATACCGGGCAAACCTTTTATTTTATGCGGAAAAACACCAAAAGAAGTAAAATTTGTCTCTAAAATTATTTCACTAATTTTTATTATCCAACATAATAAAAGGAAAAACACAGGAAATACCAAGCTGTGATAAAACCTCTTTTTCTCTTCTATTGTTAATGACATTGTACAAAGATATGATATTGAAATGATTTTCCCAAGCACTTATCCCGTTTGAACAATTTTATTAATTACAAGTTGGTATTATTTTCCAACATGATTTTGTTGATAGTTTTATTTTACAATAACATAATTGCTGAATGTTCTTTTATAATTTTACTCAAAATATTTTTTTTAAAACTTAAAAATGAAACCATTATTGATAATAATATTTATCTTTTTAATTTTTGTAACTAATGCTCAAATAAGTGTACCTATACCGAGTATAAACAAAGTTAAAGTAGAATTGATAAAGTTTATAGAGGATGAAAAATTGAAAAATGCATCAATCGGGTTTTATGCTATTGAATTAGAAACAGGAAAAGTAATTGCTGAATATAATCCCGACATGAGTTTAATTCCTGCATCAATATTGAAATTAGTTACCACGGCAACAGCGCTTGAGGTACTTGGAAAAAATTTTAGATTTAAAACAACAATTCAATATAATGGAGAAATTGATTCAACAGGAACTCTTAATGGTAATATTTTTATTAAAGGAGGTGGAGACCCTACTTTAGGTTCTAAATTATTTGAGAAAAATTATTTTGAGCCCTTTTTTATGGATATTTGGGCAGACTCAATTGTAAATTTTGGCATTGATTCTATTAATGGAACAATAATTGGAGATGCAAGCATTTTTAATAAAAATATGATTCCCGGAACATGGATTTGGGGAGACATTGGCAACTATTATGGAGCTGGTGCTTGTGGACTTTCAATTTATGAAAATACTTATAAAATTAAATTCAAATCAGGAGCAAGTCATGGAGACACAACAGAAATTATTGATATAGAACCAATAGTTCCAAATATTGAATTTGATAATCATGTATGGTCGTCTAATATCAATAAGGACAATGCTTATATTTATGGTGCTCCATTTAATAATTATCGATATATTGAAGGTTCAATACCTAAGGGAAGAGAAGAATTTGTTGTAAAAGGAGCAATCCCCGACCCACCATATTTAGCAAGTCTTGAATTTAATGGTGTTCTTGAACGTCGTGAAATTGGAATAGGTTTACCGGCTACAACATTAAGAAAACTAAGTATTGTAAAAGATACTATTTCAAGAAAAGATATCTGTATTACATATTCGCCTCGTTTAAAAAATATAATTTATTGGACTAATTTAAAAAGCAATAATTTATTTGCCGAACATATGTTAAACTATTTAGGGTATCTTAAATATTCAACAGGTGATAACAAGTCGGGAACAGAAGCTGTTGAGGAATTCTGGAAATCGAAAGGTATTAATACTTACGGAATGTATATAAATGATGGTAGTGGTCTTTCAAGATATAATGTAATAACAACTAAACAAATTGTAGATATTCTACAATATATGAAGTTAAAAAGCAAAAATTATGACGTGTTGAATAAATCGTTTCCTATTGCAGGCAAAACAGGCACATTAAGATCAATGTGTAAAGGAACACCGGGACAAGGAAAAATAAGAGCTAAAAGCGGAACAATGACAAGAGTGAAAAGTTATGCGGGATATGTTACTGCCGTTAACGATAAAAAATTAGCTTTTGCAATAATTGTAAATAATTATAATGGTTCATCAGTAGCACTAAGAAAAAAAATAGAAAAAATATTTGATGCGTTAGCTATGTATTAAAAGTGAGGATAATTAGTATTATGAATAAAAAGTGATGAAATATTTTTATGTTTTTCTATAATAGTGTATTTTTAAAAAATACTTTAAACTTAATCTATTGAAAATAAAAACAAAATATTTAATATTTATCTTATCTATTCTGTTTATTTATCCAATAACTTCATGTACCAATGATTGTAATTGTAAATATTTGACAGAAAAAAATGAAATATTTTATAAGAATAACTACCTTTTTTCGGGAGTTTGTACAGAAACAAAAGAAGGACTTAGGAGAGAGAAACACTTTTTGAACGGGAAATTTAATGGCAAATATATAATATGGAATAACGAAGGTCAAAAAGTTTTTGAAAGTTTTTTTATAGACGGGGAAAAAGATGGAGTTACCACAATTTGGTACGAGGACGGAAAAAAATGCCTGGAAAATACTTACTTTGAGGGCGATAAAGAGGGAACAGCAATTGTTTGGTATGAAAACGGGAGGCAAAAATCTAACGAAAATTACTCCAATGGTATAATAAATGGGAAATCTACAGAATGCTATAGTAACGGGAAAAATAAATTTGAAAAAAACTATAAAGATGGGGTTAAACATGGTGAATGGGTATCGTGGCACGATAACGGTCAAATATCATCTGAAGGACAATATTTAGATGGGAAAGAATATGGGAAATGGGTAGCATGGTATGAAAATGGTCAAAAAGAGAAAGAAGAAACATTTGAAGATGGTTTACAAAATGGAGAATGGTCAACATGGCATGAAGATGGGGGGATAAAAGAATCCGGATCTTATGACAATGGTTATGAAAAGGATACATGGACATCTTATCATGAAAATGGCAAAAAAAACATAGAAAAAACATATGAAAATGGCAGATTAATTGGAGATTATTCTGAGTGGTATAAA
>CAYTAU010000019.1:0-38548 GCA_964435855.1 uncultured Bacteroidales bacterium | reverse complement strand
AGAAAAAACATATGAAAATGGCAGATTAATTGGAGATTATTCTGAGTGGTATAAAAACGGACAAATTAAAATCCGACAAAAATTTGACAACGGATTATCTAACGGGATATGTAAAACATGGTTTCCAAACGGAAAGGCAGAAAGTGTTGTAAATTATAAAAGTGGAATACCGGAAGGAAAATTTATAATATATGATGAAGAGGGGAAAATTAAAGAAAAGGGTGAATTTAAAAATGGAAAACGTGTTGAAAAAGAGAAAGAACTACCTGATAGAGATGAAGATCCTGTATTCTAAAAAATTAAGTATTTTTACCCCGGCATTTATTTCAACAATTTTTTAAATAGAATGAGTTTTTTTGTTGCTTCGGTTTTTTTCAATTCAAATATTTTTAAATCATATTTTGACAAGTTACTTCACTCTTTTACACATCAAAAAATAATTATTGTATTATTAATTATTTTTTTTATTTCATTTTTAATTCAATTATATTTTTATTTAAAGATTTATTCTAAGCTCAATAAGTTTAAATACAGTAATAATATTTCAGATAATAAGCATGCAGTTTCTGTAATAATTTGTGCAAGAAACGAATCAGAAAACTTAAAAAAAAATCTCCCCCCAATACTTAAGCAAGATTATAAAAATTTTGAAGTTGTAGTAGTTGATGATGGCTCAACAGATGACACACAATTAATATTAAAGAATTTTCAAAAAGAATTTTCAAATTTGAAAGTTTCAATTTTAAATAAAAATGAAAAGTTTTTTAAAGGAAAGAAACTTGCCCTAACTATTGGCATTAAGGCTGCTAAAAACGACATTCTGTTATTAACAGATGCTGATTGTCGCCCAACTTCAAGTTTATGGATAAATAAAATGCAATCTCTTTTCAACAATAAAACAGATATAATATTGGGGTATGGTGGCTATGAGAAAAAAAAAGGCATATTGAATAAATTTATAAGATTTGACACATTTTTTATAGCATTACAATATTTTAGTTTTGCATTATCGGGAAACACATATATGGGTATTGGGCGAAATCTGGCATATAAAAAACAATTGTTTTTTAAAAACAGGGGCTTTGCCTCACATTATCATCTATTATCGGGCGATGATGACCTTTTTATAAACGAGGTGGCAAACAAGAAAAATGTAAATATAATGCTTGATAAAAAAAGTCATGTATATTCTATTCCCAAACAAAGTTTTCGCTTATGGCTAATACAAAAAAGAAGGCATTTAACAACAGGCATACATTATAAGCTAAAACATAAAATATTACTTACAACAGAACCCATGACAAGAATTTTGTTTTTATTGTCGTTTATTATGATATTAGCTATTAATTATAATCATTTCTATATAGTTGTACTATTTATTATTAAGCTAACTGCTCAAATTATAATATCTAAAAAAGCTATGAAACGTTTGTCAGAAAAAGATTTATTACTATCTTCGTTAGTTATTAACATTTTAATGCCAATAATAATATTAACATTACATTTAAGAAATTTTTTAAACTCAAAACAGAGTAGATGGAAATAAATCCTAATCTTTCTGAAAAAGCCAAGCATGATTACAAATTGGTTTTACTTGCACTAGAGGGGGATCAAAAGTCTTATGCAGAGCTTTTAGGAAAATATAGAGATGCCATATATTTCATGCTTTTAAAAATGGTTAACAATAAAAGCGATGCTGATGATCTGACAATTGAAGCATTTGGAAAAGCATTTAAAAATATCCATCAATACTCTCCCAGTTTTGCTTTTAGTACATGGTTGTTTAAAATAGCTTCTAATAACTGCATCGATTTTTTAAGACGAAAAAAAGCAAATATTGTTTCACTTGACGGAATTAAAGAAGAAGCTGATTTTGATCCCGGTACATCTTTACAATCAAAATTTTTGGATCCTGAAGAAAAATTAATAAGAAAACAAAAAGAATTTCTTATGCAGACTGTGGTTAAAAAACTAAAACCAAGATATAGAAAACTTATTGAATTAAGATATTTTAACGAATTTTCTTATGAGGAAATTGCCAAAGAATTGGAATTGCCTATAGGTACAGTTAAAGCACAGCTTTTCAGAGCAAGAAATCTATTATATTATATTCTGAAAAAATCGGCAAATAAAATTTAAACCACGTTAATAACCAATTTTAATATTTCATTCTTTAAATATAATTTGTGATATAGTATTTATATTTCTATAAAACCTGATAAAATGAGCACAAAGAAAACAAGAGTACGATTTGCACCCAGCCCAACAGGACCATTACATATTGGAGGAGTAAGAACTGCATTATTTAATTACCTATTTGCAAAAAAAAATAATGGCGATTTTATTCTACGTATTGAGGATACAGACCAGGCAAGATTTGTAGAGGGTGCCGAAGAATATATAATAAATTCTCTTGAGTGGTGTGGAATAAAATTCGATGAGGGAATAAAAGAAGGAGGAGAATATGGACCATATCGCCAATCGGAAAGAAAAATGATATATCACCAATATGCAGATGCTCTTATTGTTTCGGGTAATGCTTATTATGCTTTTGATACACCGGAAGAACTAAATGATATTAGAAAACAATACGAAACAGAAAAAAAGACTTTTGCTTACGATAGCTCTGTAAGGGATAAGCTTAATAATTCAATAATACTGTCTGAAAAAGAAACATACAAACTAATTAATAGTGAAACACCTTATGTTATCAGGTTTAAAATGCCTGTAAATGAAGAATTAATATTAAATGATATTATTAGAGGAGAGATAAAAATAAATACATCGACACTCGATGATAAAATACTTTTTAAATCGGATGGCATGCCAACATATCATTTGGCAAACATTGTTGATGACCATTTAATGGAAATAAGCCATGTAATTAGAGGCGAAGAATGGCTGCCCTCATTGCCACTCCATGTTTTACTATACAAAGCGTTTTTATGGGAAAAAGAAATGCCTGAATTTGCTCATTTGCCATTATTATTAAAACCTGTCGGTAATGGAAAATTAAGTAAACGCGATGGCGACAAGCTCGGATTTCCTGTTTTTCCACTGTATTGGAAATCGCCAAGCGGGGAGGAATTTAGAGGCTATAGAGAAGATGGGTACTTTGCCGATGCATTTATTAATATGCTTGTATTTCTTGGGTGGAACCCCGGCGGTGAAAAGGAAATTTTTAGTATGAATGAACTTATTGAGGCGTTTACTTTTGAAAGAGTTGGTAAATCGGGTTCAAAATTTGACCCTGAAAAAGCAAAATGGTTCAATAATCAGTATATTCAAACTAAAGATAATTCAGAGCTAGCAAAATTATTTATCCCCATTTTAAAGCAAAAAGGTATTGATGCTGAAATTTTGCATGTTACAAAAATTGTTGGCTTGGTAAAAGAAAGAGTAAGTTTTGTAAACGAGCTTTGGGAACAATCTTATTTCTTTTTTAACGCCCCAACTGAGTACGACCAAAAAGTAATAAAAAAGAAATGGAAAGAAAATACTCCTGAAATTCTAACAGGCGTTAAAGAAATGCTATCAACTATTACTGTGTTTGAAAAAGATAATATTGAACCCGAATTTAAAGCTTATCTCGAAAAAAATGAGATTGGTTTTGGGCAAGTTATGAATGCCCTGCGATTAACACTTGTTGGCAACAATAGCGGACCCGACCTTTTTACCATAATAAGTTTAATAGGAAAACAAGAAACTATTAATAGAATTGAAACAGGAATAAACTTAATTGCTTATTAAGATTTTGTGAGGATTTAAAACTCCCGATTATTCGCCCTTTTAGTAGCAACAACTTTTTCGTTAATAGTATTAAATATTGGAAGTATTTTCATATACCAGGGATTAGCTTTCACATAGTTTATCAATCCTATTTGCCAACCCGTACCATCAATTTTGTATCTGTTAATATTTATTATTCCAAGCTGTTTAGACTTTGGATGTTTAGCCCAATTAAATAATCCTATTTGAAAATGAATAAAGTTGCGGTCTCTATGACTTGCCAATAATGTAAAATTTGTAATACCAATCTGAAGTCCGTATAAGCTTTTGGCATAATTAAGAACTCCTGTTTGCAATCCATACACTCTGGCATTAGACCAGTTTACAATTCCTGCCTGCAATCCGTAAGTATCATTCTTTCTAACTTTATTCCATACTCCGCAACTAACACCATTTAGTTTATTGCTATTGTTTAATATGCCAACACATATTCCTTTAAAATGTTCTGCAAAGTTCACACCTCCCATGCTTATACCAATACACTCATTATAAATATGCGATGATTTATGCCAGGTAATGACATTTCCATTAAGAAGTCCAAACTGAAATCCGTAGATATCATTCTTGGTATCATTAAACAAGCCAAGTCTAACACCTTTAAAATTATCAAGGTCGCTTGTTAATCCAATACTAATTCCTGAATATGTTGCTTTTGCCGGACCGTAATTATTTAGACCCAATTGAAAACCATAAAGTTCGGTTACCTCATTATATAGTCCTATTTGAATACCTTTTATTTTTGAAGTTTTATTTATTAATCCAAACTGAAAACCAGTTGTATTTATTTTCTTATTTTGAATCCCAATACTTATTCCATGTAAATTTCCGTATTTATTAATGATACCTGTCTGAACTCCATATATTCTACCAAGCCGTGTGTCGTTTTTTATACCAAATTGATAACCATAAAGTGTTTCCAGCTTGTTTGTAATACCAAGGCTTAAGCCATAAACGGCCTTTGCATCATTTTGTATTCCCAAATTAAACCCATAGTAATAATCTTTATTTAGCCTTAAAAGACCATAACTTAATGATGGTTGAGAAAATGAATAATTATTAATTATTAAGAAGAGAGCTATTAAAAAGTATTGATATTTAATTTTGATTGTCAAATGCATATATGTTTATCTTCTTTTATATAATACTTAATTATTTACAAAAGGTTGCCTATAATTGAAAACAAGAAGGGTTCTGTTGGATGTGCTTTTGCAAAGCAAAAAAAAACCACTCGTTAAGCTTTTCGAAACGAGGCAGAAAGCATTTCGACAAACTCAATACTCAAACTATCGCATTGTTGTGATAAATTAATTATTGCACTAATAAAAACAAAATTTCTTCCAAATTTTATTTGCCTGTAATACTGCATATTATTCCCTTGTGGATAAATTTTGCACAATATTTTTTGCATATATAAGTTTCTTATATATATTTACACTATTAATATACTTTAAATTTATATAATATGGCATCAAACAATTTACTAAAAGGAACTTTAAAGCCTATCATTCTGAAACTTTTATCAGAAAACAACAGATTGTATGGTTACGAGATCACACAAAGTGTGAAAGAAATTACAGATGGTAAAGTTGAGCTAACATTTGGGGCACTATATCCAATTTTACATAAACTGGAGCAAGAAGGTGTAGTTCAAACAGAATCGGAAATTGTAAATAACAGAAATAGAATTTATTATTCTTTGACTGAAACAGGGAAAAACACAGCCAAAGAAAAAATTGCTGAACTCGAAGAATTTGTTAATACACTTAAAACATTACTTAAACCAAATTATGGTCTTGAATATGTATTCGCTAAATAAAAAACAGGTTGACATAATAATTGAAGATGTAAGGGTGGCAAGCATTACATTATCGCACCTTGCCGACGACTTGATTGACCATATTTGTTGCGAAGTAGAAAACCTGATTGAAGATGGAGAAAGTTTTGAGCAGGCATATAAGATTGTAAAAAAGCAAACAGGTATTTCTGTTCTTAAAAAGATACAAGAAGATACAAAATTTTTAATCAATAAAAAATATAGGCTTATGAAAACAACTATGAAAATTACCGGCAATATATCACTAGCTGTGATAATGTTTGGAACAGTATTTAAAATTATGCACTGGCCGGGAGCAGGTGTATTATTAGCTTTTGGATTTTTTATTTTATGTACAGTATTCTTCCCTTTAGCAGTACACATAAACTATAAAAATGCAAGTAAAAAAAAGAATGTAATATTACATATAGCAATGTTAATTGGTGGAATACTATTTATGGCTGGTGTTTTGTTTAAGGTTATGCATTGGCCAATGAGTCAACCCTTATTAATGCTCGGATATTTATCATTATTGTTTTTGCTCTTGCCAATTTTGCTTTATGTAAAGATTAAAAATTCCGAATCGAAAAAAGACAAAAGAATATATTTTCTGGGAGTTGTCTCAATAATAATTTTTGGTTTATCCAGTATGTTTAAAATGTTTCACTGGCCCGGAGCAGCTGTTTTAATGTTGCTTGGTTCATTACTTTTAGTTGGGGTATTTCTCCCGATGTTTACATGGCGTAGAATTCAGCTTGAAGGAAAAATTACCGGACAGTTTATTTATATAATCATCATATCAATGTTTTTGGTACTTTTCACTTCATTATTAGCATTAAATGTTTCTAGAGATTTTCTAAATGTTTGTGTTAAACATGCAGATAATGAAACTCTAAAGAATAATTATCTTGAGAATAAGAACTCTTTACTATTAACAGATATTGAAAGTAAAACAGATACACTAGGCTTAACATCAAAAGCCAAGACTATAAAACAAGAGTCTGATGAATTATGTGAATATATAAATGAAATTCAAATTGATCTTATTAGTAAAACAGAACAAGTTGATAAAGAAAAGGCAAGTGAACTTCTAAATAATCCGAGAGCAATTAACAAAAAGGATAATATTGATTTTGTAAATATTCTATTAGTTGGAAAAAATGGGAAAAGTAAAGCAATAGAAATAAAAGCAAAGCTAAATGAATACAAATCAAGAATCATTGCAGAATCTAATGAAAATGCAGAGATTGTGTCTCTCTTAGATAATCTTATAAACTTATCGGACAAAACTATATGGGAAGAAACAGTTTCTTGGGAACGATATTATTTTCAGCATTATCCACTAATTAGAGTTATTGGCATATTAAACGAATTTAAAAATAATGTTCGTATTGCAGAGTCTATGGCTTTAGAATATACAAATAATGAATTACTAACCTTAAATACTAAATAAGATGAAAAAGTATATATATATAACAGGTATTTTAAGCGCTAATTTTATGTTTCTTGGTGCAATGTTTAAAGTTATGCATTTTCCAGGAGCAGGAATCCTATTGACATTATCAATATTTACTCTTTGTTTTCTATTTCTACCTTTTGCATTGCACAATGCTTATCACAATAGCAATCCAAAGAGGTATGGACTAATATACATTGTAACATACATTGTATTCTTTATAGTATTTATTGGTGCACTTTTTAAAGTGATGCACTGGCCGGGTGCAGGATGGTTTCTAATTTTTGGTATTCCATTGCCACTTGTTGCATTTTTGCCAGTATATTTAATCCAGACAAGAAAAGATAAAAAGTATTCTATAGTAAATTTTATGGGAATAATGTTTGGAATGGTTTTCCTTACTGTTTTCAGTGCATTGCTTGCAGTAAATATCAGTGCTACTGTTGTAAATAGTTTTGAAGGTCAATATAAGCACAATCAAAATTTAGTAGACAATATTTATAATGAATCAAGTAGTAATGATACACAAGTTCAGCAAAAGGCAGATGATTTAAATAAGTTTATTGAAGAGATAAAAACTCAATTATTGGCTGCTACTAATAATAATTTAAATTCTGAATTGCATTCTCTTGATAATACCAAAACAACATTACATGTTTTATTCCACTACAATGACGTTAATAATATAGATATACTGAAAAGTAAGATAAGGGCTTTTAATGAAGCCGTTTTATCATCTGATAAAGCTAATGATGAGCTTAAGAAAATGGCTGAAATAATGTTTAATGTTGAAGATATTATTACTGATAATGGAAATGAATATAGATGGGAAGATGAAGAATTTTTCAATTATTATTTGGTAATAGTTTTAGATGCATTAACAAGACTGGAAAGCAATGTGAAATTTGTTGAGCATGAGCTAATGAATTAAATCAGAAATTCTGTCTATTTGGTCTTGTTTATTTACTTCACGTAAGTTTTTTGCTGTATTTGTAAAATATGCATGTCCCGATAAAAACTTAACCTGCAGCTTGTTCCATTCATTTAATGAAGTTATAATATTTTGCTCTTTCAGTTCTTTAAAAAGCGTATCAGATACAGGAATAAAATCACTTCTGCCAAGATAATCAAGATCTGAATCGCAAATTATTTTTTGCAACAAAGTTTTGGGTGTTGGAGGCAGTTGTGTTGCCATAATAATATTGTTTATTAATTCAATTTCCTGTTCGGTATAATTAAACTTAGGCAATAATTTTTCAGCATACTCACAGCTTTTTTCTTCATGATTTTTTGCTCCCTGTATCTGCCCCATATCATGGAATAAAGCTGCGGTTTTAAGTATCAAAAGCTCTTTATCTGTAACGCCTTCTCCCCAGCCAATTAGTTCAACCTGAGTAATTACATCAATAGTATGCTTTGCATTATGGTAATATAAAAATGATGGCAATTCCGTCTCAAGTTTATCTAAAAATATTTCCTGAATATCGGCAAACTGTCTGAGTTTATATTTTACATTAAAAATATCGTTTGGTACTTTCCCTTTCCTTTCAACAGAGTATGCTTTTTTAATTCTTCTAACATAAAACATTTCATGGTCATCTTTATATTTTACAGGTAAAATACCATGATAGTCGCAAGTAAAATATTCTTTTATTAGCTCGTAGGTCATAACTGAAATATTAATTTTGCCTATTTCTGATGCAGATTGAAATCTGCTTGCAATATTAACGGTATCACCTTTTAAACTATACGAAACCTTTTTTGTTCCCATTGTTGTAGCTGTAACCGGTCCCGTATGAATTCCTATTCTAAACTGCCAAAACGATTTTCCTTCTTTTTCACATTTTGTCTGCATATCATTCATACACTGTTGTATTTCCAGTGCAGCCAATACAACATCAAGCGGATTGGTGTTGTTTTTAACAGGAACTCCACCTGCACACATATATGAATCGCCAATAGTTTTAATTTTTTCTATATTATATTTTTCTGCAATTGCATCAAAATGTATAAATATTGTATCCAACTCATCAATTAAAGTACTGGAACTATTTTGTTTTGATATGTCTGCGAATCCGGTAATGTCAACAAAAAGCACAGTCGCCATTTTGAATTTAAGGCTTTTTGCCGATACTTTAGAATATTCTTTTATCCCTTCTTTTAAACTTTCATATTCATCTGTAAGCTTATCGTTTAGTTTCGATAATTCTAATATTTGATTAGTAAGTTGTTTATTTTCTTTTACAAGTCCTGCTATACGTTTTACTAATTCTTTGTTTTTTTCTTCGTTCATTACTTGATGCTTTTTTGAATGTCTAAATTAATAATAAGGCTTCAGATTTTCGCTTAAAAGTTGTATTTTTTTTTATCTTTATGCCAATTCTTGTTAAAAATGCAAAGTATTTTAAGCAACATATTTAACATAATTGATATTTACATAAAAATGTTAAATTTGCAGTTGTAAATAAATATAATATAAATCAAATAAGCAAAGCTTATTGATTGCTATAATACAATGTTTTATTAAAATTACATGAAAAATAAAAAATAAAAAAAATGGAAAATATTGATTGGAAAAATTTGCCTTTTGGATATATAAAGACAGATTATAATGTACGCCATACATGGAAAAATGGTCAATGGGGTTCACTTGAAATTTCTCAGGATGAACATATTTCATTACACATGGCAGCTACCGGACTCCATTATGGACAGGAAGCTTTTGAAGGCTTAAAGGCATATAGAGGAAAAGATGGAAAAGTGAGATTGTTTAGATGGGAAGAAAATGCCAAAAGATTTCAAAAATCAGCAGCAGGAATTAGAATGGCTGAAGTTCCGATTGAAACATTTAAAGAAGCGATTTTAAAAGTTGTAGAACTAAATGCAAAATATATTCCCCCCTATGGTTCAGATGCCACATTATATATTCGTCCGTTTTTATTTGGTTCAGGTGCTGAAGTTGGAGTAAAACCTTCATCAGAATATATGTTTGTAGTATTTGTAACTCCGGTTGGACCTTATTTTAAAGAAGGTTTTAATCCTGTTGATATTGCCATTATTAGAGATAGTGATAGAGCAGCTCCACTAGGTACCGGCACATTAAAAGTTGGAGGTAATTATGCTGCAAGTCTTAACGGGTTAAAAAAAGCCAAAGACGCAGGATTAAGCAATGTCCTTTATCTTGATGCTAAAGAAAAAATATATATTGATGAAATTGGGGCAGCAAATTTCTTTGCAATAAAAGATAATACCTATATTACTCCAAAATCTCCATCAATACTACAATCAATTACAAATATGAGTCTTATTGAAATAGCAAAAGATATTGGTTTAAAAATAGAAAGAAGGCCTGTTCATGTTGACGAACTGGAAACTTTTGAAGAAATTGGTGCCTGTGGTACTGCTGCAATAATTTCTCCAATAGGAAAAATTGTTGATATTGATAAAAATAAAACATATAATTATTGCAAAAATGGAAAAGCAGGTGTTGTGTCAACAAAATTGTATAATATATTGAGAGGTATCCAGCATGGCGAAATTGAAGATAAATTTGGCTGGACAGAAGTAATTAAATAAATATTATTTTTGTTTATAATATTTTTAATATATTTGTGTTTATAAAAATTGGGTTTTATTAGTACATATTAATAAGTAAGATTTGCATGAGTTTCAGTATCAAGGAGCAATATAATAAAATGAATGAAGGAAATGTGCTTTTTGCATTTAAAGGAGATATTACATCTGACCTTATTACAAATATTCTTGAGGTAGTTGAATCAAAACTTGATGATATACCTGAAAAATCAAAGATAAGGAAAAGAATATACAATACCCTTGTAGAATGTTTGCAAAATTTGTATCATCATGGCATCGAAGATGTTTCACATTCTGATAAATCAGCAAAAAATTTCGGAATTTGCTCTATATCAAAATCAAATGATACTTATAAAATTGCAACAGGAAATTTTATAACAAAAGAAAAGGTGCAATATTTAATTGATAGAATGGAACAATTAAACTCTATGACAAAAGATGAATTGAAAGCTTTATATAAATTAATATTAAATAATCAGGAGTTTTCATTTAAAGGTGGAGGTGGATTAGGAATGATAGATGTTGCACGAAAAACAGGCAGTAAATTAAATTATGAATTTATTGATGTTGATGATAAGTTTTCATTTTATAATTTTAATATTAATATAGAATAGTTTTTTCACAAATTAAATATTTATTTATATGGATCAAATTACAATTGAAGGAACACCAAAAACTCCAACAGTAAATTTTGATGCTGCTTCTGGAAAAGTAGAAATTAAAGGAAGGTCGATACCTGAAAATTCAATAGAATTTTATAAGCCTTTAGTTGATTGGCTGGAAGAGTATGGCAAAACACCTAAAGAATTGACAGAAGTAAATATTCAGTTAGAATATTTTAATACCAGTTCATCGAAATGTATCCTTGATGTGTTTAAGAAATTAGAAGTAATTTCTAAAGCAGGCAATGAAGTAATTATTAACTGGTATTACGAAGAGGATGATGAAGATATGCTAGAAGCGGGTGAAGATTATCAGTCAATTATCAGAATTCCTTTCAAAATGATAGAAATTGAGGAATAGTTTTTCCTCAAAAATCATCTAACATAAATTTCCCCTGCATTTTAAATAATGTGGGGTAAAATTATTTCTAAGCCGGATTTTCCGGCTTTTATAGTTTGTAAATGGAAAATTAATTATTCTTTGAATTTATAACTACTCGGATTTTTTTGAATTTCTCACTTATAGTTTCAAAAAAGTCGAGTAATCTTTTAAGAGCACTAAAATAAAGTGTAACATAAAGCATCAAAGATGTAACCCACATTACAATAATATTCACCCAAAAAGTGTCATAATATTTACCAAAAATTTGTTTTCTGGGTGCATAAAAATGTGATTTTACTATCTTATGACGAGGGTCTTGAAAAATTGGTTCAATTCTTTGATATAAATTATTTTTATATTCAATTATTCTGTCAAGTTTATTTTTATTGGTTACAAAATCAGATAAACTTTCATTGTAATATCTCTTCTTTTTAGCAATAAACAATTCTTTTAACGAATCTGTTGACTGAAGTTCTGAAATAATTTTATCTTTTCGTTTATTAGCTTCGTTATATTTTTTCTTATAATATTCATTTAATTCTCTTAGGTATTCTTCAGCAAGTTTAATAGTTCTTTCTGAAGCTTTATCGTAATATAAACTGTCTAAAAATTCAAATTTAAATTTTTCATTTATATCTAATTCTTTTTGTATTTCATTTCTAAGCAGTTTGAAATTGTTAGTTATTTCTTCTTTTCTTTCAGGGTCTTTTAAATTTCTCTTACAGCTTGCAGTTTTTTCTTTAAGGGTTGCAACCCAATAATCTTTTTTAAAATTTGCAACACTCATTATTTTATCATAAGGATAAAATTGTTTTTCATAATCATTTTCTTTAAATTGATAGACAGCAAGGGCTTCATAAGCCCATCGCGCTGTAATAATTTCACCATACCATGGTATATGGCTAGGTGAAGAAATGTCGGGATTTAATTTGTCAAACTTTACTATTATGCCACTTAATATAATTTGAGGAATAACAAGAAATGGTATTAAAATATAAATTGTTACAGAAGTTTTAAAACTGTCTGATATATTCAATCCTAATATATTGGCAAAACACCATGCGCTAAATAAAACTAACCAGTATTGCCAGTACATTCCTTTTATTTCCATTACCGTGTTTCCAATCAATACAAAAGTTAATGCTTGAACAGCAGCTATGCCAAATAAAATAACTACTTTAGAGAACAAATAGCTTCCTCTACTTAAGTTTAGGAAAGATTCACGTTTTAAAATTTTCCGATCTTTAATAATTTCTTCAGCACTAACAGTTAGTCCAACGAAAATGGCAATAATAACCGACATAAATATATATACAGGCATATTACTATTTTCGCTAAATGCATAACCAACTTCGTTTGCTTCATTTACATTATAGTATTTAATAATAAATGATAGCGCAAGGGCCAGAATTGGTGTTTCAACAAGGTTGAAAAATAAATATTGAGTATTAGTTAATTTTGATAAAAAATCTCTAATAGTGAATATTCTAAACTGCTTTATTTTATTAGGAATTTTAAAGGTTATTTCAGGAATCCCTTTCGGAACTTCTTGCTCATGTTTTGATTTTTTTAATTTGTTTTCAATAAAGTGATCATTCCATTCTTTAGGTGATGTTTTTCTTAAATGTGTGTGATTCCCAAATTCATCAATTACTAATGATTCAACAATATTAAAAACTTGCTCGGGATTAACATTACCGCATTGGTTACACTCACTATCATTCCAGTTTGCTTGAAGAGTTCGTGATTTAAAATATATTATTGATTCAACAGGATCTCCATTATAAATTAAGTATCCTCCATTATCAAGAATAAGCAGAGTGTCGAACATTTTAAAAATATCAGACGAAGGTTGATGAATTACAACAAAAACAAGTTTCCCTTTTAAAGCAAGTTCTTTTAAAAGGTCCATAATGTTTTCAGAATCAAGAGAGGATAATCCTGAAGTTGGTTCATCAAGAAACAAGATTGCAGGTTCACGTATTAGTTCAAGTGAAATATTTAAGCGTTTTCTTTGTCCTCCACTAATTTTTTTATTTAGAGGATTTCCAACTTTCATATCCCTGATTTCATATAAACCCAAGCTTGTTAAAAGAGATGAAACCGTTTCAATAATTTTTTCTTCACTGTAATTGCCAAAGCACAACTTTGCATTATAGTAAAGATTCTGAAAAACAGTTAATTCTTCAATTAATAGGTCATCTTGGGAAACATGTCCAATTAAACCTTCAAGAATTTCTGATTCAGTATGAATATTAACACCATTAATAAGTACTTCTCCGCTAGTTGGCTTAAGGCTTCCATTCAAAGTATTTAAAAGTGTAGTTTTTCCGGCACCACTAGCACCCATAATTCCAACAAGTTTACCCGATTCTTCGATAAAACTCATATCGTGTAATCCTATTCCTCCCCCCTTAAATTTATAGGTTACATTTTTTATTTCAAAAAGAGTTTTGGTCTTTGACTTGTCCGAAATAAAAGTGCTTACTATATCGCTGTAATAAATGGGTTTTATTTTTTTGTCTTTAACAGAAGCTCCCGGAGTTAGCACATACATTTTATTTTGTTGTACCAGTTGCCCATTTAAATAAAGTTCGTTTTCTCCCAAATATCGTAACACATACATATCAACAGAAGTAACATGGAAAATCCAAATATTACCTTTTAGTGATTCTTTATAAACATGCTTTACTTTATAGTGGGCATAGTTTTCCACATCGTTGATGATTAGAAGCTTGGAGGAATTGGGGATTTCATCAAATGAATATAAGGCAAATGCTTTTATTCTGTTATATTCAATTCTGTCAATATTAAAAGTATCTGAAACTGTTTCAAGGAATTCTAATTCCTGGTCGGTTATTTCCTGAAAATCTGATTTTATAAATTCTAAAAGTCTGAATAAAACAATTACCTTTTGTTTTTGGGTAAGTTCTTCATTTATTGCGGTACATATTTTAAGAACCTTAACAGAACTTAATGAGATACTTTTTTTTCGTTTTTTCTTATCGCTTTGCTTGGACTGATAAATACCATAATACTCGTCAAAAAACTTCAGATATTCATCAACAAGTTCTTGATTTAATTGTTGTTTAAGAAATGAGCCAACCACTCTTCTTCTTTCTGCTGCCTCGCTTTCGGGCGGAGCAATGATTGCAAAAAGCTGCATTAGTGCTTTTAATATTCTTTCACTCATAACTTAAAAAAAAAGGCATTATAATTTTAAAAATAACGCCTTGTTAAAAATTTCATCAATTTATTATTGTTGTTTAAAACCAATCATTAATAATGCAAATCCTGATGTTAAATTTTTAGAATCCAATTCTGCTTCAATAATGCAATCTATTGTTGATGTAAATTTGAAATCCCAGTAGGGAGAATTGTCATAATTTTTATTTGAAAAAAGAAGATTTCTTTCTTTGTCATATATTGAAAATAATAAATTCCCTTCAGACATGCCACTACATGCAATTATCCTGTAAGTGCTTCCCCCATAGAATGTCGCATGAAATTCAGCTAATTCATCTTCATTTAATAATGCTTTATATTGTTGTCCATCAGAAACAAATGGTGGTACAAGATATTTTGTGCACAGAGCAGTAATCTCATCTGCTTGAGCATTGGTACTTTTTATTGAAAATAAAAAACCAATTAATATTAATGTGCTTATTAAAAATATATTTTTCATGTTATAAATTATAATTATCCTATAATACTTTTTCTAATAATTTCAACTTTATCAATTATAGTATGTAGTTGCTGATCAGACATAATTAGTTCAGATTTACTATTTATAATTGAAAATTTATTTTCAGGATCAACAACAGGTTCTTCATAAGTGTAATTAATATCAATTCCATCAAATTCGTAAGCTAAATCAATTAAGGAATCAATTAATTCAGTATATTCATCCGAATTATTATAGTAAGGAGATAATATCTTTATTAAATTATCAAGAGGATGTTTTTGTTCTCCAATTCTAATAATAACTTCAGTATCTTTATTGTTTAAAGCTATTTGACACATAATATACAAGCTTTCAATCCACCCACCTGCTAAAATTAAAACACCATCACTTTCGCGTCCATTGTCTTTTAAATACTCATCAATTTTTCTGTAAGAATTTGACATAATATACATTAGAGAGTCTATGTTTGACATATTATTCTCAATGCTTTTCATAGTTTCTTTATCAAATGCGTTATCCATATTTAAATCCTGAGAAAGAATTTTAATTGTAGAAAAATATTGAATAGCATCAGGAGTTTGTCCATATAAATTTAAATATCCAAGATCCGCACCATAAACACCCATATTTAATGCTTTTTTAAAGGTGTTTGTATAGTTACTAGACATATTGTAGGGATTCAGAATGTCTTTATTATAACTTATATTTTGATTTTTAATCAAATATGCAATTTGATAAGGTGAAGGAATACTAAAAAGTGTATTGTTAAACTTAATCAATGTTATGGCAGAAGAATCTATTTGATTGTCTATTTCGGTTTCTATTATATCTTCAGTTGTGCCATCAGATTTACAACCACCAATCCAAAGCATTAACATAACTAATAGCAATACTAATACTTTGCTGTTTCTCAAAAATGATTTAGTTAACATAATTAAAAATTAAAATTATTTTCAACCTGCAAGTTTAAAAAAAAAAATGAATTCACAAAGTCTTATTTACTATTTATTATTGACAAATTTTTTTAATAACATTTTTTTTAATAATTTACAGTATACGATTCAAGAAATAAAAGGTTTTATTTATTTTTTACCATCCAACTTTTATGATATTTCTTGTAATTAAAATGCCTGACAATAATGCAATAGCAAAATATATTATACATATCAGATAATTTTGGAAAATTAATTCTCCTATTCCAAATAATGTAAAAATAACAAGCAGGCATCCTGTAATCCAGTTTACAAATAAATAACCATAAGCTTTATCACTTTTAATTTCAGGTAAATTATCTGATATTTTTTTCCAACCCCTACCCCCCGGATGTATTTTTTTGTAAAAAGATACTAATTTTTCTGTATCAGTTGGTTTTGTCAGAAATGTAATTGTTATCCAAACAATAGAAGACCATATTACAATAATTAATAAAGTTATCGGGAAATCTTCACCATATACGTCAAAATTAAAAACATAAATTAAGATTGGAAATATTAAATATGGAGCCAGCATTGCTGAAATTTCTGACCATGCATTTATTCTCCACCAAAACCATCTGAATATCAAAACCAATCCTATTCCACTACCGCATGTTAAAACAAATTTCCACGCATCAGTAATTTTGTCGAATTGCGATGTTACAATTAATGAAAACAATAAAAGTAAAAAAGTAGTAATCTTAGATATTTTTACATAATATTTTTCACTTGCATTTTTCTTTACAAATGGTTTAAAAAGATCGTTAATAATATATGATGTCCCCCAAATAGTTTGAGAGGCAATTGTTGACATAAAAGCAGCAAGAAAAGCAGCAAGAAGTAATCCGAATAATCCTGCCGGCATTAAATCCCTGACTACCATTACAAAGCCTGCACCTTTATTATCTGCAGGCAAGTCAGGGTAAAGCACTAGTGCAACTAGAGCAACTATTATCCATGGCCATGGGCGAATTGCAAAATGAGCAATTTGAAACCATAAAGTTGCAAAAAGCGAATGTTTTTCATTTTTAGCCGACATCATACGTTGTGCAATATAGCCTCCTCCTCCAGGTTCTGCTCCCGGATACCAGCTTGCCCACCATTGAACACCAATGTAAGTAACAAAAGCTACAACAGACATTTTCATTGCTCCACCTAATGTAATACCATCCGAATTGCCAATACTTGGAACAAAATTAAATACCCATTCCGGCAACTTTTCTTTCAATCCGGTAACTCCACCAATATCAGGATGTCCTAAAGCAATTGCCGCAAGAATTATACAAGCTGTCATTGCGAGAATAAACTGAAAAGTATCTGTAATTGAAACCCCCCAAATACCAGACAAGGAAGAATAAATTGCTACAAAAACAATAATTCCGCCAACAGCAATCAGGTGTGAACTAAATTCAAGTCCAAAAAGAGAAAAACTTTCAATGCCAAATACTGTAAATTCAGGAAATATTACTGTGAGAATTTTTACCATTGCAAGATTTACCCATGCAATTACTATAACATTCATAAATACACCAATATAAATGGCTCTGAAACCTCTTAGGAAATTTGCAGGTTTTCCCGAGTATCTTATCGCAACAAATTCACAATCTGTCATAATGCCTGCTCTACGCCATAGCCTCGCAAAAAAGAAAACGGTAAGCATTCCTCCAAACACCATATTCCACCATAACCAGTTACCTGCAATACCATTATCTGCAACAAGCTCTGTTATTGCAAGTGGTGTGTCGGCAGCAAATGTAGTAGCAACCATACTTGTTCCTGCAATATACCATGGTAAATTTCGTCCGCTTAAAAAGAAATCGCTTGTGCTTTTACTTGCACGCTTCGACATATATATACTAATTCCCATACTTACCAACAAGTATGATCCAATTATAATCCAATCAATTAATGCTAAATTCATATTATTAATTAATAATTATTGTGATAATTCCACAGCATCTCTAATTCCAATTCGTTGATCATTATTAAATCCGGCTACAAAACAATCATTATATCCCATAGATTTTATTTCATCGCGATATTTATATGCTGATGCAATATCTTTAAATTTGCCAGCTGTGTATTTATATAATCCTTGGTGATAATATCTGAAAATTTCCAAGCCTTTAAAAACAGAAGAATTAACATCAATTGGCTTCATTGATGTTTTTAACTGAACTTTGAAAAATACATTAATATTTTCAAGATCAATTTCTTCAGGTATTTCTGCTATATAATCGGATGTTTCGCTTGGTAAAATATGTGTTTCAATTGCTGCAAATAACTTTTTTGCTTCTGCTTTTGAATATATGCTAAAATGCCACCATTCTGTTGTAATGCTGTTAAATCCTGCACTATCCATTGTGTTTCTCAATAGCAATCTGTTGTTATATTGTGTTTCTGAAAGCAAGCCATTTTTTAACATTTGTTCTTCAAGTGCAGGATAAGCCAACTCTTCAAAACTATCAAAATCAGTTCCCATATCTAATTCTTTTCCACTGCTGTCAACAATGCTCAGGTCAACAGCCAAACCATAACTATGCATCGAAATATATTTAGGATTTGCAAGATATTTATGTTTTTGGTTTTCCTGGATTTTTATTGAATCCCACATTAATTTTTGAATAGTCCTCGGGCGTGCAGCATCAAAAACTATAAGACAATATTTTGGATGTTTTTTTTGTATTAATTTTTGTGCATTATGCAATTTTTCGGCAGTTTCTTTTTGAAGATATGCTTTATCAAAATCACCATACATATCAATTCCTAAAAAATTATTTGTTGTTGAATACCTAATATCAATTTTAATTGAAGTATCAAATTTATTAATGTTTACTAAACCTGCTTTTATTAATATTCTTTCAAGGTCTGTGGTATCTTTATTTTTTCCAAGAGTGTCAATTTCTTCATTTAATTTTGAATTGTTAAGTAATGTAGTATCATTCCTTTTAACTTTATTATTAGAATCGTTATCATAAAAACAATTTGAAACAAGTATTGAAATAATAACAATTATTATTATGTTTGTTTTCTTATACAAAATATTATTTTTTATGTATAGCAAAATTATATAAAACAAAACTCTATGAAAAAGATATTAATATTATTTATTGGCATTTTAATTAACAATATTCTATTTATACAGGCACAAGATAAAGAATTAACAATTAAAGATGCAGTAATTGGACAATGGACTAATTTATACCCTGAGTATATTAAACAATTAAAATGGAAAGGTAATGATGGTGCTTATACTTTTGTTGAGGAAGATAGAATTTATGAAAGTAATATTTCTACTAAAAATAATAATGAATTAATATTTATAAAAAATTTAAGTACTGTTCTCGAAAAAAATGATTTAGAACCAATATTATATTTCCCTTCTCATAAATGGATAGATAACGATATTCTGCATTTAGAATTAAATAATCATATTGTATATTATAATGTGAATAAAAAAAAGATTGAATTTTTGTTTAAATATAATGAAAAAGCAGAAAATAATGATTTTTGTGCCGAAAGTAAAAAGCTTGCCTATACAATCGACAACAACCTATATCTTGCTCACGAAAATGGAAAAGTATCGCCAATCTCACAAGATAAGGATAAAGGAATTGTAACAGGGCAAACTGTTCACCGAAATGAATTTGGAATAAGCAAAGGTACTTTTTGGTCGCCAAATGGAAATTATCTTGCATTTTACCGAAAAGATGAAACTATGGTAATTGATTATCCCCTTGTTGATATTACAAAACGTGAAGCAGAAGTTGTAAATACTAAATACCCCATGGCGGGTATGAAAAGCGAAGAAGTTACACTTGGAATTTATAATATTTCTGATGGAAAAATTATATTTTTAAAAACAGGCGAACCAAAAGAACAATATCTTACTAATATTGCATGGGGACCTGAAGAAAAATATATTTATATAGCTGTTTTAAATCGAGAACAAAATCATTTAAAATTCAACAAATATGCTGTTTTAACTGGAGAATTAGTTAAAACATTATTTGAAGAAAAACACCCAAAATATGTTGAACCTGAGCATCCTGCTTTATTTCTTCCAAACAAAAACGATATGTTTATTTGGCAAAGCGAAAGAGACAATTGGGATCATATATACTTATATAATACTAATGGAGAAATGTTAAAACAGTTAACCAAAGGCAATTGGGTTGTAACAAGCGTTTTAGGATTTGATAATACAGGTGAAAATTTATTTTTTATGTCAACTAAAGATAGCCCTATTGAAAACAATGCCTACAAAACCAATATTGAAACAGGGGATATAACAAAATTAACAGATGTTGACGGCACTCATAACGTTCGTTTAAGTCCAAAGAAAAACTATCTTATTGATATTTACAGCAATTTAGAAACTCCAAAAGAATTTAAAATTATTGATAAAGACGGAAAATTATTAAAAACTCTGTTAAGTTCAAAAAATCCATTAGCAGAATATAAATTGGGAAATATGACTATAAAGACTATTAAATCTATTGATGGGAAAACGGATTTATATTATAGATTAATAACTCCGCCCAATTTCGATAAAAACAAAAAATATCCTGTAATAATTTATGTTTATGGAGGGCCTCATGCTCAGCTCATTACAAATTCATGGTTAGGTGGAGTAGGGATGTGGCAATATTATATGGCACAAATGGGGTATGTAATGCTAACTATTGATAATAGAGGTTCGAAAAACAGAGGATTAAAATTTGAGAATATAATACACAGAAAAACAGGAGTTGCCGAAATGGAAGATCAAATGAAAGGAGTTGAACTTCTTGAAAATCTTGGATATGTTGACATGAATAAAATTGGAATATATGGCTGGAGTTATGGAGGTTTTATGACTACTTCATTGATGATACACCATAATGATATTTTTAAAGTTGGAGTTGCCGGAGGTCCGGTAATGGATTGGAAATATTATGAAATTATGTATGGAGAACGCTATATGGATACTCCTGATGAAAACCATGACGGCTACGAAAACTCTCGTTTAACAAATAAAACAGATAAATTAAAAGGTAAATTATTATTAATACATGGATATATTGATGGCACTGTTGTTCCCCAACATAGTCTTGATTTTATTAATAATTGTATTAGTAATAATGTTCAGGTAGATTATTTTTTATATCCTCGCGAAAAACACAATGTAGGTTATAAATACAGAATACATCTTATGCAAAAAGTTACAAATTATTTTGAAGATTATTTAAAATAGATTTATAAAAAAAGCCCTGAAATCAAGGCTTTTTTATATTATATTTTATACGATACACTTAGTTTAATTGAAACCTCCTAAATTGGCTAATTTAGGATTGATACACATTACCGGAACTGTGCTACTTTTAATTCCTTTAATATATTTTTTAAATTTACCAGCCATCATCATAATTATATCAGCATCAATTTCTTCAACAAAATTAAACATTGCATCATGAAATTCAATACCACGTTTTGAAGTTCTAATACCATATACAATATCTTTTGCATCAAGATTTTTCTTAATGAAAAACATTTGATTTCTCATTTTCTCGTTTTTAACATTACTGTTGATAAACGGTTTAATGATATCAATATTACAATTGTAGTATTTTGCTAAATTAATTATCCAGTTAAGCTGAATTCTGTTCTTTTCATCTTCATCAAAAGGAACAACAATATTATTATATTCGTTTCTTTTTGGTGGTACTTTTACAAGAATAAATGGAACCTGAGAACCCAAAACAACTTTAATTACTCGTTTATTTTGAATATCGTGTACTCCCATAACAACTAATATAGCATTAATATCTGTTGAAATAGAAGAAATGTGTTTGAAAATATTTCCTTTTTTAACAACAATATTTGGTTTTTCAATATTGTGTTTTGCAGCTAACTCTTGTGCAATATCGTTTAACTCAGCGGTTTTTCCTTCTGTCTGCGAATTTTTTTCAACAATGTGAACTAATGTTATATCAACACTACCTCTTTTTAAAAGAATGGCGTGTAAAATGGCATTTTCAGAAGCAGATGTAAAATCCCATGGGATCATAATTGTTTTTAATGCTTTGCTCATTTCTTTACGTTTTAAATTAATTTTTAAGTCTAATAATATATACGATTATTTTATTAAAATATTATACCGATACGGAATTAACTTGTAAATTTTATTTACTTATATCAACATAATTATTCCAAAACATCTTTACTTTGTATACCCGATTAAGAATTAGTATATTTATGTTATAATATAAATTGATAAAAACACAAAAATAGTATTTTAATTTATATTACAAAATCAATTATTTAAAATATTGTCAAATTGTTAAAATTCTTAGATTATCGAAAATTTAAAAATATGTTATTATTTTGATATAAATTTATTAAAAACTCACAGAGATTTTGTTAAATTTGAAAATTAATAATTACAACTTTAATACGATTAGTATGGGGCGTTTTAGTTTTTTTTGTTTATCATTTATATTAATTTCATTTAATTTATTTTCGAAAAATATTGATACAACTGAATTTGTGCCAAAAGGTGAACCAATTGTAAATTTTTTCAGTAATTTTCATACAAGCATTACGGATGATGGCAATAATTCAGGATTTGAGATGCAACGAGCATATTTTGGATATAAAATTTGACCTAATGTAATTAACAGACTTGTTAGTTGTTTCGATTGCAACATTAATAATATTTTATCTCTCTTTCTAGTATATATAATGCCTTATTATCTGTAAAACCAATTTTTTTAATCCAGTTTTTTTGATTATCGTATTCATATTTGTAAAAATATTTTCTATGTAAGTTTCCATCTGATTTATATTTGCTTTCTTCAATTACATCCCCTTTATCATCATGCTTATAAGTATATTTTTTTTCAAGTTCACCATTTGAATTATATTTTATATTTTCAATTTTATTACCACTATCATCATACTTGTATGTGAATTTTTTAACTAAGCTGTCATCAGCGGTGTAACTGTTATCTTCAATTATATTTCCCTTACTGTCATATTTATAAGTATATTTTTTATCAAACTTTCCATCCGGCAAATAGCTGTTATCTTCAATTATGTTTCCATCTTCATTATGCTTATACGTAATTTTTCTAATCAAACTATTGTCTGATGCAAATTGGGTTTCTTCAATTCTATTACCATTATTATCATGTTTGTAGATATATTTTTTATCAAGACTTCCGTCAGGTTTATATCTATTGTCTTCAATTTTATTACCAATATTATTAAATATATTATAATACGAATATCCATTTTCCCCTCTTTCAAAACCATCTGCTTTTTCAACAACTTTGTAATAAAATTCACGAATTGTTTTCACATTACCATTAAGATTTAAATTTTTTAAATCATTTTTCTGCCCAAACATTACAAAGCCGGACATAATTATAAAAGATAGAATTACAGAAATAAATGCTGATTTTGTTTTCATAAATGTTTCTTTAAATTTATTTAATTTGTCGATATGCATATTTATGCATTTCGACTAACAAAAATATTTTATTTAATCTGTTTTTGCAAAAAAATTATGCTTTTAGAAACTTTTATATAAATTTGCTATAATTAAAAACCTGACAAAATTAAATTTTGCATGCATGAAAAATCTAATAATAACTACAATATCTATATTAATTATTCTAAGCAGTTGCTCTTTGAATAAAAAACAAATTCGAATTTGTAACGGATATTTTAATCATCTTGATAATTATTATAAATATTCACAGGAAATAATAATACATACTGCAAATGTTAAATATAATCACCAAAAACTCATTGCTTCTGCCCAAGATTCAACAATAATATTATTAGATATACTCGATAGTGCAATAATCGGTTATCAGGACGACATTCTTATGTCATATGAGCTTAACATGGCATTAATGAAAATAAACTCATATTCAACAGGGTATTCTTTTAAGTCGTCATATAACACAGATTTCTTACGAAATTTCAAACAATTTATGATAGAATATATTCCTTTTGGTATAGGAAGTATAATATATGAAATAGTATTTGCTACAAGAAAAATAATAATTAAACCTAATGTTGGTAAAAAGATAAAAAGACATATTGAATTCGGTAATGAAATTATTATTAATAATTTTAACCAGATTGTATTATTCTCTGAAAAAGGCATAATTGAACTTAAAAAAGAAAATGAAGAAATTAAAAATAGCTATATTGAGTTTTCCGACAAACTAAAAGAAAAGCCTGATTCGTGGGATAACTTATCTAAATACAACCCTGTTTTTATTGAGCAATTTCAAGAACTATACATCACAAGGCAAATGGCAGAACACCTGATCAATGCAAGCAATAATTTAAAATATGCTCAAAAAGAAATATTTGATATTACAAGAAAACGACATAAAATAAAAACCAAATTGGCGGCATTAGACAGTTTTTATGTTGAAATCAGATATTTAAAAAATTTGGAAAATCTGTTAGATAAAAAATAGTTTTTTATTTCAAAATATCAGGGCGAAGTCGCTTGGTTTTTTCACAGGCTTGCTTCATTCGCCATTTGTCTATTTCAGCAAAATGTCCTGAAAGCAATATTTCCGGAATTTTATGTCCATTATAGTCTGAAGGTCTTGTGTATACAGGTGGAGCAAGTAAATTATCCTGAAAAGAATCGGTTAAAGCAGAGGTTTCGTCAGAAATAACACCCGGCAACAATCTCACAACGCTGTCAACTATAACCGCAGCAGCAAGTTCCCCCCCCGAAAGCACATAATCGCCAATTGAGATTTCTTTTGTAATAAAAATATCTCTAATTCGCTGGTCAATTCCTTTATAATGTCCACAGAGCAAGATTATATTTTTAAATGTTGAAAGCGTATTACAAATTTTTTGATCGTATTTTACACCATCCGGTGTTAAATAAATAATTTCATCGTATTTGCGTTGCGATTTTAAAAATTCTATTGCATCGGCAATAGGCTGAATTGTCATTACCATGCCTGCTCCTCCTCCAAAAGGAGAATCATCAACATTTTTGTGTTTATCTTTTGAAAATTCACGAATATCGTGCAATATTATCTCTGCAATTTTTTTTTCCTGAGCCCTTTTAATTATCGAAATATCAAAAGGCCCGGAAAACATAGCAGGAAACAGTGTCAAAATATCTATTCTCATAAGCAAATTGATTTAGTATAAAGTAAAAAATGGCTCTTTATTGAATTGGATTGGTAAAGGAAATAAAAAAGCCACAGATTTTCAGATAAACTTATGAAATATTCAAATAAAAAAGCCACAGATTCACAGATTATAAAATTAATCTTTTTGTAATCTGTGAATCAGTAGCAAATTTGATTACCTGCTATATATAAGATAGAGCCCCTAAAATATTATTTTTTAAAGAAATGTTATCAAAATCTTTGAGTATTAAAGGGTAATTACATACTTTTGTAAGTTTATAAAAAAAGCAATGATTTTAATTTTTTAATATTTGCTTGTAATTGTATTAATTAAGTTTTTAACTGATAATGGAGAAAAAAGAGAATTTGAATTTATCTGATGTTGAGCAAAATCAAATTAGTGAGCCTTTAGGGGAAAAAGAGAGTGATGTGCCGAAAAAACAAGCGAAGAAACAAAGTGAAGAATTAAAGGAAATCATGACTGAAAAAACAGTTGTGGAAAATGATGCTGAAACTGCAAAAGTAGAACTTAAACAAGAAGAAAATCTACAAAAGGAAAAGATAAAAACAGATGACGATGTAAAAATTGAAAACAAAACAAAAAACATTGTTGCAGAAGAAATATCTTTAGGTAATAATAAAGAAACTATTGAGGAAGCAGCAGAAAAAAATACTATACCAATAGAAGATGTTAAAAAAGAAGCTGAAGAAGAAATAAAAGAAGTTGATTATACTCAAATAAGCAAAGAAGAATTAGTGGCTGTTTTAAAGCGATTAATTGAAAACGAGCCTGTACAAAAGATAAAAAATGATGTTGATGTTATAAAAACTAATTTTTATAAAAAACATCATGCGGAAATTGAAGAAAAAAAGAAAAAATTTGTTGAAGCAGGCGGTGATGCAGAAGATTTTACTTACGGCGAAAATGTTAGCGAAGAAAATTTAAAAGCTTATTTACAACGATATAAAGAATTAAGAACAGAATACAATTCCAACATAGAAAAAGAAAAAGAAAAGAACTTAATATTAAAATACACAATAATAGAAGAAATTAAGAATCTGGTACACAAAGAAGAATCTGTAAATAAAACTTTTCAGGAGTTTAGAGAACTTCAAAAACGATGGGGAGAAATAGGTTTAGTACCACAAGCCAAACTAAAAGGTTTATGGGAAACATATAATTTGCATGTTGATAATTTTTACAACTATATTAAAATCAACAAAGAACTTAGAGACCTCGATCTTAAAAAAAATCTTGATATAAAAATTAAATTTTGTGAAAAAGCAGAAGAACTTTTATTAAACGAAGATATTATTATTGCATCAAAAGAATTGCAAAAACTACATGAAGAATGGAGAGAAATTGGACCTGCGCCTACAGAAAAAGGAGATGAAATATGGGAAAGATTTAAACAGGCTACCGGTAAAATAAATAATAAGCAACAGGAATATTTTGAAGAAAGAAAAAAAGAACAAGAACAAAGTCTTTTAGCAAAACAAGTAATTTGTGAAACAATTGAACAATTTAATGAAATCATGTATAATTCCCATAAAGAATGGGAAGAGAAAACTAACAAGGTATTAGACTTGCAAAAATTATGGAATACAATTGGACCTGTTCCCCGTAAATTCAATAATACAATATATCAACGATTAAGAACTTCGTGTGATGTTTTCTTCAACAGAAAAAAAGAATTTTACTCTCAACTTAAAGGAGAACAAACTAACAATTTACAATTAAAAACTGACATCTGTATTCAGGCAGAAGCAATTCAAAATAGTACTGAATGGAAAAAAACTTCCGATGATTTTTTTAACTTACAAAAAAAATGGAAAACTATTGGTCCCGTACCAAAAAAGGATTCAGATGTTGTATGGAAACGATTTAGAACTGCTTGCGATGTGTTTTTTAATAAAAAGGCTGAATTTTTTGCATCAAGAGCTGATTTGGAAGTTGAAAATATGAATAAGAAAAATGAATTGATAGAAAAAATCAGTAACTTTACAATTGCTTCAAATATAGAAGAAGACCTTAAAACGTTAAAGCAATTTCAAAAAGAATGGACTGAAATAGGTCATGTACCTCATAAATTTAAAAGTGAATTATACAATAATTATAGAAATGCAATAAACAAGCTTTTTGATAAACTTGAAATGGATGACAATAAAAAGGAAATTTTCAAATTTAAGATTAAAGCAGAAGGAATATTAAAGCAACACAATGCGAAAGAAAAAATATATGACGAAAAAGAAAATATTACCAAAAAATTAAAAAAAATAGAAAACGATGTAATTACATTAGAAAATAACATTGGTTTTTTTGCCAATTCACCAAATGCAGAATCAATTATTAATGAAATGAAAAGTAAAATTGATAATGAAAGAAAAAGTGTGAAATTGTTGAAAAGCAAGCTGGATATAATAAATAAAATGAAATTCGAGGAGAATTCAACTAATTAATTTAACAAAGTAATATTTTTAAATATCATAATTTAACATTATAAATCAATGAATATTAGGAGATACATTTTAACAACAATTTTTATTGTAATAAATTTTGTTTTATTATCTCAAACGGGGAGCATTAGGGGTTTTGCATATGAAAAAAGAACTGGTGAACCAGTGATTTTTGCTCACGTATATATAAAAGGAACAAATTATGGTGGAGCAACAGATGTTAATGGATTTTACAATCTCACTAAAATAAAACCCGGAAAATATACTCTTATTTCTACTGCTTTGGGATATGATACTGTTTATGTTAAAATTAATATTGTTGCAAATAAAATAATTTCAGAAAATTTATTTCTTTCTGAATCAGCTATAATGTTGAATGATGCCGTTGTTTCTGCAGAACGCCAGGAAATGAAAACACAAATAAGAACTTCTGTAGTTAAAATTACTCCAAAACAAATATCTCAAATACCTACTGTTGGAGCAGAACCTGATTTGGCTCAATATTTACAGATATTACCAGGCGTTATTTTTACCGGAGACCAAGGAGGACAATTATATATTCGTGGAGGACCGCCAATTCAAAATAAAGTTTTACTTGATGGGATGGTTATATATAATCCATTTCATTCCATTGGATTATTTTCGGTATTTGATTCAGATATTATTAGAAATGTTGATGTTTATACAGGTGGGTTTAATGCAGAATATGGCGGTAGAATATCATCAATAATGGATATTACTATGCGTGATGGAAATAAAAAGAAATTATCAGGTAAAATATCAGCAAGTCCTTTTGGTTCCAAGCTTTTATTAGAAGGACCACTTTTAAAGCAAACCGAAAAAAACAAAACATCAATAACTTATATTCTTTCCGGCAAAACTTCTTATCTCGAAGAAAGTTCTAAATTATTATATACATACATTGATACTGCTGGTTTACCTTTTAATTTTAATGATTTTTATGGCAAGGTATCAATAAACGGAGCTAGTGGAAGTAAGTTAAATATTTTTGGATTTAATTTTAATGATAATGTTAATTATAGGGCGGTGTCAGACTTTAATTGGAAAGCTTCAGGAATTGGAACAAATTTAATACTTGTTCCTACAAGTTCTTCGGTACTTATTAAATCTAATTTTTCTTTTTCACAATACGATATTACTTTAAAGGAAGAAAACCAATTGCCAAGAAATAGCTTAATTAATGGCTTTAACTTTGGATTATCATTTGTTTATTTTCTTGGCAAAAACCAAATTGATTATGGGGTTGAAACACTAGGATTTAAAACCAATTTCAATTATTATAATTCAATTGGCAGACATATGGAGCAAGAAGAAAATACTACCGAACTTGCCGCATATTTTAAATATAAATTAAATTTCGGTAAAGTGTTGGTAGAGACAGGTTTCAGAATGCAATATTATGCCTCCCTTTCTACTTTATCTCCCGAACCACGATTAGGAATGAAGTATAATATTACAGATTTTTTGAGAATTAAATTTGCCGGAGGCTTATACTCTCAGAATTTAATTGCTGCCAACTCCGACAGAGATGTTGTGAATTTATTTTATGGATTTATATCAGGACCTGAATTAGGAGACTTGCAAGATGAATTTGAGGGAGAGGAAATTACACACGCTTTACAAAAATCTGTTCATGGCATCTTCGGTGTGGAAATTGATTTGTCAAATAAAATTATGGTTAACGTTGAAGGCTATCTAAAGCAAAATACCCAACTTACAAATATTAACAGAAATAAATTGTACGATGATAATGCTGATAATTATGATAAACCAGATAATTTAAAAAAGGATTTTATTATTGAATCAGGTAATGCTTATGGTGTAGATTTTCTAATAAAATATGACTATAAACGAACTTATGTATGGTTTGTATACTCTTTGGGTTATGTTAATAGAAATGACGGCTATATTACTTATTCTCCGCATTTTGACAGAAGACATAATGTGAATTTAGTTGCATCAAGAACTTTTGGAGATTTAAATTGGGAAGTTAACGGCAGATGGAATTTTGGTTCAGGATTCCCCTTTACTCAAACACAGGGTTATTATGAAAATCTCTCATTTACAAGTATTGGAACAGATTATACTACTTCTAACGGAGAAATTGGAATTGTGTACGCAGGCTTAAACGAAGGAAAACTACCTTATTATCACAGATTAGACCTGACTTTAAAAAGAAAATTCATTTTTAAAAATGACTCTAAACTAGAAATAAATTTGAGTATTACAAACATATATAATAGGGAAAATATATTTTATTTCGACAGATTAAATCATGAAAGAGTTAATCAGTTACCGTTTATGCCAAGCATTGGTATTAGCTATTTATTTTAAATTAAGTGATTATGGCAAGCACCAAATACATATTTGTTACAGGAGGAGTTTCTTCGTCGTTGGGTAAAGGTATTATTTCTGCATCACTTGCTAAGTTGTTGCAGGCAAGAGGATATCGGGTTACCATTCAAAAACTTGATCCATACATCAACGTAGACCCCGGAACTCTTAATCCTTATGAACATGGCGAATGTTATGTTACCAACGATGGTGCTGAAACAGATCTTGACCTTGGACATTATGAAAGATTTTTGAATATTAATACCTCACAAGCAAATAATGTTACTACCGGCAGAATTTATCAAACAGTTATTGATAAAGAAAGAAGGGGCGATTTTTTGGGAAAAACAGTTCAGATAATACCACATATTACAGATGAAATAAAACGAAGAGTTAAACTTTTAGGTAAAAAAAATAAATATGATTTTATTATTACTGAGATAGGCGGTACTGTTGGTGATATTGAGTCGTTGCCATATATTGAATCATTACGACAGATGAAATGGGAAATGCCGGAAAATGTTCTTACAATACTTCTTACCCTTTTACCTTATTTAAATGCAACAGGAGAATTAAAAACAAAACCAACCCAACACTCTGTAAAAACACTTCTTGAAACGGGGGTACAGCCCGATATTCTTATATTAAGAACTGAAAAATCGGTTAATAGTGACATTAGAAAAAAGGTAGCTTTGTTTTGTAATGTTGAGATTTCTTCTGTAATTGAATCGAAAGATGTTTCAACTATTTATGAAGTGCCGGTTTTAATGCAAAAAGAAAAATTAGACAGGATAGTACTTGCCAAATTAAAAATGCCTTTAAAAGAAGAACCCAAACTTACGCCATGGAAAAATTTTCTTAAAAAACACAACAACCCGAAAAAAGAAGTTAAAATTGGATTGATTGGTAAATATATTGAACTTGCTGACGCGTATAAATCAATAATAGAATCTTTTATTCATGCCGGTGCTGAAAACGAATGCAGGGTAAATCTTGAATTAATTCATTCGTCAGAACTAACAAACAACACATATTCTGAAAAACTAAAAACCCTGAAAGGAATTATAATAGCTCCAGGATTTGGTCATCGTGGCTTTGAAGGAAAAATATTAGCTGCAAAATACGCACGTGAAAATAACATTCCTTTCCTTGGCATTTGTTTGGGAATGCAATGTGCAGTTATTGATTTTGCAAGAAACGTGCTTGGCTATGAAAAAGCAAACTCTTCAGAAATGGCAAGAAACACTCCATATCCGGTTATTGATCTTATGGAAGAACAAAAAGAAATAATAGAAAAAGGAGGAACAATGCGATTGGGAGCATTTCCTTGTATTGTAAAAAAGAAAACAAATTCATATGAGGCATATAAAAAGAATAAAATAGTAGAACGTCACCGACACAGATATGAGTTTAATAACACCTATTTAAAAGATTTTGAAAAAGCAGGCATGGTACCTGCAGGAATAAATCCTGATACAGACTTGGTTGAAATTATTGAAATACCAAAACACAAATGGTTTGTTGGTGTTCAGTTTCATCCGGAATACAGAAGTACAGTTTTAAATCCACATCCATTATTTGTAAATTTTGTAAAAGCAACTATAAGTTAAGTTATTATTATGGCAGGAAAAGGAATTGATAAGAATACGGTTATTGGTATAGCTGTAATTTTCGTATTAATAATTGGTTATAGCATATTTAACAAACCATCTGAAGCAGAAATTGAAGTTGCAAAAAAACGACAGGATTCTCTAGCACTAATAGAAAAAGAACAGATATTAGCCGAAGCAGAGAGAATTCTAAAAGAAGATTCTATAAAAAATCTTTCTGCAGTTACTCTGGCAATTGACTCTTCACAATTTTTAATTGAAAACTCAAATATTATTGATACAGCTGCATTAAATTTGGCTGATAGCACATTACTAAATGATAAATATGGATATTTTGCTGACGCAGGAAAAGGAACTCAAGAGTTTTATATTTTAGAAAACAACAAAGTAAAACTTACAATATCATCGAAAGGAGGACGACTATACTCTATTGAATTAAAGGAATATAAGACATATTATGGAGAACCTTTAATATTATTTGACGGCGATTCTACTGAATTCGGGATTTCATTTTTCTCACAAAACAGAACAATTGTTTCCGGTGACATGTATTTTACTGCATCAGACAACGAAAAAGAAATTATTGTAGACGATAAGGAAAAATCTCTTTCAATGAGATTGTATGCAGGAGAAAATAAATATCTGGAATATGTTTATACTCTTAAGCCCGATAATTATATGGCAGGCTTTGATATTAATTTTGTTAATCTTCAGGATGTAATATCATCAAATACAAACTTTTTAACTTTTAACTGGAGCATATATGTATCACAGCAAGAAAAAGGAGCAAAATACGAAAACAACTATACTTCAATATTTTATAAATTTTATCAGGACGAAGTTGATTATATATCAGAACAAAAAAGCGGCTCAGAAGATCTAACAACAAAAGTAAAATGGATAGCTTTTAAACAACAGTTTTTTTCATCGGCATTAATAGCTCACGATTATATTGCAAATGCAAAAATTGAACAAGTTAAATTTGAAGAAGACCAGCCATATTTAAAACATTTTAAAGCAGACATAACAATTCCTTATTCTTCTCTTGAAAATACAAATATTCCTTTTGACTTTTATTTTGGGCCAAATCATTTTTCTACTCTTAAAGATTATTCTAAAGTAAATCATAATGGAGAAGAAGTTGATCTGCATCTTGAAAAACTTGTTAGATTGGGTTGGGGTATTTTAGGATGGATAAACAGATATATGGTAATTCCTGTTTTTAATTTCTTACAGGATTACATAGGCAGCTACGGATTAATAATACTTATTCTTACAATAATATTAAAAATGTTATTGCTGCCATTAACTTTTAAATCATACATGAGTACTGCTAAAATGAGAGTGCTTAAACCACAGATTGATGAGATAAGTAAAAAGTTTACCAAGGCACAATCGATGGACAAACAAAAAGCAACAATGGCTCTGTACAAAAAAGTGGGGGTTAGCCCCATGGGGGGCTGTCTGCCAATGGTAGTGCAAATGCCAATACTTATTGCACTTTACAGATTTTTCCCTGCTTCAATTGAATTGAGGCAGAAGAGTTTCCTTTGGGCAGAAGACCTTTCGGCATACGATTCTGTTATTGACCTGCCATTTACAGTACCATTTGGCTATGGCGACCATGTAAGTTTATTTACCTTACTTATGACCATTTCTACAATATTATATACATGGATGAACAACAAACAAACTGTTCAAACACAATCCATGCCCGGCATGAAAACAATGATGTATTTTATGCCAATAATGTTTTTGTTCTTTTTCAATAATTTTGCATCGGCATTAAGTTACTATTACCTACTTGCAAACCTTATTACATTTACCCAAATGTACTTGTTCAGAAGATTTACAAACGACGAGGAAATATTAAAAAAACTGGAAACAGGCAAAAAGAAAGTCCCCAAAAAGTCAAAGTTTATGGAACGGATTGAACAAGCTCAAAAGCAACGGGGAAAAAGATAAGGATAAGGATAACAATAGTGTTTATTCATATGTTTTTTGTTCCCACAGTACTTTTTACTTCATCCACCTAATTTATTAAAATTATTTTTATATGTATTTTTGTACAACTTAATCGCTTATACCTATAAATTTATTAGAATGAAACGACCCTGCCCTTTGGGGAGGAACTAGAAGGCAAAGCATTACCCCGAATACTCGGAGTAAATTTTATAATTATAAGCCTGTATCAAGAATACAGGGCATTAATATTTAGTAAACATTTATGCAATCATATCTTGTATGTATCTTTGTATACAAATATAAATCGAAAAAGTGAATAAAACAGAACTATTAAAAAAATTATTACCCGGGTTTTTACCCCTATTTGTTTTTATTGCTGCCGACGAGATATGGGGTACTAAAATAGGTTTAATAGTTGCTGTAGTTTTTGGCATTGCTCAGCTAATATTCACATTTATTCGCGAAAAACGTTTCGATAAATTTGTGATTTTCGATACAGGTTTAATTGTTATAATGGGAGTTATTTCAATTGTTTTGGAAAATGACATTTTTTTCAAACTTAAACCTGCATTAATAGGCTTGATACTTGTTGTCATACTTGGTATTTCGGCATTTACTCCAAATAATTTTATGCTTGCCATGAGTAAACGCTATATAAAAGATGTTGAGATAAATGATGCACAGATAAAACAGTTAACAACAAGTATTAAGGCAATGTTTTTTATTTTTCTTGCCCACACTCTACTGGTTTTTTATTCCGCTTTTTATATGAGCAAAGAAGCTTGGGTATTTATTAGTGGCGGATTGTTTTATATCTTGTTTGGAGCTTATTTTGTGTTTGAATTTGCTAGAAATAAGTTTAAAGCAAAAAATCTTAACAAAGAAGAATGGCTGCCTGTTGTTGATGATAAAGGAAAAATTATTGGTAAAGCACCACGTTCTATCTGTCATTCGGGGCAAAAATTATTGCATCCGGTAATTCATTTGCACATTATAAATAAATCAAGACAATTATATCTGCAAAAGCGACCTGTACACAAACAAATTCAGCCAAATAAGTGGGATACTGCTGTTGGTGGACATGTTGGTATAAACGAGACCATAGAAGAGAGTCTGAAACGTGAAGCTTATGAAGAAATTGGCATTAAGAATTTTAATGCAAAGCTAATTGTGCAATACAAATGGGAAAGCGATATTGAAAAAGAGCTTGTTATTACTTTTATTGCTCAATACAATGGAGAAATTATACCAAATACTGAAGAAGTTGACGAAGGAAAATTTTGGAGCATAAAGGAAATACAGGAAAATCTTGGCAAAAATGTATTTACTCCAAATTTTGAAATTGAGTTTGACCTGTTAAGGAAGAGGAAAATTATATAAAAACGTAAGGCTGTTTGTTACAATTATTTATATTCAATTGACAGAAAATTTAAAGTTTTTTACTATTTTTGTGTAATAAATCTTACAGATTTAAAAATATGCACAAGATATTTCTGTTAATATTAATACTTTCTGTTGAAATTTCTTTTTCGCAAAATGATACTATTGTTAAGTATTACGATGCTGACTGGAAAGAACTTACTTCAAATATTGAGGCTAAATACTATCGTATTATAAATGAAATTAACGATTCTACGTTTCTTATTAAAAACTATTATATTGATGGGAAAATACAAATGGAAGGAACTTATAAAACAGCCCAAGGAAAAATAAGACATGGTAAATTTACTTTTTGGTTTAATAATGGACAGATAATGGAAAAGGGGGAATATAATAACGGAAATAAATCAGGTTCGTGGCGAAAGTATTATGAAAACGGGGCATTTCGTTCAGAAAGGATATATTCTGATACACCAAAAATTTTTACCAAAGTAGAGCAAATGCCCGAATTTCCGGGAGGACAAGATTCTTTATATAAATATATTGCACACAACATTTATTATCCCCCAGTGGCTAAGGACAATAAAATTGAAGGGACTATTTATATAAAGTTTGTAATTAATGCCGATGGTTCAATTTCAGATGTAACATTATTAAAAGGAATTGGTGGAGGATGTGATGAAGAAGCTATTAAAGTAATTAAAAACATGCCAAATTGGATTCCCGGAACTCAGGAAAACAAGCCCGTGAAAGTACAATTTGAAATTCCGCTTAGTTTTAGGTTATAATTTTATACCTTTGCAAAAAATATATTGCTTATGCAAAAGTTTGGCAATATTCAAACTCAACAACAAGATTCTACATTTAATTCTCTTATTCGAGCAGATACCGGTCTATTTAATTTGAAAACCGAGAACAGTATTGACCAAGACACTTCGGCAAACGTTAATTTCTTTAATGCAAAAGATCAAAGTATTTTAACAACAGAGCTTAACGATTCAAATGAAACCGTTATTACTTCAAATTATAATAAAAGCAATTACAATACTTACAATAGAATAATTGAAAAAGATACAACAAAACAATTATTTAATGTTGATACTATTCCTTATTTATTAGAAAATACTACTGAAAATAAATTAATTCAGGAAAATTTTTTATTGAATTTAAAATCAATAAAGCCACAAGAGAAAAAGGAAGTAGTTAAACAAAAAGTTGAAATTGTAAAAAAGCAAAAAACAGAAAAGATAGTTCAACAAATAAGCGAAGAACCCACAACAGTAAAAACAAATGATAATAATTTGAAAATTTTCAAAAAAGATTTTCAGTACAATTCTAATATAAACTGGGAAATAGGAGTAATTATAATTTCAGTATTAATTATTGGTTGGACAAGATTATTTTTCAGAAATATTATTTCAAATTTTGTAAACGCAGCTTTGAGTTATCAGAGTTCGTTCAATTTATTTATTGACAGCAATATTTTAACCAAATGGGTTTCTGTATTATTAGATGTTTTGTTTTATATAAACATATCATTTTTTTTATTTAAACTTTTAGAACACTATTCTATTGGTGTTTTCAAATTAAATGGGTTTAGTGTTTTTATGATATGTTTGGCATTTACGCTATTTGTGTATTTTATAAAATGGTTTATACACAAATTATTAGGAGCCACATTTTTAATATCAAAATATGTTTCGGAGTATTTATTTCAAATATTTCTTTTCAATAAAATGACAGGGATTATTTTATTACCTTTTATAATAGGTTATTCATTTATACCCATAGAAATTAAACCAATAATTTTGAAGATATTTTTAATATTAATTATTTTAATTTATATTATACGTATTTTCAGAGGATTAATAATTTCAATAAATAATAAGCTTTCTGTTTTCTATATTATTTTATATCTTTGTACCCTTGAATTTTTACCTATTTTGATTTTTTGCAAACTATACTCCTGCTGCTTAACGCATTAAGAGAAATAAATAATTGATTAAAATATTTTAATTTTGAGAATTAAAAGCATATTAGTATCGCAGCCAAAACCTCAAACGGAAAAATCTCCATATTTTGATTTGGCAAATAAATATAATTTGAAAATTGATTTTCGCCCGTTTATTCAAGTTGAAGGAATAAGTGCAAAAGAATTCAGACAACAGAAAATAAAAATATTAGATCATACTGCTGTTATTTTTACCAGTAGAACATCTGTTGATCATTTTTTTAAAATTTGTGAATTAGTGAGAATTACTGTTCCTGAAACATTAAAATATTTTTGTATATCTGAATCTACTGCTTTTTATCTTCAAAAATATATTGTTTACCGTAAAAGAAAGATTTTTTACGGTAAAACTAAATTTGATGAACTTTTAGCTACAATATTAAAACATAAAGAAGAAAAATTCCTATTACCATTATCCGATATTCATAAATTAGATTTACCTAAAAGTCTTACAAAAAATAAGATTAATTATTCTAAGGCTATTTTATATAGAACAGTAAGTTCCGACCTTTCTGATTTAAAGGAAGTTGATTATGACATTCTTGTGTTTTTCAGTCCTTCAGGTATTAAATCATTATATAAAAATTTCTCTGATTTTAAACAAAGCGATACAATAATAGCATCATTTGGACCAACAACTGCAAAAGCAGCAAAAGATTCAGGATTGCGATTAGATATTCAGGTGCCAATGCCTCATGCTCCATCAATGACAATGGCATTGGACCAATTTATTAAAAAGCACAACAAGAATTCCAAAAAGTAATAGTATTCCTTACAATTCTTTTTTAAATACTGACCGACAGTACAATGGTATCGCCCGTGTTCTTATTTATCCATTGTAGATCAAATTTTTGCAAAGGCAAAAACCTTTTTGTTCGAAATATTTATATAAATTATCAGGTTGTTTATCAAAGAAATTGATAAAATTTCTAAAATAAAATAAAAATATTAACTTTGTAATTTAAGAATAGATTGATTTGAGAAATTTTATAAAAATATCATTATTTATTATTGTTTTTGTATTAGTTAAAACAACATTTTCGCAAGATATTCATTTTTCACAGTTTTATGCCTCTCCATTATCTTTATCACCATACCAAACAGGAAATTATAATGGTGACTGGAGGTTTATGCATAATTACAGAACACAATGGCGTTCAATTTCAGAGCCATTTAATACTATTTCTGTAGGATACGATAGGAACTTTTATGTTTATAATGAACAATTAAGCGGAGGAATATTTTTTATTAATG
>CAYTAU010000018.1:10179-54006 GCA_964435855.1 uncultured Bacteroidales bacterium | reverse complement strand
ATGACAATTTCTAATGGTGGAAACATTGAATTTACTTTCAACACCATAGATCAGTACAAATTAGGTATTTCCGGAGATCAGGCAACATCAACATCTGCCGGAGCAGCAGCTTCCGATCCTATGTATGTAACAGATTTCGTTGTAGCATCGTCTACACGCTGGAATATTACTTATGGAGCAGAACAAGCTACTTTTATTGGAACTGATAATCCTGCTAACATCCTGTTGCTTGACAACGTGGGCTTTAGCATAGTAAACAATGGTATTCATGTATTTGAAACAGGTGGTGCTCAGGGAACTACTGCTGCAGAAGAACTTTGGAGTGCTCCAACGGCCTCTGCAACTGAAGTTGCTGCTTTACAGCAATATCCTGTAGTTATCATTGAAGACAATGATTCTGCTACTCAAGCAAATGCAGGTGATGAAACTGATAATTCATTTCAATTTGTATGGAGATGTGGTACAATTGAGGGTGTAACAACACCAATGAATGCTCAGAATTTAATTGACCAACAACCTTCTCCTACTCCTGACCGTTATGTTATTAACGTATTATTTGATTTATCAATTGATAATTAATAGTTAATTATTTTACTATTAAAAAAAGTGCAAAAAGTACTGTAATTTTTGCACTTTTTTTATAAATATATATATCAGGTAAAATAAATAACGTCAATGAATTGGTTATTAAAATCAATATTAATAATATATTGTTTATTCCTATGGAATAATTCATCTTGTCAATTCAATTCTGCAAGATTATCAGTAATTTATGGTGGTAATTTGCCTTTTAACTTTAATTCTATAGATGATTATAAGAATGGGATACAAATTAACAATGGTACTATTTTGGGTATAACTATGGTTGATAATAATGTTCTTGGTGCAACACTTGAAGGTTTTACTTTAAGATTTAGGTCGTTTAACGCTCAGGCAAATATTGAAGGAGATGTATTTAATCTGCCATTAAATTCAATACAGCTTGAAGCTACTAATAATATTGGCCTTCCTCCTGCTGCGACTACTATTTATACAGGATTACAAGACCTTACAATAGCTTGGATTGACCTTGTGCAATATACTCAAAACCCTGTAACACCACCGGATTTTAATAACCTTGACTGGGCAAATCATCAAATAAATATTTCTTATGAATGTGGTATCGCAAATGGTACACTTTTAGGATATCCCGGAGATTATTATACTGTAGAAATTGAATTAGAATTAATACCAACAGGTCCGGGATTTTGAGTTTTAATATACTATTTATGTTAACAAATGAAATTTTTTAAAAAATCATTATACATATTAGTATTTATGTCCTTTGCTTTAATAAGTAATTATTTATTAGGACAAGAGATGAGTAAGGACTCCTTACCTCAAGATGTTGAACTATATTTTATTAAAGAAAAAATACACCAATCGCCGGATTCACTTTACTTCAATGTTTTAAAAATTGACAATAAAACAACAGGAGCTATTACAGGAAATCTGAAAATTATTATACCTGAATTTTTCAAACTAATTGCAATTCCCACCGAAAGTCATACAATACCAGCGGGTGAAAGTATTTATATTCCACTTAGGATATCAATCCCCCGTGATGTAATAGGAAACCAAACCTATATTATAAATGCAGATTTTAAATACAAAGAAAAAAATTATTCCGAAAACAATTACATAAGTATTCCTGCCAAAAGAGGGTGGGATATGTTTATAGATAATAAAAACATATTTTTTAATGAATTTAAGCAAACTGTTAACTTAAAAATAAAACTTAAAAACAGAGGAAATACCAATGAAATAATTAAGCTTGAATTTAAAATTGGCAAACTATTGGAAATAATGGAGTTTGACAACATCAAGAACTTCACATATATAGATATCCCTGCAAATACTGACTCAACTATAATTTACAAAGTAAAATATAATAGTAAACTAGGTTCAAATGAAGAACGTATTTTAAATCAAATATGGAAAGAATCAGCAATTCAGGTAAGAAGTTCAACAAACTTTTATCAAAGAACGGATAAGGCATATTTTAACCGACTAGAAAGCAGGTATGAAAACATTAAAGACCAACGTGCTACACCTTTAAATATTGATGTGCAATTTTTGAATTTACTTTCAAATTCTCCTGCCAGATTTAATACTACTGTTTTTGGGCTTATCTTGCTCCCCCAACAAAGAGAAATCTCATATCAGTTTACAGGTAGAAATTTTATGTTTACATCATTTAATGACCAAAACATTACTTTGGCAAGAAACACATATTTTAATGTAAGGTACATTGATAAAGACAAAATAATTGAAATTGGCGATAATATGGGCGGCAACTCACTACATGGAATCCCGGGTAGAGGTATAAAAGCACATTACACATTGGATAAAAATAATTCATTTTCACTTTTGGCTACTCAAGGTCGCTTTAATCCTGATTATGGAGCTTCAATTCATTATTATAGAAAGCTTAATAATAGTTTATCTTTAAATACCGGATTAACTTACGAAGATAATAATGCAATAGATTACAATGCTTTTTCATATTTATTAGGTGGAAGTTATTCATTTTTAAAACATCACACAGTTGGATTAACCTTAATGGCAACTCAAACAAAATTTATAAGTCTTAATGATTACAGTTGGGCAAATACTAATGATACAACAACTATAGGATATGCTTACAGTGCTTTTTATGCTTTAAATTTTAAAGATATCAGATTTAGAATCACTAATGTCAGCACAATTTATAATTATATTAGAAACAGTAATGTTTCCAGATGGGGTGCTTATGGTGATTATAAAATCAACGAAAATATGAATGTTAATCTTGTTTTTGACAGATATAAAATGTTTCAAACAAGATATCCACTTAAATTTTACCAAAGTCCCAGTTATAACATAAATCAAGTTGGAAGAGCAACTTTCGGATATTCGAGAAATAGGAATATATATTATCAGATTGGTCCTATTTTTAATTCAATATTGCAAAACAAATATAATTCAAATACAGGTTTTACCAGCAATTTTATTAATAACAACTATGGGCTGTATGGCTCTACAAGATTTAAATTATCTAATGAAAAATCTATTACTCCTTATGCAATATTTGGGTTGTTAAATGCTTCTTATACTTCTGATGACACTTTAATTGAACCAATTACATTACGATTTGAAAAAAATATCAGAGTTGGTATTAATTATTACAGCAAATACTGGCGACTTACTGTATTTTATTTAAATGGTCCTATGAACATTTCAATGCAGCAATTAATGTACGAAGGAGAAATGATTAATTCTGAGTCGATACAGGTAAGACCACAGTTTGAGAAGTATTTCAATAACAGGACTATTAAATTTAGTGCTTATGCAAATTATATTTACAGAATGCCATCGGGCAGAGAAAATATTAATTTGAATACAAGTCTTCATTTTTTCCTGAAAAAAGGATGGACATTTTATTTATCTAATAATATTTATTCAATTACTCGCGACGATGAAAAATACGGCAGAATTACTAATCGTATTTTCAATTTGTTTGTTGGTGTTAGAAAATCATTTGATCTACCACAACCACGATTAAAATATTATGACCTTGACCTTGTATTTTTTCACGATATAAACGGCAATAAGATTAAAGATGAAAACGAGCCTCCTATTCCCAACATCATGCTCACATTACAGCGTGACAGAAATATTGAGCAAATTAAAACAAACTTTATTGAAAAAAGCCTTATTTCAAACCCTGATGGAGTTATTACATATAAAAACTTACCCGAAGGAAAATATATTATTAACTTGTTACCTCTTGAAAACCTCAAAGACCTTTACATCTTAAACGGAGATGTTCAGGAAATTGATGTTAGTGAGGATAAAACCAGAATGATACCTTTAGTTGAAAGTTTTAAAATTCAAGGAAAAATAGTGATTAACCGCGATGAAAACAGTAGTGAGGGCAAAGTTGACATTGAAGGGATAAGAGTAACTGCTGTTTCTCCCGATGGAGATACTTATGCAGTATTAAGTGATAAATTCGGATATTTTATTTTAAGCATTCCACAAGCAGGAATATATAGTGTTAAAATTAACAATGTACTGGATGAGCATTACATATTAGAAAAAGATGAATATGAAGTTAATTTCAATGGAGTTAAAAGTATTATAATAGATTTTATATTCAACGAAAAGAAAAGAGAAATTAATTTTAACGGGAACAATTTATACGATTTTGAATCAATTGATAATAATAATACTGAATAAATTATAACCTTGCAAAGTGCTCTATCATTACACTTACGTATAGCTTTTGTAAATTTTCTTATTTCTGGTTATTGTTTGTAGTTACCTAATTTGGGGTTGATTTAGAATAATCCAAATAATTCAGCATCAATTTTATTGATAACATCACTTAAATCTTCAGGGTTATTGCGAAAATCTGTATTGTCAACATCAATGACTAATAATTTTCCCAAACTATAATTCCCTATCCATGCTTCATAACGTTCATTAAGTCTTTTTAAATAATCAAGCCTAATTGAATTTTCATATTTTCTTCCTCTTTGTTGAATTTGTTCAACCAACCTTGGAACAGAAGCTCTTAAATATATCAATAAATCAGGTGGTTCAATAAGTGAACTCATTAATTTGAAAAGAGTAAAATAATTTTCAAAATCGCGAGTTGACATTAATCCCATTGCATGTAGGTTGGGAGCAAAAATATATGAATCTTCATATATTGAACGATCTTGAATAACAGTTTTTTCACTTTTATGAATATTCAGAACCTGATCAAATCTGCTGTTTAAAAAATATACTTGCAAATTGAATGACCAGCGTTGCATGTCTTCATAAAAATCATTTAAATAAGGATTATCATCAACATCTTCATAATTAGGAATCCACTTATAATGTTTAGCAAGTAATTTTGTTAATGTTGTTTTTCCTGCACCAATATTTCCGGCAATAACAATATGCATAATTAAAAAATATATAAATTTTAAAACACTAAAGTAAGCAATATATTTTAATATAAATTAAAAGAAAATATGAAAAATAGTAAAAGTAATTAACAATTGCATGCGCCTGATATAAATCTATACTTTGGAACAGGTCCTTTTACTCTTCGAAATATCTTTTTATCAACATATTTACTTAATTCTTCTAATTCAGCTTGTGTTTTTTCCGAAGTAAAACTTCTTGTACGAATTGTATGATAATTTACTTCTTTTTTTGTTTTATTTTTTATAGCATAAATAAGGTATTTATCTGAAATTGAAAAATAATTTTTATTTTCAACACTTATGGTGTCTATAATAATAAAACATTCTAAGCACCTTCCTTTATATATTTTTTCAATTTCAAATTCAATCAGTAAAGTTGTTTTAAAACAATCAGTATCATTTTCAATATTCGACTTTAATTCCTGAATGCCTATTACTTTACCCGAAAAAACCATTCTAGCATTTTTGTAACTGGAAACAACGTCGGAGATATCTTTACAATAAACAGAAAAACATAATAAAATGAAAACACTTATAAAAATTGATTTTCTAAAATCCATTTTAATGATCAATTATTTAATCTTAATAAATTTCAACTCGGTAAAATCAAAATCGGGGTTAATAATTTCAATTCTCATTTCATGTATTTCTGCACTGTCATCTATTATAAAATCAATCGTTCCTGAAGGTAAAGACGGGAAGTTTTCAAACTCAACAGTAAAAATATCAAATTGCCAATGTTCAAGATTTGATGTAAATTCAGGAGCAGGAACAAATTGTAAAACTAATGTATCGTTATTTAATTTTACCGTTGCATCACCATATAGATCACTTCTATATGTTCCTGCATATTCTTCAGGTTTAAAAGAAGGTTTTAATTCATTGTTTCTTTCATTTTCTGTTTTTATTTTCAAATCTTTTTTATACGCTTCATTTTGTATTATAAAATTTAAAAATATTGAACTGTAATCTTTTCCTTTTTCCTCGAAAAACACATCTAATATGCTATACATAAGCGTGTAGGGCAAATAATTTGTGCTGTTAGTAAGAATTATAAAACCTAATTTTTCTTCAGGAACTAATACTAGTTGTGAAATCATTCCATCAAGTCCGCCGCTATGGTTTACAATTTTTCTGCCGTGGTAATCAAATAGATCCCAACCTAAGCCATAAGTAGTAAAATGCTTGGTTGGAAATAAAATTTCATCAGTTGCACTTAGTCTGTCAATTGTTTGTGGTGTCCACATTTCATGCGATGCTTCTTTACTGAAATATGTTTTGTCATTTATTATACCTCTGTGTAATTGTAATTTTATCCATTTACACATATCCATTACAGAAGAATTTATTCCTCCGGCAGGAGCAATATTGTCCCAACTAATATATTTTATCGGAATAATTTTATCATTAAATTTCACATGTGGAGAAGCTAAATTTTCAACATTTTTAAATTCTTTGATACTGGTATTGGTGTTTTTCATTTCAAGCGGAGCAAAAAAGTTATTTTGTAAAAACTCATCATAACTTATTCCTGTAATTTCAGATATTATTTCACCGGCAGTTAAAAACATAAGATTAGAATATCCAAAATGACTTCTAAATCCATAAATTGGTTTCAGGAATTTAATTCGTTCTATTATATCTTTTCTGCTATACGATGTACTATGCCATAATAGATCACCACTAAATGTTTTTAATCCGCTTCTATGACAAAGCAAATCTCTAATTGTCATTTCTTTGGTAACGTACGAATTATACATTTCAAAATAAGGGAGGTGTTTTGTAACTTTATCATCCCAGTCTATTTTTTTTTCATCAACCAAAATTGCCAGTGCTGCGGAAGTAAATGCCTTTGTGTTACTGGCTATGCCAAACATAGTGTTTTCATCTACCTTTTCAGGTTTTTCTATGTTTCTAAGTCCATATCCTTTTGCAAAAATTATTGTATCATCTTTTACAATTGCAATTGCCATTCCCGGAACTTCCCACTCTTGCATTGAACTTTGAAAATATTTATCAAGTTTTTCTAAGTATTGTTCATACTCTTGCGAAAACAAGAATTGAGAAACAAAAAATAAAACAAAAAGAGATACTAAACATTTAAAATCTTTCATTCTACACTTATTTTTTGAAATTAAAATCTAATACTTTGATTTTACAAAATTAAAATAAAAACTATTTAACCTATATAATTCACAACTATTTTAGTCATTAGCCCCGTCCTTCAGTGCGGGGTATAGATTTAAACAACACCCACCTCTGCTCTTATCCTTGTCCCCGCCTTACCTGCCTGCCGGCAGGCAGGAAAGGCGGAGCTACTGTTTTTTTTCATGTTAAAATTCATGAAATTAATAAGTTTAAATAAAATTAACGTGTACAAGTATAAATTAGATATCGTAATTGTAAAAGTTTTATATCTTTGCCAATATGCGTTTAAGCCTTATATTTTAATAAGCAATTGAATATGCTTATTGTTTTATTTAATTTAAAATTTTAGTAAAATTTATTATTTAATATTCAGCATATTATCTGCAACTTCGATATTTGTTATTTTTAAATTATTAGCGAAGTTTAATGTACATTCATATAGTGTAATAATCATAAACTATATTATTGCTACTGCACTAGGCTTTTTTTTGTATGAGAATCCAATAAATTTTCTCGAAATTTTTAAACAACAATGGTTACTTCCTGCAATTTTTATAGGAGTATTTTTTATTGTAATGTTTTATGTTATTGCATTATCATCGCAAAAAGTTGGTGTTACAGTAACAACTGTATCAAGTAAAATGGCTGTGATAATACCAATTTTATTTTCAATTTTATATTATAATGAAGAAATAAATAGATTCAAAATAATTGGAATTATACTTGCTGTAATTGCTGTTGTATTAACTATTTACAAAAAGAAAAACAACAATATTAATAAAAAACTAATTCTTTTACCTATAATACTTTTTTTTGGAATGGGGCTTGTTGATTTGTTTGTTAAATTTTCGCAACAAGAATATGTTGACAATGACCTTACACCCCTGTTTAGTGCAATACTATTTATGACTGCTGGAATTACCGGAATTTTAACAGGTATTTTTAATAAAAAGGTAATTAGAAGCTTTAAAAATATTAATGTTTATCTTTTTGGTATTTTACTTGGATTTACAAATTTTGGCACTATATATTTTATAATAAAAGCGCTAAATAGTAATATATTTGACAGTTCAATATTGTTTGGAATAAACAATATAGGCATTGTTGGACTATCTGTTATTATAGGATTACTAGTGTTTAAAGAAAAAATGTCAACAATTAATTGGATTGGAATATTTATTTCATTTCTTGCAATCATTATTCTTAGTTATGCCTGATATTGAGGACAAATATCTTACAATTAATAAACCTGCAAAAGGGTTTTTCAAAGACAGAAACAGTAAATTTATATCATTAGCATATTCTGTTGCAAATGAAGATGAAATAAAAGAAATACAAAAAAAAATCAGAAAAGAATATCACGATGCAAGACATCATTGTTTTGCATGGAAATTAGGAATGGATAATAATAATTACAGGGTAAATGACGATGGTGAACCAAATAATTCAGCAGGACAACCAATTCTTGGGCAGATATTATCAAATAACTTAACTAATGTTCTGATAATAGTTGTAAGATATTTTGGCGGAACAAAACTTGGTATTCCCGGACTTATTAATGCATATAAAACTTCTGCTGCCGATGCAATTAATAATGCAGATATTATTGAAAAATATATTTGCGATATTTATTCTTTCGGGTTTACTTACGAAAACTTAAATACCGTTATGAAATTAATTAAGGATAACGACTTGCAAATAATTAAGCAAGAATTCGATTTAGATTGTAAAATTGAATTATCTGTAAAAAAGAGCAAGACAGAAAAAATATTATATAAATTTGAATTAATAAAAGATATTAAAGCAACTTACCTGAAAACATTATAAAATGGAACTTTTAAAAGAGTTATGCAAAATACATTCTCCGTCAGGAGAAGAATTTAGAATAAAAGAATTTTTAATTAAATATATTAATTCTAATAAGCAAAACTGGAAAGCACAACCTCAACTTGTTTATGGCGACGATTTTCAGGATTGCTTAATGCTGGTCTTCGGGAAACCAAGAACAATGATATTTGCCCACATGGATAGCGTTGGGTTTAATGTTAGATATGAAAAGGAAATAATTAAAATTGGTGGTCCGGTTACAGAAAATAATACTATTCTGCATGGAAAAGATAAAACAGGAAATATAGAATGTAAATTAAAAGTAAATAAGGAAACGAAGAAATTATCGTATCAATATAACAGAAATATTGAAAGAGGGACATCTTTAATATTTAAGCAAGAGTTTATTGAAGATAATGAAACAATACAATCGTGTTTTTTAGATAATAGATTAGGAATTTGGGTAATGTTGAAACTATCTGAAACTCTTGAGAATGGGATTATTGCATTTACATGCTGGGAAGAACACGGAGGAGGAAGTGTTGCTGTTCTTACAAAGTATATTTATGAAACATATAAAATCAAAAATTCTTTAATTGCCGATATTACATGGATAACCAATGGTGTAAAACCCGGGAAAGGCGTTGTAATATCGCAACGGGATAAAATGATACCAAGAAAAAAGTATTTTGAGAAAATATTGTCAATAGCAAAAGATTATAATATTGATTATCAAATTGAAGTTGAAGAAAATGGCGGAAGTGATGGCAGTGAGTTGCAAAAATTACCATATCCAATTGATTGGTGTTTTATTGGAGCCGCAGAAGAAAATGTTCACTCTCCAAATGAAAAGGTAAATAAAAAAGATGTTAATTCAATGCTTAAACTATATGAAACTCTTATGCTTAACCTGTAAATAACTTTTATAAATAAATAAGTGAAAGCAGTAGTTTCTAAATAAAACTTCTATACTTTTAAGTTTCAAATCAAGGCATATTCTTGTCTTTTTTTTACAATTTTAAACATATTATTAACTTGTAATAATCATTAAAATTAAATGAAAAACAGAAATTTAATTTCAATCAGCGATTATACAAAAGATGAATATCTTAAAATATTAGAAATTGCTGAAGAATTTGAAAAAAAACCGGTTCAAAACATTTTAGAAGGCAAAGTAATTGCCTCATTGTTTTTTGAGCCATCAACTCGTACAAGACTTAGCTTTGAGAGTGCAATTAATAAACTTGGTGGTAAAATTATTGGTTTTACCGACTCTGGTTCAACAAGTGTACAAAAAGGCGAATCTCTTAAAGACACTATTAAAACGGTTGCACAATATAGCGACCTTATTATTATGCGGCACCCTATTGAAGGAAGTGCACGATACGCAAGTGAAGTATCGGAAGTACCAATAGTTAATGCCGGAGACGGAGCAAATCAACATCCTACACAATGTTTGTTAGATTTATATTCAATTAAGAAAACACAAGGAACATTAGAAAATTTAAATGTGTTTTTAGTAGGCGATTTAAAATATGGCAGAACAGTTCATTCTCTTATTCAGGCAATGTCGAATTTTAATCCGATATTTAATTTTATTTCTCCAAAACAGCTTAAAATGCCAAATGAATATAAAATGTTTCTCGAAGAAAAAGGCATTAAATATTTTGAACACGAAGAATTTACAGATATAATTTCCGAAGCCGATATTGTTTATGTAACAAGAGTACAACGTGAACGATTTAGCGACCCTATTGAATACGAAAAAGTAAAAAATGCATATGTTCTTAAAAACAGTATGCTTGAAAATACAAAACCCAATATGAAAATTTTACATCCATTACCAAGAGTTAATGAGATTAGCGAAGATGTTGATGACAATAAAAAGGCGTATTATTTTATACAGGCATTAAATGGTGTTTATACCCGCCAGGCTATTATTTCTTTAATTTTAGGTTTAAAAAATTAATATCATAAAAAAATGGAACACAGAAAAGAATTAAAAGTAAGTGCCATTAAAAATGGTACAGTTATAGACCATATACCTGCAACAGTATTATTTAAAGTATTAACAGTTTTAGAATTACATAAAATTGATACACAAATAACTTTTGGCTCTAATTTCGACAGTAAAAAACTTGGTAAAAAAGGAATTATTAAAATTTCGGAAAAATATCCCGATACAAACGATATTAATAAAATATCGATAATTGCTCCCGAAGCTCATATTAATATTATTAAAAATTATAAGGTTGTTGAAAAAGCAAAAGTTGATACTCCTCAAAATATTGAAAAAATAATTAAATGCTTTAATCCAAAATGTATTACAAATAACGAAAATGTTTCTACAAAATTTAAAGTATTGAAAAAGGATGGAGAGATTGCTCTAAAATGTAATTATTGTGAAAAAATTACAGAACAGGAAAATTTTGTGATTGTAAAATAAGTGTTTGTTGCTCTATTGCCACATTTCTCAATTGTTATATTATTATAACGACTGAAATAAATCGCTATTTTAATGTGGTTTATTTTTGTATTTGTAATACTTAAAAATACGATATATTTCATTATATTATATTGTATTATCATTGTACTCGAATAATTTAACTTAATAAATATTGAAAAATCAATATGGATATTATTAAAAAATACACACTATTATTTATATTTCTGATAATTTATTGCAGTAATATATCGGCAAGTTCTGATTCAACAAAAAAAGTTAGAAATTTCAAAATATATGTGAACAGTAAATATTATGAACCCGAAGATATTTACACACAAAATGGCTACACATATACAACCGATGGATATGATTTTAAGTTTGGGAATATTTCATTGGCACTTGAAACAAAGAAAAGAAAAAAAATAAGCCACGAATTTGAATTAATGCCATTTTCTTTTGAGGTAAATCAAACAAAAACAACTATTACAAAAGAAGAAATAGGATACAATGATTTAACAGGCGGCTCTACAACAATTAGTTATGAGGCATCATTGCGTTACCAATTTAATTATTATATTCTTCATAATAATGACTCCAAATTAAGACCTTATATAGGTTTCTCAACAAGGTTTTATTATAGCAGTATTCTTAACAAACCTCTTACTTCCTCAGCTTTTCGTTCAAGAACTACTTTTTTTTATCTACCTGTCGAACTATTACCTTCACTTGATATTAGATTGTCTGAAAAAATGTATTTTAACATTAATATCCCAATTGAGTTAAACAGGTTTAAAATTGGGTATGAAAAAATTGACGATCCGCAATTACCTGAAAAACTAAGATCAACTACAACTCCAAGAGGAGTTTTATTACCAAAAATTTTCCATTTACGATTTGGTTTATGCTATGTGTTAAACAATAAAAACAGTTAGAACTTATGAAATTCAAACTAATATATTACTTAACTTTTATAATGCCAATAATAATGTTACTCTCATGTGATAAAGAGTATGACTTGTTTGGAAAATCAGAGGAAGAGGAAGTAGTAAATAACTGTATAATAGAAAAAATAAATATTGCAGATTTCTTCTCAAATGCGAGTATTGTTAATTTTGATTTTGATTCTGATAACATTTTGTGGATAGGAACAACGCAAGGTTTATTAAATATTAATGGGGATAATCACACAGTATATAATACTTCAAATACAATATTAACAGATAATTATATTAGGAACTTAACAATTGATAATAATGATAATATTTGGATAAATGCTAACAATAAATTGTATAGATTTGATGTTAACAATAACACATGGAAAGATTTTAGTCAGGACAATTCTATTTTTCAGAATACAAGCATTGGTAAAGTATTTATTGATAATAATAATGACCTATTTATTACAGCATCAGATAAATTTTACAAATATGAGAATGGAGAATGGACATTATTATTTGACTTATACGATATTACTAATGTTAATTCTTATTTTTATTATAATTCTTATTATCACCCAGTTGATAAAATCAATGATACTTTTTGGTTTAGTACAGGAGCAGGATTGTTCAAATATGAAAACGATTCAAATTGGTGTTTCTATAATACATCAAATTCCAATATTACAGATAATTCAGTAAGATATATATATATTGACAATAATAACAAAAAGTGGATTGAAACTGATTCCGGTATAGAAATGTTTGATGATGAAAATTGGTATTTGTTTAATAATTACTATAAATTATTTTATGAAAATAATCTACTTCTTTCAGCTTCGCATATTCATTATTCTTTAACATTTGCATATGAAAATAGTTTTTGGGTTCCTTTTTTAAGCAATTATGATGATAAATTAAGTTATTTCAATTATGCAAAATTTGATAAAGACGATTATTTATGGTTAAGCACGGGTAGTTCCATTTATAAAATTAAAGAAGAAGCATTATCGTCATTCTAATATAAAAATAATTAAAAAGGCAATTTCTTATCACCTCATTATCACCATTAAATTAGTTTAAATATTTTAGTCATTTTAAACTCTAAGTATTTTAGTCATTTTATTTAACTTTACATTTTAATTATTATTTATATTAAATGAATAAGTATAACCGAGTATTATTAAAATTAAGCGGCGAATCTTTATTAGGAAAAACTAAATATGGAATTGATTCCGAAAAATTAAATAATTATGCCAAGGATATAAAACAAATTGTAGAACTTGGTACTGAGGTAGGAATTGTAATTGGAGGAGGTAACATATTTAGAGGATTATCGGGTATTGACAAAGGATTTGACAGAGTAAAAGGAGATTCAATGGGAATGCTTGCAACTGTAATAAACAGTATTGCAATTCAATCGGCACTTGAAAATGCAGGAGTAAAAGCGAGAGTGTTTACTTCAATACGCATGGAGCCTGTTGGGGAATATTACAGTAAACAAAAAGCTGTAAAAGCATTAAAAAACAAGGAAGTTGTAATTATTGCAGGAGGTACCGGAAATCCATATTTTACAACAGATACTGCATCAGCACTAAGAGCCGCAGAAATTGAAGCAGATGTTTTACTTAAAGGAACCAGAGTAGATGGAGTTTATACTGCCGACCCCGAAAAAGATAAAACTGCTACAAAATTTAACGAAATTACTTTTGATGAAGTTTATAAAAGAAACCTGCAAATTATGGATCTTACTGCTTTTACGATGTGCAAAGAAAACAATATGCCAATATTAGTTTTTGATATGGATAAACAGGGAAACCTGAAAAAAATAATTTTAAATGAAAATATTGGAACTTTAGTAAAGAATTAAATCATAGTACCCGTTCATAGTAAATTTCAATGGAAATAATATGACAAATTTATCTTCATGTAATAATTTATTTGTTGTTTGTTGTTTGTCGTTTGTCGTTTGGTTTGATACTTTAATAATTTTTCATGGCAACATAAAAATGATATGAAAGCCCCAATTGGATAAAAAAGAAATTCAACGGGGTAATTTAGCAAATTGCAAAAAATTTATGCAAATTTGTTTGGTAATTTTAAAGAAAGGATTTATAATTGTATATGAAATTATAATGTTCTACCTTTATCTCAAAATCAACGATTACTAACGACTGAAAGGTAACGGGTAACGACAAACGATTTAAACCCTGTAAACGGTTACTAAATATCTTTATGCTCTTAATTAAAAATTTTGCCTCATGAACGAAGAAGTTGAAATGCTCATGGAAATTACAAAAGAAAAGATGGAAAAAACAATTTTCCATCTTGAACGTGAATTATTAAAAATTCGTGCAGGTAAAGCCGACCCGCAAATGTTAGATGGAATATTTGTTGATTATTATGGAGTAAACACTCCTTTAAGTCAGGTTTCAAATATTAATACACCCGACCCACGAACTTTGAGCATTCAACCATGGGAAAAACAAATGGTAGAGCCAATTGAAAAAGCTATTCTTACCGCAAACATTGGACTTACACCTGTTAATAACGGAGAAATAGTTAGAATAAATATTCCTATGCTTACAGAAGAACGCCGTAAAGAACTTGTTAAACAAGTAAAAATTGAAGGAGAAAATGCTAAGATTGGAATTAGAAATTCAAGACGCGAATCTAACGATGAGGTTAAAATATTGAAAAATGATGGACTTTCTGAAGATATGACAAAAGACACAGAATTAGAAATTCAAAAAATTACCGATGATCAAATTAAAGAAATAGAAAGTCTTCTCGATAAAAAGGAAAAAGAAATTATGACGATATAGAATACATCCAATAAAATCAAACAATTATTGAATTAAAGCACAAAATAACAAATACCAAATAATTTCCAAATAACAATTATAAAATGTTCATCCCAAATACTTAATAATGAACAAAAGAGCGACTTTTAGATTATTTATGTTATTAATTCCTTTTGTTTTACAAATTAACAGGTCTTATTCAATGAGACTATGTTTTCAGGAACATAATGACCTGAAAATAGTAAGTCGAATTAATCCCGATAGCGAAACGTATCTGGATAAATGTTCAAATACAAAATGTTTGGTGAATTGTAATGCTGCTTTTGCAAACAAAGACACCCTTAATTACGACACATTAAATATAATTGGTAATCAGAATATTCCGGCTTCATTCTTCAGAGGCAGGTATTTGCATAATGATATTGAACAGTATCTCGACAATTATCAGGAATTTGTAATTTGTCAAACACATACAACAGGTGATTTTTCAAAACCAAACCCTTTTACCTTTAGTATTCTTGGCAATTCTTTTAAGTGGAACAAATATTATGTAAACAATTTTAGAATTGATGATCATTATTTCTCAGGAAACGCTTTACATAAGTTAAATATGACAAATTTTGATTTAAGTATAGATATTTGGAATTCATCAGTATCATTTTTATCAGATACAAACCAACAATCAGTAATTGGCATATCATATAATCAGGGAGGAGATTTGGGCGGAGTTGCACCAGGTACAGAAAATATGGTTCATTTATTTCATCGCACAGCAAGAGAAGCACTTTATGTGCCTATTGAAGAACAGCGTAGAATTAAATATTCCTATAATATTTACTGGTCCGATAATATTAAAATAAAAGGAAAAAGCTACAGACAAAATTTTTCTGTAAATACAAGCTCAAGAATAAATCCCGATTTTGATTATAAAGGAATAAGTAGGTTTTACACCGAAAATTATACACAATTTAATCTTAACGGACAATTACCTACAATAAATAAAAAACTATTTGACAATTCTTATTATTTGGTAAGCTACAATGAAAGAGATAATATGTTTTCAGAATATTATTATAATAGTAGCGAAACTGCAAAACTAAACAGCTTGAATTTATCGTTATTTGGCAATAAAAACAAAACAATCAATAATAGCCTTGCAACAGGATTTAATGTATCGTACAAAAAAATAAGACATAACGAGATAGAATTTTCAAGAAACATTGTTGACCATGATGGCGAAGGTTTTGAACCATGGTACCCCAATGCCAACGAATTTGAAATATCGTATGCACTATATAAAACAAAAAAAATAAGTGAAAAGCTGATGCTCAAAATTGATATGTATAACAGTATTATACATTTTCAACCTAGCGTTTCCAATTTTAATAATCCTTTTTATTATCAAAGCACCGATACTTCTTTTGTGTCATTATATGTTTATGAATGGAACTGCAAACAGTTTACATCAGGATTACTGGAAAATACTTTTGGTTTAAATTATAATGTAATAGATAACAAAAAATTTAATTTCTCTCTTGCAAGCGATATTACTTTAGACGGTTTTATATTGCAAAATACATCATATCAAAAATTAAACTGGCAGGCAGATGCAAGAGCATTGTATAACCCATCAAAGTTTATTCAAATTGCCATTATAACAGGGAAAAAAAGAGTATCGTTCAATTTCGACCAGATAAGATTTATATCCGATAATTATATGAATGGAAATATCTACTACTGGAACGATACAAATAATGACCATCTGTATCAGGCAAGTGAAAAATCCGACTTATTTACCACTACAGGAGGAAAATATCATACTTTAAGCAGCGATATCAAACAAACAGGATACTATTATTTTGAGATACCTGTAAAAATAAAGATTAAAAAACATAATATTGTTTTATCGCCATTCTACAGACAGTATGTAAATACCTGGCAAACATATTATACAAATCAGTCTGATAATAAAGGCTATTATACCAGTAATAAGAATGAAACCGTTTATCTTTTAGAAAACGGAGAAACAAATTATACTGTAGAAAATCTTGATAACAATAAAATAATACAAGCAACATCCGTTAATAGTTTTTTATTTAATAATCCTTTTTCGAGTGGAGTTACATTAAAATATCAGTTCAACTCTAAACGATTATTGCTATCGGCATCATGGACAGCACATACGGTTTCTGGTTTTGGAGCACTTAGCAACGGTGTTTTACACAACAATATTGGAGTTTTGTCCGAAACCACTGCAAATCCTAATAATTATATTAATTATTATGGCAGATTAGATGCCGACCGTGCTTATGTTGCCCGTTTTATTACATCTTATAAATTCAGCAATAAGTTTTCACTTATATTTCAGTTAAAATATGCTGACGGACAACCTTTTGCCGATTTCGATACTTATTTATATAATGATGGCAAAAACACACAAATTGCAATTTGGAAAAACCATATTAAAGGTGATAATATTATTTCGGAAGGTGGCGGAACAAGAAAAGATGCATTTTTCAATACGGTTTTAAGAAGCAAATACACTACCAATTTTATGAATAATAAATTAAGTATAAATTTATCAATATATAATATTTATGATTTTGGAACAGAACTGGCAGAATACACATTTCCACCAATCAGAACAGAAGATCGCTATGTATTAGAATTAAATATTCCACGTGGAGTGATGTTTTCGTTGGAATATGTTTTTTAAATCAGTGAGACTATAATTTTAAAAAATATTTTGCCTCGACCTAAATCCATCAACAATCCATAAGACCAATCTTGTAATTACCCAAAAAATTACAAATATTCCAAAAGTTGTTCCTATACAATAAAGGTAGTATGTTAACACCACCCACCTGCCTGAAGGAGCGGAGGCAAGCAAAAAACTACCAAATAGTACTATTAAGGACATGATGATTGAGATTGTAAGCAACAACCTTTTTACTCCAATTGATAATTGTTTTAATCTTTTCATTTTATTAATCTTCTTAATTCATCTGCTATAATAAATAATTCCTCAATTGATGAACTTTCTAAAAACCATTGACCTGTAATATAAATTTCGAAATGTGATTCCGTTTTAGAATCAGATTTGTCTTTAGCATCGGAAATAGCATCAATTTCTATGTTATTTATTCCAACTCTAATTCTTTCGTCATGCTTAAGAGCCTTAAGTATTAAATCCTGTACTATGTAGTTGTTTAAAATCTGATTTGCCTCACTTAAATCATTTTCTGTTATTATAACTTTAGAATCAAAACGAAAAGAAGCATCCCTATATGTATTTTTGATGAAATATCAGCTGATATTGGGAAAAAAATTCACTAAAAAAGGCATTATCTCCAAACGCTTTTGAATCACTGTAACATATAAAAGAAACTGTATTATCAGAGCTATTTTGAATTATTGCATAACTACGATAAAGGAATCTTGGTCTGAAATTGCTTACCGGATAATCCTTTCTATAATGTTCAATCTTTCTATTAGATTTATCCGCGAATTCCTTTAATATTTCAATTGCAGATTTTTCATTCTCCATATAAGTTTTACTTTTAATATCTTTAATTTAATCTGCCCTCATTAAACAAAAATAATAAAACAAAGCATATTAATCTACATTATCATACAAAAACGAATTAGAATCGTTTAAACTTGTTTCATCATTTTCGTTTTTCAAAGTATATTTTGATACTTCGCTTTTTTCAGAATAATTATTTTTATTGTTTATGTTTTGTTGGTTTCGCTTATAAGCGGGTGTTTTTTCAATATCATCAATATTGTCGGGGTCCATTAAATCATATACTGTATTTGTTTCTTCAGTATCAGCCTGAGAATCTATCTGTTCTTTCTTATCGGTTTTCTCAGATTCAGGTTTTGATTTATAAAATTCATGCAAATGGTCAATTTCTGTTTTATCTTCTTTCTCTTCAAAGATCAAAGTCTTTTGTGAAATTGCGAATTCTTCATTATTTTGTTGAATATTACTGGGTTCATGATGAACATTTTCTAAACCAACTACTTTCTTTTCCTGAGACATTTTTGAATGCAGTTCAGGAATACTGCTTGCGTCAAAACCTGTAGCAATGATAGTTACAGCAACTTGCTCGTTGAGTTTTTCATCTTTACAAGAACCAAAAATAATGTTTGCCTTATTTCCTGCAGCATCTTGTGCATATTCCGAAATTTCTGAAAGTTCATCAAGTGTTATTTCTTCTACTCCCGAAGTAATGTTTAACAAGATATTTTTGGCTCCTTTAATATCGTTATTGTTTAACAAAGGAGATGTTAAAGCTTCCTTTATTGCATCAACTGCACGATTTTCTCCTTCGGCTACTCCTTGCCCCATAATAGCTATACCGCTATCTTTCATTACGGTTTCCACATCGGCAAAATCAACATTGATATGACCTGCTATTGTAATTACTTCTGCAATACCTTTTGCAGCTACCGACAATATATTATCTGCTTTAGACCATGCTTCTGTCAAAGATAGATTACCATAAATTTCTCTTAATCTTTCGTTATTAATAACCAAAAGAGAGTCAACATATTCCTTGATCTCCGCAATCCCATTAATTGCATTTTCTATTTTTATCGGACCTTCGGCACGAAATGGAATAGTTACAATGGCTACTGTTAATATTCCAAGGTCTTTAACTGCCTTAGCGATTATTGGAGCTGCACCGGTTCCTGTTCCTCCACCCATACAGGCAGTAATAAAAATCATTTTTGTATTATCGGTAATTGCTTTTAAAACATCATCGAGATTTTCTATTGCAGCTTCTCTTCCTTGTTCGGGTTTGCTGCCCGCACCTCTTCCTTCTGTTAGTGATGTTCCAAGTTGTATTCTTATTGGAACAGGACTTTTTATTAATGCTTGCGCATCAGTATTACATACAACAAAATCTACATCTTTGATACCTTGTTCAAACATGTAATTTACGGCATTTCCACCACCACCGCCAATACCTAAAACTTTTATTATTGACGATTTGTTTGTAGGTAAATCGAAGTTAATTAATTCTTCTGTCATGATTTTGAATTTTAAGGTTAATTTTTATTTTTCTTCTTTACTATTTTTATCATCAAATTTATTATCGTCTTCTACAAAAAAATCTCCTATATTTTTAAACCAGTTTTTCATCGGAGCTTCAGTATCATTTCCTTTTTGCAATTTCTTGGTTCTTTTTTTGCTTTTCTTTTTGGATTTATTATCATCAATATTTCGATATTTTTCTTCTTCATATCCCTGTAATATTAATCCTACACTTGTAGCAAATATTGTTTTGTTAACTTCTTCTGCAAATTCTCCGGTAATATGTTTTTGAGGTAATCCAATTTTAATATCATATCCGGTTTGATATGCAAAAAGTTGAGTAAGATTGTGTAACAAAGCTCCACCACCTGTTAATACTATTCCTGCTCCAAGATTTTTTCCAAACCCCGATTCATCAATTTGAAATGATATTGCACCAATAATTTCTTTCATTCTGGCATTTATAACAAATGCAAGACTCTTTAGTGATATTTCTTTTGGTGGTCGTCCACTAATGCCGGGTATTGTTACAACTTCATTATCTTTTGCCATTTCGGGTAATGCTGAACCATACTGAATTTTTAATTCTTCGGCAAATCTTTCTAATATTTTAAATCCTTCCATAATGTCAGTTGTAATAACATTTCCACCAAAAGGTATTACAGATGTATGTCTAATTACTCCATCATGAAATACAGCAATATCAGTTGTACCACCACCTATATCTACCAAAGCAACTCCTGTAGATTTTTCGTCTTTGGTAAGAACTGCAAATGCAGAAGCCATGGGCTCAAGTATCAGGCTGTTAACACTTAGTCCTGCACGGTTTATACATTTTTTAATGTTATTAATAGATGCCGTTTTACCAATTACAATATGGAAATTACCAACAAGTCTTTTGCCTGATATTCCTACAGGGTGTTTTATTCCATTCTCATTATCAACCGAATATGCCTGTGGCAGTACATGCAATATCTCTTCACCGGCTTCAAGCGATATTTTATACATATCGTTTTTCAAAATTTCAAGATCTTTCTGAGAAATTTCGGTTTCTTCATTTTCAATATATCGTTGTCCACTTGTTCTGGTACTTTTTATATGTTGACCGGCAATACCAACATATACATCTTCAATTTCGATTTTTGATTTTTCAACAGCTTCCTTAACAGCTTTTTCAATAGCGTTAACCGTATCTTCGATGTTTAATACCACGCCTCTTTTCACACCAAGAGATTGTGCTTTGCCAATTCCGAGAATTTCAATTTTCCCGTCATCGTCTTGTTTCCCGATAATAGCAACTATTTTTGTTGTGCCAATATCAATTGCTGCAATAGTTTTGAATTTTGAGTCCATAATTTTATTTTTTTAAACAAACAACCTGATTTTTATATTTAAGATTTATTGATTTATATTTATTCCATCCTTCTGCTCTAAATCCTTTTTGATACATTAACATTAAATTCCTGAATTTTTCTTTATAATTATCTATTCCTCCAAATTCAATAATGTGATCACCAACTTTTGGTATTAGCTCAAAATTATTATTGTCCAACACATATATCTGTTGAATTTGTGCTTTCCAGAATGGGTCATTATAAATAAAATTAGATAAAGTATAAAGGTCAAACAATAATGAACCTCTGCCTAATTCATCGTTCTCTGTTGCTACAAATACATTTGTTGTGTATCGCAAATTGTAAGGTTCATTAATATTTCCATTTGCTATTAATACATGTGCAGAATATTTTTTTGACAAACTCATTAAAGCGCCTTCGTTATCTACATAATAGCTACTATTGTTGTAATTTATTATTCGCATTATTGGATTTCGCTGTTTGATATGGATATTTAATTTGCCATCAATTGTAGTGAATATTTCGGCATTCTTAACAGAGTGTTGTTCTTTTAAAATTAGTTCTTCCAAATCGGAAATTCTTATGCTGTCGAAAGGATAACCAAGTATTTTATTTTCATGTTGTTTAAACAAAGAAATAATATCTGCACTTTCAACAAATTGATTTTCCGTTTTGTCAATAATTTTCACATCAATTTTTTTGCATGTTACTTCATTTTCCATATCGGAAACAAAGCCTAATACAAGAATCAGATACATTAATATAAGTACCCAAACTACTAATTCTATTATTTTTTTATAAAATTTCAATTTTATATTTCTTTATTAATAATTCTTTTATTTCTTCAACTTTTGTATCAATATCTCCTGCTCCCATAGTTAGTAGAACTTCAATTTCTTTGCTTTTAAGCACATCAAACAATTCTGACAAATTACAGTTTTCTTTATTCGATAGATTTACTTTTTTTAATATCATATCAGAATTAACACCTTCTATGGGTAATTCGCGTGCTGGATAAATGTCAAGCAATATTAATTCATCTAACAATTCTAAGCTTTTTGCAAATTCATCGGCAAAATCTTTAGTTCTTGAATATAAATGTGGTTGAAAAATACCTGTAATTTTTTTGTCTTTATATATATGTTTTGTGGCCGTAATACATGCTTTTATTTCTTCTGGATGATGCGCATAATCATCAATATAAATTATTTTATCATTGATCTTATAATCAAAACGACGCTGAATACCTGTAAATTCTTTTAGTGATTTTTTTATATGGATTTCATTTACGCCTAACTGATTGGCGACAGCAATTGCTATTATAGAATTTTCAACATTAAATAATCCCGATATTCCAAGTCTTACATCAAAAATAGTTTTATCGGGTGTTATAACATCAAAAGTATAAAGTTCATTATGAATTCTTAAATTATCGGCATAGTAATCACCACCATCTTGTAAAGAGTATGTATATGTTTTAGTATTGTTAATATTTATAGTTATTCCTTTTTTAATAAATAATGTGCCTCCTTCTTTTATGTTTTCTGCAAATGATACAAAAGAATTAATTAATGAATTTTTATTTTTGTAAATATCAAGGTGGTCTGCATCAATTGAAGTAATTATACCAAAATATGGATGTAATTTCAGAAATGAACGATCAAACTCATCTGCTTCTGCAACTACATATTCACTATTTTCTGATGAAACAAAATTCCCGTCAAAATTTTTTGAAATTCCACCCAAAAATGCACTGCAATCAAGTTCTGAGTTCTTTAAAATTTGAGTAATCATGGTAGATACCGATGTTTTACCATGTGTACCTGCAACTGCAATTCCCTTGGAAGAGTTTACAATATTGCCCAATATTTCGGACCTTTTAAAAATATTATATTTATTATCAATAAAGTAATTTAGTTCATTAAGATTGTCCGGAATAGCAGGAGTATAGATTATAAGTGTTTCATGTTTTTTATCGATTTGTTTAAAAACATCCGGAATTAGTTCAATATTATCTTCAAAATGAATATCAACACCTTCTTTATTAAGTCTAGCAGTAAGAATTGTTGCTGTTTTATCATAGCCTGCAACATATATTCCCCGATTAATGAAATATCTTGCCAAGGCACTCATACCAATGCCTCCTACTCCAATAAAAAAGATATATTTATAATCGGTAATATTCATTATTCTTGATCTATATCTATAAGTTTAAAAATTTCTTCAACAATTATTTCTACTGAGTTTTTAATTCCCATTTTTGCTATACTTTCTTTATATACGTTTAATCTGAATTCATCATTTATTAAATCAACTGCACTGCTTACCAGAATATCTCTTGCCTCACTATCTTCAACCATCATTGAGGCATTATTTTTAATTAATGCCATAGCATTTTTTGTTTGATGGTCTTCAGCAACATTTGGAGAGGGGACTAAAATAACAGGCTTACACAATAAACTTAATTCGGATAATGTAATTGCTCCTGCACGTGAAATCACCACATCTGATATTGAATATGCGAGGTCCATACGAGTAATAAATTCTGTAACTTTTATTCCTGCATTGTTAAATTTGTCAGCTTGGGCTTTGCCCTGTAAATAATAATCTTTTCCTGTTTGCCAGATAAGTTGTATTTTGTTTTCAATAATTTTTTCAATATTTTTTCCAATACTTTCGTTAATAGTAAGTGCTCCCAAGCTGCCACCAACAACAAGTAAAGTTTTCTTATTGCCCTGTAATTCAAAATATGTATATGCTTCATTCTTTTTTTCTTTTCCTTCAAGTAAACTTTGTCGTACAGGATTACCTGTAATAATTATTTTCTCTTTTGGAAAAAATCTATCCATGTCATCATAAGCAACACATATTTTATTTACTCTTTTACTCAATATTCTGTTTGTAACACCGGCATAAGAATTTTGTTCCTGAATAAGAGTTGGTATTTTCTTTTTTGAAGCAACTCTTAAAACAGGTCCACTTGCAAATCCTCCAAAACCAACAACAATATCGGGCTTAAAATTTTTAATTATTTTACGTGCTTGTCTTAAGCTTTTATATAATTTAAAGAAAAATGAAATGTTTTGAAAAGAAAATTTTCTTTGAAAACCTCTTACAGGTAAACCAATTATTTTGTACCCTGCAGACGGTACTTTTTCCATTTCCATTTTACCTTCTGCACCAACAAAAAGTATTTCAATATCTTTATTATTTTTCTTTAATTCGTTTGCTACTGAAACTGCAGGAAATATATGACCTCCTGTACCTCCACCGCTTATAATTACTTTTATGTTTTTATTCTTCATTTTCTTCTACATTTTTAACTGTCCTGCTTACACTGAGTATAACCCCAAAAGCAACACTTGTGAAAATTATTGATGTTCCTCCCATACTAACAAAAGGGAGTGTTTGTCCGGTTACTGGTATTAAGTTAACAGCTACAGCCATATTGATAAATGCCTGAAACACTAACATAAATGTTAATCCTATGGCAAGAAATGCAGCAAATTGGCTGTTGCATTTTTGTACTATTACCCCTGCCCGAAACAAGAGAATAAGGAAAAGAAGCGGCAATATAATAGTGCCAAACATTCCATATTCTTCTATAATAATTGCATAAATAAAATCAGAGTAAGGATGAGGGAGAAAGTTCCTTTGCATACTATTACCGGGGCCTTTTCCAATAATACCTCCGTTGACTATTGCTATTTTTGCTTGCTCTACCTGGAAATTACCCTCTTCGCTACTGTTGCTAAAATTTTCTATTCGATTTTTCCATGTTCCTATTCGTCCTTGACTATCTTCCGGAAGATTAATTGCAATTAGAATAAATATTGAAATTGATACAAGCCCAATACCTATTAATCCAAGTAAATATTTGAGATTAACTCTGCCAAGAAATAATAATATTAATGAGGTAGAAAATAAAATGGCCGCAGTTGAAAAGTTAGCAGGCAGAATTAATCCACAAATTATAAGTATCCAAATCATAATTGCTCTAAATCCTGTTTTAAAATCTTTTATATTTTCCTGATTTTGAGATAAAAATCGTGCTATAAACATTACTAAAATAAACTTTGCAAAGTCGGACGTTTGAAAAGTTAATCCTACACCGGGCAAAGTAACCCATCTTGATGCTTCGTTTAAACTGGCCCCTTTAATTAATGTCCAGAGTAACATTGGTATTGCCAAATACAGGAATATTACAGACAGGCGAGAATAATATTTATATGGAATCCTGTGAATAATGAATATAACAATAAGTCCAAATATTAGTAATGAGCCATGTTTGAAAAGATAGTATGTTGTATCTCCTCCCATCTTTTTGTATGCAAGAGTTCCTGTTGAACTGTAAACTGCAAGAATGGAAATTATAGATAGTAAAAATATTACTATCCAGACAACAGCATCCCCTTTAAAATATTTTGACAAGCGTTCTTTCATCAATCTTACAAATTATAATTCTCTAACTGAATTTTTAAACTGCCAACCTCTGTCTTCAAAATTTTTAAACAAATCAAAACTTGCACATGCAGGGGACAATAATATAGTATCTCCTTTTTTTGACAGATAATACGCAGTTTTAACAGCTTCTTCCATTGAAGTAGTATCAATAATTGTGTCGACAACTTTCTTAAATGCTTTGTGAATTTTTGCATTATCTACGCCAAGACAAATTATTGCTTTTACTTTGTTTTGAACTAATGATTTTAACTGGCTGTAATCATTGCCCTTATCAATTCCACCAACAATCCAGACAATATCTGCCGCAGTACTTTCTAATGCATACCAGGTAGAATTTACATTGGTTGCTTTAGAGTCGTTGACAAATTGAATTCCGTGAACCTTAATAAAAGGCTCTAAACGATGTTCGACACTTTGAAAATCCATCAGACTTTCTCTGATTATGGGTTTTCTAATTTCTAAAATTGAAGCAGCAATACCCGCAGCCATTGAGTTGTGAGTATTGTGTCTTCCCTGTAAAACTAATTCTTGTATTGACATAGTAATTTCAATAAAATTGGTTTCTATTATTAAGTTATTATTAGAACAATAAGCTCCGTTTTCAAGTTTATGATCTGATGAAAACGGAAATGTTTGCATTTGCATTTTTTTGTTTTTCAACTCCTTTATAAGAACAGGGTCATCAGCCCAGTAAATAAAAAAGTCTTTATTTGTCTGGTTTTGAATAATGCGAAATTTGGAATCTGTATATTTCTGAAAATCATAATCGTATCTGTCAAGATGGTCTGGTGTAATATTGAGCAATATTGCAATTTCTGCTTTAAAATCAGTCATGCCATCAAGTTGGAAACTGCTTAATTCAAGCACATAATATTCATAATCTTTTTCTGCAAGTTGTAAAGCAAAGCTATCGCCAATATTTCCTGCAAGTCCAACATTTAAGCCTGCTTTTTTCAGTATGTGATATGTTAAAAATGCTGTTGTTGTTTTTCCATTGCTTCCTGTTATGCAGATTTTTGTTGCATTTGTATATCTTCCGGCAAATTCAATTTCTGATATTATTTTTATGTTTTTCTTTATTATTGATTTAATAACAGGAATATTGTCAGGGATTCCTGGACTTTTAATTACTTCATCAGCGTTTAATATCTTATCAAAAGTGTGAGTTTCTTCTTCCCAGTCTATTTTATATTTATTTAATATCTGTTTATATTTGTCCTGTATAATAGAATTGTCTGATAAAAAGACTTCAAATCCTTTTTTCATCGCTAATACAGCAGAACCTACTCCGCTTTCTCCACCACCCAATATGACAATTCTCTTATTCAACTTATTATCTAACTTTAAGAGTTATTATTGTTAAAACAGCAAGCATAATCGCTACAATCCAAAATCTTGTTACAATTTTTGGTTCTACATACCCCTTTTTCTGATAATGATGATGCAAGGGAGCCATTTTAAATATTCGTTTTCCTTCACCATATTTACGTTTAGTATATTTGAAATATGTAACTTGTAAAATCACCGATAAATTTTCCACAAAAAATATCCCGCATAGAATAGGAATAAGGAGCTCTTTTCTTATCAGAATTGCAAAAACAGCTATGATGCCTCCTAATGCCAAACTTCCTGTATCGCCCATAAAAACCTGAGCTGGGTAAGAATTGTACCACAAGAAACCGATCATTGCACCAATAAAAGCACTGGCAAATATTACCAATTCACCGGAGTTCGGGATATACATTATGTTAAGATAATTTGCAAAAATTGTGTTACCTGAAACATAAGCCAAAATGCCTAATGTTGCTCCAATTACAGCTGACGAACCTGCAGCCAAACCATCTAAACCGTCTGTCATATTTGCTCCGTTCGATACTGCTGTAACTATTAATATAACTGCAAGAACAAAAACTATCCAAACCCATTTACTGCTGTTTTCACCTAAAAACCGCACTAATGATTCATAATCAAATTCATTATTTTTAAAAAATGGTATTGTAGTTTTTGTAGATTTAATATCCTGAGTAACATTTACTTCAACAACACAATCATCTTTTTCTATGAACTCAGTCTCAGGATTTCCCTGTTGATCATTGATGTTTTCGCGTATTTTAATATCATCGCTAAAATAAAAAACAAGACCTATAATTATGCCGAGAACAATTTGCCCTAAAATCTTAAATTTACCTGAAAGACCTTTTTTATTCTTTTTAAATACTTTTATATAATCATCAAGAAAGCCTATAAAACCAAGCCATATTGTGGTAATTATCATTAAGATTACATAAGAATTTAAAATATCACCAAATAATATTACAGGAATTAAAATTGAGGTAAGTATAATTATTCCTCCCATTGTTGGAGTTCCCTTTTTTTGCAGTTGACCTTCTAATCCAAGATCTCTAATTGTTTCACCAATCTGCTTTTTTTGAAGAAATCCGATAAGTTTTTTACCAAAAAACAGAGATATTATTAACGAAATAATTATTGCCATTGCCGACCTGAATGTGATGTATTGAAACATTCCTGCTCCGGGAAAATTCAAGTCGTTTAAATAATCAAATAAATAGTAAAGCATAATTTAATTTTCATTAAAAAGTTTCATAATTTCTTCTTTATCATCAAAATGGTGTTTTACTCCATTTATTTCCTGATAGTTTTCATGCCCTTTACCTGCTAATAATATTATGTCGCCATAATTTGTTAGCATAAATGATGTTTTTATAGCTTCTTTTCTATCCGTAATTTTTAATATCTTTTTTAAGTTTTTGCTATCAATCCCCTTATACATTTCATCTATAATTGTTTCGGGGTTTTCGTTTCTAGGATTATCAGAAGTCAGTATTACTTTGCTACTCATTTCTGCTGCAATTTTTCCCATTTTCGGTCGTTTGGTTTTGTCTCTGTTACCACCCGCTCCAATTATTGTTATAATCTGTTTATTGTCAGTATTTAGTTCGCGTATAGTATTCAACACATTTAAAAGAGCATCGGGAGTATGTGCATAATCAATTATTGCAGTAATATTGTTTTTTGAACTAATGAACTCAAATCTTCCGGTTATTGGTTTTAATTCGCTCATTACCGTCAAAACCTCATCATTATTTTGCTTTAATAATATTGCTGTGGAATAAACTGCAAGAATGTTATATGCATTGAATTTCCCTATGAAGTTTAGCCATATTTCCTTATCATCTATAACTGATAACATGCCATTAAAATGACTTTCAAGAATTTTACATTTAAAATCGGACATAGATTTTAAAGAATATGTGTGTTTTGATGCTCTTGTGTTTTGCATCATTATTTTGCCATTTTTATCGTCATTATTAGTCAAGGCAAAAGCATCGTCAGTAAGATTATCAAAAAACATTTTTTTCGCATTTATATATTCTTTAAAAGTTTTATGATAATCAAGATGATCGTGTGTGATATTTGTAAAAATCCCGCCTTTAAATTTCAATCCGGAAATCCTATGTTGATGAATTGAATGTGAACTTACTTCCATAAAGCAGTAATCACAACCACATTCAAGCATTTCATGCATTAGTTTATTTAATTGTATAGCATCGGGGGTTGTATGTGTAGCATCAATTTTTTCATTATCAATGTAATTTTCAATAGTTGACAGTAAACCTGTTTTATATCCTAATTTTTTGAAAGTCCTGTATAATAATGTTGCAATTGTTGTTTTTCCGTTTGTTCCGATTACCCCAATAAGTTTTAGTTTTTTTGTTGGGTTATCATAAAAATTTGAAGCAATAATACCGAGTGCAACAGCTGAATTATTAACTTGAATATAAGCAATATCATCAATTATATTTTCGGGTATTAATTCGCAAACAATTGCCACCGCACCTTTTTCAATAGCTGAATTAATATAATCATGACCATCTGATACTGTTCCTTTAACTGCAATAAACAGGCTTGTATCATCAATATTTCTGGAATCAAAAGAAATCTTTCCTACCAATTTTCCAACAGAGCCTTTTATGCTAATAATATCTGCACCTGATAATATGTCTTTTAAATTTATCATCCTAATTCAATAATTATTAAATCACCGGTATTATATTCTTGGCCAGGCTCTAATGATTGATTTCTAACTGTTCCCTTCCCATAAACATCAACTTTTAATCCTATATTTTCAAGCAAGAAAATTGCATCTTTAATGCTCATTCCTTTAACATTTGGCACACAAGCATCGGCTATATTTTTATTATTAATTGTTAAAAGAGTATCATTATTTAAAATGCTTATCCATTGTGATTTTTCTGTGCTTTTATTAATTGAATTTATTTTTAAATTATTTAGAACTTCAAGTATATCAAACTTAAATCCGTCTTTACATTTTGGAATATCTATATAATTGTCTGTGTATATAATGTCGGGATGTATATCTAATGATGTAGCATATACTTTATCTGCAATTTCTTTGAATATGGGACCGGCAACTGAACTGCCATAATAAACATCTTTAGCCGGTGAATGGACAACCACAATACAAGAATATTTAGGATTATCTGCAGGAAAATATCCAACAAAAGAAGCCAGATAACTTTTCTTAATGCCATAGCCATGTTTTGTTTTTGCAATTTGTGCTGTACCGGTTTTTCCTGCAACTTTATAATTGTTATTTTTTAAATTTTTTGCAGTCCCTCTTTCAACAACCCCTTCAAGCATTATTTTCACTTTCTTAATGGTTTCATACGAGCAAATAGAAGGATTAATGATTTCAGTTTCAAACACTTTAACAGTATCTCCATGATGACACAAATATTTAACAAATAGTGGTCTTACCATTTTCCCGTCATTTGCCACGGCATTATAAAAAGTAAGTATTTGCAGAGGAGTTAGACTAACCTCATATCCTATTGACATTTGCGGAAGAGTAACCCCTGACCATAATGAATCTCCCGGATATTTTATTAAAGGTTTTCCTTCTCCTTTTATTTCAAGATTTAGTTTATCATTGAGGTTCATTCTGTAAAGCTTATCAACAAAATTTAATGGATTCTCGCTGTATGTTTTTACAATAATTTTTGAAACTCCAACATTAGATGAAATTTCAAAAGCTTCCTGAACCGTAATTTTTCCATGAGGTTTTGTATCCCTCATTGTAAGATCATAATATTTTATTATGCCATTTCCTGTTTCAACACTATCTTTTAAATTAATTCGTCCTTCATCAAGAGCAACCATTAAAGACGCCAGCTTGAAAGTAGAACCGGGTTCTGTACTTTCTCCAATTGCATAATTATACGTTTCATAATAATTGCCATTTTCACTTCGCTTTAGATTTGCAATTGCTTTAATTTCTCCTGTTTTAACCTCCATTAATATAGCACAACCATGGTCTGCCTCATGCAGTTGCAGGTTTTTCATTAAGGCATTTTCTGCTACATCTTGATAATTTATATCAATAGCAGTAATCAGATTATCTCCGTGTACAGGCTCAACTTCATTGCCATCATTAATTTCTTTCCAGACATTACCTGATATTTTTTGCATTAATTTCACACCCTGTATTCCTCTTAAATATTTATCGTAAGCTCCTTCTAATCCTACTATTGACATGGTTTCATCTTTACTTAAATAACCAAGTGTGCGAGATGCAAGATTTAAAAACGGTTTTATTCTTCTATTATCCTGCTCTACAATTAACCCTCCTTTAAATTGACCTAAGCGGAATAAGGGAAATGTTTTAAGTTCTTTTAACTTGAGATATGTTACACGTTTTTGAATTAAGTGATATCTGGATTTCTTTTTTCTCGCATTAATAAGTTCTTTTTTATACTCAGATTTTGTTTTGTCTTTAAATAAACGTGATAAAGAAAAAGATAAAGAATCAATATTGTTATTAAATGTTTCAACATCCAGCGCATCACTGTTAAGATCCATTCTAATATCATAATACGGAACAGAGCATGCCAAAATTCGCCCATCAATTGCACAAATATCACCCCTATTTGGTTCAATGATTATATTCTTTAGTGCATAACTATTAGCTTTTTCTCTCCAAATATCTCCCTCAGCAACCTGTATATATATTGTGCGAGCTATAATAACAATGGCAAATAACAACATTATACCATATACAAGAAATACTCTTCTCAATATATCTTTGCGTATGTTTCTGTTACTTTTATCCATTGTTACTTTTCGAATTTTATAATTTTAGGTGGTTCTGTTGATTCAATTAAATCGAGTTCGTAATTTTCAATTAACTTTAAAACCACCGATTGTTTGCTTATTTGCATTAATTCTGATGCTACTGCAATTTGTTCTGATCTAAGTTCCTTTAACTCCGATTGCACTTTATTAGTTTTTCTTACAATTTTTTCCGCATTATATCTGTTACCTATATAAAACAGACCTAATACGCCGAGAAAGAATATGAAAGGAAGTTGTTTTACGGTTCTGTTGCTCGTAAGCATTGTTCCGTCAATAACATTTTTCACAGAACCAATACCTTTTGAAATATTTTCCTTCTTTACTTTTTGTTCTTTATGCTCTTTTTCTTTCTTTTCTTCCTCAAGAACATTTTCCGCCATATTTTTTATATCCTCATTCATATATTCTTTCTGCAATTCTTAGTTTTGCACTTCTTGCTCTGTTATTTAATTTAAGTTCTTCCTCACACGGAACTATTGCCTTATTGTACACAGGCTTAAAAGGGCGATAATAATTACCATAAATATCCTTTTCAATTTTCCCGTCAAATCTCCCTGTTTTTAGAAAATTTTTAACCGGCTTATCTTCAAGCGAATGATAAGAGATGATTACAAGTCTTGCATTATCATTCATAAATTCCGGAGTCTTTTCCAGCATTTCTTTTAATGCTCCTATTTCATCATTTACTTCAATCCGTATTGCCTGATATAATTTTGCTAAAAACTTGCTTTCTTTTGTTTTTGGAATAATATCTTTTATGGCATTTTTTAGATCTTCTGTTTTTTGTATTCTTTTGTTTTTCCTGTATGTTACTATTTTTTTTGCTATCTGATATGAGTTTTTTAATTCGCCATAATCAATAAATATTTTTCGTAACTGCTCTTCTTCGTAATCGTTAATAATAATTTCAGCATTCAATTTTTGATCATTGTTCATTCTCATATCTAAGGGACTATCAAATCTAAAAGAGAAACCCCTTTCTTTAGTATCAAAATGATGGCTGGAAACACCAAGGTCTGCTAATATTCCATCAACTTTTTCAATTTTCAGGAATCTTAAAAAATTGTTGAAGAATCTGTAATTGCTTTTATAAAAAACAAAGTTCTTATCAGTTATAAGATTTGCTTCTGCATCAACATCCTGATCAAATGCAATCAATTTCCCATTTTTCAAGTGTTCCAAAATAATTTTTGAATGTCCGCCTCCACCAAAAGTTAAATCCAAATAAACGCCGTCGGGGTTAATGTTTAAGCCATTAATGCTCTCTTTTAACAGAACCGGCTCATGATAATTCATTATTCAGGATTTTCAGTGAAGTTATTACCCAAGAGTTTTTCTGCCAATGTTTCAAACTCTGTTTCATTAGTTCCAATTTGTTCGTAATTTTCATTACTCCAAATCTCAATTTTGTTGTTCTGTCCTGCAAGAATTACATCTTTTTTAATGTTTACAAGTTCAAGCAATCTCTTTGGCACGAGAATTCTGTTGCTTGCATCAAGAGAAACTTCTACCATTCCTTTTAAATACTCTCGCAAAAATTTGTTATGTTCTTTATTATATGGGTTTAGCTGGCTTCTAAGGGATTTCATTTTGCTTTCCCATTCAGTAATTGGGTATAGCACAAGGCATTTTTCGTATATATCCTTTTTAACAATAAATTTATCGGGTGCCGATGTATCCATCTGCTTCTTAAATGCTATAGGCAACAATATTCTGCTTTTAGCATCTACTTTACAAGGATAATCACCAATAAATGTTGTCATTTTGAATTCTGTTTTAAAAACAGTGTAAAATAAGCAAAAAAAACCCACATAATCCCACTTACAAACACTCTTTCCCACTTTTGTTAATAACTTTTACGGGTGTTAATAACTTTTGCCGAGATTAACAACTGCAAGTAAGTGAGATATGGAGATTATCGTATTAGATGAAAATTTTGATTTGTTAATTATTTATGATGTAATAATACCGACAGTTTTAAACGCCTATATATTAGCAATATAATCAAATGAAATATCAAATGATAAATGTAAAAGTAAAGATATAACAAGGCTCTTGTAAAGCAATTTCGAGTACTAGGGATGATTTAATTAAAGCTTTAATGATAAATTTTCTTTTTGATTTTGGCTTGTCCATACTTAGTAATAAACTATATTTTTTATCTTTGCATAAAGGATGAAACAAGTTTTATATATACTTCTAATATCATTATTGATATTTACATTAAGTATTAATGTTAGCGGACAGCGTAATAAAAAAAGCAATCCATTAACTATTTCGGTAGGTGCCGGTATTGCAGTAGGTGATTTTAGCGGAATTTCGGCTTATGGACCAAACGTAATGTTTGATGTAAGAAAAACGGTAATAAAAACAGCTAATAGTTTCAGTTTTTCTTTCGATACTCATGTTTCTGTTTTTACAGGCTTTTTTGAAACAAAAAATAAAACCTCTTTTGCAGTGGTACCTTCTGCAGCCACTTCTTTCAACTTTAATGCTTATGCCGGAGCAAGTCGAAAATCAAGAAGTCCTTTGGGTGGTTTTATAGGTTTTGGTTTATATGCAATATCTGCCCCTCCAAGTAGCGTTGTTTCTGAAAACGCTACTGTTACTATGAGTGGTGATATTGGTCCGTATGCTAACATGGGGTTTAGAATTAAAACTAAAAAAACATGTCATATAAACTTTAAGTTTTTTGGTGGATTTTCTGTTTTCAAAGAAATTGCCTATGGAGGTTTAAATATTCTAATTCCCATTAACAGCAACAAAAGAAGATTTAAAAGAAATAATGATTGTGGGTGTTGATAAATAAAAAAACCACCGATTCTGTGAACCGGTGGCAAAATTGATGTTCAAAAAACTATAAACAATTTATTTCAATAACAATTCTGCAGATTGAACTAAATTAATAAATTCGTTTCTGTATCCATATTCGTCAGCGCCTTTTGCAGCTTTTGCCAAAGCTAATGTTTGCTCAAAATTTGAATTTGCTTTATGTTTAGAATCTCTTAACAACATTCCAAACTCAGCTACAGCAGCAGAAAAAATAAAGTTATCGGTAGTTTTAGATCTAAATATCTCATTTTTCTTATATTTGTTTACTATAAGTTTGCTTATGTCCTCGTCAGGTTTCTTATAACGAAGTTTAACAGTCATTAAATTTTTGCTGGTACTAACAGGTTTTAATGCCTGATATTCCAGTTTATCTACATTTGAAACATTTTCATCAGAGTCTGCAGGAATTATTTCATATAATGCTGTAACAGTATGTCCGCATCCAATATCGCCTGCATCTTTTTTATCGTCATTAAAATCTTCTTTATTTAATATTCTGTTTTCATAACCAATTAATCGGTATGCTTTTACCTGACTTGGATTGAATTCAATTTGAAATTTTACATCTTTTGCAATTGTGTATAGTGTACCCCATAGTTCTTTACCAAATACTTTTTTTGCTTCCAAAATATTATCAATATATGCATAATTGCCATTTCCTGCATTCGATATTGTTTCCATTTTAGAATCTTTATAATTACCCATTCCAAAACCAAGTATGGTAAGGAAAATCCCGTCATCTCTTTTTTCTTCAATAAGTCTTACCATTTCAGAATTACTGCTTGCTCCAACATTAAAGTCGCCATCAGTAGCAAGAATTATACGGTTATTTCCATCTTCAATAAAATTTTGCTTTGCAATTTTATAAGCAAGCTTAATACCTGCACCACCTGCTGTTGATCCGCCTGAATTTAAATTATCGAGTGCAGCAATAATATTTGCTTTTTTGCTACCGGATGTAGAAGGAAGAACTTCGCCTGCTGCTCCTGCATAAACAACTATTGCAATACGATCTTCTTCGCGCATATTATTTACCAATATTTTAAAGGCTTGCTTTAATAATGGAAGCTTATTAGCAGAACCCATAGAACCTGATACGTCGAGAAGAAATACAAGATTATTTGCGGGAATTTCCTGATTTTTCATATTATCACCTTGTAATCCAATATGTAATAATTCATGTTCTTCATTCCATGGGCATTTTGCCATTTCAACGTTTATTGAAAAAGGCTGTCCTTCTTTTGGTTGAGGATAATCATAATCAAAATAATTTATCATTTCTTCAATTCTTACAGCATCTTTATACGGTTGTTGATTATTATTTAAGAACCTGCGAACATTTGCATATGCTGCCCTGTCAACATCAACAGAAAATGTTGATAATGGATTATTAACAACTTCTTTAAAAATATTTTCATTGATTTTATCATAAGATTCTGTGTTCCAATCAACAGTTTGACCACCATCATAAGACATAGTTGAACCTGATGCAGGCTTACAACTTCCTGATTTATAATATTTACTTCTATCACGTTTTACTTTGCAATTAGAAATACTGATTTCATCAAGTACAACTGCTTCATTTACATCATCTTCAGCTAATACCAGTGGAACAATAGATTTTAGTTTAATATTAATAGTTGTAGATTTATTTGCATTTATCACAACGCTTTGTTTAATTTCTTTAATAAAATCTTTATGCACAAATTTTAATGAATATGTGTCAGGGTCAATATCTTTTAAACTAAAAGTCCCGTCTTTAAGAGTTTTAGTGCTTTTTACAAAATTTCCGTCTTTTAATAAAGTAACGAATGCACTATTTATTGGAGTTCCTGTATCTTTATCAGTTACTTTTCCTTTAATAATTCCATATTGTGATGGAGTGTAGCTTAACGAACTGATAATAATTGCTACTAAAAATGCTATTGTTTTCATAATTTTAATATTTTAATTAATAATTTACTGATTTCTGTTTAATTGATTCAAATACATTTTCTATTCCATAAATATTTATTCAGTATTTTTATGTATGAAATATAATTGACATAAATTCAGCGATATAAAATTTTCAAAATGATGAATTTGGTACATTATTTATTTGTATTTTCGTGCAGATTTATTTAAACATATAATTAAATGGCTACTGAACTTAAAAACTTGTCGGAATATGATGCAAACACAGTTCCTTCAGCAAGCAATATGAGTTTTGGAATTGTTGTTTCTGAATGGAATGCTGAAATTACCGAAGCTTTGTATAAAGGTGCTTTTGAAACACTAGTAAAAAATGGTGCAAAAAAAGAAAATATTACAAAAATGAATGTTCCCGGAAGTTTTGAGTTAACATATGGAAGTAAGCTTTTAGCAGAAAACTCAGATGTTGACGTTATAATTTGCCTTGGTTGTGTTATTCAAGGAGAAACAAAGCATTTCGATTACATTTGCCAAAGTGTATCTTATGGTATTAGCGAATTAAATTTAAGCTTTGATATTCCTTTTATTTTTGGAGTATTAACAACAAACACTCAACAACAGGCTCTTGACAGAACAGGAGGTAAACATGGCAATAAAGGAGATGAAGCTGCAATTACTGCAATTAAAATGGCTTTTTTGAATCAATAACAATTACCACTATTCAACTTTCTCAAAAACCATTCTGAAATGGTCTAAAATTTCTCTTTGGAATGTAACAAGATTTGGAGCTACCTTAAAACGTCTGAACCAATGTCTGAAATTTTTATTGGTTACATATTTAGGTCCCAAAGATGCAAAAAGCAAATATTTATAGAAATGGAACTGCAGGAATTTACTAGTCCATTGATGAATTGTTTCAATATAATCTGCTCTACCACTATCTATATGTGTTAATTTAAAATATGGCTTAGCTGTTTCAATTACCTGTTCTGAACCGTATGGTAACCAAGAACCAGGGAAAACGTCGCATAACATAGCCATCATTTCTGCATCTGTATGTTCTTTTTTGTATACATCTTGGTAACCAAAAGGAATTTTCTCAATAGGCATTATATTCTTATCAAAAACCATTGTCTGTATATATATCTTATTCCCAACAGGCATCATATCACTAAGCTGCTTAAAGAAAGTCTTATATACTTCGTCTTGTTTTCCTTCTTTGTATTCATCAATTGAACTAAGATGTTCAGGGCTTCCCATAGCACAAATTGCATCGAAATTTGTACCAAAAGTTTCTGATGTTACATCTTTAATATTCATGTATTTCACATTTAGCCCATTTTTAATACATGCATCTGCTTGCCCTTTTGCCAATACCACACCATGACCAACAGCACCTACATCATTATTAAGGTAATTGACAAAAGCGCCCCAACCACAGCCCATATCAAGAACTTTTGAACCTTTTTTTATGTTCAGGTGTTCTGCAATAAATTCATGTTTGCGATGTTGAGCATCTTCAAGTTTCATTGAAAATTCACCATTATATCTGGCGCCACTATATGCACCAATCTCTCCTATACTAAGTCGAAAAATTTTATCCATTACTGTATAATGGGCATCTAAATCTTTTTTATTAGCCATAATTTTTTAATAATTTTTGGCAAAAATAGAAATTAATATTAATAATTTCAAACATCTTTGTTTTTTTTCAGAGATTAAAATATTGATGCGAAAGTTGTACTGAATTATGCATGTATCTTTCAAAAAAAATTGGGAATCATTTATATACTACAAAAGCAATATTATAACAAGCAAAACTTACAGTAAAGTTATTATAATTAATTAAATCCGGTTCGTATTAAATCTAAATCCTATTCCAATAACTTAAACAATTCATCAAGTTTTGGAGTTAAAATAATTTCTGTTCTTCTGTTTTTTTGCCTTGCCTCTTTATTGTCGGCAGGGTCAACAGGTAAAAATTCTCCTCTTCCTGTAGCAGATAATCTTTGAGGATTTATATTTGAGTTTTTAAGTAATATTTTAACTATTGCCGTGGCTCTTTTTGCACTTAAATCCCAGTTGTCTTTTACATTCCCGGAACCATTGTAAGCAACATTATCAGTATGTCCTTCAATATTAACACTTATATCTTCATTTTTTTCAAGCACACCTGCAAGTTTTTTTAATGCTTTTTGTCCATTGGGATCAACTTCCCACCTGCCTGATTTGAAAAGTAATTTTTCGTCAAGTGAAATGTAAACTTTTCCGTTTTTCTGCTCAATGGTAAGTCCCTCGCCTTCGAATCCTTTCAAGGCAGCAGAAATTTTGTCTTTAAGTGCATTTACAACAGAATCTTTTCTGTTTAACATACTTTCTAACTCAATAAGTCTTTTATTTCTTGCTTCCAAAACTTTATTTTTTTCTTCAAGTTCAGCTGTTAGATTATCCAGATTTTTCTTTTTCTCGTCTAAAGCTCTTTCCATATCTTTAATTTCATCTTCTCGTTTTTGAAGATCTTCTTGTAATTCTTGTAATTCGGCAAGCAGTTTTCTTGTTTCAGAAGATTCATTCATATTTTTTTGTCGCAGCTTACGTAAAAGTTCATCGTTTAATTCGTTTATTTTGTCGTACTGACTGGTAAGTTTTCTTAATGAAATTCCAACAACAGTTGTATCATTAATTAAACCTTTTATTTGCTTTGCCATTTCATCAATATTTGCCTGAAATTCCGTAACTTTTACATTTAATTCATTATTTTTATCTTTTAATAAAGTTCTTTCTTCTTCACATTTTTGACTTTTTGTTTTTAAATCCTGATACTGACGAGCAGGTACACAAGAAAACAATACACTAATTAAAATTATTGAGACGAAAAATACATTTTTAATACGCATAACCATTAAATTTAGTTTAATGGTCAAAATTACAATTAATTAAAATCATATAATTAAGCATATAGTTAAATTACTAACAAAAATATGAACAATAGAGATTTCAATATCAATAGACCTGCTCAATGTAAATTTTAACAAATATTGTAAGTTCAATTTAAGCATATACCGATATGTTTTATTAACTTTGTATGTTTTTTATGCATCATTTATAAATGGCAAAACAAAAAAAAAGTAAACTTGATAAAATAAATGATCCTTCAGATTTACGCAAACTGGAAATAAGTGAACTTCCTGATGTTTGTAAAGAGTTAAGGGATTTTATAATAGACGAGGTTTCAACAAACCCAGGGCACTTTGGTGCCAGCCTTGGTGTTGTTGAGCTTACTGTTGCGATACATTATGCATTTCAAACTCCTTATGATCAATTAATATGGGATGTTGGGCATCAAGCCTATGGTCACAAAATTTTAACCGGTCGCCGCGATGTTTTTCATACAAATAGAAAATACAAGGGTATAAGCGGCTTTCCAAAACCCGATGAAAGTGAATATGATTCATTTGGTGTTGGGCATGCTTCTACTTCAATTTCTGCAGCTTTGGGCATGGCTGTTGCAGCTAAGCATCTTAACGAAGACAAAAAAATAGTTGCAGTTATTGGCGATGGTGCAATGACAGCAGGTTTGGCTTTTGAAGGAATAAATAATGCAGGGCATAACAAATCCGATTTACTAATCATATTGAATGACAACAATATGGCAATTGATGCCAATGTTGGAGCCTTAAAAGAATATTTGCTTGATGTATCAACTTCAAAAACATATAACAGGGTTAAAAATGATGTATGGAGATTGTTGGGTAAAATCAGTAAGTGGGGACCAAATGCTCAGGCAATTGCTCAAAAAATTGATAATGGTATAAAATCAATCATTCTTCGACATAGTAATTTATTTGAGACATTAAACTTCAGATATTTCGGACCAATTGACGGGCATGATGTAATTCAATTAACAAAAACATTAAAAGACCTTAAAGAAATACCGGGACCAAAATTACTTCACTGCATTACAAGAAAAGGTAAAGGATTTAAGCAAGCAGAAATAAATCAAACAAGATTTCATGCACCTGGATTATTCGATAAAAAAACAGGGGAACTTATTTCAAGCAAATCTGATAAAACCAGTCCTCCAAAATATCAAAATGTTTTTGGAGAAACTATAATAGAACTTGCCGAGAAAAATGATAAAATTGTGGGTGTTACTCCTGCAATGCCATCAGGGTGCTCGTTAAATTTAATGCTCGAAAAAATGCCTAATAGAGCTTTTGATGTTGGTATTGCCGAACAACATGCTGTTACATTTTCTGCAGGAATGGCAAAACAAGGCTTAATACCATTTTGCAATATTTATTCTTCATTTATGCAAAGGGCTTACGACCAAGTAATACATGATGTTGCTTTACAAAAACTTCATGTAGTATTTTGTTTGGATAGAGGAGGTTTGGTTGGCGAAGATGGGCCAACGCATCATGGAGTTTTTGACCTTGCTTTTTTTCGTTGCATTCCCGAATTAATTGTTTCTGCTCCTATGAATGAAATTGAATTGCGAAATTTAATGTATACTGCACAACTAAAAAATAATGGGCCTTTTGCTATTCGTTATCCAAGAGGAAAAGGTGTATTTGTTGATTGGAAGAAAAATTTTGAAGAAATAAAAATTGGACAAGGTAGAACTATACAAGAAGGAGAAGATATTGCGATTCTTACCATAGGCCATGTAGGGAATTTTATTACAAATGTTTCAAAAACATTAAAAAATGATGGAATAAGTATAGCTCATTACGACATGCGTTTTGTAAAGCCTATTGATAAAGAACTTTTACATAAAGTTTTTAATAAGTTTAAAAATATAATTACAATTGAAGATGGCACAATAGTTGGTGGATTTGGCAGTGCAGTTTTAGAGTTTATGGCAGAAAATAATTATAAATCAGATGTTCATCTTATGGGTGTTCCAGATAAGTATATTGAACACGGAACACCTGAACAATTATATAGCGAGTGTGGTTTTGATGAAAAAGGAATTGTGAAAAGTGTTAAAGTAATATTAAATTCATCAGTAAATTTTAAAAAGCAAAATACTCTTTCAATTTAGAGTTATGTCAATAAAACCAAATTTGAATGTCAACGTATAAGTTTTTGTTTTAAATATAAAATCATGAAAAAAACACTACACTACTTAATAATTATTCTATTTTCTTCAATTTTTATTATTTCATGTGAAAAGAAAGATGAGGAAGAAGAAATAATACCGGAAACTCCACTTTATCCAAGCATGTTAATAATTGTTGAAAATAGTATTTATAATGATATCGAATCAAAACTAAATACTTATATAAATGATATAGGTACCAGTGATACAACGGCACTAGTTATAAAATGGGAAAGTGGTAGCGTTAATGCTTTACGCGACACTTTAAAAAAATATTATGATGAATACCAGATTAAAGGAGCATTTTTAATTGGTGATCTGCCTGTTGCATGGTACGAAATGGATGGACCTGATAATTTTGATAAATATGAAGAATTTCCATGCGATTTATATTTAATGGACCCCGATGCCGGTTTCACAGACGCCGATGCTAATGGCAAATATGAAAGTCATTCAACTTTAAATCTTAAAATTGGTGTTGGAAGAATTATTGGATCCAATTCTGAAATTAAATCTTACTTAGATAGAGTTAATAATTATAAAAACAATGGCTCTTTAGTTAATGAAAGCGTTTATATTTTTGTTGATGATGACTGGGAACCGGATTATTTAAATTATTGGGAAGTTAATACTACAGGTCTTTATAGTCAAACAGATTTATGTATTGATATAAATGAAACCTCAAAAACAAATTATATTAATAAGCTAACAAATCAGGGTGCTGAATATGTTCACCAAATGATACATTCATACCCAAGTTCTCTGGCAATTCACTATCAAGGCGCTAGTGAATACATTAACACTAACGACATTAAGAATTACAATTTCAAAGCCTCATTTTTTAATATGTTTAATTGTTCAGGTGCAAGATATACTGAAGATAATTTAGGAATGACAAATGTTTTGGGAACAAGCTATGGATTAGCAATTATGGGAACAACTAAAACAGGGGGGAATTATTCTCCTAATAATTTTCATTCTGCACTGGCAAATGATTATAATTGGGGGAAATCATTCTGCTATTGGTATAATAACACAAGTATTACTGAAGAATGGTCAATGGGTTTATGTTTATTAGGTGACCCAATGATTACAATTTCAGAAAATACTAAAAGTGCTCTAATTAATATAAATTTCCCTGAGCCAAATGCTGAACAATTAGAAAACTTATATAAAACTGCAATTCAGGATGCAAAAAATGCTAAAGTTGAAAGTTATGAAGACTTTATAATTAAGCATCCCAAGTATTATAAGTAATTTTCATTTAAATTTATTTGTTTATTTTATACCTTTGTAATATAAATAATTTATTTCAATAAATTGAATTATAAAAATATGAAAATTCAGATCATTAACGGCCCAAACTTAAATTTACTTGGTAAACGTGAAAAAAACTTATATGGCAGTGCAAATTTTGAAGACTATATGGGCACACTAAAAGAACTATTTAAAGATATACAAATAGATTATTTTCAGTCTAATGTAGAAGGAGAACTAATTAACAAATTGCATGAGACTGGTTTTGAATATAATGGCATCATTCTTAATGCAGGTGGTTATACCCATACTTCTGTTTCAATTGCCGATGCTATTGCTGCAATAGAGACACAGGTAGTTGAAGTACACATAACAAATATTTTGTCGAGAGAAGTTGAAAGGCATACATCACTTATTGCAAAAAATTGCCTTGGCGCTATAATTGGCTTCGGATTCGATTCTTATCGACTTGCCATTGAAAGTTTGAGAGCATTAAAATAAAGGCAAAAGTATAAACAGATGAAAA
>CAYTAU010000018.1:0-10079 GCA_964435855.1 uncultured Bacteroidales bacterium | reverse complement strand
GATGATTTTGAATCTATACTGAAAAAGAAATACGGAATAGATATTAAAATGAACAATGAATTTGATGAAAATTCTAAAAAATATATCAATAAATATATAACTGAAAATTTTGATTTTACTATCAACAACAAAAAAGTTGCAGCATCACAACTTAATTTTTTAAGAAAAGAAACAAATTTTGAAGCTGTTTGGCTTTATTACGAACTAAAAAATATTAATAATATTAAAAGCATTAAACTTAGAAGCTCATTTTTAGATGATTTATACCCCGATCAAAAAAACCTGCTTATATTTAATTACAAAAAAGTAAAAAAAGCATTTAAGTTTAAAAAGAGTGATGAAATTGCAGAATTTGAAATATAAAAGTTCCTTTCACTAGCAATTTCCATTCAGTATAGAGCAAAAAAAATCCCCGAATATTCGGGGATTTTTTATTATATATTAAACTTGATTATTTCTTTTCGTAAGTTGATGTTTCAGAAACAGTGTATGTGTCTCCATCATCGTTATCATTATACTCTCTAGTAAATACTAAAGTTTTACTACTTAATTCATCTATTTTCATAACATAAAGATCGTTATTATCGCCATCAGCAGAAAATATAGATGTACTTGAAGATCCTCCATAACTAGATGTTGAAGTAGAGCTAGTTGTTGTAAAGCAAATTCTTTCCTTATTTTTATATTCATCTTCTTTATTTCCGCTAACCCATGCCCATGTACCTTCTGAGCTATTAGTGTATATATTACCACTTTCTGTATAGGTTTGGTTTGTGTTAGATTTATAAGTTCCATCTTTCATTATCTCAATAGTTTCAGAATAAATAGAAGTTGAAGTATAACTACCAGAAGTTGAAGTCATGTTTGAACCATTGAAAGTAGTTATAGAAGTAGAACTAGTACCACTATATGTACTTGTTGATGTTCTTTCCATTTCTGTTAATTCCCATTCCCCTGTTAATCTGGATGTTCTTGATTTGATTGAAAGACCTGGATCATTTTCTCCTTTTTTACATGCAGTAAAAAAAGGTGCTGTAAGAGCAATTACAATAATAATAGTTAAAAGTTTTTTCATGATTTTTTAAATTTTAAATTTTTAAATTAAAGATTTGCAAATATAATTATGTTAAAGTTTATAAAAAAATAATATCTGCTATTTTTTTGTATAAGTAGCTTTTATTCTATTATTTTCATTAGAATTATTTAAAAACACAAATCCTTTTGTGTCAATAATTAATTTTAGGACAGAACAAGATAACAAATAAAAAAAGCCCCGTTTGGAGCTTTTTCTAATATTATATATTGAGATCTATTATTATTTCTCCATATTACCTTCTGCAGTAGTTGTTGTTGAATAGGTAATTGTAGGATCGTTGTCTGTATATTTTCCTTCCATATTAAAAGTAATTTCTTTGCTGCTTAAACCTTTAATTTTAAGATATTCTAAAGGACAATTTAATCCTTCCCATGTGTATGAATCAGTAGTATTGTAAGAACCAGCAGTAAATGTTGTAATTTGTGAAGAAAGTTGCATAACTAAAACTTCTTTATTTTTAGTATCAAGTTCATTATTCTTACAAGCCCAATACCATACCCCTTTATCTGTTGTGATTGTTACAGATGTATAAGTATCATTGTTTACTGTAATATTAACGACCCTGTCAAATGTTCCGTCATTATTAAAAGTAACACTATAAGCTACAGTTCCTGTGTTTGAATCAGAGCCATTATCATCGACAACAGTATTTGTATAAGTTGTACCACTATATGTAGTTGTGGTAGTTGTAGTAGTATTTGAAGTAGTAGTTATACTCGTTTCATTGTAATCTACCATTTCCCATTCGCCAATTAGTCTTGCATTTCTTGATTTAATTGTTAAAAAAGGGTCATCTTCTCCTTTTTTACATGCTGTAAAAAAAGGTGCTACTAAAGCAATAACAATAATAAAAATTAAAAATTTCTTCATAACTTATAAATTTTAATGAGATTTTTTATTTATTCTGTAGTACTACTACTACCTGTTTCTCTGCTTAACAGAATAGTTTCAAATCCTTTTGCAGTAGTTTTAGAACCTGTATACAGGTCACTTTGAACATAAACTCTATCAACATTTCTTTGCAAAATTATTTCTTTATTTTTAAGTTGATCAATTTCCCATACTTCTGCACTCTCTCCATTTGCATATTTGTTTTCTGTAGCTGAAAACGTAGTCCAATTAACTATAGGAACAACTGGAAGTCCATCTGCATCTAAAACTTCTCTTTTATAAATAACATTAACTGAAGTATTATAACTTTCCCAAACCATTGAAATTCTTTCTTTTTTCTTATAATCATCAATTTTATGCATAAAATTCCATGTACCTGATGCTCTAACTTTATAAACAGTAGTTATTATTCTTGATGCTGTTTCTCCAGTACTTTCATCTGTTTTAGTACTATCATCAACTAAATTATAATGTAAAATATATTCCATTGAACCATCCTTGTTAAAATGATAATAACCTTCATATACCTCACCGGCTCTTTGCCTAAGAGTATCTTTAGGAGCATGGTTGATAGAATCCACATCTTCAGTAACAGTCGTTTTTCCTGTAATTTGAAAATCAACAATAGCTGTTTCTCCATTATCAAGAACCCAAGTAATTAAACTACTTTTAGAATCAATGTCCCAATCGGCTACCATTCTTGCTTTACGTGAATGTATAGAGAAAAACGGATCGTTTTCTCCTTTTTTACAATTATTTAACAATAAAATTGAAAAAACAATACTCACAATGATTATTGTATACTTTCTCATAACTTTAAATCGGTTAAAAAGCTTTACTTTATAATATTAAAAACGTAAAAATATTTTATTTTCTCATACTTTACAAACAAAAATGAAAAAATATTTTATTTTTTTATTTCACAACAACACCGACTCACACCTAACACCCTTACTTGTTGCGTATTATGAAATAAAAATAAAATGTTGATAAAATGTTAATTTAATTATTAATAAGTGTTTATTTTAGCAATTATTATTCAAATTTATATTATTATTAAAATTATGAATAAAGTTGAGCATTTAAAAATCAAAGATTGGGCATTAGAAGACCGACCACGGGAAAAACTTTTAAATAAAGGAATTAATAGTTTAAGTGATGCTGAATTAATTGCAATATTAATAGGCTCGGGAAATAAAAATGAATCTGCTGTAGAGCTTTCAAAGAAAATTTTAAAAAATGTAGATAATAATTTAAACGAACTTGGAAAATTAAAAATTGAAGAACTTGAAAAAAATAAGGGAATTGGCACCGCAAAAGCTATAACTATAATTGCTGCTATGGAATTGGGAAAAAGAAGAAAGCAATCGGATCTAATTAAAAAAAACAAAATAAGTAGCAGCAATGATGCATATATTATTTTTAGCATAATTCTTGCAGATTTATCTTACGAAGAATTTTGGATACTTTTATTAAACAGGTCTAATAAAATAATTGATAAAATAAGAATAAGCAAGGGTGGAATTACCGGTACAGTAACAGATATTAGAATAATTATGAAAGAAGCACTTGATAAAAAAGCTACATCAATAATATTGTGTCATAATCATCCATCGGGAAATGTAAAGCCAAGTGAATCTGATATCAAAATTACAAAAAAGATAAAAGAAGCAGGCGAAATTATGGACATTAAAGTATTAGATCATATAATTGTTGTTGAAAAAGAATATTTTAGTTTTGCTGATGAAGGGATGATTTAATTGTTTCATTGCTCTATTGTTTTATTGTTAAATTGTTAAAATACAACAAGGAATATGGAAAAAAAGTATTTACAACTCAATGATATAGATGCCTATAAGACAGCTTTTAATTTAAGTAATTATGTATGGGGAATTGTTGTTAAATGGGATTGGTTTGCAAAAAAACACATTGGCGGACAATTTGTTGAAGCTGTTGATTCAATCTCTGCAAATGTTGCAGAGGGTTTTGGACGTTATCATAAGAAAGATAAAATTAAGTTTTATCGTTACAGTAGTGGTTCTATTAAAGAATCTCTTGACTGGAATGAAAAATCAAAAATTAGAAAACTGTTGTCCAATAAAGAATATAATCATATTTTCAAAGAATTAGATAAGTTACCAAAAGAACTAAACCAACTTATCAAATACACAAACCTGAAATTAAAAATTTAACAATAGAGCAATGTAACAATAGAACCATTATTAAATTTATACCGTGAATGATTGCAAAATTTTAAAATGAAAAAAATTAAACTTTTAATATTATTAATGCTATTTACGCAATTACTGTTTTCTCAGAAAGTTGGGGTAGTATTAAGTGGTGGTGGGGCAAAAGGAATGGCTCATATTGGGGTATTAAAAGCTCTTGAAGAAAATAATATTCCAATTGACTATATAGCAGGAACTTCTATTGGAGCTATAATTGCAGGGTTATATTCTATTGGCTATTCGCCCGAGGATATGGAAAAGTTATTTAAATCCGAAGAGTTTAATAACTGGGCTTTTGGAATAATTGAAGAAAAATATCTTTATTATTTCAAAGAAGACGAACCAAGTGCATCGTGGGTTAAGCTGGATTTTTCTTACGATTCTATTTTAAAACCAAAGTTGCCAACAAACATAGTTCCACCGTATCAGATGGACTTTGCGTTTTTGGAAATATTTTCAGCAGCAGCAGCACAAGCAAACTATAATTTTGATTCTTTGTTTATTCCCTTTCGATGTATTGCTGCCGATGTTCATAAAAAAGAAGAAATAGTGTTTAGAAATGGTATGTTACCATCGGCTATTAGAGCTTCTATGACTTTTCCGTTTTATTTTAAACCTATAACAATTGATAACAGATTACTTTTTGATGGCGGAATATTAAATAATTTCCCTGTTGATGTTATGGAAAAAGATTTTAAACCTGATTTTATTATTGGCTCAAAAGTATCGTCAAATTCCGATAAACCGGGAGAAGACGATATAATGCTTCAGATAGAAAATATGGTAACATTAATAAACACTAATTTTAATATCCCAAAAGAAAAAGGTGTGCTTATTGAACCTATTGTAAACAATGTTGGTTTAATGGATTTTGACAAGGTAGATGAGTTAGTGAAAAACGGGTATTTTGAGGCATCATATAAAATTAATGAAATATTAACAAAGGTTAAAAGAAGAGTTAGCAGGCTTGATGTGGAAAAGAAAAGAAAGGAATATAAAAATGACCTGCCCGAAATTGTAATTAAGAATATTAGCGTTAAAGGATTAAATTTTCGACAACAAGTATACGTATTAAGAAGTTTGTACCATAATAAGAAAGCATTAACACTTAAAAGTTTAAAAAAGGAATACTTTAAATTAGTTGCCGATAATAAAATAGAATCTATTTATCCTGTTTTAAAACAAGATTCTGCTTCAGGGTATTTTGATCTATCATTAAAAATAAAACAAAAGAAAAAGTTTGAAGTTCAGTTTGGCGGAAATATTTCTTCAAGCCCAATAAATCAGGCATATTTTGGAGCAAAATATCATTATCTTGACAAACAAGCTTATGAGACTTCGGCAAATTTATATTTTGGACGATTATATAGTTCGGTAAAATTGAAAAGCAGAATGGATTTTCCTTCCAGCTTACCTTTCTTTGTTGATGTTAGTGCTACTTTTAACAGATGGGATTATTTTAGAAGTTACAGCGGATTGTTTTTTGAAGATACCAGACCTTCGTATTTAATATCTAACGAAAGTAATTTTAAATCTAATATAGGAATGCCTGTTGGTAATAAAAGCAGAATAATTTTTAGTGGTGCAATAGCAAATATGACCGATAATTATTATCAGACAAAATATTATTTAAAAACAGATACTACAGACAAAACTATTTTTGACCTTTATACTTTTAATGCGAAATTTGAAAAAAGGACAATAAACTATAAACAGTACGGAAATAAAGGTTCATACTTTAAGTTGAATGCAAGATTTGTTGATGGAAAAGAAAAGCATTTTCCTGGTTCAGCATCTGTGTATAAGAATATTTCTTCGCAAAATCATAATTGGTATAATGTTAGCAGCGTATATTGTCATTATTTTAAGACCAATGGGTTTTTCACGCCCGGCGTTTATTTTGAAGGTGTTTATTCTAATCAGCCGTTTTTCTCTAACTATACTTCTACATTGTTAAGTAGCCCTACATTTAGTCCAGTACCTCACAGTAAAACATTATTTCTTGAAAATTACAAGGCACATTCTTATGCAGCAGGTGGCATAAATTGCGTTTTTAATATTACAAACCGTTTAGACCTCAGGCTTGAAGCTTATGTTTTTCAGCCATATCAAAAAATATTAAAAGATGAAGATTTAAATCCTTATTATGCCGAGCCTTTTGAATACAGATATTACATGACTTCATCATCGTTAATATATCATACGCCTGTTGGTCCGGCAAGTTTTAGCTTTAATTATTACGAAGGTGCAGACAATCCTTATTTTTTCTTTTTTAATTTCGGATATATTCTTTTTAATAAGCGAGCGCTTGATTAAAATGTTTATCATTCCTGCGAAAGCAGGAATCCAGAATTATGTTACAGAATACGACTGGATTCCGCATCAAGTGCGGAATGATAGCAATTTCTTGTGTATACATACGGATAATACATAAAGATTAATCTTGAATATTCGGAATCAATATGCGGATTTCCTCTTCTTCTTTTTCTTTTTACGTTTTTCTTCCTCTTGCTCTTCTTCTTTTAATAAGGATTGCCAATCATGAGATTTATTTTCAGACAGGTCTATCATATTTCGATAATCATTTTTAGAAATATCTATTCTTTGAATAGCTTTACCCAAGTTGTTTTCTATAACTGCCAACAATTCTTTTTCTTCAGAACTACAAAACGAAATTGCCAGTCCTTTTTGGTTGCCACGCCCCGTTCTGCCAACTCTATGCACATAATTTTCCGACGTTTCTGACAAATCATAATTTATCACATATTCTACATTCAATATGTCAATTCCTCTGGCACTAACATCCGTGGCAATTAAAACTTTTAATTTCCCTTCTCTAAAATCTTGCATGGTGCGCTCGCGTTCTTCTTGCAATTTATCGCTGTGTATTGTACCAACTGCGATATCTACTCTTTCCATAGCTTTTTTCACACGCTCTACTCGTATCTTTGTTCTAACAAATACTAATATTTTCTTTTCAGAATTATTCTTTATTACGTTTTCTAAAAAGAAACGTTTGTCATCCATTTCAACAAAAGCAACAGCATGTTCAATATTTTTTGCTACAGGATCTTTAGGTGAGATTTGAATACGAATAGCATCTGTTACTAATGAGTATGCAAGTTTTTTTATCTTTTCGTTGATGGTGGCAGAGAAAAAAAGCGTTTGACGCTTTTGGGGAAGATGATGTATTAAATCGCGAATGTCTTTAATAAACCCTAAATCAAGCATGTGATCTGCTTCATCTAAAACCAAAATTTCTACTCGCTTTAGAATTAGTGCACCCTGACTTACCAGATCAAACATTCTTCCGGGAGTAGCAATTAAAATATCCACCCCTTTGTCTAACTGTTTAATTTGCGGTTCCTGATCTACACCACCATGAATACAAAAAGAATTAACTTTTGTGTGTTTACCTAATGTTTTAAAAACAGAATCAATTTGCAAAGCCAACTCATGTGTGGGTGCCATAACCAAGCACTTTATTCCATCAGAGCGACTACTGGTTTTGCGTTGCTGTAAAATGTGCAAAACTGGTATGGCAAATGCCGCCGTTTTACCTGTGCCTGTTTGTGCAATAGCTAAAACATCATCTCCTTTTAAAATGGAAGGAATAGATCTAAATTGAATGTCGGTGGGTTTTTTATATCCCAGTTTAGAAATACTGGCTTTTATTCCATCGGCAATATTATATTGTTCAAATTTCATATCTCAAGTCCCAAATTACAAATCTCAAATCTCAAATCCCAAATTCCAAGGGGAAATGCTTGAGGCTTGGTGTTTGGAATTTTGAACTTGGCAATAATTTCCTTAATATTCTCTATTAGATTTCTTTTCTCTTTTTGCTGCTTTTTTTTCTTTTGCACTTTTAGCCGGTGCTTTTTTTTGGGTTTTCTTTGAATCTTGTGATTTTGCCATAATATTAAATTTTAGGGTTTAGTTTTTTAATTATGTTGTAAAGTTACGTTTTTTTTTACATTAAACCACACAAAAGGATTTGATAGCGGTGGCACTGATTGCAAATCAGCGCCATTGGGGTTACATATAGCCTTTGTTGGCGGTAGTTATTTCTAAAGCTTTTTTTCTTTCGCTCTTAGATAATGTTTTGAATTCCTTGAACAAGTTTATAATATTTTTAATTTTAGGGTGATGATTGCTATTATTAGTTGCACCCCAATATATAGGTTTATCAATAGGTTTTATCCAGTATTTAATATCTTTATCTTCTTCTTCTAAGTCATCTTCAAAAGGAATTTTATTTTTACCTACTAATTCAAATTTATTTGTTTCTGCTAGGTATTCATACCAAGTATGCTTGCTAGGGTTAATAATTGCAATTTCATCAATACTCTTTGAAAAACCTTTCAATTCAAACATGTTAAAAATGGAGTTATAAAATCTAGCTCCATTTAGAATTTTATCTGTTGTATTAATTGATTCCTGAGCGGTTTTTGGCATTAGTTGCTTATAAATATTTTCAACTATTTCTTCTGTCTTTTTATTTATAAATGTTAAATTATCTAAAGTTTGGCTTACGATTTTTTGGTCTTTATATTTTAATCGTTGATTTAGAAAATCATACATAAGCCCTGCCCACTGCTTACCAAGGTTGTTTTTAATTTCATTTACAAATTCAAATGGGAAAAAGCCATTATTAACACTTGCTTGTCTAACACTATTTATAAATTCAAAAATATTTATTGCGTATTCTTGATTCTCTATAGATGGAAATTCAATTTTTTCTACAACATCTTTATTTTTTTTATTTCTCTGGTATAATCTATGATCCTCATAAACCTCCCTTTTAATAAAGGTAAATACTGGTATGTTTTTAACTTTGGCAGCTTCATATTCCGCATTTGTTATTGATTTGATTGCATCGTATTTATATTTACCACCAAATCGACCACCTATTATTAGTATGAATAATTGACAGTTTTCTATTTCATTAATACAACTCTCATGTGTATGTAAGTCTGGATGATAAAACACATCTCCTTTATCACTTAGTATTGGTTCGTAATAATATTCCTTAACAAATTCAAACAAACTATCTCGAATTTGCATTAAGTCATAGCATGTTGAGCTAATAAACACTTTTGGAGTTGCCATATTTGTTATTTTTAATGTTTTACTTAATTACCGCCAACTTGTTGTTATCGCAAATATAGACAAAAACTTTTGTTTAACAATTACATTGGAAGTTATTCTATACAAATATCCGATGTTTTTAAAACATCGGATATTTTTGTGTGGTTTACTCCGTTTTCCTCAACTTCACATTCCTACGATTACCTTTATTTTTAATTATTTCAATATCTATTGTAAGAGTGTCGTAATTATGTTTTTCGTAAACATATATCGTAATGAGGCATTATGATATTGAGCTGAGGTATTACAATATCGAACTGTTACTTTAGCATATCAAAATGAGGCGTTACAATATCGAACTGTGACATTAGCATATTGAAATGAGGCGTTACAATATCGAACTGTGGCATTAGCATATTGAAATGAGGCGTTACAATATCGAACTGTGGCATTAGCATATCGAAATGAGGCGTTACAATATCGAGCTGTGGCATTAGCATATCGAAATGAGGCGTTACAATATCAAGCTGTTGCATTAGCATATCGAGCTGAGGCATTAGCATATCGAGCTGAGGCATTAGCATATCGAAATGAGGCATTACAATATCGAGCTGTGGCATTAAATTCCTTCTGCCTCAGGCGGATTAAGAGGAGCTTTTAATACTCAAACTTACGCCCCGTAATTTCATAAATATGAATTTTAATAACAGTAACATGATTAATTGATGGTTTTGAATACTCAAATTTTCTGTCGCTGTAGTTATCCATAAATA
>CAYTAU010000017.1:0-54311 GCA_964435855.1 uncultured Bacteroidales bacterium | reverse complement strand
TAGGATATAAAAGTGGCTTTAATAATACAACAGGAAGAAATAATTCATTTCTTGGGACAGCATCAGGTTTCTCTAATAATACAGGAGACTTTAACACCTTTGTTGGAGATTCTACTGGTTATAGCAATGTGGACGGAAGTAATAATTCTTTTCTTGGAGACAGAGCAGGGTTTAATAATATGACAGGATCAAATAATGTATTTTTAGGTAAACTAGCCGGATTTTCTAATTCAGGCGATTCCTGTATTTTTATTGGAAATAGTGTAGGGTATTCCAATACTGGTATTGCAAATGTTTTTATTGGAAATAGGACAGGATACTCAAATACTACTGGATATTATAATGTATTTGAGGGCTATTATGCAGGATACTCTAATACTTCAGGATTTGAAAATATTTTTCAAGGATACATGGCAGGATACTTAAATACTACAGGCTATGATAATGTTTTTCAGGGCTATCAGGCTGGATATTCAAATACTACTGGTCGCAATAATGTTTTTCAAGGTTACCATGCAGGTTACCTAAATACTATTGGTGGTATGAACGTTTTTTCAGGTTGCAATGTAGGTTATGATAATACAACTGGCAATGGAAATGTTTTTAATGGTTCATATGCAGGCCGGCATAATGTGGATGGAAGCTATAATGCGTTTGTAGGTTTTTCGGCAGGATATGAAAACACTGATGGTCATTTTAATGTATTTATTGGCAATGATGCAGGGCATTTGAATACTGTTGGTTACTCGAATGTATTTATTGGTCGCAGGGCTGGTTATAATGAGACTGGAAATGAAAAATTGTATATTGAAAATTCGAGTTCAGTAACACCATTGATTTATGGAGATTTTGCAACAGATAGGGTAGGTATAAATTATAATAATCCAAGTCAGACTTTATCGGTTGGTGGAAATGCATCGAAATCAACAGCAGGCGATTGGTTAGCAAACTCTGATAAAAGGATAAAAACAGACATTAATAATATTGAGAATTCATATGAGCTAGTGCAAAAATTAAGGCCAGTTACTTTTAGATATACTAAAGAATGGATGAAAAAACATCCTGAAATTAAGGATAAAGTTTATTATAATTTTATTGCCCAAGAATATCAACAAGTATTTCCAAAATCTGTAGAAGGAAGTGGCGAATATTTAGAAGGAGATAATGAAGAGATATTGCAGCTAGATACTTATAATGCTCAGATTATAACAATACAGGCTGTACGTGATCTTATAAAGGAAAATCAAGAACTTGAAAGTAAACTTAAAAATATTCAAGAAGAAAATAAACAAATAATTGAAGCAAATTCGGAAATGCTAAACAGACTTGAGAAAGTTGAAGCACTATTAAATAGCACAGTTAAGAAATAAGTTTGATTCGTTTATTGGTATGAATATCAATAATCAATATTTGAAACATATCTGGAAATATATTTTTATCTTTTATATTCTTATATTACTGTTCATTTCAATTGCAGCTTATTTAAGAATTATACCAAATGAGATAAAGCAATTTCCGCATTATGATACATTATTGCATTTTATACTTTTAGGTTTTGCTTCCTATTTTGCACACCAAGCATTTAACCGAAAATATATATGGAAATATATTCCTTTGGGGCCCGTAATTATTCTTTTGCTTGCAATTGCAGAAGAAAGTTCTCAAATGTTTTCAGATGTGAGATTTTTTTGTTTTTCCGATTTATTGGCAAATATTTCTGGTATTGTTTTTTTCTATCTGTTTGATCTAGTCTTTTTCAAAAGATCTTAAAAATCCTGATAGTTTATTAATTGTAAGGATTTTTTTGGCAATGTTTTTATTTTTAATGAAAAATAGTACATTTACAAATCAAAAATCAAAATACTTAAATTATGAAAAATTATCTTTTAACCTTATTGTTATTAGTGATTGCTAATGTTGTTATATTGGCACAATCACCACAGAGTTTTAAATACCAGGCAGTAGTTAGAGATACTGCAGGAAATATTATTGAAGACCAAAATGTAGGTATTAAAATAGATATACTACAAGGGAGTTCAACCGGTACTTCTGTGTATAGCGAGGACCATTCTGTTACCACAAATCAATTTGGATTGATCAACTTGGAAATTGGAGGAGGAAATACTATTTCCGGAGATTTTGCTATAATTGATTGGGGAAGCGATGAATATTTTGTAGGAATTGGTCTTGATGCTACAGGAGGAACTACATATCAACCAATGGGAACATCACAGCTTTTTTCTGTGCCTTACGCCTTGTACTCTGAAAAATCGGGTGATATTTCAATATGGAAAAAGAATGGAAATGATGCTTATTACAATGAAGGAAATGTTGGTGTTGGAACAATATCCCCAAACGGAAAACTACAGGTAAGCAGTGATACAACAGCGGGGATAAATGATGTAATTTTTTCTGTGTTAAATGCTGTTGGAGATACTGTATTTGCAGTTTATCAGGAAGGCGTAAGAATTTGGGTTTCTGACGACACAACAGGAACAAAAGCAAGCGGGAGCCGTGGAGGTTTTGCCGTAGGAGGATTTAATCCTGCAAAAAGTGTAACAAATGAATATTTAAGAGTAACACCCGATAGTGTAAGAGTATATATTAGGGAAGGTTCAGGTTCTAAAGCTACTGGTAGCAGAGGTGGTTTTGCTGTTGGTGGATTTAATCCTACAAAAGCATTTACAAGTGAATTTTTACGTGTTACTGATGATAGCAGCAGATTTTGGACTTATGGAGACGGTGGTTTTGGTATAATGGATTTAGAAACTGGTTCATCTAATTATATGGATTTAACACCAAACAATTATTTTATTGGACATAATGCAGGCATTAACACAACTACAGGATTTTACAATTCTTTTATTGGTTATGAGAGTGGTTACGAAAATATTGATGGAGAAGAAAATATTTTTATTGGTTATGAATCGGGTTATTCTAACTTAAATGGATATGAAAATGTTTTTCTTGGAAACGGTTCGGGTTATTTTAATACATCGGGTTACGGGAATGTGTTTTTAGGTAATTACGCAGGTTACAATAATGATACTGCATCATATAATGTTTTTGTAGGTAATAATACTGGTTATTCTAATACCTATGGTAGCTCAAATGTATTTGTTGGGGATGCGGCAGGTGAAAGCAATACTATTGGAAATGCTAATATTTTTATTGGCGATTGGAGTGGCAAAAGTAACATTGATGGAGAAGATAATATTTTTATGGGTAATGAAGCAGGTTGGTCAAACAATTCAGGTAGTTATAATATTTTTATTGGAACAGGTAGCGGATATTCAAATGATACTGCCGAAGGAAATATTTTTATTGGTGATGTCTCGGGATACTCAAATACTTTTGGTGAAAATAATGTTTTTCTTGGTTCCGAAGCTGGATTTTCAAATATAATTGGGAATGAAAATGTGTTCTTAGGGAATGCTTCTGGATATGAAAATATTGATGGGGAGCTTAATGTGTTTTTAGGGCAAGATGCTGGATATAATTGTCTAAGTGGTTATGGAAATATTTTTGTTGGTGGTTATTCAGGGAATGGTAATACTATTGGCTCAGAGAATATATTTATAGGAGCTGAAGCAGGATTTGAAAACATCGACGGTGATGCAAATATTTTTGTTGGAAATAAAGCAGGATACTACGAAACAGGTTCTAATCTTTTATATATCGAAAACTCAGATTCCGATGTTCCATTAATACATGGTGATTTTGATACAGATAAAGTTACTATTAATGATGTACTGATTTTAACACCACGAGCCGGTGCTCCAATAGCTCCTGTTGAAGGTGAACTGTATGTAAATTCAACAAACCATCATATATATTGTTATCTTAATGGAGGCTGGGTACAACTTGATTAAGCTTGATGATACAGGTTGGAGCCTTGCCGAACTGACAAAAAAATCCCTCATTATTAAATAACAAGGGATTAAACTAAAAAAATTACTGCTATTTATTTTTCCAGTTCTCGTAATTTATTTTCAAGGTTCTGTTCTTTTGTTGTATTACTAATTGGGCTTGATTCATAATTGTTATCATCATCAGGAAGATTTAAAACAGGACTAATCATATCAGGAATATCATTAACTATATCTTCAACACATTCAATTGACATTTTAATTTGCTCCATAATATCTTCACTTTCTATTATATGAATTTCTTTTAATTTATCAATATTTTCCAGTTCCACATTAATATCAAGATCTTTAATTTCTTCCATAGCTATAGCAATACTTTCATTTATTTCGTTCCAATCAATCTTTTCAAGTTCCTGCATTGCTAATTCTATTTCTTTATTAATTTCTTTAATATCTATTTTTTCAAGTTCTGCTTTTGCCTCTTTAATTTCAATCTTTGCTTTTTCAATTTCTTCTTTTGCTCTTACACGAGCATTTAATGTGAAATTTATTTCATCTTTATATTCTTCAATTTCTTTTTCCGATAGTTTTTTTCCATCAACAAATACTTTATCAACTTCACCTTTTTTCATAAGTATCTTTAGTTCCTTATCCTTTTTTAATTCCTTATCATAAAATTTTGTTACAATTTTATTACCATCAATAGTAATACTTGTATCGGGCGAAGAATTAAGAAGCATAATACCATTGCTAAATTTAACAGTTGATAAATTACTGTTTAACACTGCATACGTACTAAATGTAATTGCTACAAAGCCTATAGAAATAAGCGAAATAATTAATATCTTTTTCATTTTACTTTAATTTAAATTAATACTATAAGCTAAAGACGAATGAAAAAATAAAACGCTGCATGTTTTTGAAAAAAAAGTAAGAGTACACAATATTTTAGATATTACTCCAAAACAATTTTCTGTACTGCAACACCTTTTTGGGTGCTTACTTTTATAATATATATGCCTTTTGGGTTTTTGCTTAGGTCAATTTCCAAACCTTCAAGGTTTCTAAAACCTTGAAGGTTTTTAATTACCTTGCCTGTAATATTCATTACCTCAATTCCTATTATGCCTTCTGCCTGTACTCTTACTTTTCCTGTTGTGGGGTTTGGATAAATTGAAACTTCTGTATTTATTGTATTTTCATTTATACCTGTTGTAAAACCATATACTCTTACATGACCTGCATCATTTCCATTTCCATCATTTCCTTCTGCCCCTATAGCTACAATAGAACCATCAGAACTTAAACTTACTGACCAGCCGGAATAATCCTCAGTTGCTTCGCCATCTATATCGTTTCCTGTTTGTATCCATGTTCCCGATTGATTTTGGTAAACCCGTACATGACCTCTATTAGTATTTGTTGTATCATTTCCATCATTATAAGCAGCCCCAATAGCAAGTACTGAGCCATCGGAACTTAAACTTACTAACCAGCCGGAATAATCGTAAGCTGCTTCTCCATCTATATCGCTTCCTGTTTGTGTCCATATTCCCGATTGATTTTCGTAAACCCGTACATGACCGGCATAAGTACCATTCCCATCATTACCATCAGCCCCAATGGCAAGTATTGTGCCATCGGAACTTAAACTTACTGACCTGCCGGAATTATCACCAGCTGCTTCTCCATCTATATCGCTTCCTATTTGTGTCCAGATGCCCGATTGATTTTCGTAAACCCGTACATGACCAGCTCCAGTGCCATTTCCAGCATTTCCAATAGCCCCAATAGCAAGTATTGAGCCATCGGAACTTAAACTTACTGAAAGGCCGGAATAATCGTCAGCTGCTTCACCATCAATATCATTTCCTATTTGTGTCCATGTGCCTGATTGATTTTCGTAAACTCGTACATGACCAGCAGTAATGCCATTTTCATCATTCCGATAGGCCCCAATAGCAAGTATTGAGCCATCGGAACTTAAACTTACTGACCAGCCGGAATTATCACCAGCTGCTTCTCCATCTATATCGCTTCCTATTTGTATCCATGTTCCCGATTGATTTTCGTAAACCCGTACATGACCGACATTAATGCTATTTCCATTATTACAAATAGCCCCAATAGCAAGTATTGAGCCATCAGCACTTAAACTTACTGAATAACCCGATTGATCACCTGCTACTTCTCCATCTATATCGCTTCCTATTTGTGTCCATGTTCCCGATTGATTTTCGTAAACCCGTACATGACCGGCAGCAGTGCCATTTCCACAATTAGTAGGAGCCCCAATAGCAAGTACTGAGCCATCGGAATTTAAACTTACTGACCAGCCAGACAAATCGTCTGCCGCTTCTCCATCTATATCACTTCCTATTTGTGTCCATTGGGCATTTGCAATAAGAAAAAATAATAGTGTTGCTGAAAATAGTATTAGTTTTTTCATGCGTATAAAATTTAATTTCAAATTCTCTTATAGAACTATCTTATAAGACACATTTTTTATCTGTTTCGTTGTCTGTGGATAAAAAAAATATCAAAACACCCTCTTTTTATTTCTAAAAGAGAGAAAGATTTAAAAAAGCTCGATATATCTATGCGACAAAAATCAAGCTATTTTACCATTATTTGAGCATTTTTGCTATGTTTTTGACTAATGTTTCGTCTTCCGTAAGCAATACTTTGTCTTCCGCAAGCAATACTTCGTCTTCTGCGAGCAATACTTTGTCTTCCGCAAGCAATACTTCGTCCTCCGCAAGCAATACTTTGTCTTCCGCAAGCAATACATCGTCCTCCGCAAGCAATACTTTGTCTTCCGCAAGCAATACTTCGTCTTCTGCGAGCAATACTTCGTCTTCCGCAAGTAATACTTCGTCTTTCGCAAGCAATACTTTGTCTTCCGCAGGCAATGTTTTGTCTTCTTCCGCGAACACTGGAAGAACCCTTCCTGCTACTCCTTAGTCCACTCAATCATAATACGTGCAATATTGGTGGCATGGCTGCTAATTTCTCTGAACATACCAATAAGTTCAAGATGAATTTTACTGCTAGCTGCCGATTTTGGAATATCTTCTTTAATTCTTTCGTAATGCTGGCGTTCCAGATCATAGGCTATTGCTCTGTATTTTTTGTATTTTAGTTTCATTGCCTTTGCTTTTTCAAGGTTTAAATCGCGAAATACTTCAAGTGAACGGCTTATTTGTTTTTGTGTTTTAAGATGATACTCCATAATCTCTTTTTTGCCTTCGCCGGTAAACTCTTCACCGTTTTCAACCCAAAGTTTTGCCTTTCGGTACAGGGTTTTTGAAATAATATCGGCAATGCGTTCAAATTCCTTAATGGCATACATTATCTGAAATGCTTCATCAACCCTGCGTTGTGGTATATTTTCCCTGCTTATTTTTATTAGATATTCTTTTATCTCATCACGTAAAAAATTAACATTTTTTTCTTTTTCCTCTATATCAGTAAGGATATTCTTTTCTTTTGTAAAAAACGGCAAAACAATATCGTTAAGCATATCCTGCACAATTTGCCCCATTCTTAAAGCTTCTTGTTTAGCAAGATTAAGAGCCAAAGCCGGAGTTTGTATCATGCCTTGATTAAGATATTTAAGTTTAAATTTTTCTTCTCTTTTAATTTTTGACGGCAGAATTTTATGAATAAGTTTTGCAATTATTCTTGTAAAAGGCAAGAATGCCAAAGTAATTGCAATATTAAATATTGTATGAGTATTAGCAATTTGACGAGGAACAACATCTGCAATTCTGCTAAGTTCATCGAGACTTGAATTTCCTTTTGGAGAAACAATTTCTACAAACTCTGCAAAATATGGTATCCACCAAACAAATATCAAAACGCCAACAATTTTAAACAGAGTATGTGCAATTGCTACTTTTTTTGCTTCACGCGATGTATTAATACTTGCCAATATTGCTGTTATGGCTGTACCTACATTTGAACCCAAAATAAGAGGTATGCTTGCCTCAAGGCTTAAAAATCCTTGCGATGAAAGTATTATCATAATACCAATAAAAGCTCCACTGCTTTGTATTAAAGCTGTGAAAACCAAGCCAACCACAATGCCAAATACAGGGTTTTGGAGTTTCAACAGTACTTCAATAAATGGGTCGTAAGACCTTAATGGATACATAGCTTCAGACATTACGTACATTCCGAAAAACAGTATTCCAAAACCCAAAATTGTTTGTCCAAGATATTTTATTTTTTGCGATTTTGAAATAAGCTGTACAAGAAAACCAACTGCAATCATTAACAAGGCATAATCGGTAATTTTAAAAGCAATAAGTTGTACTGTAACAGTTGTGCCAATTGCAGCACCAAGTATAAGCCCAAGTGTTTGTGAAAATCGCATTAATCTTGATTCTACAAAACTAACCAGCATTACTGTGGTTGCACTACTGCTTTGAGTTATCATTGTTACAAATGCTCCAACTCCAACTCCTATAAACCTGTTCTTTGTTAATCGACCCAGTATTGAGCGCATTTTATCACCTGCCGATTTTTGCATGCTATCACTAAGCATGTTAATGCCAAAAAGAAATAAGCCCAAGCCACCTAATAATCCTATTACAAGCATTAATATCCAGTTCGATTTTCGGGCAAATAAATTATAAACAAGAACATTTTCGTGCAAAGTGTCATTTGTTGTTACAATTACTTCATATTCTCCCTTTTTTGTGCCAAGTTTCACAAAAGTTGAAGCAATTCCATTTGAATCGGTATATGCTATGGAATTGTATATTTTATGACCTTTTGAGTTATTTGGAGTATCTCCAAATTCAAAATAAACAGGGTAATTAACAAGTAAAACGCTGTCATTTTTTTTAACTAATACCCTTATAGGTTTTTCAATTTTTAATGATGTTGATTGATGCTGCTTGTCGCCCGAAAAATTTGGAACATCATAAGATATTGGCTTTGTAATGCAAACAGAATTGTTTTTGGATATAGTATTTTGCGAAAATAACGAGCTTGCTGAAACACAAAAAATTATTATTAATATGTATTTTCCTAGTTGTTTGATCATTTTTGATTCTACTTCCTAATAATTTTTATTTCTCCCCCAAAACCTATTTTTATTATTGATGATGGCTTTGATTTGAAAATATCATCTTGTTTCCATTTAACGGTATAATCTACAGAACTTAATATTGTATCATCAATTTCATCAAAAAACTGCGGTGTTTTTGAGGTACTTAAATTAGCAGATGTTGAAACCAAAGGCTTGCGTAATTGCCTTATTAATTCTTTGCAAAAGTCATCATTTACTATTCTTATCCCAATACTGCCATCGTTTCCCAGAATATTATTTGCAAGATTTTTAGCTTTAGGGTAAATTATTGTAAGCGGCTTCTCGCTAACTTCAATAAGCTGAAAAGCAATATCAGGAATTGTATCAATATAAGAATATAGCATATTTGCCGAATCAGTTAGAACCAACATGCTTTTACTGCTTCCTTTAATTTTATTTATTTTCTTAACAGCATTTTCATTTGTTGCATCACAGCCTATCCCCCAAATTGTATCGGAAGGATATAAAATTGTTCCCCCTTGTTTAAGCACTAAAAGTGCATTTTTAACATCTGTTCTAAAATCTTCTTTCACAAATCTATTTTAAATATATTTTCATTAAGTCTTTTGCAATTTTTTTATCTGTGAACTTTTGGGCAAAAGCAATACCATTTTCAATCATCTTATTTTTTAGGCTATTATTGGAAAGAACTTTTATTATTGATCTTGCAATTTCCTCAATATTATTTGGATCAATATATATTGTTGATTCTCCACCTGCTTCGCTAAAGCAACTTCCTTGTGATGTGATAACCGGTATTTTAGAATTTATAGCCTCTATTATTGGAATACCAAAACCCTCAAATATTGAAGGATAGACAAATAATTCTGCCATTTGATATATTGCAGGTAAGTCTATGGTTTCAATTGAATGATAGAAGTGTATTTTGTCTTTAAGATTATTTTTTGAAATATAATTTGCAATCTCATTGTAATAATCTGTTCTCCTGCCAACAGCTACAAGTTCAATGTCAATATTGAATTCCTTTATTGCTTTAACAATATTTAAAAGGTTTTTTCTTTTTTCAATTGTGCCAACATATAATATGTAATTATTTGGTAACGAAAGTTTCTTTTTAATTTCAGATTTTTTTATATCATCAACTTTATTGTAAAATATTGGATTACAACCTTGATAAACAACTTCTATTTTTTTTTCTTTAATATTTAGAAAATTTACCAAATCATTTTTCGTTTGATTGCTTATTGCAATAATTTTATCGGCAGATTGGCATCCTGTTTTAATTTTCTTAATATAAATATTTCTGTCAACATGTTTGTATAATTCGGGAAATCTCATAAAAATAAGATCATGAACAGTGATAATGGATTTTATGTTTGTATCGTTTATTTTATTTGGCAATTCGTTGCTTAAACCATGATAAACTTCTATGTTTTCGTTTTGCAGTTGTTTTGTTAATTGAAAACTTCTCCAGTATGATTTTGAAATTGAACTTGTAATTGTGGCAGGTGTTGAAATGGAAATATTGCCTGATTTTTCAAAATCTATTGCATCTTTTGTTGATGGAGTATATAAAATATATTCATTATTTGGATAAAATTCGCTTAACAAACGAATAACATTCCTGCTATAGTTTCCTAATCCGCTTTTATTAAAAAATGCTCTTTTTGCGTCGAAACCAATTTTCATTTGATTACAATTTTTGTGTTTTAAACAGCTACATTAAAGCCCCTTAATGCATCATTTAAGGATGTTTTTTTATTTGTCGATTCTTTTCTTTCGCCAATTATTAAAGCACATGGGACCTGAAAATCGCCTGCCGGAAATGTTTTAGTATAGGTTCCTGGAATTACAACAGAACGTGCAGGAATATATCCTTGTATTTCTTTTGGTTCCGACCCTGTAACATCAATTATTTTTGTTGATTGTGTAATAACAACATTTGCCCCAAGTACAGCTTCTTTTTCAATCCTAATTCCCTCAACAACAATGCTGCGTGAACCAATAAAACAATTATCTTCAATAATTACAGGAATAGATTGTATTGGCTCCAATACACCTCCAATTCCAACTCCACCGCTTAAATGCACGTTTTTACCAATTTGAGCACATGTACCTACAGTTGCCCATGTATCTACCATTGTTCCTTCATCAACGTAAGCACCAATATTTATATATGAGGGCATCATTATTACTCCTTTGGCAATATAAGCTCCATAACGTGAAATTGCATGAGGAACAACTCTAACTCCCAGTTTGTCGTAATCTTTTTTCAAAGGTATTTTATCATGAAACTCTAACGGACCTGCATTAATTTTTTTCATTTCACTAATCGGGAAATAAAGTATAACAGCTTTTTTAATCCATTCGTTTACTTTCCATTTGTTATTTACAGGTTCAGCTACTCTTAATTTCCCTTTATCTAATAACTCAATTATTTCCATTATAGTTTTTTTTGTGGAATTTTCTTTTAGCAGTTCACGCTTATCCCATGCTTGTTCAATTATATTAATCATTTCATCAATCATATCTATTTATTTAAAGCCCCTCCTAACCTCCCCAAAGGGGAGGAACAAAAAGCAGAACAAAAATACACTTTTACTTAAACCTAAAAAAATGAAACTTTAAAATTTGAAATTTGAAATCACTCTGAAAAGTCGTTTTTGCTGAAATTTAAGGTTTTTTCACTCTTTATACAAAGGGAAAACCTTAAATTTCAACAAAATGCAAAAGTCCCCTTTATGGGATTTAGGGGTAAAAGACTTTTCGGAGAGGACTCAAATTTGAAATTTGGCTGAATTTACATGTATTTCCCCAAATTTCTAATTTCGATTTTCCAATTTCTGTTGATTAAAATGTTTGACTTTTAAATTATATATCTAACTGAAATTGTAACCTGAAATGTGAAAAATACTGAATTTTTTAGTGTTTTATTAAGATCATAGTTGCTCCATATCCGTATTCTTTAAATGAAGCATCCTGATAAGGAATAAAAGGATAACTTTCTTCAAGTATTTTGTGTATTTCAAATTTAAGAGTTCCGTTACCAACTCCATGAATAAAAACAATTTTTTCAACTTTATTGGCAATAGCATTCTCTAAATTTTTCTTAAAATGATTAAGTTGAATATTAATAATTTCACCGTTAGACAAGCCCTTGTGATTGTCAATCAGATTATTTATATGCAAATCAACCTCAACAATTTGTTTTTTATCTATTTTTTTAATTTTATGTTTCGAATTTGTGTCCGGCTTAATATCTCTTTTTTCTTCAATTATTTTTTTAATGTCATGCTTTGTTAGTTTTTCAATATTATCTATGAATTCTTTTTCTGTATAAACAGGAATAAGTATCGCATTGTTATCAAAATAATCGTTTTCGATAAAACTATTGTCTTTGAAAAATTTTGTTGGCTTAATTTTAACTATTTCATTGATAGGTGGTTTTGGTGAAAAATAAGTTTTCTTATAAAAAATTATTTGTACCAATATGTTTGATATTTTACTAATGTCTTCTATTTTATAGCTTGAAATAAATGTTTTAATATTTTCCTCAAGTTCACCTGAATCTACATTTATAAATTCATTTTCTTGCTCAATACTTACATTGTATAATATTTGATAATTACTGTCATTAATTAAAAATATTTTCAGATCTGAATCTCCTATATCTTTGTTGCTTTCAGGTACAAACGCAATGTAAATATTTGTTTTATTGTCATCAATTATAGCTTCAGTATTTGTTTCTTTGTCATTTTCTTCAATGTAGTCCCATTGATCACGTTCAGCATAATTATATGAATTACTTGTTACATAAGATTCCATTTTTTCTTGCTCTGAGCTTGTCAAAGGGTCTTGTTTCTTTTCGGCTTCATTAATTTCTATATTTGCATCTTCTTCTTTTGTTTCTTCTTCACTTATTTTAATCAGTTCTTTTTTTGCAACAGGCACATTAAACCCATGCTCATTTTCAATTTCAATAGTTTTATCATCGATGATTCGTGTTACTACACCTCCACCAACTTCATTCAAATACCTGACTTTTTCACCAATTTTAAAATTCATTGCATTATATATTTAATAATAAAGTCTCTTTTTAAATCTTCAAAATCTTAAAAGACCTTGAAGGTTTTTCGAGGAAAATTTCACACAAAATTATTAAAAAAAATTGGCATTTTTCATAATTGTATAAAAGTAGTTTATACTTTTTCAGTAGCTCTGACCTTTAGGTCGGGGATTAATCGTTTTTTAAACCACCCTTTCCGTCAGTCGCAAAGCGGCTGACGGAAAGTGGAGATGTTATGTTCTTTGTTTACCATGCCCTAAAGGACAGGGCTACTAAATCAAAAATTTAAACAGAAATTACCTTTATGTTTTAAAATCTTTTTTTACAAAAGAAAGTTATTTATTTTTGATTCCTTATATGAATTCAATTCAAAATATAAAGCTTAAAGATTACAGCTATAATTTGCCTGATGAAAAAATAGCCAAGTATCCTCTTGATAAAAGGGATATGTCTAAACTTTTAATATATAATAAAGGGCAAATATCAGATGATAAGTTTTACAATGTTGATAATTATATAGAAAAAGATTCATTACTGATATTTAATAATACAAAAGTAATACAGGCAAGAATAAAATTTAAAAAACCAACAGGAGCTGATATTGAGATATTTTGCCTTGAACCTTATGAGCCTTCCGATTATCAATTGGCATTTAATCAAATCGTTTCGTGTAAATGGATTTGCCTGATTGGTAATCTTAAAAAATGGAAGAATAATGAGTTATTGAAAGAGATTGAGATCAATAATGAAAAAATACAGCTTGTAGTTAAAAAGATTGATCAAATTGGTAAAAATTATATTTTAGAATTTTTGTGGAATAAAGACAAATTTACGTTTGGAGAAATTTTGCAGGAAAGTGGGTTAACTCCTATTCCGCCATATTTGAACAGAAATTCAGAATTAATAGATAAGGAACGATATCAAACTATCTATTCAAAAAAAAATGGCTCAGTTGCTGCACCCACAGCAGGATTGCATTTCACGAAAAGTGTTTTTACTAAATTAAAAAACAAGAATGTTAAAATTGAAGAATTAACTTTACATGTTGGCGCAGGGACTTTTCGTCCTGTACAGTCTGAAACTGTTATCGAACATGAAATGCATACCGAACATATAATTATCAATAAGGCACTAATTGAGAATCTTATAAAATATAGCGATAAAATTATATCTGTAGGTACTACTTCGTTACGTGCTTTAGAAAGTATTTATTGGATTGGTGTTAAAATATTAAATAACAATTATAAATTTCATATTACTCAATGGGAGCCATATAATCAAAAACAAAAAACTGGTGTTGAGCAATCTTTGCAAGCCATTTTGCAGTACATGAGCAATAATAATTTATCTCATATTCAAGCATCAACACAAATCATTATTGTTCCCGGCTATGAATTTAAAGTAATAAATTCTCTAATTACAAATTATCATCAGCCAAAGAGCACATTGCTTCTGCTTGTGGCAGCATTAATAGGAGAGGAGTGGAGAAAAGTTTACAATTATTCTTTAGATAATAATTTTAGGTTTTTAAGCTATGGGGATAGTTCTATTCTTATACCCTAATCATGCTTTTTATTTATTATTTCTGAATAGATAATTGCCTTTTGCGGGTCAAAATCATCAATTATAGAATCTGTTTCAATTTCATCTTTATCTTTATCTTCATAAGCTATTTCTTCATAAGAATATTCTTTTACTTTGGGTTCTTGTTTTTTAGCAGGTTTTATTTCTACCGGTTCTTCTTCAACTATTGTATCTGCTGGCTTTGTATCTTTAATAGCATCAAAAAGTGTATCAAAACCGGGCAAATTAGGCGGTGTTGATGCAACAGGCTTAGCCTTGGTGCTTACAGGGCTTGGTATTGGATTAGTTTTATTTAAATTTTTAATAGCTTTCTTTTTATTTGATCTTGATATAGCACTTATAATTGTAATAACAACTGCAATAGCTATATATACCAACTTATCAATATGTTCTTCCATAATATTTATATTTAATATGTTATGTTCTTAGTTAAGCTTTTCTTTTTCTTTTTTTACGTTTAAATAACTTTTTAAAAAATGGTTCTTTAAATTGTCGTTCTCTATCTTCTTTATCCCTTTTAACTTTATTTCTTTTGTGTTTCTTTTGAAAAATTCTTTTTACCCATGAATCTCTATTATTACCTTTAAATTGTCGTTTTTGAGCCCGTTTTGTTTTTTTCATGGTTTTATATGCATCTTTTTTTGTATGCAAATAATCTGGCTCATTTCTTGTTTTCTGATATTTCTTTATTCTTCTTCTTTCTACTTTTCCTTTCTTTTTTAATATTTTATCCTCTTTACGTTTAATTTTTTTTGCTATTCTATCTTCTTTACGTTTCTTCTTTACTTCTTTACTTGCAAACAATTTCCTAAAAAAACTATTTCTATTTTGTAGCTGTTTGTCAACTGAATATTTCGAAACTTTTTTTGTTTTCTTATCTTTTTTTCTTGATTTTTTCTTTGTTCTTTTTTGTTCACCACGTTGTGTCCTTTTATTTACACGTTCTGTCCTGTCCTTTTTTCTTGTATTTGATTGTGAAATAACGGAAAAAGGAATTGAAATAATAAATAAAAGTATGAAAAATTTTGTTAACGACAATTTCACTAACTTTGCTACGTTATTTGTTTTGACATATATGATTTTTCTCAAATCAAAAATACTACTTTTTTTTATATTAGCAATTGTTTTATCTAATTGCAAACGCGACGAAGATATTGTTCCATACAAACATGTAGATTTTTTGATTTATATGAGTGACCCACAATTTACTGAGTTATATGTGTATTATAGTCCGGTAATGGTAACAGGTGGTGTTTCCGGCATTGTGATATACAGAAAATCGGAAGATGAATTTGTTGCATTAGACAGAACCTGCACATTTAAACCTTCTGACAGATGTGGAGTTATTCCCGATTCTACCGATCTTAGTTTAGAATGTCCTTGTTGTGGCTCAAGATTTTCTTTGACTTCCGATGGCTTTCCCGAAGCAGAAAGCTCTGCTGAAAGACCATTAGTACAATATCAAACAACTTTTGATGGTAATAAAATTCATGTTTTTAATTAAGCAGACAGAGTTATTAATGGATGTAGGCTGGTACCGATAGTTATTGGTAACGCCCAACAGGGTTTGCAATACGCGTTGGTTATTCGCATACAATTATTTTTTTCGTTATTATTTGCTCGTCTGTAATTACTTGCACGAAATAAATTCCTTTGGCATCAAGTTTAAAATTCAAGTTTGTTTGTTCATGCACAGATGTTATTTTCACTACTTGCCCTACTGAATTTAAAATTTGAACTTGTTTTGTAGAAACCGGAACTATTAGTGTAAAATTACCACTTGTTGGATTTGGAAAAACATTAACTCCCGAGGCATCATCAATATTAGTAGAACTCATTAGATAATCAGTGATATAAGTATTCAAAACATTATTTGTAAGTATCGGAGGATTATTATCAAAATAGATATATGCTTTATTAATTACTTCTGTATAATCTGCTAAACCTTGATTCGGTTCAACGGAATACTTTACAAATCCCTGGCTTGCTAAATAGTTGACATTGCTGTCGGGCAGCATGATATTATTAAACGCAAATGTGATAAAACCTGTTCCTTCTATGGTATAAATTACAGGATGGCTGGATGCAAGAAGTGCAAAGGTTGCAATATTTAGATCCGTATCTAAGGTGTCCCTGATTAAAACCGTGAAAGCTGTATCATTACCTGTATTTTGGAAACGTACTGTATATGTAAGCTTTTGCCCGTGCAGTACATAGCCTTGTGTACCATTGCCTACAGGTGAAACCTGTTTATCGTTTGGATCAATTGAAGCTAAAACTACCTGTGTTAATGTGTCAAAATTATTAATAGTGTTTGTATCTCCTGCCAGTAGTCCAATCTGGCAATAAGTAAAAATTGTATCTCCGATACTAGTAAGTGGTGGTGGTTGAAAGATTGATATAATATTTCGTTGTTCATTGTTGGCAAGTGTATCGTAATTCCATGTAAGAACATTGCTGCTGTGATTATTTTCTACAGGATTACTATTAGTATAATTTAATAATGCATCGTAGGTATCATTAATAGTTCCGTTCATGGTTAATGTACCCCAATTTTTATAACTGGTCCAATATTGAACAGATTGATCAACCCGGGCTGGGCTACCTGTAAGATATATTCCAACATCCTGTGTGTTTATCCTTGCTTTCACTCCAAAATCAATACCACTTATAGTATCGTTTGTACTTATAACTGAAATTGTATAATTAAGGCTGTCAGAAGTTACTTCCCAGTATAATTGTGGGATATAAGAGATAAAATAAATTCCTGTATCTTTTACAAACCAAAAATACCCGTTATTATCGGTAGTTGTATAAACAGGACCTGGTTCAAGTTTAACAAGATGTTGGGAGATACCTTGCTCAAGCGAATCTTTTATTCCGTTTTCATTCACATCATTAAAAATTATACCCGAAATATTCATTTTATAGCTATTATAACGGGCTAAAAGATAATTATCTCCTAAGCAGCCACCAAAAAGATTTTGGGAGTGACCGGCAACAACAATTTTCCCATCAGATTGAATGGCAATATGTCCTCCATAATCCCAGCATCCAAAATGGGTTGTAACTTTACCATTATTACCAAATGTATAATCAAGGTTCCCATCAGAATTATAGCGTGCTATTGCAAAATCAACATTTTGTCCAAGGGAATCATTAAAAACAGTAAAACCGGTAACAACAATCTTTCCGTTCGATTGAAGAGCAAGTGACAGGATTTGATCATCTCCACCAAAGTCAGTAATTGCTATTCCATCTCCATCAAAATTATTATCAAGACTACCATTTGTATTGTATCTGATTAAAGTAAAATCAGGAATTCCTCCAACAGTTTTTGAAAAACCTGCAGCAATAATTTTTCCATCAGGTTGAAGTGTTACAGAACTTGCACCTGAAATTCCTCCACAATCATTGATTACTTTTCCTGAAGAACCAAAAGTAGAATCGAGGCTTCCATTATAATTATATCTTACAAGAGCAAAATAAGAGGTATCACCACCACTGTTCATAGGTGAACCGGCAACAATAATCTTTCCATCTGCTTGGATTGATAGTGAACCACCAAAATCATAAATCTCAAAATCTGTTGATGTTTTTCCGTCACCATCAAATGTTGAATCAAGTGTTCCGTCTGTATTATATCGTGCAATAGCAAAATCGTAATCGTAATTTCCATTAATATCACTATAACCAGCAACTAGTATTTTCTCATTTGACTGGATTGCTACTGAATACCCATAAGATCTTCCACCAAAATCGGTAAGTGCTATCCCATTATTATTAAAAGTAGAATCGAGTGAACCATTATAATTATATCTTACCAGAGCGAAATAAGAAGTATCATTATTAATTGTAGTTGAACCGGCAGCAACAATTTTTCCATTTGATTGGATTGCTATTGAATTACATTCATCAGATGTTCCTCCTAAATCAGTAGAGACAAAACCATTATTACCAAATGTGTTGTCGATAATCCCATCAGTATTATATCTGATTAAGGTAAAAATCCACTTTACACCGTTAAATGACTGACCGCCAATTATTATTTTTCCATCTGATTGAATGCATATTGCATTGCAATAATCATGTCCGCCAATATCAGTAATTACTTTTCCATTATTACCAAATGACAGATCAAGTGAACCATCTGCTTGGCTATAAGAATATCCAGTATAAGCCATGATAATAAGAATAAAAAAACCTATGCGAATATTTAAATAAAAAATGGAATTTGTTGATTTCATAATAATTAATTTTAAAATTTAACCTTGATTTACAAATATGTATTAAAAAAATTTGTTTTACAAATTTATTAATTTATAATTGTTTTATGTTATAATGTTATGATTTGATATTGTAAAGCCTTCCAGCAATGTTCCCAAGCCTCGCTGCAAGGTTGACGACCTTGCAAGTTCATTAATCAACAATGGGCTGATAAGCGGGTTAATGCTTAAAATGTCTAATTCCGGTAAGCACCATTGCCATTTTATTTTTGTTGCAAAAATCTATTGAATCCTTATCTTTGATAGAGCCCCCGGGTTGTATAACAGCAGTAATTCCTGCATTATGTGCAATTTCAACAGAATCGGCAAAAGGAAAAAAAGCATCCGATGCCATAACAGCACCTTTAAGAATAAATCCAAAACCGTTTGCTTTGGTTATTGCCTGCCTTAAGGCATCAACTCTTGATGTTTGTCCAATACCACTTGCCGATAATCTTTTATGTTTAACTAAAACAATAGTGTTTGATTTTGAGTGTTTAACAATTTTATTTGCAAAAATAATATCTTCAATTTCCTGTTCTGTTGGCTTTGTCTTTGTTGCTATAGTAAAGTCTTTTTCTTTTTCAGAATTAAGGTCTTTTTCTTGCCACAAAACACCATTCAGCAAAGACCTGAACTGAGTTTTGGGTAATAAAGTATTTTTATGAACTAAAATTATTCTGTTCTTTTTTTGCTTTAAAATTTCCAAAGCATCTTTATTGTAATCGGGGGCAATAATAACCTCAAAAAATATTTTATTAATCTCTTCGGCAGTTTCAACATCAAGAGTTCTGTTTGTAACCAATACTCCGCCAAAAGCAGAAACAGGGTCGCCTGCCAAAGCATTTTCCCACGCATCAACAAGTTTTTCTCTCGATGCCACTCCACATGCATTGTTGTGTTTTAAAACTGCAAAAGTAGTTTCATCAAAATCAGAAATTAAATTAATAGCTGCATCTATATCCAAAAGATTATTGTACGATATTTCCTTTCCGTGAATTTTATCAAATATCTTTTCCAAATTACCGTAAAATACACCCTTTTGATGTGGATTTTCGCCATATCGTAATGTTTGGGCTTCTTTTACACTTTGTTTAAATGCTGAGTTATTATCATTATCAAAATACTTAAAAATTTCGCTATCGTAATGCGATGATATGTTAAATGCCTCTTTTGCAAATTCCATGCGAGTTTCAATAGAAGTTTCTCCATTATTTTCTTCTAATAATTTGGTAAGATCTGCATACTGTTCTCTTGATGCAACAATTAAAACATCTTTATAGTTTTTAGCTGATGCACGTATTAAAGAAATACCTCCAATATCAATTTTTTCAATTATATTTTCATGGCTTTCGCCCGATATTACAGTTTCTTCAAATGGGTACAGATCAACAATTACAAGATCAATTTCGGGAATTTCGTATTTTTTGGTGTCATCAATATCTTCCTTATTATCTCTTCTTGAAAGTATTCCTCCAAATATTTTAGGATGCAGAGTTTTAACTCTTCCGCCCAAAATTGAAGGATAAGAAGTAATACTTTCTACCGATGTAACATTTACACCAAGGCTTTTAATAAATTTTTCGGTTCCACCTGTAGAGTATAGTTTAATATCAAAGCTTTGCAATTGCTTGATAATGGTTTCAAGATTATCTTTATGATAAACAGAAATCAATGCCGATTTAATTTTCTTCAAATCACTCATATACAAATTTTTAATACGTTAAGCAAAAGTATAAATTTTATTATAATATCAAATTTTTTATGAAATATTTTTATAAACAAAGTAAGTTCAAGCTGATTTAGGAGAAAGTTAACAACTGTTTATTCAGTAGCCCCACCCTTCAGGGTTGGGTATAGATTTAAACAACACCCAACTCAGCGAAATTTTGACCCAGTTCCGATAGTTATCGGAACTGGGTCAAAATTTCGCTGAGGGCATCACGTTTTCATCCTTGTCCCCGCCTTAAAAGATGGGGCTACTGATTTTCCATATTGTTTAAACTTCTGAAATTCGTTTGAATTTACTAAACAAAATAGGAATATAGCATTGAATTATTTTAATATCTTTGCAATATGCAAATAGGTAAAATATTAAAAGAAAGTTTAATTTTTGCATACAGTTCTTTAATTGTTAATAAACTTAGAACTTTTCTTTCTTTACTGGGTATTACAATAGGAATATTTGCAATAATATCTGTTTTTACTGTTATTGATACTCTTGAAAGAAGTATTACTGACAGCATTGCAAGTTTGGGTGATGATATTATTTATATTCAAAAATGGCCATGGGAATTTGGAGAGCAATATCCCTGGTGGAAATATTTGCAGCGCCCTATCCCAAAACTTAAAGAACTTAACCAAATTTCAAAACGTTCCAAAAAATCTCAAGCAACTGCATATAATATTACAGCGTCAAGGACTATTAAATACAAAAATAATTTTGTCGATAATATTATAGTTTCGGCTGCTTCGCACGATTATGATAAAATAAGAAATTTTGAAATTGAAGAAGGTCGTTATTTTTCACATTTTGAATCGCATAGTGGAAATGCAAAAATAATTATTGGAAAAGACCTTGCTGATGGTTTGTTTGAAGGTGTTAATCCTATTGGTAAACAAATAAAGATTAATGGAATTAAAGTAAAAGTTATAGGTGTATTTAAAAAAGAAGGTACTGACTTGTTTAATCAAAGCATGGACAATTCTGCTCTTATACCAATTAATTATGCAAGAAATATAGTTGATTTGAAAAACGAGAGACTTAATCCAATGATAATGGTGTTGGCAAAAGAGAATGTTAATAATCAGGAATTAATTGATGAACTGCGAGGTATAATGAGAGGAATAAGGAAACTAAAACCAATAGAAGACGATGATTTTGCCTTAAACCAATCAAGTCTTATAACCCAAGGTTTCAAACAGGTGTTTTCAACAATAGATATAGCTGGAATAATAATTGGTGGCTTTGCAATTCTTGTTGGAGGCTTTGGAATTGCAAATATTATGTTTGTTTCTGTTAAAGAACGAACCAGAGTAATTGGAATACAAAAAGCACTTGGAGCTAAAGCTTATTTTATTCAGTTGCAATTTTTATACGAATCGGTTATACTCTCGTTAATTGGAGGAATTGTTGGTTTAATATTAATTTTTATTGGTACAAAAATAGCAAATACTCTTATTGATATGGATATGGAATTTGCAATGAGTTTTGGTAATATTGCTACAGGAATAATTATATCAATTATTATAGGCATTATTTCAGGATGGTTGCCGGCACGTTCTGCCGCTAAACTAGACCCTGTTAATGCAATGAATTCAAGTTTTTAGTTCGATTATCTTATTAAAGAGCAAGGTGATTTTTAGGAAATAACTCTAATTGTACCAACTCCTGTTTTTTCATCTTCCCATTTTGTTGCTTTTATGTTAATTTCAACAGGAACAGTTTTTCCGTTTTTGCAAATAATCTTTGTTTTGTAATTTTTTATAGTTTTCCCAAAAAATATATCTTTTAATTTTAACAGGTATTTTGGCAATTCACTATTTGGAATAAACTTTGAAAAGTTTTCCCCTTCAAACTCGTTTTTTTCGTATCCAAATGCTTTTTGTATTGCATTATTTGTGTAAAGTATTTTCCCTTTATTATTTATAGTGAAAATATTATCAACCATATTTTCAGTAATAAATAACAGATATTCATCTTTTTTATTTTCTTTTTTTTGAGCTATTTTAAATCTCGTAATATCTCTTGAAATACCAACAATACCAACAATGTTACCTTTTTCATCTCTAAAAGGAGCTTTTGTTGCACTAACCCAAAACCATTCTCCGTTTGCTTTTTTTATTTTCTCTTCTTTATTGATCAACATTTTTCCTGTACGCATCATTTGTTTTTCATCAGCAAATGCATTTTCAGCGTGTTCAACATTAAAAAAATGAAAATCAGTTTTTCCAACAGCATCTTCGGGTCGTTTAATACCTAATGCAGTAGCTTGTGCTTTATTAATTTTAATAAACCTGCATTTGTCATCTTTGTAATATATTGTATCAGGGATGCTGTCAACAAGAATGTTAAATAATTTTTTTTCCAGTTCCAATTCTTTATTCTCTTTTTTTAATTGCTCAATCTTTTTTTCCAGATTTATGTATTTTTTTTCCAGATCAGTACTCATTCTATTATGCTTTAGGTTTTATCCCAAATATTCGGGATTGGTTGCTCATTTTTTAATATGGGATGCAAAAATATAAATTTTTTAATAAACTTTTCAGTTTTTATTAAAAAATATAATTACTGACTAATTATTACTGTTTTATCTAAAATAATATCCAAAACCACATTCAATAAAATCTGCTTTTGCAAAATGAGTTTTTAGAGTTAAGCTGGCAAACCAGTGTTTGTTTAGTTTATGTTTTATTCCAAAACGATTGTAGATAGGACCATCGCCTTTGTATTTGTCATAAAAATATGTTCCAATTTGCATTGTTATAGAGGTTTTACCAAATATCAAGTCATGCGAAAAGTGAATGCCTGAACGAAAATTATCTAATTCATTTGTATTAAAAATGCTATCTTCTTTAGCTAATCTTGTAATTATTGAATTATCATAAAATATATCCAGACCAAGACCAAGTTTGCGTTTTCTCCAAAAGCCTCTTTCGGCATTAAAAGATATTGAAGATGCAAAATACTTATCGCCTATTGGTGGTGCATTTTCTCTTATTCCTGCTCCGTATATCACAGAATATTCATAATATTTTTTATGTGCCTGTATCTCATTTTTAATGTAATCGGTAGAACTAAATTTATATATCAATCCTGTATGAGCTGTAACTACATTAATACCTGTATTTGGTTTTGCAACAGCACCGTTTGAATAATGTGTAATTCCAAAACCGATATCAAAAATTATATTTTCAAATAATTGCCATTTTGTATCTAAAGCAAGATTAACATAAACATTACCGGGTGAGCCAATAGCAAGATTATAATAGTTATCATAAATATCAAATGATTTGGATAAATATGAATACCCACCTGCAAGAGTGTAATTGAAGCTAAATTTGTTTTTTTTAATTATTGGAATATTAATAAACCCATATATGGCATATGCTTCTCCAAAGTATTTTTTATTGCCAAGATTACAGTAGTACAAACCATAACCAAATGCAGGATAGCGATATAATTGTTCCCATTCTTTTTTACCTGTTAATCTTTTACTTGTTTCAATATTAAAAGCATAAGGATGTTTATCGTTGAAAAATTTAAAAAACGAATGATGTGGCAAAATAAAACCATATTGACCTTTTACTTCTACCTGAAGATTATTTGTTATGTTTTGCGAATAAATGTTTAACGAAAAACAAATAAGTAAAACAGGTATAATATTTTGTTTTATTTTTATCATTAAATGTGTTTTGCCTCTTGTTCCTCCCCTTTGTGGAGTTTAGGAGGGGCTTTTCCATAATCAAACATAGCAAAAGTAACAAATATACTTCGACTGAACAAGTTTGCATAAAAAATGCAAACCTGTTTACCAAGTATACCTTGTAAGGCAATATGAAAAAGTTAGTAGCCCCGTCTTTTAAGGCGGGGACAAGTATAAAAACACGATAACCCTCTGCGAAATTTTGGTGCCGAGTACTCGGCATCAAAATTTCGCAGAGGTGGGTATTATTTAAACATATACCCCGTCCTGAAAGACGGGGCTACTGAATAGATAGTTAATTAAGTATCTGAAATCAATTAGAACTCAAATTGTATTCTTGAAAAATTAAACTAATTTTGCGGTTTATAAACAATGACTATATGTACGTTTTATTTTTAAAAGAAATACGAAGTTTTTTCAGCTCTTTAATTGGATACATTGTAATAATAGTGTTTCTTATTGTTAATAGCTTATTTATGTGGATTTTTCCCGGAGAGTTTAACGTACTTGATTCGGGATATTCAAACTTAGATACACTTTTTATTATTTCGCCATGGGTGTTTTTGTTTCTTGTACCGGCTATTACAATGCGATTGTTTGCCGATGAAAAAAGAACAGGAACAATTGAGCTATTGCTTACAAGACCTGTTTCGGATTTTAAAATAGTATTTGCTAAATATTTATCGGGATTAACATTAGTGCTATTCTCTTTATTGCCAACATTCATTTATTTTATTTCTGTACATTTTCTTGGTAATCCTGTTGGTAACTTAGATACAGGTGGAATTTGGGGTTCATATATAGGCTTATTCTTTTTAGCTTCAATATATGTAGCAATTGGTGTTTTTGCATCATCATTAACCGAAAATCAGATAATATCATTTATTATAGCTGTAATATTATCATTCTTTTTATTTATTGGATTTGAATCGATAAGCACACTTGGAATTGCAAAAGGCTTTGACGATATTATTATTAAACTTGGTATTAACGACCATTACAAATCGATGAGCAGAGGTGTGTTAGACACCAGAGATATAATATATTTTATTAGTGTAGTTGCAATATTTATAATATTTACGAAATTAAGATTACAAAGACGTAAATGGAAATAGCATGAGCAGGAAAAAAGAAAAACGAAATACATATTTAAACCTTATACTTTGGTTGTTTATCATTGTAAATGTTAATATTATAGGTTCATATATTTTTGAACGCATTGATTTAACTTCCGAAAAAAGATTTACTTTATCGGAAACTACCCTTGATATGCTCAATGAACTTGACGATTATATTTATTTAACAATTTATTTGGAAGGAGACCTTAATTCTGGTTTTAAACGTTTGCGAAACAGCATAAAAGAAATGCTTGACGAATTTAGTGTTATTGCAAAAAATAATATTGAATATGAATTTATAAATCCGCTTAAAGGAAAAGATGATAAGGCAAGAAATGAAATAGGCAGGCAATTAATGAAAAAAGGATTGATGCCAACCAATTTGCAAGAAAAAGATTCGGAAGGTAATACCTCGCAAAAAATTATTTTTCCGGGAGCAATAATGACATATAAGGGAAGAGAAACAGCTATTGATTTTCTTGAAAATAAAATGGGACATTCACCCGAGCAGAATCTTAATCTTTCAACTCAGGATATTGAATATAAATTAGTGAAAGCAATAAGAGATCTGCAAAAAAAAGAAAAACCAAAAATAGCTTTTATCGAGGGGCATGGCGAACTTGATGATTTGCAATTATACGATATCATTAATTCATTATCGGAATTTTATACAGTAGAATTTATAAAACTCGACGGGCAACTAAACAGTTTAAGAGAGCGAATGATGATTGATTCTGTTAAATCTAAAGTTGTAAATCGTTATCAGGCAATTATTATTGCCAAACCCGATTCAGTATTCTCTAAAAACGATAAATTTATTATAGACCAGTTTATAATGAACGGAGGAAAATCATTATGGCTAGTTGAAGGCACTACAATGGATATGGATAGTTTATCAGATCAGGTTTCATCAATTGCATTGGTAAAACAAATTAATATAGAAGACCAGTTGTTTAAATACGGAGTAAGAATTAATCCAGACCTAATTCAGGATATACAATGTGCCATGATTCCTCTTAATACGGCAGTTGTAGGTGCAGGACCAAATTTTTCTTCTTTTCCGTTTTTATATTTCCCATTGATTACATCCAATAATACACATCCAATAACCAAAAACATGGACCTTATTAAAACAGAATTTGTAAGTACCATAGATACTGTTGGCGAAGACCCAAATATCTCAAAAACATTTTTACTTCACACATCTCAATACACAAAGGTAGTAAATGCACCAATAAGGGTTGATTTGCGAATAGTGAGCCAAGAGCCCGATAAACGACAATTTATTAAATCGCATAAGCCAATTGCGGTTTTATTAAGCGGTAAATTCGAATCGCTGTTTAATAACAGATTAGAACCCGAATTTGAAGAAAATAATTTAATAGATTTTAAAGCATATGGCAAACCCACAAAAATGATTGTTGTTTCCGATGGCGATATTATTAAAAACAACGCAAAAGTAAAAAACGGCAAATACATGCCCTTACCGCTTGGTTTGGATTTTTACAATTATGACATATATTACGGAGGTAACAAAGAATTTATTTTAAATGCAGTTAATTATCTTTGCGACGATGCCGGAATTATGAGTGTTAGATCGCGCGAGCTAAAATTAAGGCTGATGGACAGAGCAAAAATTAACGATGAAAAATTAAAATGGCAAATAATTAATATAATCCTACCCGTACTTATTGTTATTATATTTGGATTTATTATCCGATTTGTTCGCAAAAGAAAATATGCAAAAGTTTAAATATCTATGCTCTGAAGATGTTCGGGAAGTTTCCGAACATTAATATTTATGGGTTTTGTATGTTTAAATAAGCTTGTAAATTGAGGCTTCTGTTTGTGTTCCGTTATAAAAATATTGAATAAACTCTATTTCATTGTCATTAAAACCGGTAATTTTATATACTCCTTTACTATTATATTTATCGTAGCCTATAGTGTATCTTGGGGCTGTTTTATAATATGTTTTTAGTGTGCCTCTTTTTATTTCCCACGAAAAATCATCTTCAACTTCATTAACAATTGTTCTTCCTTTGTTTTCCTTTTCAAAAACAAAAAACACTGTATCGCTTGTGTAAGAATAATAAACTTCTGTAGTAAACCATTCGCCAATAATACGTTCTTCTCTGTCAATGTCTTCGTCTGTTTTTCCACACGAAATTATTAATACAGGTATTATTAAAATCAATAATTTAGTATAAATGTTTTTCATTTGTTCAAAATTTAACCCCAATAATACATATATCATCAACTTGTTCTAATTCTCCTCTCCATTCATCTATGGTATTGTCTAATATCTTTCTTTGTTCTTGCATTGGCTTAGGCTCAATGTCTAATAAAAGTTTTTTAAACGTTTTATATTTGAATTTCTTCCCTTTTGGTCCTCCAAATTGGTCAGCATATCCATCTGAAAAAATAATAACAGTATCACCTTCTTCAAGATTAATTATATGATTTTCGAATAATCGTACATCTTCCGATGCCCCTATTGCTTGTTTTGTAGCTTTAATTTCAAATAGATTTAATCTTTCATTATCAAGCACCGGTTCAAATTCTTTGTCTTTAACAATAAATTTTCTTCCTTTTTTCCTTATCAGATATAGCGGATTATTTGCTCCGGCATATTCTAATATCATTTTGTCAGTATCTAACGAACATAATGCCATGTCCATGCCATCTTTCACATCTTGTTTGTCTGTTTGACGTAATGTTTCAGTAACAAGTACATTTAATTTATCAAGAATTTTACTTGGTGATAAAATTTTAAATTCATTAACTGTTTGATTTAATCCATTATGTCCTACAATACTCATAAATGCTCCCGGCACTCCATGTCCCGTACAATCTACAGCAGAAAACAGAATTTTACCATCTTTATCTTCCATCCAATAAAAGTCGCCCGATACAATATCTTTTGGTTTAAATAATACAAATGAATTGGATAATGTTTCTTTTACAAGTTTATCGGGAGGTAGAATAGCTTCTTGAATTCTTTGTGCATAGCGTATGCTATCCATTATCTCTTTATTCTTTTCTTCAATTACATCATTCTTGTGTTTTATCTCAATATTTTGAGATTCAAGCAGAATATTTGCTTTCTTCTTTTGGCTAAATAATCGGAATAACATTATTAAAAAGACCAAAATAACTATTGAAACAATAATAAATACATATATTAATATTTTTTGCTGATCAATTTTATTTTTCTGCAAAACTTTATCTTTGTTCAATAACTTAATTTCTTGTTCCTTTTTTTCAGCATTGTGTTTTTCCTGTAACTGTGCTACTGTTTCTGAATTTTCTTTATTAAATATACTGTCTTTAAAAGTTGTGTAATTCAAATATGCGTTTAATGAATTTTCATATTGATCCATTGCAGCATACATAGTGGAAAGATTATAATAACAATCCTGACTACCGTTAAGATCGCCTGTTTCAAGAGAAATAGATAAACTTTTTTCGAAATTTTCTTCTGCAGGAGCATATTTCTCTAGTTCTTTATAAACAATGCCAATATTTATATATCCTGTTGATATTCCTTTACTATCATTAAGTTGCTCTGCAATGCTCATAGCTTCCTTATAGAATTTCAGAGCATCATCATATTTATCCTGTTTAAAAAAAACATTTGCAACATTATTGTAAACTATTGCTATATCATATAGATTATCGATGCTTTTATGAATATCAATAGCTTTATTGTAATATATTAAAGCTGTATCAAATACCAATGTATTTTCATAAACAAGACCAATATTATTATAAGTAATAGCAATTGCATACACATAATTGAGTTCAGTAACAATTTCAAGTGTTTTATTAAAGTTAGATAATGCTTCTTCGTAATTTTCTTCAAAATAATATATTAAACCTATACTGTTTAGACATGATGCAATACCTGCATTATCATTTAATGCTTCCATCTTTTTTAAAGCTATAAGATAATGTGTAAGGGCTTTATCGTATTTTCCAAGATTTTCATAAACAATTCCGAGATGTTTTTCTGTTTCGGCAAGTTCATATTTCAGATTTAATTGTGTAAATAATTCAATGGCTTTTTCAAATTTATCAACAGCTAATAAATTTTTACCCATATATTCATAAGATTTACCAATGTTAAAATTACTTACTGCTAAGCCATTTTGAAATTCATTTAACTTACTTATACCCCATGCTTCTTTTGAATGTTTAAGTGCTTTGTCAAGGTCAGAATTCAGATAAGTTTCAGAAAGTTGATTAAGTATTTGAACTTTTATTGAATCAACTTTTTCATTTTTTAAAGTCTTGTGTAAACTATCTAAATTGTTTTGTGCAAATACAGAATATTGAAACAGAATTAGCGAGAAAAGAATAATTATATTTTTGATTTTAATCATTTATCTAATACCTATTACCTATTACATTCTAACGCCTATAACTAAGATGTCGTCAATTTGCTCATAATCTTTCATCCAATCAACAATTGTTTTGTCTAAAAATTTTTCTTGTTCATCCATCCTTTTATTTTGCATTTCCAAAAGCATATTTTTAAATGGACGATATTTGAATTTTTTTCCTTTAGATCCTCCAAATTGGTCAGCGTATCCATCAGAGAAAATATATATAGTATCATCTTTTTCAAGTTCTAAAACATTATTGGAAAAAGGTTTATCGAGCATATAAATACCAATTGGCATTTTGTCTCCCTTGTGTTCAACTAATTCATGAGTTTCATTACAGCTAATATGTCTTGGCAACTCGTCTTTTTCAACCATTCCCTTAACTTCATCAGTTATATATCTAACTAAATATAGTGGGTTATTGGCTCCGGAAAACTGAATTACTCTGCTTTTTGTATCTATAACACAAAGAGCTATATCCATTCCGTCTTTTGCTTCACCTTCTTTTCCTGTCTGTCTTAATGAGTTGATTACATTCTCACGTAAGCGATTAAGAATTTCATTTGCTTTTAAACCCTTATTACCTGCAACAATCTGATTAAGCAAGGCTACGCCAAGCATACTCATAAATGCACCGGGTACTCCGTGTCCTGTACAATCTGCTGCAGCTACAATAATTTTATTGTCTTTTTCAGTAATCCAATAATAATCACCACTTACTACATCTCTGGGTTTATTTAAGATAAAATATTTTCTTAAATTTTCCCCAATATATTCTCTTGGTGGTAAAATTGCTGATTGAATTCTTTGAGCATAAACAATGCTATCCATTATTTCACGCTTTTGCTCCATAATTTCATCACGCTGTTCAATAGCAACATCTTTTTGTTTTTCAATTTCGTCGCGTTGGGCAATTATTTCTTCTTTTTGCTGCAAAATTTCTTCGTTACGAACAATCAACACATCTCTTTGCTCTTCAATTTCATCACGTTGTGTAATTATTTCTTCTTTTTGTTGCATAATTTCTTCGTTGCGCTCCATTATCATCTGGTTCTTTTCTTGCAACAATATGTTAGCTCGTTTTTTAATTTTGTAACTTCTATAAATAAAATATCCTAATCCGGCAATTATAATTATGATAACAATAAAAAGATACATTATTAATTGCTGAGCTTCAATTTTTTCAAGCTGCTTATTTAAGGTGCATTTTTGTTTAAGTATCTTATCTTCTTGTAATGCAATCTCATCTTTTTGTTTAGTTAATACATTATTGCTTTCAACAATCTCTTTTTGTTTTATTTCAATCTCTTTTTGTTGTTTTTCAAGAAGTTCTACTTTTTCCTGCAATATAGCTTGTTGTTTTTTCACGTTTAGAACTAATACATTAAGTTCTTTCTTTTGCTCATTTATTTTACCTTGCTGAATAGCAATTTCTTCTCTTTGTTTTTTAATTCTACCCTCTTGCTTTTTTATTTCTTCCTTTTGTCTTGCTATTTCTTTGTTTTGTTCTTCAACTATAATTTTTTCTTCCTCAAGTTCTTTTTCTGTACTTAAATAAAGTTTTTCCCAGTCTGCTTTACTTCTAACAGCTTTGGCCCCAAAAAGAGGCTGAACATATAGACCTTCATTATCAATTCTCTTCTTATTTATTTCAAAACGTAAAACATTATCAAGCATTATGAAATTTATCATAGAACGCTGAAACTCGCAGTTTTCACTAACGACCAGTGTTTTAGTTTTATTCAGCTTTAATATTATTTTACCTATTTCAAAACCTTTATCCTTGTTTACATAAAGCATTTGAACATTTGAGATTTCTTCAATAGTAGAAAAACGTACAATTTCAATTGATTTTTTATTTGGAGTTTTTAGTTCTTTTGATTGTTCTTTTAATGAGTTAAATATTTTTTCTTCATTACCCAACACTCCAATTTTAAATGTCTTAAAATCTTTTTCATTGGGCCATTCAACTTTACTAATGATGTATAATAGATATTCTGCTCTGGCTTTAGCAGGCGATTTTTGTGAAAAAGCAGTAATACTTATTAAAGTTAAAATAACTAATCCTAACAGAAATTTATTTAACAATCTGTATATCAAAAGAAAATATTTGAAAATTTAAAACTAAAATAATATTAGATTAATAACAAACTAATGCAAAGATATTTGATATTTTTTTGATAAAGCACTAATTATACAAGTAAATTTATTTGATTCTATGTTATATATGGTGGATAACCAAATTTGCCACAGATTCACAGATTAAATTTTACAATCTGTGAATCTGTAGCTTTTTTATTTCTTTATCCACTCAATTCTAATATAAAGCCATTTATTTTTTTAATTTTGTAATATCAAAGAGTAAAATTTTATTTGTAATTTAACTTGTCTTTTATGATTGTAGTTACAGGTGCAGCCGGTTTTATAGGAAGCAATTTGGTGAAAAAATTAAACGATGAAAATTTTAAAGATGTAATACTTGTTGACGATTTTTCAAAACACGAAAAACAAAACAATTATAATAATAAAACATATTCTAAACTTATTGAACGAAACAATTTCTTTAAATGGTTAAATGAAAATCATAGATTTGTTCAATTTATAATTCATATTGGCGCAAGAACAGATACTGCCGAATTTAATAAATCTGTTTTTGATGAATTAAATCTAAATTATTCAAAACAAATTTGGAAACAATGTGTTGAATTTGGTTTGCCTTTGATTTATGCATCAAGTGCTGCAACTTATGGTGGGGGAGAATATGGATATAATGATGACCATAATATAATAAATAAGCTAAAACCATTAAATCCATACGGGGAATCGAAAAATGAGTTTGACAAGTGGGTTTTAACTCAAAATGAACAACCATATTACTGGGCAGGATTGAAATTTTTCAATGTTTACGGTCCAAATGAATACCATAAAGGCAGAATGGCTTCTGTTATTTTCCATGCATATAATCAAATAAAAAAGACAAATAAAATGAATTTATTCCGCTCTCATAATCCAAGCTTTGATGACGGTGAACAAAAGCGTGATTTTATTTATGTTAAAGATGTTGTTGATGTAATATTTTATTTGATGAATTACAGAAAAGATTCTGGGATTTATAACCTTGGCACAGGAAACGCCAGAACATTTTTAGATTTAACACGAGCAACCTTTAATGCCATGAATATTAATGCAAACATTGATTTCATTGATACCCCAATAGATATCAGGGATAAATATCAGTATTTTACCGAAGCAAATATGCAAAAACTTAAATCCATTGGATATAAAAAGGATTTTTGTTCTCTTGAAACCGGTATTTCAGACTATATTAATAATTATTTAATTCAAGAAAAATATATTTAGAGATAGAAAACTATTTCAAAAACTCCAAAGTTTTTTCAATTGCTTTTTTCAAACCATTAACATCTTTTCCTCCGGCTGTAGCATAAAATGCTTGTCCGCCTCCTCCCCCTTTTATTTCTTTCGAAACTTCTCTTATAATGTTGCCTGCATTTAAGTCTTTTTCTTTTACAAGATTATCGGAGATCATTATCGAAATATTAGGCTTGTTATTAATATTTGCACCAATTACTAAAAAGAGATTTTCAATTTCACCTTTTAGTTGAAAAGAAATATCTTTAATTATTGTTGCATCATCTACTTCTATCAGATGTGCAATTACCGAAATTCCATTTATATTTTGGATTTTCTTTTTTAAATCTGATTTTAATTGAAGGATTTTTTCTTTATTAAATTTTTCAACCTTTTTGTTTAAGTCCTCGTTTTCACTCAATAAATTTTGAACTCCCTGAATAATGTTCGGACTTTTAATTAGTTCCTTTACATTGTCTAAAACAGTTAATTGATTATTAATATATTCTTCTGTCTTCAAGCCAGTAACAGCTTCAATCCTTCTAATTCCCGCAGCTATTGCCGATTCAGAAATTATTTTAAAAGCTCCAATCTGTCCTGTTGATCTTACATGAGTTCCGCCACAAAGTTCAACAGAATTATCAAACTTTATTACACGTACAATATCTCCGTATTTTTCGCCAAATAAAGCAATTGCACCCATTTTTTGTGCTTCTTCCATTGGGATTCCTCGTTTTTCTTCTAAATCAATATTCTGTCTGATTTTTCGATTTACATAAAATTCAACTTTTTCAATTTCTTTATCACTTAATTTCTGAAAATGAGAAAAATCAAAACGAATGTGTTCAGAATTAACAAATGAACCTTTTTGCTCAATATGATTACCGAGTATGTTTTGCAAAGCAGTATGTAGCAAATGAGTAGCCGTATGATTGTTAGTTATTTCTAATCGTTTTTGCTCATTAACTACAGCTTTGAATTTTGCTTTTACATTTTTTGGCAATTTATCAGTAATATGAACAATTAGTTTATTTTCGAGTTTTGTATCAACAATAAATATTTTTTCGTTTTCAGATTCTATATAACCTGTATCGCCCACTTGTCCTCCACTTTCGGCATAAAATGGTGTAAAATTGAAAACTAACTGATATTGTTCTTTCTTTTGTATTCTAATTTTTCTGTATTTTGTGATTTTGACATTAGTGCTTAACTGATCATATCCTATAAACTCTTCAATATCGTCTTTTTCAATTTCCACCCAATCTTCAGTGTCAAAATTTGTTACTTTTCTTGACCTGTCTTTTTGTTTATTAAGTTCTATTTTGAAATTTTCATCATCTATAGTTAAGCCGTATTCATTTGCAATTAATGATGTTAAGTCAATGGGGAATCCATAAGTATCATATAATTCAAAAACTTTTTTCCCATCAATAATTTTTTCATTATTCTTATTTGCAATCTCAATACATATTTGATCAATTAATTTTAGTCCGTTTGCCAAAGTTTTGAAAAACGCCGTTTCTTCTTCTTTTATCACTTTTTCTATAAGAAGTTTTTGCTCTTTTAACTCAGGGTAAACTTTAGCTAGTTGATGAACAAGAACAGGTACTAAACGAAAAATAAAAGGTTCTTTTAAATTCAGAGATTGATAACCATATCTGACAGCCCGTCTTAATATTCTTCTAATTACATAACCTGCACCGGTATTTGATGGCAATTGTCCATCAGCTATTGAAAAAGAAATTGCTCTAACATGATCGGCAATTACTCGCATCGCAGTTTTAACTATTGCTGCTCTTTTTGACATGTCTTCTTTTCTAAATCTTAAACCCGATATATCTTCAATTTTATTAATAAGAGGAATAAATATATCAGTATCGTAATTAGATGTTTTACCTTGTACTACCATACATAATCGTTCAAACCCCATGCCTGTATCAACATGTTTTAAAGGAAGTGTTTCAAGTTTCCTGTTTGATTTACGGTTATATTGAATAAAAACTAAATTCCATATTTCAATTACCTGAGGATGGTCTTTGTTTACTAAATCTTTACCATCAATTTTTTTTCGTTCTTCTTCAGTTCTTAAATCAATATGAATTTCAGAGCATGGACCACATGGACCTATTTCTCCCATTTCCCAAAAATTATATTTTTTTGAGCCATTTATTATACAGGAATCAGGTAAAAGCTTTTGCCAATATTTTTTTGCTTCATTATCTAATGATAAACCATCTTCTTTGTTACCATCGAATATAGTTACATAAAGTTTACTCTTGTCAATTTTTAAAACATCAGTCAGATATTCCCAAGCCCACTCTATTGCTTCTTTTTTAAAATAATCTCCAAAAGACCAGTTACCAAGCATTTCAAACATTGTATGGTGATATGTGTCATATCCAACTTCCTCAAGGTCATTATGCTTTCCCGACACTCGCAAACATTTTTGGGTATTTGCAATTCTATTATCAGTAATTTCTGAATGTCCAAGAAAAATATCTTTAAATTGATTCATTCCGGCATTTGTAAACATAAGAGTTGAATCATTTTTAACAACAATAGGTGCAGATGATACAATTTTATGTGATTTTGAAACGAAAAAGTCTAAAAATGACTTCCTTACAGAATTTGAGTCCATGTTTTATTGTTAATTTTTAATAATATCTTTATAAATCTATTCAAATGAACTTGCAAAGTTAGATTATTTACTTAAATTTGCCGCTTAAGATTTAGAATTCGTACAAAGTTATTTAAAAACAAGCATGACTAAAATTAAGTATAGGTTTAATTCTGAAACTCTTAGTTACGATAAAATATCTTTAGGATTAAAAAAAAGATTATTAAGATTACTGCCTCATATACTATCAAGTATTGTTTTGACATTAATTTTATATTTTGTTGTATTTTATTATTTTATTGATTCACCAAAAGAAAAAAAATTAAAAAGAGAAGTTGTTGTTTTAAATACACAATTTGATATTTTAAACTCTAAATTTAATAATGCATATAAAGTTTTAAGCGAACTACAATATAGAGATGATAATATTTACAGAACTATATTTGAAGCAGAATCTATACCCAGCACAGTAAGAGAAGCAGGTGTTGGTGGCATTAACAGATATGTTAAATTAGAAGGCTTTACTAATTCTGAAATAGTAGTTTCAACAACAAAAAGACTTGATGAACTTTTAAGAAAAATTGTTATTCAATCAAAATCTTTTGATGAAGTTGAAAACTTAACAAAAAACAAAGAAAAGTTTTTAGCTTCACTTCCCGCAATTCAACCAATGCGAAATAAAGATTTAACAAGAATTGCTTCATATTTTGGCTATAGAGATGACCCTATATACAGGGGAGTTAGGAAAATGCATGAAGGAATTGATTTTACTGCACCAAGAGGAACAGAAATTTTTGTTACCGGTGATGGAGTTATTGAGCAAGTAAAATATTCGAGAAGAGGATATGGAAATCAAATAGTTGTTAATCATGGATTTGGTTACAAAACCAGATATGCTCATTTACATAAAATATTAGTACGCCCTGGTCAAAAAGTAACAAGAGGAGATATTATCGGACAAGTTGGTAGTACAGGAAAATCGATTGGACCTCATTTGCATTATGAAGTTTTGAAAAATAATAAAGCAATAAATCCAATTAATTTTTTCTATTTAGATCTTTCTCCCGAAGAATATGACAAAATGTTAGAATTATCATCTATTGAAGGTGGTAAATCATTAGATTAATTTTTAACTTTTAATTAAAAAGTGCCTTACAAAGAAAAAGAAATCGAAAAGTTATATTACTCTATAACAGAAGTATCAAAAATGTTTAATGTTAATTCTTCATTAATACGTTTTTGGGAAAAAGAATTTAAAGAAATTAACCCCAAGAAAAATAAAAAGGGTAATAGATTATTCACAAAAGAAGATATTGAAACAATTAGATTGATACATCACCTTGTTAAAGAAAAAAGAATGACTTTAGAGGGGGCTAGAAAGAATTTAAAAGATAATAAAAAGAATATTGTTGATAATTTAGATATTGTGAAATCATTAAATAATGTTAAAGAAAAATTATTAGCAATAAAAGAACAATTATAATCCCGAATAAATATTTCTTTCTTTTCAATACTTTATTATTATGAAGATAAAAGATATAATTTCTTGTTTGGAAAATTTTGCTCCATTATCTTTTCAGGAATCTTATGATAATTCAGGATTAATTATAGGCAACCCTAACTCTGAAGTCACTTCAGCATTAATTTCTATTGATGTAACGGAAGAAGTAATTGATGAAGCAATTGAAAAAAACATAAATCTTATTATATCTCACCATCCAATAATTTTTAATGGGCTTAAAAAAATTACAGGCGATAATTATATTGAAAAACTTGTTATTAAAGCAATAAAAAATGATATTGCTATTTATGCATTTCATACTAATCTTGATTCTGTAGAAGATGGTGTAAATTCCAGAATATGTAATAAATTGGGATTGAAAAATTGCAGAATATTAAAAGCATTAAAAGGCGAATTAAAAAAAATTGTAACTTTTGTTCCAGTTCAACATGCAAAAAAAGTACGAATGGCATTATTTAATGCTGGTGCAGGATATATTGGCGATTATAATCAATGTAGCTATAATGTTGAAGGCAAAGGAACTTTTAATGCCTTAGATAACACTAAACCTTTTGTCGGGAAAAAAGGAGAATTGCATTTTGAAGATGAAATTAGAATTGAAACAATTTTCCCAAAACATTTACAAAATAAAATAATTTCATCTTTAAAAAATGCACATCCTTATGAAGAAGTTGCTTATGATATTTACCCATTAGACAATAAATATGATAAAGCAGGTATTGGAATGATTGGAGACCTGAAAAATGAAATTGATGAAAAAGATTTTTTAAAAAATATAAAAAATATCTTTAAAACTAATACTATACGTTATACAAAATTATTGAATAAAAAAATAAAAAAAGTGGCAGTATGTGGTGGTAGTGGAAGTTTTTTACTTAATGATGCAATATGTCAAAAAGCAGATATTTTTATTTCAGGAGATTTTAAATATCATCAATTTTTTGATGCAGATAATAAGATACTTATTGCAGATATAGGGCATTTTGAAAGTGAACAATTTACTGTTGAAATAATTTATGAAATTCTTAAGAAAAATTTACCTAAATTTGCAGCCCAGATAACAAAAATAAATACAAATCCTATAAACTATTTATAGTAATGACTAAGAAAAAAATTATTAAAACAGTTGAAACTGCAGAAATTGATACTGAAAATAAATTAAGTGCTTTGTATAAATTGCAAATGGCAGATTCTGAAATTGATAAAATCAGGATATTAAGAGGCGAATTGCCTCTTGAAGTTCAAGACCTTGAAGATGAAGTTGAAGGTTTGCAAACAAGAGTAAATAATTTTGATGATGAAATCGAAAATTTAAAAAATTCAATTGCTGATAAGAAAAACCAAATAAAAGAATCCCAGCTATTGATTAAAAAATATGAAGAACAACAAAAAAATGTTAGAAATAACAGGGAATATGACTCCTTAACTAAGGAACTGGAATTTCAGTCATTAGAGATCGAATTGTCTGAAAAACATATAAAAGAATTTGAAGTTGAAACTAAAAAGAAAAATGAATCTATTGAAACAGCAAAAACAAATTTAGATAATCGTAAAGATGATTTACAGCATAAAAAATCTGAACTTGATTCAATTGTTAGCGATACTCAAAAAGAAGAAGAGGGGCTTTTAAAAAAATCAGCCGAAGTAAGTCAGTTCATAGAAAAAAGATTATTAGCTGCTTATAGAAGAATAAGGAAAAATGCCAGAAATGGATTAGCTGTTGTTTCAATTGAAAGAAATGCTTGTGGTGGGTGTTATAATAAAATACCACCTCAAAGAAAAGTAGATATTCGTTCAAGAAAAAAAATAATTGTTTGTGAATATTGCGGACGAATATTGGTAGATAATGACCTTATTGAAACTATTAAATAAAATATTTATTAAAACAATAATCATGAAAATTTTAAAAACAATAACTTTACTTGTAACAGGTTTTACAATCATTTTATTTGCAAATAAATTAAATAGTCAAATAATTGTAAATGGCGATTTTGAAGCATGGACAGGTAATGTTCCTGATTCGTGGACAACAATTGAGACAGGAACATCTATAAGTCAGGAAACAACAATTATACATGGCGGAATTTCGGCAATGGATGTCTGGGTAACTACTGTAACTCAGGCTAACACAGATTTCAGACAAAATGTAACTGTTGTAAATGGAAACATATACGATATATCTGTTTGGGTATATCAATTGGATACAACAAGCAGAGTTACATTATTTATTGATGGAACATGGACAAATCAATACTCCGACCCATTAGATACTAATGCATGGCAAGAAGTTATATATCAATATACTGCTACAGTTGATGGGATAGTGCCTGTAGGTATAAGATTTTACGACATGCCTGCAAGCTTTATTGACTCGTCAAATATTATAATTGATGATTTTACTATGACAGATGTATCAGGAACAGGAACAAATCCATTTATTACAAATATTGTTATCTCGCCTGTTACTCCTACCGAAATAGATGCTGTTGACGTTTTTGCAGATATTACAGACGATGGCACTATTGCATCGGCATACATGTATTGGAGCACAAATGGAACAATATTTAACGATTCAATAAATATGTCAGTTATTGCCGGAGATACATACCAAACAGACACTCAAATCCCTGCACAAGTACCCGGTACAACCGTATATTATTACATTAAAGCAATTGATAACGATACCGAAGAAGCTACTTCTTTAACATTTCAATATGTTATTTTATTTGACGTTCCAAATGGAGTTTGCGAAAATTTATTCTTTTCCGAATATATTGAAGGTAGCAGTTTCAATAAGGTTCTTGAAATTTACAATCCTACTTTATCAGCAATTGATCTAAGTAATTATTCTATCCAGAAATTTAATAATGGAAATACTACTGCAAATGCAACACTTGTTTTAGATGGTAGCATTGATGCAGGCGATGTTTATATTTTAGCTAACAGTCAGGCTGATTCATTAACAATACAAGTAATTGCAGATACTCTTACCGCTTTTATCGGGCACAATGGTAACGATACCTATGTATTATTTAATTATGTTGACACAATTGATATTTTTGGTGAAATAGGTACATCATCAAATTTTACTATTGATACAGTTACAAATGGTGCAGTAGATCATACATTGGTTAGAAAGTTAGATATTCAGCATGGTCAGTTAAACTGGAACTTAGGAAATTTAGAATGGTATATTTATGATATTGATGATGTTTCATTTTTGGGATATCACAATATAAACCCATGTCAGGTAAATGTTAATTCAATTATTAAAGAAAAATTGGTGCTTTATCCAAACCCTGTTAAAGAAATTCTGAATATTGATAATTTGAGTAATGTAGATTTTATTCAGATAAACGATATATTATGCCAAACTGTTTATGTTAAGCCCGATATTAATGAAAGTAGTTTTACGTATAATACTTCAGGTCTGGAAAAAGGGATTTATTTAATAAGCATTATATTTAACGATAGCTCGTTTGAAACTATAAAATTTATTAAAGAGTAAAATAAAACTAATACGTGTATATACGTATTGGTGTTATGTCTATTATGGTCACACCTTGTTAAAATTTTTATCTCAAGTACTCGGGATTAATAATATTATATAAAAACGTTTAATATTATTTTAAGAATTTGGCGAATATACATAAAAATAAATGGATTCCTGCTTTCGCAGGAATGTTTTATCTTGTATCTTTTTTTATAAAAATGCATAATTTAACTGTGTCGGATAAAAATTAATGGTTTAATTTATAGTCGTAATTATTGAAATTTATTTTATTCAAAATAATCCGTTAAATTTATCATTAAAGAAATAAATTGTAATTCTGTGAAAAATAAATATAAAAATATTTGTGGTATTGTTTTGGCTGGAGGAAAAAACTCAAGGTATAAAGGAAAAGATAAAACCTTCTTAAAAATTGAACAACAAACCTTTTATGATAAAATAATTCACATACTTGGAAACATCTTCGATGAATTAATTGTGATAACCAATTCTCCTGATGATTTTCCAAAAGACAATATACCAAAACATGAAGATATAATAAAGGATATTGGGCCATTAGGTGGGATTCATACTGCTCTCTCAAAAGCAAAAGGCGCTGATGCTATTTTTATTGTTGCAATTGATATGCCCTTTATTAATGAAGAAATAATTAGAAAAATGGCAACAATTTTTACACAGCAAGATGTTGATATATTGATTCCGAAAATTAAAAATAACATTGAGCCCTTACATGCCATTTATTCAACTGGTATTTTAGAGAAACTAAACGATTATTTAAAAACAACAAATGTTTTTTCAATAAGAAGTTTTTTTAAAAATATAAATACAAAGTTTTTTGAGTTAGAAGATACTTTAATTAATAAAAGATTTTTTTTAAATATAAATTCTCAGGATGACTATGATAAGTATATCCAATCGTTCAGTACACTAAATTATAATTTAGAATGAGTTTAATTATTTTTTAAGTATCTTTGAATTTGTTAATTTTATGAATTTTATGAATTTTATTTAATATATTTAATTATCAATTATATGAGTACAGCATTATCCAAAGTTTTTTCAGAGTTTGAAGGCAAAACTGAAGAATTAATACCCGTACTACAAAAAGTCCAGGAAGTTAATGGTTTTTTGGCTGAATCATCAATGACAGATATTGCAAAATTTTTAAAAGTTCCTTTAAGCAAGGTTTATGGTGCTGCTACATTTTATGCCCAATTCAGATTTAAACCAAAAGGTAAAAATCATATTATGTTGTGCCGTGGAACTGCATGTCATGTTAAAGGAGCTCCAAGGATTCTCGAAGAAATTGAAACCCAATTAGGTATAAAAGAAGGTGAAACTTCTGTTGATTTGGAATACTCAATAGAAAGTGTTGCATGTATTGGTGCTTGTAGTTTAGCACCATGTGCAATGGTCAACAATAAAGTAGAGGCAAATCTTACGCCTCAAAAAGTAGAGAAAATATTTTCAAAAGCTAAAAAATAATAAGGATGGATATTAATCAAGTTATCGACAATGCAAATGTTGAGTGGGATAAACTCATAAAAAGCAAAATTCCTACAATTCTTGTAGGAAATGCAACATGTGGACGTTCTGCAGGTTCACAAGAAGTTATTGATACACTTAAAGAAGAAACTAAAAAGCAAGGACTAAATTGTAACATCTTAGAAACAGGATGTATAGGTATGTGCTATCTTGAACCAATAGTATGTATCTATAAACAAGGCTATCCTTTAACCTTTTATAGCAATATTGGAAAACAAGATGCTATAGACTTGGTTAATTCCTATTTAATCAATGATAAAAACCTTGATGAAAAAATTATAGGCGTTATTAATAATGGCGTAAAAAGTGATTTACCTGACTTATACAATATTCCGGTAATGAAACCACAGGTACGACTTGTACTTCAAAACTGTGGAATTATTGATCCTACCAACTTAAATCATTATTTGGCTAATAAAGGGTATATAGGTGTTCAAAAGATTTTAAATTATACACCCGAACAAATTATCGAAGAAGTTAAAGAATCTGGTTTAAGAGGACGTGGCGGAGCAGGTTTCCCTACATGGCGAAAATGGACATTTTGTAAAGAAGCTAAAGGTGATAAAAAGTATTTAATTTGTAATGCTGATGAAGGTGACCCCGGAGCATTTATGAATAGGTCATTGTTAGAAGGCGACCCGCATTCTTTACTTGAAGGAATGATAATAGCAGCTTATGCTATTGGTGCTGATACAGGATATGTTTATTGCAGAGCAGAATATCCTTTGGCTTTAGTAAGACTAAAGTTAGCTATACAACAAGCTACAGAAAAGAATTTGATTGGTGATAATATATTAGGTTCAAATTTTAGCTTTCATATAAAAATTAAAGAAGGAGCCGGAGCATTTGTATGTGGTGAAGAAACTGCACTAATTGCCTCAATAGAAGGAGAAAGAGGAATGCCAAGACCAAGACCTCCATTTCCTGCTGTTTCTGGTTTGTGGAAAAAACCTACAATAATAAACAATGTCGATACACTTGCTTCTGTAGCAAGGATCTTTCAAAATGATGCAAAATGGTTTTCACAATATGGCACAGAAAAAAGTAAAGGAACAAAAACATTTGCTTTGGTTGGAAAAGTTAAAAATACAGGATTAATTGAAGTTCCTCTTGGAATATCTTTAAAAGAAATAATTTTTGATATTGGTGGCGGAGTTCCAAATGGCAAAAAATTTAAAGCTGTACAAACAGGAGGGCCTTCAGGAGGTTGCGTCCCAGCAGAGCTTTTAGATATTCCTGTTGATTATGAGTCACTTGCAAAGGTAGGTACTATTATGGGTTCAGGAGGATTGGTTGTAATGGATGAAGATACGTGTATGGTTGATGTGGCACGTTATTTTTTGGATTTTGCTCAAAAAGAATCATGCGGTGAATGTGCTCCATGTAGATTAGGTACAAAACAAATGTTAGACATTCTTGAAGATATTACATCAGGAAAAGGACAAATTGAAGATATTGACCTGTTGGAAAGATTAGGAAACGGAATAAAAAAAGGTTCTTTATGCGGGCTTGGACAAACAGCTCCAAATCCTGTATTAACTACAATCCGATATTTTCGTAATGAATACGAAGATCACATTTTGCATAAAAAATGTACTTCTAGGGTATGCAAAGATTTAATATATTATGATATTATACCTGAAAAATGTACAGGATGTCATATTTGTTTTAAGTCATGCCCTGTAAAAGCGATTAGTGGTGATCCAAAAAATACTCATTTCATAAATCAGGACCTTTGTATAAAATGTGGAATATGTAAAGACAAATGCCCTACTAAATTTAATGCAATTGAAGTTTATCCTGGTAGTAAAATAATGGAGGGACAAGATAATGAATAAAGTAAATTTAACAATAGACGGAATTAAAATAATTACAGACTCAAATAAAACTGTACTTGAGGCAGCTTTAGAAAATGACATTTATATTCCAAACTTATGTCATCATCCCGACCTCGAACCTGTTGGTGTTTGCAGAATGTGTATGGTAGAAATTGAAGGAAGACCTGGACAAACAATATCATGCAAAACATCTGTGGAAGAAGGAATGAATGTTAAAACAGAGAGTGAGGATATTAACCTTATTCGTCAAACTGCATTAGAACTTATTCATGCAAATCATACGCAAGATTGTACAAATTGTAATCAGAACAATCAATGCGAATTGCAAAAGGTTACTGCTTATGTAGGAATTGATGAAGAAAGATTTAGCAGGATGCGCAAAACAAGACCTCATATAAAAATTGATGACTCCAATCCATTTTTTACTCTTGATATGAATAAATGTATTCTCTGTGGTATTTGTGTAAGAACATGTAATGAATTACAAGGAGTTAATGCTATAGATTTTGCAAATAGAGGACACGAAACTATTATTAGTACATTCGGTAATAAAGGCTTTCTTGAATCAAATTGCGAATCATGTGGGGAATGTGTTGTAAGATGTCCTGTTGGTGCATTAACACCTAAAAATTCTCAAATACCTGCTTACGAAGTTAAAACAACTTGTCCGTATTGCGGTGTTGGTTGTAATTTTTACCTTGGTGTTCGTAATAATAAAATTATTAATTCACGAAGTGATAAAAATGCAGTAAACAAAGGAAGTCTTTGTGTAAAAGGTAGATTTGGTTATGAATTTGTAAATCACAAAGACAGGCTTACAACTCCTCTTATTAAAAAACAGGGAAAATTTGTTGAATCATCTTGGGATGAAGCATTAGAGCTTATAGCTGAAAAATTTGCCAAATATAAAAAAGAAAAGTTTGCCTGTTTTTCTTCTGCTAAATGTACAAATGAAGATAATTATGTTGTACAGAAGTTTACAAGGGTTGTAATGGGAACAAATAATATTGACCATTGTGCAAGATTGTGTCATGCTCCTACTGTTGCAGGATTAGCTCAAAGCTTTGGTAGTGGTGCAATGACTAATTCTATTGATGAAATAGAAAAAGTAAAGACTATTTTTGCTATTGGCACTAATACAACAGCAGCTCATCCTGTTATTGCTCTTAGAATGAAAAAAGCAGTTAGAAATGGGGGATGTTTAATTGTTGCAAATCCTAAAGAAATTGATTTATGCAAACATGCTGCTCTCTTTTTGCGGCATAAACCCGGCACTGATGTAGTTTTAATGATGGGAATGATGAATTATATTCTAAGTAAAGGTTGGGAAGATAAAAATTTCATAAATAAAAGAACTGAAAATTTTAAGGTATTTAAAGAATCTCTTACAAATTTTTCTCTTGATTTTGTCGAAAAAACAACAGGTGTTCCAAGAGAAAAAATACAAAAAGCTGCAAAACTTTTTGCAACACAAAAACCTTCAAGTATATTTTATGCAATGGGAATAACCCAGCATACACATGGGACAGACAATGTGTTAGCAACGAGCAATTTGGCACTTCTCACAGGAAATATTGGAAAATCATCAACAGGAGTTAACCCGTTAAGAGGACAAAATAATGTACAGGGTGCTTGCGATATGGGAGCATTACCAAATGTGTTTTCAGGTTATCAAAAAGTAAATGATGCAGAAGCAAGAAAAAAACACGAAAAAGCATGGGGCATTAAATTAGATGGAAATGCTGGATTAACTCATACTGAAATAATTGATGCTATTGATAAAAAAGAAATAAAAGCATTATATCAGGTTGGAGAAAATCCTGTGCTAAGTGAAGCTAATTCTAATCACGTAATAGAAGCATTGAAAAAAATAGATTTTTTTGTTGCTCAGGATATTTTTCTTACTCAAACTGCTGAATTTGCGGATGTTGTTTTACCTGCTGCTTCGTATGCCGAGAAAAACGGAACATTTACAAATACAGAACGAAGAGTACAAAGAGTAAGAAAAGCTATTGAACCTATTGGAGATTCTAAACCTGACTGGTGGATTACTTCTCAGATTGCTAAGAAAATGAAAGCCAAAGGTTTTGAATTTGAAAATGCTTCTCAGATAATGGACGAAATAGCAGATATTACTCCAATATATGCAGGAATTTCATTTAAAAGAATTGAAAACCAAGGATTACAATGGCCATGTCCAACTAAAAACCATAAAGGAACAAAATATCTTCATAAAGAAAAATTTGCTACAAAAAACGGAAAAGCAAAATTTATGCCTCTTGTTTATAAGGAATCTGCAGAATTACCTGACAAGAAATATCCTTTACTTCTTACAACAGACAGAAGTATCTTCCACTTCCATACAAGCACTATGACCCGTCATGTTGAAGGTTTGGAAAAGTTAAATGACAGAGAGTTATTGTTAATTAATCCAATTGATGCATTACAATATAAATTAAAAGATAAAGAAATTGTGCAAGTTGTATCAAGAAGAGGAAAAATTTCTGTTGAAGTAAGTATTACAGATATCTGTCCTCCTGGTGTGGTATCTTTAACTTTTCATTTTGAAGAATCACCTACAAATGTACTAACTAATTCAGCTATTGACCCTGTTGCAAAAATTCCTGAGACAAAGGTATGTGCGGTGAAAGTTGAAAAATTATAGATTGATAAAATACTTGTAACTAATCAGTGTGTGTTTCATATTGACTTTAAGTTTTTTATGTTGTTTTTATTTCACGCAAAGACCACAAAGAAATTACGCGAAGCACGCTAAGTTCTTGATTTTGTATTTTTTGCGTTCTTTGCGATTTGCTTGGCGTACTTTGCGTGAAACTATATTAGTTACACATATTGAATGAATTATAGTTTATATTTCAGAAAATCTGACTTTTATGTACGTTCCTTTTTGTGTATTTTAGTGTCTTTCTGGATATATATTTTGATTTTGTAAATTAATAATAAAAAATGGAGAAAATTCCCTATTTATTATCATCAAATTTAACCTGTCTGCCGGTTTATCTACCGTAGGTATAACAGGTAGGAATAATGTTTACTTAGTGTTTTCGGCTTTCTTTATTTGGTTTCTTCAATTTCTTCTTTTTCAGTCTCCTCAGTTTCTTCTTCAAAATCTAACATATCATGATTTTGTAAAAAATTATACCATGAAAATATTTTTTTCATATCAGAAACATACACTCTGTCTTTGTCATAATTTGGCAAAACTTCTTCAAGTTTCAATTTTATATCATCAGAAGATGCTTTTTTAGTATCTAAAGTTTCACCTCCATTTTCTTTTTCTTTAATTTTTTTTAAAACATCAATTAAAGGCACTTCATCCTCTTCTGTGAAAATTTGTATGTCTTCAAGTGCACTTATTTTGGCAGTTGCATAAGCAGGTATTCGCTTGCCGCTAACAATGTCTTCAACAATTATTGCATTTTTAGATTGAGCTATGTGTTTATAAAGCCCGGGTTTTCCTCCAATTGATAAAATTCCTTTTAATGACATTTAATTTATTTTTAAAATTCAACAAACAAAAATAGTAAGTAGTGTTATTACAAATATTCAAAAAGATTAATATTTATTAACAATTAATAGACGCAAGTTATTTCAAAATGGATGCTTCAAAGAAAATAAAACAAAAATTATTAACTTATGGTTACTATTCAATTGTGCTATATTGCTCATGGCAGTTTCATGTTTTAAGAAAAAATGATTCAGGATACAGGGTACAAGGCAGTAGCCTTAATTTTCAGCTATTCAATATCTTGCATCCTGCATCTGGTATCTGTATATTATTATAATAAATGCTATCAACAATCAATATGGCGATTATAAATACATTGTATTGCCTGAGTAGTTGCAATTTATGAAAAACCTTTCTCTTTTTTAATTTTCTCGTATGCTTTATTTACTTCTTGAAATTTTTCATTTGCCTTTTTTTGAAATTCTTCTCCAAGATGACTAACTTTATCTGGGTGGTATTTCTTTGCCATACGGCGGTATGCTTTCTTAATTTCTTCGTTCGAAGCATTCTTATCAATTTCTAATATTTTATATGAAGAGTCAACCTCTTCAACAAACATAGCACGAATAGATCTTTCGTCTTTAGTGGTAATACCAATTCTATTAGATATATAATGAATTGTGTCAATTTCACTTTTAGTAATGTGTCCATCAGCTTTTGATATCCCGAACAAAACATGTAAAAGTTGTAGGCGAGACGAATAATCCATATTTTGTTTAATTTGCCAACCAACTTTATCAACAGGAATATTTTGTTTTAAGATATCTCTTAATGTTAAAATTGCTTCTTGGGCTGCTTTGTCTCCAAATGATTGTTTGAAGAATTTTTTCACATAATTTAATTCCGGTTTAGTAATTTTTCCATCAGCTTTCATAACTGCAGCAATAAGAACTAATAGACTAATAATAAAATCACCTTGAGAAGTAGGTGGTCGTCTTTTCCCGGTTTTTGATGTTTGTTTTACATTATCAAAAAAGCTTCCAACTGCGAACCCAAGTAATGCTCCAATGGGACCACCACCGGCAAATCCTAATCCTGCACCAATCCATTTCCCAAATTTTGCCATATCCTATTTATTAAATATTTTGTGAAGTTTGAGAATTTGAGGGAGTACAAATTCTGTGTCATCATTAATTATTATGTAATCAGCTAATTTTTTCTTTTCATCATCGTTCATTTGATTTTTAATTCTGATAAATACATCATTTTTTGAAATATTATCCCTTTTAATAACGCGTCTAATGCGCAATTTTTCAGGGGAATATATCAGTATTGTGGTATCTGTCATTTTAAATGCACCACTTTCAAATAATATTGCAGTTTCGTGAATAACATATTTTGATTTTTTATGTTTTACAAGCCATTCTCTAAAATCATTTAATACAACAGGATGTATTATGTTATTAACTTTTTCCAACTCAATTCTATTATTAAATATTATTTTAGAAAGTTTTTTTTTATTTATTTTTCCATTATTCAAATAAATAAAATTTCCATATAATGAAATCAGTTCTTTTTTAATTTTTATTGATGAATTAATAAGTCTTTTTGATTCAATATCAGCTTCATATATAGGGATTCCAAGATGTTTAAACACATTACAGACAATTGTTTTGCCGCTTCCAATTCCGCCTGTTAAACCAATAACTTTTGTCATTTTTTTAAAATATATTCAATGTTTTTTGGGGAGTAGTCAATTGATAAAATATCTTTTGGGTATTCTTGTAATTTAACTTTAAGCTTATTACTTAAACTAAATTCTACATCATCAAAATTTACACTTGCATCGAATTGAGATTCATTAATATTGTTAAATCTGCTTAATACTACTTTAAAGTTTATAGAAACGTTTTCAGGAAATATAATTAATTCCAGACTATCAGGTAGATTTCTAATATTTATTGGAACTTTTATTTGTGATTCGGTATATTTTTCTACAAGTAATTCAATTACTACTCTCTTATCAGAATATTTGAGATTATCGTTTTTTTCTAAACCAACATTTTTTCTAATTGTGTTATTGAGATTTCTGAAATTATAATTTTTAGTATAAATATAAAAAGTTGTATCCAAAACAGATTCAGGTCCTGTTATTGTAATACTGTCGGGAAATATATTAATAGATTCGCTTAACATATATTGTTGCTCAAATGATATTTTAATTTTAGATTTTACGGGAACTTTTTTGCTGACAACATCAGCAAGGTTAAAATATAAAGTGTCCGGTTGTATTTTTAAAATTGTAATATCATATTTTATTTGATTTTCTATTTGATGTTCAGCATAGCTTGTTAAAATATAAAAATCGGAATGATTATCGTCATATAATTTATTTAATGCAAAAGATTTAACATTAAATATGATTGGTTTTAAAACAGGAATCATTTTATATTGTAATAAAGTAAATCCATACCCTTTTACTTTTAATTGAAGAGATGAAGGTAATTCACCAATCATTACTTTATTTCCGGGAAAATTTGTGTATTTTACAGGATAATTTAAAACTGTAACATATTCCTTGCTTAAAGCATTTAATATCCAAAATGTAGATGAAATAATTAAAAAAATGGAAAAAGTAATTAATCTTCGATTTAAATTTAATCGATTACCTTGAAGCCTCTTTTTTAATTTTAATAATTTTTTGTTCAATAGTATAAGTATATTGGGCTAAAAGAAAAGATACTGCAAATACCGGAAATTTGCTTATTTTGTTTTTTCAAGGTCTCTGAGATCTTTAATAACAGCACTTTTAGCTATTTTCAATTTTACATTATTATCAACTTCTATAAGAATTGTATCTTCTTTAATGTCAGCAATTTTTCCATAAATTCCACCGGTAGTAACAATTTTATCACCTTTCTCTAAAGATGCTCTGAATTTTTTTGTTTCTTTTTGTTTCTTCATTTGAGGTCTGATCATAAAAAAGTAAAACACAACAATAATTAAACCTAAAAAGATGAATGAGCTGTAAGGATTTTGCCCCTCTTCAGAAGGAGCCATTAATAAAATGCTTGCTAAATAATTCATTATTATAAAATTTTAAATTAAAAAATATTATTCTGGTACTATAATTTCAGCTGTAAAGCTCAATTCAATTTTGTTTGGCTGCGTATTAGCCAATACCATTATTGTTTTATGTTGTTTGCCATTTCTTCCGGAACTGTCAAATACAACTTCAATTTTACCTTCTTTACCGGAAGCAATAGGTTCTCTGTCATATTTTGGTATAGTACAACCACAAGTTGCTCTTACCGACGATAAAATTAAATCAGAACCTCCAACATTTTTAAATTTATAAGTGTACGATACTTTTTCTCCCTGAATAATAACACCAAAATCGTGTTCTATCTCTTTAAATTCAAAAGCAGGTAAATCTCCCATGTCTGGATTATCGTCGTCAGCTGTTATTGGATTATTCACTATATTTGCTGAAATATTATCATTATCTTGTTCGTTACTGCATCCAAAAATTAAGAAAATAAGTAAAATAATTATAAATGCTTTTTTCATTCTTCTTCTTATTTTTTGCAAAGTAAATACAAATTTGATATTTATTCAAATTATTGGAAAATCAATTTGTTAAAAATAACTAAATTTAACCTATTAGACCTTTTCCTTTTTTAATTATTTTATTTTCAGCTTTTAAATTATTAATTATTTTATCTAAAATGCCATTGATGAAAATACTGCTTTTTCTGGTGCTGTAAAATTTTGCAATTTCAATATATTCGTTAAATGATACTTTTATTGGAATGGATGTCATTTCTTTAATCTCTGTAATTGCAATTTCAATCAACAGCAAATCCATGAAAGCTATTCTGTCTATATCCCAGTTTGTAATATTTTTTTTAATAAGCTCAACGTTTTCTTCATGGTTTAAAATAGTTTTTCTGAAAATAGTTTTTATAAATTCAATATCATCTTTACTTTTATAAAGTTTTAAAAGTTCAGCTTTTTCTTCATCTTTTTCGTTAAATTTTTTAATTGTTTTAATTATCATACTTAAAACAAATTCTATATCATCATTCCAATAAATGCTTTGTTCTTCTATTATTTGAAAAAGAAGTTCAGAGTTTGCAATATGTTTTTCGAAAATTGTTATTACAAACTTTTTGTCATCAGAATAGTTGCAATTATCGGTTTGCATATAACTTCTATAATCTTCAGATTCAATAATTGTTATATATAAATTTTTAATAAGTTCAGGGTTATTTACCCAACTTAATTTAACATTGTTTAAGTAAGTTTTTAATTGCTTATTTATTGATATTTGATTGATGATCTTGTTATCAATAAACTTGGTGTTAGGATTTATATCTTCTTCTGTAGGAATATTTTTTTGTCTGGCTAAATCAATTTTTGATTCTGCATAATTTGCTATATCAATAATTAAAATTAAAAAATAATGATACAATTCAAAGGTTTTGTCAATGCTATGAAATAATTCTTTTTCGGATTTGCTAACGGAATTATTGTTGCTTCTAAAAAAAGCAAATAATATCTGCATTAACTTAATCCGTAACAACCTCCTACTAATCATGCTTAAAGAACAATTTGTTATAAATAATTTGATTGCAAAAATAATGCATATTTTTAATTTACAGGCTTATTAAAAAATAATTTATATAATTAAATTTTTTTTTAAATAAATATTTATATTTTTGCCTATGTAATAATTATTTACATTTAATTTAAATTATTGAAGATGGAAAGTTACGAGAAAAATGAAGGTAAAGATAAAAGAGAAAGGGATGAAATTTTCTCTGTTGCTGTAAGAGCAGGTAAAAGAACTTATTTTTTTGATGTAAAAGCAACCAGAAAGAATGATTATTATTTAACTATTACCGAAAGCAAGAAAAAATTCAACCCTGATGGTCGTCATTATTTTGAAAAACACAAACTTTTCCTTTATAAAGAAGATTTTGAAAAATTTGCCGATGGATTTAAAGAAGTAGTCGATTATATAGTGGAAAATCAGCCGCCTATGGAAGAAATTCAAGAAAAACCACAAGAGATTGTTGCAGAAAAAGAAAATGCCGATGAGTTTACAAATGTTGAATTTGATGAACTTGATGACAAAAAAGAGGAGTAAGTGTAATTATCTATTTTTAATCATTAAAATCCTTTTTAAGCGTATTTGTTTTTTTTCCCCGTGCTTTATTAATCTCTTTTTCAGTTAATATTTTCACATTGGTTATTAAACAATTATTTTCTAAAAAATTTCCGTAAACATTACACTCATCAATTATTTCCTCAAATAAATGATTCAAATGGATACTTAATGGAAGAAGCGTAGTTATGGCAACATAACTGTCAAGAAATTCAATATTCTCAATTTCAATATTTTTATCTCTTGTAAGTATTTCAAGTTCATTATTTACAACTTTTCTTTGAATTTTTGTAAATGGATCGTTATTCTTAGAAAAAAATACAACAAAATATCTGAGAAATTTACCTTTTCCTCCCAGTCCTGTTGATATGAAAACCTGTGGTTCATCTAAATATTCACTTTGCAACAACATTTTACTGTCTTGCAATGCAATTGTTGCCCAATTATATAAAGGTGAATTTTTATCCTTATGAAACTTCTCAATAATTCTGTACGCTTCAGGTTTCTCTACAGAAGCAATTTGAATTAGTAATTTCTTTTTCTCATCAATATCTGTTTCGTCTGAAAATAATAAGTCTTTCTTTTCTAATATTTCTTCGTGAGAATCCTCTTTTCTAACTTTTTTAGCTAATTCAAAATATTCAAGTTGAGTTTCAATGTCAATTTGTGCTTCAAGAACATTAAAATCTTTTGGAATAAGATCGAATATATTTTCTAAGTTTTTATTTGAAAATTTTTCTTCCATAATTAAGAGTTTGCAAAATTAATGCATTATTTATTGCAAATCAATTAAAATAATGATTTTGATAAAAAATCGTATATTGTTGCAAATTTTGTAAAAACAAATACTGTATGTCTGACCTGATAGATATAATACTGAATCCTTCTTATAATATTAAGAAACAGACTTTAAATTATATTAAGCATAATCCGCAATCTGTTAAGGAGCTTGAAGAACTTGCATTCTCAGATAAACAACCTGAGGGCTGGAGAGCTGCATGGATATTATATTATCTGATTGAAAATGATGACAAACTAATTAAGAGAATGTGTTCAAAAGCAGGTAAAATAATTGATCTGCTTCCTAAGTTTAATTCACCCGGACAAAAAAGAGAGTTTCTTAAAGTATTACTTTTGGTTGAGATACCTGAAAAATATATGGGTAAACTTATAAACTTATGTTTTGAATGGATACTTAATAAGAACTCTGATGTTTCGATGAAAGTTCACTCAATGCAAATTATTTATAATTACTCTTTTAAAGAACCTGATTTATTGCACGAGTTAAGACTTGTTTTAGAAGATGCAATTCCTTACAGTACGGTGGGAACTATTAATAGAATTCACAAATTAATACATCAGATAGATAAGAGTATTGTGTTGTGATGCAGGATACAGGAATAACAAAAACAACACACATTTTTATTGTCCAATAAAATTGAATAACGTACTTTTGCATATCTTTATTTAATCTAAATAATAATACGGATGAAGC
>CAYTAU010000016.1:0-54447 GCA_964435855.1 uncultured Bacteroidales bacterium | reverse complement strand
AATGTTTATAAAAACAAAAAGGTCGGAAGAAAAAATCTTCCGACCACTCCTGAGTAACCAACTCCCCTTTTATTGCTAACCAAAAAAATTAACCAAAATGTAAAAACATATAAAATGTTTAATACAAATGTAAGTTGCATTTTAATATAAATCAAAAAATATACTTCTCCAAAACTCTACATTGCAAAAAATTAAACACAACAATATTATGTTTTTTGTATTGATAATAAAGAACTTGTACTTCGAGTGAATTCTACATGCAGTTTTATGCTATATTATTATATATTTTGAAGGAATTTTGAAAGGTTAGTATCCTGGTTTAAGCCCATTTTTTTTCTCAATCTGTATCTTCCCATCTCAACAGCCTTAACTGATATATTATTTAAAGTTGCTATTTCTTTTGAAGATAAGTTTAATCTTAATAAAGCAGATAATCTTTTTTCATTTCCGGTAAGATCAGGAAATTTTTGATATAACTGATAGAAATAATCATGATTTACTTTTTCCACATGCACCTGGAACTCTTGCAGCTCATCATTTGTTTTCAGGTTTTGATTAAGCTTAAGTATTAAATCACTATATATTCTGGCTTGTTCTTGTTTATCGGCTAATTTTGTTTTTCTCAAACAGGATTTTATATCTTGAATTAACTCATTTTTATGAATAATGTGCAATGCGAAATTTATAAGTTCACTTTTTTTATTTTCCAGTTCTTCTTGTAAAAGTATTTTTTCCTTTTTTTCAGCTTCAGTGAGTTTCTTTTGAGCTTCATGAATAAATTTGTTTTTACTCATTATTTCTTTGTCTTTACTTATTTTGTTTTTTTGGCTTCTATAAATAAAAAACCCAAATATTGAAAATAATACTAAGCCTGTTAATAATGAGTACAACTGAAATTTAGAATTTTTATCTTTGTGTTCTAATAGTTCTATTTCTTTATCTTTTCTTTCCGATTCATATTGTGCTTCTAATTCAACTATTTGTTCATGTTTTTCCATATCATATAATGAATCCTTAATATTTACATATTCTTTATAAAGCTCAAGAGATTTTTTGTAAATTCCCATTTTTTCGTATGCAATAGAAGATTCTTGATAATTTGATATCATAAATTGTGTTAAATTATTTTTCTTAGCAATAAGCTGGGCTTTATTAATATATTCCAAAGCTTTCTTATAATTACCATTTTTAATAAGAATTGAGCCAATATTTGATAATGCAGCTGATTTGCCTTGACATTCATTGAAATATTTATTTGCATCTAATGAATACTGATAATATTTTAATGCTTTTTCATAGTTTTTGTTATCCATGTATATTAAGCCAATATTATTTAGAGCATAAACAATATAAGTTGTATCCTTCAGTTCTTTTGCTGATTGCAATGTGAGTTCATAATAATTCAATGCTTTTTCATCATTAATTTCACTATAAGCATTGCCGAGTCTAAGCTGCATCGAACAAATATTATCTTTATCATTTAATGATTCATATAATTCTAATGCATCCAAATAATGATCTATTGCAATATGATGTTTCCCCCAAAAATCATATATATCTCCAATGTTTTTATCTAATCTTCCAATTAATTCAAACTCATTTGTATAATGTACTAACTTTAATGCCTTTGTATATTCTTCAAGAGCTTCATCTTCTAATCCTTTTCTAAAATATATTAAGCCTTTATTAAAATATGCAATTGCAAGACCTTTCTGATAATTTATTTTTTTTGCAAGTTCCTGCGATTCATTTAAAATATCAATAGCATTTTGATAAGAGCTATCATCCATTTTATAAGCAAGTTCATTTAATAAAATTACTCTGTTGGTATCATCTGGCATTTTTTCTAATTTATTTTTCAAACTGTCTATTTCATTATTAGCAAATGAAATTTGAAAAATAAATAATAGGACTGTTACTAGAAAAATATTTTTGCTCATTAAAAATGCTTCTTATTAAGAGTCCAAAGATAACAATTTTATTAAAAAACCTCTACTCTACCTCTACAATCTTAAATTCCGTTCTTCTATTCATTGCCCTACCCTCTTCTGTATCATTAGAATAAATTGGCTGCGAGAAATAATAAGCTTTATAGGATAATCTACTTGATGAAATACTATTTTTAATTAAATAGTCGTATACAGTTCTTGCTCTATTATTAGATAAAGTTTGATTATATTGTTTTGTTCCAACATTATCGGTATGCCCGCCAATTTCTACTTTAAGTTTTAAATTAAAATTCATAAATTCTATTAATTTTCTCAATTCAATATAAGACTCAGGCTTTAACTTATAAGAATCAGTTTCAAAAAAGATATTTTTCAACACTACTTTAACCCCTTTTGAAAGTGGTTGCAAAGGAATATCAAGTTTATATGGTTTAGTTGGGTCATCAATATTTTTTAATGAAAAATTTTCGGAATGAAATAAATAATTTTCTTTTGACACATTAAAGGCATAATTTTTATCTATTGGTAAACAAACAATATACTCACCACTTACTTCATTGCTGAAAGAACGCACAACAATTTCGGAAGTTTCAAGATCAATAAGTTCAAATTTTGCCCCTAGCTTTTTACTTGTAATAACATCATATACAATTCCTTTAACATAAGTTACCGGATTAGGTCGAAATTCAGCTTGTAAATTAAAAGAATAAATATCCTGCCCTCTTGAATCCTCCCTGTCTGATGAGAACATTGCTAAATCGCCATGAGCATTTACAATTAAACCAAATTCATCTTTAAATGTATTAATTGGATAACCCAAATTAACAGGTTTTTGCCAAACGCCTTTATCATTTTTTCTTGATACAAATAAATCCATCCCACCCATTCCAAGATGCCCTTCAGATGCAAAATATAATGTTTTATTATCGGGATGTATAAATGGAGCAACATCTTCTCCTTTTGAGTTAATTAAATCACCTAAATTTTCGGGTTCACTCCATGTACCATCATATTGCAAAACACTTTTCCATAAATCTTTTTTTCCTGAACCACCTCTGCGATGACCTGCTGTAAAAATAAGTGTTCTTCCATCTGACGAAAATGTTGGATTACTTTCCCATGCAATTGAATTTACAGGCTGTCCAATATTTTTTGGCTCACTCCATACATTTCCTTTTTTTTCGGAAAAATAAATATCACAAGCTCCATAATCCTCTCTTCTGCTGCAAACTGCATAAAACAACAATCTTCCATCAACCGAAAATGCTTGCGAACCTTCACTCTCTTTTGTGTTTATTGGTGTTCCGATATTTACAGTTTTTGCCCAAGTACTATCTTTTTTATATGTAATAAAAAAATCTTCCTGACTATTTATATACGAGATCGGATATCTATCATCTTTTGGTAAAAGAACAGTAGTAGATAAAACTTTTTCATCAATAGTTAATGATGGCCAATAATCATCATACTCTGTATTTACATTTTCACCCATATTAACGGGGTTAAATTCTACAGGATTATTTAGTGCGTTAACTCCAAACTCTGCTCGTTCAAGTAATGCTGTTGAATATGCTTCAAGTTTAGGGCTTACTCCATCAAAATTGATACAGGATTCAAAATTATTTTTTGCATCTTCATATATTCCCATTTTCAATTGAGCTTTTCCTAAAAAATAATATGTTTTATAAGAAAAATCGGGCTTTGCCTTTATAGCTTTTGAATAGTATTTTATCGTATTTAAAAAATCTCTTTTATTTTCATAAAGTGTTGCAAAAAGATTATATGCTTCAACAAAATTAGAGTCAATATCCAAAGCCATTTTAAGTTGAGTTATTGTATTAAGGTCTTCAAATTTCTCATAATAAACCAATGCAGCCTCAAAATGTTTGATTGCTCTTTTATTTTTTGTAGAATATTCTTCCTGAGAAAATATTAATAAGGGAAAAACTAATATGCAGATTAAAATAAATTTTTTCATATAAATTTATATGTCTTAAAAAATCAAAAATATAAAAAACAATTCGTTTATCGCAAAAATGATGCATTTAATAAGTCCTCCTAAATAAAATTATGTAATTTTAGTTTTTTAATTGAAATTTTAATCATTATAAATTGAAAGTAACTTTTTTAGGAACAGGAACTTCTCAGGGTGTACCGGTTATTGCATGTAAATGTAAGGTTTGTTTATCAAAAAACGAGAAAGATAAACGTCTACGTTCTTCGGTGCTTATTGAGATTAACAACAATACATTTGCTATTGATGCAGGTCCTGATTTTAGGCAACAGATGTTGCGACAAAGTGTTGAAAATTTGAATGCTATAATCCTTACTCATGAACATAAAGACCATATTGCAGGATTAGACGATGTTCGTGCTTTCAATTACATACAAAAAAAAGCAATGAACATATACGGGAATGAGAAAACATTGGAAACAATAAAACTTGAATTTCCTTATGTATTTGCTGAGGATAAATATCCGGGAATACCGAAAATGAATCTACATCAAATTAACAATAATGCTTTTAATATTAATGGTATAGGATTTATTCCTATTCATCTTCTACACCACAAATTGCCTGTTTTGGGATATCGAATAAAGAATTTTGCTTATATTACAGATACTAATTTTATTCCCGATAATGAATTTGATAAATTAAAGAATTTAAAAGTTCTTGTAATTAATGCTCTGCGAAAAAAGAAACATGTTTCGCATTTTAATTTATCGGAAGCATTAGAGGTAATTGAAAAAATAAAACCCGAAAAAGCATACTTAAATCATATTAGTCACATGATGGGACTTCATAGCGATGTTGAAAAAGAGCTTCCTGAAAATGTGCATATCGCTTATGACGGCTTACAAATTACAATTTGACAATAAAAAAAACTCTCACTAAAATAATATTAATAATTAATGTGAATCAAGGTTTGGAAATTATCGCTGAAAATCAGACGAGTAAAATATTTGTTGCTTCCTGCCGATAGGCAGGGTTTCTGGTTGCTAGTTAAACAACATAAAACAAGCAACAAGTAACCAGCAACAATACCTATTTAATTTCATGATGATTTTTATATGAAATCAACTCTTGATTGGCATAATTAATAATTATTTATTCTGTTGGTGCATCATTAACGGCAATAAGTTCCATTTCAAAAACAAGTGCCATAAGTGGCTCAATTACTCCTCCCTGACGTGGATTTTGACCATAAGCAAGTTCTTGAGGAATAAAAACTTTCCATTTATCACCAACTTTCATCATAGGTAGTATTTCCTGCCATCCCGGAATAACTCCATTAACGGGAAATTGTATAGGTTCTCCTTTGTCAACAGAACTATCGAAAACTGTTCCGTCAATTAATGTTCCATGATAATGAACTGTAACCATAGAATTTATTGTTGCTTGTTTTCCGTTGCCACTTGCTAATATTTTATATTGCAACCCGCTTTCTAAAGTAATAATTCCTTCTTCGTCTTTGTTTTTTGCAATAAATTCTTCGCTTTCAATTTTGTTCTTTTCCCATTTTTTTTGTTCTACTTCCATTTTTTTCTGTTGTAATACCATAAAATGATTGTTTAGTATCATTCCTGCTTCTTCTACTGTAATCATTGGCTCACCAGATATAATATCATCAAATCCTTTTGCAATTATTGCCGAATTAATAGTATCTACTCCTTGTGTTTTTAAATTGTTGCATATTGAAATTCCAAGACAATAATCTATAGTATCGTTGTAAGTTGTAATTGCAATATCGCTGCTTTCTGAAGAATTTTCATTTTCACATGATGTTAAGGCAAAAATCCCTAAAACTAATCCAAATAATAAAACTTTTACTTTCATGTTTTTATAATATTTATTTATACTTAAAATTTATTTTGCAAATGTGTGATAATTTTATGGTAATACAAATTATTTATTAGGAAAATTATTTTTAGCTTACTGATTTTTATAACAGACAAGTTAACCCGTCTGTTGTTCTTTCTAATTGAATAAATAATTTATACTTTTTTAATTCTTGTCACCATAAATAAGACAATTTTGTGTCAACTTATTTCAGGACGGGACACTACATTAAAAAAAGCCTATCAATATTGACGGGCTTTCCATTACTAAAAAAGTTAAAGAATAAATATTAAATTAATTTGACATTTACTGCATTTAATCCTTTTTTACCTTCTTTTAATTCAAATTCTACAACGTCACCTTCTTTAATTCTGTCAATTAATCCTGAAGAGTGTACAAAATAGTCTTCTTTTGAATCTTCTTCGCTAATGAATCCAAATCCTTTAGATTCATTGAAAAATTTTACTGTTCCTTGTTTCATTATTAAATAATTAATTTAGAGTACAAAGATAAATTATTTTATTTTTACATGAAAATTTTATGTAATTTAATTTTTTTCTTGTACATTGACATATTGATATAAGCTAACAAGCAAAAGGCATCTACATTATAAAAGTAACAACTAAAAAAAGTTATATTAGAGTAAAACATCTTATTATAATTTGCATATTATAACATTTTTTAGTATTTTTAACCAATGATTTTTACATAATTAGAAAAGTGAAAAAAGGTATTAAAAATATTTTTCTGGTAGAAGACGATTTAAATTTTGGAGCAGTTATGCGTTCATATCTCCAAATGAACGGATATTTTGTAAATTGGGTAGATGATGGAAGATATGCTGTAAAAATTTTTGGTAAAGGAAATTATCACCTTTGTATTTTAGATGTTATGTTACCAAATGTAGATGGTTTTAGTATTGCAAAAGGCATAAAAGATATTGATAAAGACATTCCTTTAATTTTTCTTACAGCAAAAAGCCTGAAAGCTGACATAATGAAAGGTTTTAATCTTGGAACTGATGATTATATTACAAAGCCCTTTGACTCCGATATTTTATTACTTAAAATAGAAGCAATTCTTAAAAGAAATGAAATAAATAAATTTGCTGATAAAAAAGAAACAGAGTTTTCAATTGGAAAATATAGTTTTAACAGTAAAACAGGGATACTTATAGATGGTAAAAACCAAAACAAATTATCTCCAAAAGAATCGGACTTGCTTAAATTACTTTGTTTGTGCAAAGGTGAAATTTTAGACCACAAAACAGCTCTTACACAAATTTGGAGCGAAGAAGGATATTTTCCTAAGCGTAGCATGGATGTTTACATTACAAAACTTCGTAAATATCTGAAAAATGATAAGTCAATTGAAATAGTTAATATTCACGGAAGAGGATATATTCTGAAAATAACAAAATAATCAAAAAAAAACCTGCCCAAATGACAAGGGGGTATAACTAAACTTAACAAATATCATTTTCAATTTGCTTGATAACGCAAATAAATATTCACCCAACAAGCCTGAAATTAAAATTACAAGCTATAATGAAAACAATAATCTAATAATATCAGTAAAAGACAAAGGCATTGGAATGAGCAAAGAGGTGCAAAGCAGAATTTTTGAGAAATTTTACCGACAAACAAGCGGAAACATCCACAATATAAAAGGGCATGGCTTGGGCTTAAGCTATGTAAAAGCCATTACCGAAACATTTGGAGGCAGTATAGAGATAGAAAGCGAACAAGGAAAAGGTAGTGAGTTTATATTAACTTTGCCACTTTTAGCTTAATAAAAGTTAGGATTAAATAGTAAATAGTCAGGAAAGTTAAACTGAAAAAAACATTCCTGTAAAAGCAGGAATCCATTTTATTTCACTACCTTTGGTAAAACAAAAAACCCAAACCCAATGAAAAACTTTATTTTACTTTTAGCAATTCTAATAGCAGTAATAACTGCTAATGCCCAATGGACACAAATTGGGCAGGATATTGACGGCGAAGCTGCAGGTGATGGCTCAGGTAGTTCCGTAAGTTTAAGTTCTGATGGCACTATAGTAGCTATTGGGGCTTTTTTAAATGACGGAAACGGAAGTTATGCAGGTCATGTAAGAATATATGAATATAGTGGAGCTAACTGGATACAAATAGGAAGTGATATTGATGGTGAAGCTGCAGATGACCGTTCAGGTATTTCTGTAAGTTTAAGTTCCGATGGTACTATAGTAGCTATTGGGGCTTTTTTAAATGACGGAAACGGATCTGGTGCAGGTCATGTAAGAGTATTTGAGTATAGTGGGGGAAACTGGATACAAATAGGAAATGATATTGATGGAGAAGCAGTAAGTGATTATTTGGGCAATGAAGTAAGTATGAATTCCGATGGCTCTATTGTTGCTATAGGTGCTATGTATAATGATGGAAATGGATCTGATGCCGGTCATGTAAGGATATATGAGTATAGTGGAGGAAATTGGGTGCAAATTGGTAGTGATATAGATGGCGAAACTGCAGGAGATAGATCTGGTTGGGCAGTAAGTTTAAGTTCTACAGGTAATATAGTGGCTATTGGTGCTTGCCTTAATGATGGAAATGGAGGTACAGGTCATGTAAGGGTATATGAGTATTCAGCAGGAAGTTGGTTGCAAAAAGGTAACGACATAGATGGCGAAGCTAATGGTGACTATTTCGGAAGATCAGTAAGTTTAAGTTCCGATGGCTTAATTGTAGCTATTGGTGCACATTATAATGATGGGAATAGTGGCAATATAAGTGATGATAAGGGTCATGTTAGAATATATGAGTATAATGGTGGAAATTGGGTGCAAATGGGTAGTGATATTGACGGTGAAACATCTGGTGACTGGTCAGGCTGTTCAGTAAGTTTAAATTCTACAGGTAATATAGTGGTTATTGGTGCCCCAATTAATTACGGATATGGAGGCACTATAGACAGTTTAAAAGGTCATGTAAGAATATATGAATATAGTGGAGGAAACTGGATGCAAATTGGTAATGATATTGATGGGGAAGCTAGTGGAGATTATTCAGGAAACTCAGTAAGTTTAAATTCCGATGGCTCAACTGTGGCTATTGGTGCTCCATGTAATAGTGGAAACGGTACTGAAGCAGGTCATGTAAGGGTTTATAATTTTACAACAGGAATAAACGAATATATTAAAAACACAAAAGTTTCAATTTACCCCAACCCCACAAGCGGAAAAATAAGAGTGCAGGCAGAAGGCATAATAGGAATTGAGGTAATGGATTTGCAAGGTTGTAAAGTCAAAAGCCAAAAGTCAAATATCAAAAGTGAAAAAGGAACACTGAACTTGTCGAAGTGTGAAATTGATTTAAGCCAACAACCAAAAGGCATCTACATAATAAAAGTAACTACAGAAAAAGGAGTTGCTGTTGAGAAAATAATTAAGAATTAACAATTATTTTCTGTATCTTTGGTAAAACAAAAAACTAAAACTATGAAAAAACTTTACATTTTAGCTATAGCTTATTTTTTATTCTGCAACATTTCAAAAAGTCAGGAAGTATGGACATGGGCAAAAGCTGGAGGTGGTGATACTACCGATTGTGCATATGAGGTTGCTACAGATTTATTAGGAAATATTTTTGTAACAGGAAGCTTCCTGAGCGATACAATGATACTTGGCAACGATACTTTGGTAAACAATGGCAGCTACGATGTTTTCATATCAAAATATGATTCTGATGGTAACGTATTATGGGCAAAAAATTTTGGCGACTCTAATGCCGACAATGGTATGAGCGTAGCAACAGATGCTACAGGCAATGCATATATTACAGGCTACTTTTTAGATACTATTTTCTTTGGAACAGATACTTTAGTCAGCTTAGGAGACAATGATATTTTTCTTGTAAAATACGACCCCAACGGAAATCCATTATGGGGAGTAAAAGGCGGAGGAAATAATGTTGATAAAAGCTCTGCAATGTATATCGATGCTAATGATAATGTATATATTACCGGGCGATTCTACAGTTCATCTGCTAATTATGGTACAGAAGTTATTACAAATACATCAGGTGGTACTGATGATATATTGATTGTGAAATATGATTCTAATGGCAACGTAATATGGGCTAAAAATGCAGGGGGTACTAACCATGATCAGGCTTATGGTATAACAGCCGATGTTTTTGGTAATGTATATGTTACCGGATGGTTTTATAGCAATTCTATAACATTTGGAACAACAACTATTAATAACAACGGATTTATTGATTATTATATTCTTAAATTCAATTCTGCAGGAAATCCTGTATGGGCAAAAAGTGCAGGAAGTGGATTAGAAGATGAGGGATTTGGTGTTACTACAGATTCTTTGGGATATGTTTATGTAACCGGCAACTTTCATAGTACAAGTATAGTTTTCGACACTATTACACTTACCAGTAAAGGCGACCGTGATATGTTTATTTGTAAATACGATACATCTGGAAATATTATGTGGGCGAAAAACACCGGAGGCACTTTACAAGACAGAGGTGAAAATATAGCAGTTGATACTTCTGGGCATATACTTGTAGCGGGATGGTTTTATAGTACAAGTATGATTTTTGCATCTGATACACTTCAAAATTTTAATGGCAACGATATGTTTGTAGTTAAATATGATACAAGTGGCAGTGAAATTTGGGCAAAAAATGCTGGCGGTAGCACCGATGATCTTAGCAATAGCTTAGCAATAGATAATGCAAACAATATATATGTTGGAGGATATTTTATAAGTTCAAATATGACATTTGGAACAAACATTATTAATAATAACGGGCACCGAGACTACTATCTGGCTAAGATTTCAGAATGTGCTGTTAATCTTACTTTGTATGATACTCTTTCTATTTGCCAGGGAGACACTATGATTTTAGATGCCGGAAGTGGAAATGGCTATGCTTATATATGGTCGTCGGGCGAAACAACACAAACTATTGCAGTTGATACAGCAGGATTATATTGGGTTGAGGTAATAGATGCTAATAATTGTGTAAACTCTGATACCAGTTTTGTTATTCTTAATCCTGTACCTATAGTTAATCTTGGGCAAGACACTATAATATGTGATCTTTGGTTAACTTCACTAGATGCGGGTAATGTGGGTAGTTCATATTTGTGGAGCACAGGTGATACATCTCAGACTTTAGATTTTTATGGTTATAGTTTACCTTTATTTAATTGGAATATTATTTGGGTTGAAGTTGATAACGGTAATTGTATTTCATCTGATACTATACTTATCTGGGTTGATGCATGCATGGATATTAACAAAATTGAATCAGATGATATAATCAAGATATATCCCAACCCCACAACAGGAACAATTACTGTAGAAGCAGTAGATATTGAAAATATAGAGGTTTTGGATATTAAAGGCAGACAAGTATATCAGGGCAAAGAAACCGAAATAGACTTAAGTCCACAGCCAAAAGGCATTTATATTATAAAAGTAACGACAGAGAAAAGCGTTGTGGTAGGGAAAGTTGTTTTAGAGTAAAGCAGGACAACGTTATAACACACCTAAAATGCAGCTATGTAGAAGAAAGAGAACTGAAATTATACATCTTTTATAGTAAATTTCAAAAATTTTGCAGCATATATTCGACTAAGTTTGAATTTCCTATAGCAAATTCCATCATCATTAGTATATTTGTACTTCAATATCGGAATTTTTTCTTAATTATATAATTGAAAAAACACGAAGACTATATTGACCTGAATAATAAATTAGAGTTTGAAAAAATGTTTCGAACTCATTATAGCAAATTATGTGCTTATGCCAATAAGTTTTTGAAAGATATTGATGCCTCAGAAGAAATCGTACAGGAATTATTTTATAATCTTTGGTTAAATAGGGAAAGTCTTAATATTAAGTCATCCGTTAATTCATATTTATTCCGTTCTGTTCGGAATAGTTGCCTTAATATGATAAAACATATTAATATAAGAGAAGAATATAAAGCATTTAACGAAGCAGAAATAAAGGATAAGGAAGAAAACTTTGAAGACAGTTTTGAAACATCTGAACTAGAACAAAAAATAAGGAGAACAATTGACATGTTGCCTACTGAACGCAGAAAAGTGTTTATTATGAGCAGATATGATGGGCTGAAATATAGAGAGATAGCAGAAAAATTAAATATTTCGGTTAAAACAGTAGAAAATCAGATGGGGAAAGCTATCAAATTTTTACGTGAACAATTATCGAATTATTTAATCATTGCATTTTTAGTGATGATAGAATTTTTAATAAAAGTTTTTGAAAAATGAATAGGGGAAAACCATTTTTGAATTGTCATTAGTATAGAAAGTATCAATGAATAGTAAAAATGAAAATATAGACCATAATCTTTTGATGTTATACCTGTCAGGTGAAGCTGATAAGTCTCATATAAATCAGGTAAAAATCTGGCAGGATCAATCAAATGAAAATGTTCAATATCTGAACAAGCTTGAGGAATTGTGGATTGAAACCGGAAAATTATCTCCTTCTCCTGTTGCTGTCGATATTGATGATGCATGGAACAAATTGTCGGATAGAATATTGTCAGGTAATGAACAGGTATTAAAGTCCGATCAAAATCAAAAAAATAAAGTTGTGTATTATTTCACCAGATTTGCAGCGGTAATTATGCTACTATTTGGGGCATATTTTATTTTTAATTATTTGATAGAAAAAGACACACAGCTAACTCTTGCAAGTAATGACAATGTTATTACTCAAATATTGCCCGACGGGTCGGAAACTTCTTTAAATATAAATTCAAGATTGATATATCCTAAAACATTTTCTGAAAACAAAAGAGAAGTTAAACTTGAAGGGGAGGCATTTTTTAATGTTGAACATAACAAAGAACAAGCCTTTATTATTCATGCTGGTGATGCGAACATAAAAGTAGTTGGAACTTCATTTAATGTAACAGCATATCCTGAATCTGAAGAGATAGAGGTTTTTGTTGAAACCGGCATAGTTCTTTTATATTGTGTAAATAACTTAAATGACGATTCTGTTGCACTTGAATTAACACCCGGAACAAAAGGAATTTTCAATAAAAAGAAAAAAACTATTAGGCGCATAGTTAAAACATTTACTAATGATTTGTTCTGGAATAACAAAACATTAATTTTTGAAGAAACAGAACTGTCAAAGGTTATTGAAATATTAATTATTGATTATAATGTTGAAATTACACTAGGGAACGAAAAAATCAAGAATTGTTTATTATCGGCAAAATTTAAGAATGACTCTATTGAAACTATCTTAAATGTTATTGCAGAATCGTTTAAATTAAATATTACAAAAGAAGAAAATACATACATAATAAATGGTGACGGTTGTTAATCTTAAAAAAATAGGAATTATTATTATCCTTTTGTTTGGAATATTGTGTTTTCGTTCGAATAATATTTATTCTCAGGCAAACTTACTTAACAAAAAAATATCACTTTCTTTATCAAATATCAAACTGAAAAATGCTTTGATATATATTGGAGATAAAGGAAGTTTTAAGTTTTCATATAATGCTGAAATAATTAATAATGATAGTATTATATCTATTAATGTCAATAGCGAATCCGTAAAGAAGATACTTGATAAAATATTTGATAATACTATGCAATATAAAATTGTAGGGAATCATATTGTTCTATTGGGGAATGAAAAACGAAAACGTTTACAAAAAGAAGACAAGAATAAAAATTATGAAATTACGGGATATATTATTGATTCACAAACAGGGGAAAAGATAAAAAATGCTACGGTTTATGATATAGATGGAAAAAGAACAGTTATTACTGACAATAATGGTCATTATGTAATTTTAATTCCACCTGACAAAGAATTCAGGGGGCTAACATATTGCAAGCGAGGCTATCTTGACACGGTTATAATTATAAGACCAATTAATCATAGTAAAATAGACATGCATCTAAACCCAAAATTTCTTGTTGTAGATAAAATGCCTGCAAAAAAAATCCAAACAGATACCAATAGAATAGATACCGAACCAATTGTAAATTGGTTAGTTGATGAAGAGTTAATAATTCATTCCCAAAATCTTGATATATATGAAAAAAGAATAGGACAAGTTTCATTTTTGCCCTATGCAGGTGCACATACTTCACTTAATGGAGCTATTGTAAATAATTTGTCACTCAATATTTTAGCAGGATATTCAGATGGAGTTGAGGGAGTAGAAATTGGCGGTATTTTAAATATTGATAGAAGTTATGTAAATGGTGTTCAGATTGCAGGATTTGGTAATATTGTTGGTAAGTATACAAGAGGAGTTCAAATTGCAGGATTTTTTAATAAAAATACGGGCTCAATTAAAGGTGTTCAGATTGCAGGTTTTAACAATATTGTGCTAGATAAAATAACAGGTGTTCAAATTGCAGGTTTCAGCAATGTTCTTAATGGTAAAATGAAGGGATTTCAAGTTGCAGGTTTTCATAACCATACAACAAAAGATGTTGACGGAGCTCAAATTGCAGGATTTATTAATAAAAATACGGGCTCAATTAAAGGTGTTCAGATTGCAGGTTTTAACAATATTGTGCTAGATAAAATAACAGGTGTTCAAATTGCAGGTTTCAGCAATGTTCTTAATGGTAAAATGAAGGGATTTCAAGTTGCAGGTTTTCATAACCATACAACAAAAGATGTTGACGGAGTTCAAATTGCAGGATTTATTAATTCGACCAAGCAGGATGTCGTTTTAATGCAAATTGCAGGCTTTATTAATTATTGTAAAAATGTTACAGGTATTCAAATTGCCGGTTTTCTCAATCATACAGAAAATGTTAGGGGTGGACTTCAAATAGCAGGTTTTTTAAATTACACAAAAGATTTAAAAGGAGTTCAGATAGGATTTATTAACGTTGCTGATACCAGTTTGGGTGCCTCAATTGGATTTTTAAATCATATCAAGAAAGGTTATCGTGCAATTGAAATTTCTGCGAATGAAATATTCTGTACAAATTTATTATATAAATCAGGAACAAGAAAGTTTTATAATATATACAATGCTGGTATAGATCCGAATAATTATGAAAAATGGTCTGTAGGCGTGGGAATAGGAAGCATTACAAAACTGAACAAAACTTTTGCGATTAACTTTGAATTAATATCAAGTGTTGTTAATGAAACCAGACCTTGGGAAGATGAATTAAATCTTCTAAGCAAAATTAATACTGCAATGGAAATAAAGATATTTAAACATTTCTCTCTTGTTGCAGGACCCTCAATTAATTTTCATGTTTCTGCTATTACTAATCCGGAAACAGGTAATTTTTCTTCGACAATTGCATTAAACCCTTTTTATGAAAACACATTTGGGAAAAATCAAATTCAAATGTGGATAGGAGGAAGAGTTGCTTTTAGGTTTATTATTAGTAAAAATGTATAGTCTAAGATAATATTTATCCCAAATAATATTTTAAATAAAAAAATACCCATCAAGTAGGGGTATTTATTTTTTGAATTGTCTTCCTGTTGAAAACACAATTATTTAAATAAATGAAAAACATAAATTTTAAACAAATGAAAAAGCTAAGTATTTTATTAATTGGAATTGCTTTATTAGCAATATCGTGTCGCGACACTTTTCACATGAGCATAAAAGGAAATGGTCATATTGCTAACGAAGAAAGACCAATATCGTCTTTTAATGAAATTAAATCAAGCGGTAATTTCAATGTATTTATAACTAACGATAGTATAAATAGCATAATTGTTGAAGCCGAAGAAAACTTAATTCCATACATAAGCACGAGCATAAATGGGAACAAATTAACATTAAAAAAGCAAAATAATAGAAATTTACGTAATACCGAACCTATAAACATATACGTTAGAACAAATTCTATTTCTCATGTATCTTTATCTGGTTCAGGTTATATTAATATTGAAAATGTTAATACAAGTTTTTTCGAACTGGATATTAGTGGATCAGGAGATATTGATTGTGAAGCTGATGCCAACTATATTGATGTTGATATTTCAGGGTCAGGCGAATTAACTTTAAAAGGTTCTACGGACAAAACAGAATTACATATTAGTGGTTCCGGAAAAATAAGTTCTTATAATCTTGAGCAAAATACTTGTTTTGCAAAAATTTCAGGATCAGGAAATATATATGCTAATGTATTAGAACTTCTTGATGTTAGAATTTCAGGGAGTGGAGATGTCCATTATATTGGTTTTCCAGATATCAACACAAGTATTTCTGGTTCAGGGAATGTAATTAATCATAATTAATAACTCGAATTATAAAAAGATGAAAACAATAAATTTAACAATCGTAATTGCATTATTAGCAGTTTTAAGCTTTAATGTATGTGCACAAGAAGAAGTTAAAAAAAGTAATACTGTTGTGCGACCAGTTCAAATAAGTTTTGTAACTCCGCTTGGAACAAATGGGATGGAGTCTTGGAACGTATCAAACAATTTTTCTTTAAACATTATTATTGGATATTCAGGTGGACTAAAAGGATTTGAAATAGGGGGATTCTATAATATGATTAAAGAAGATGTAAAAGGTTTGCAAATTGCTGGATTTGCAAATACTGTAATGGGAAATGTTATTGGTTGTCAAATATCAGGATTTTCAAATATAAATAAAAAGAATGTAACAGGTTTACAAATTGCTGGATTTAGCAATACAATAATTGGAAATGTAATTGGTTGCCAAATATCAGGTTTCTCAAATATAAGCAAAAAGAACCTGAATGGATTACAAATTGCTGGATTTGCAAATATTATTGCCGATAGCTCAACTGCATCTCAGATTTCAGGATTTTCAAATATTGTAAACGGAACTATGACAGGACTGCAATTAACAGGATTTATCAATATTGCAAAGTCAATGCCAATAGGTATTCAAATATCAGGATTCGCTAATATTAATCATGGAGACATAAAAGGATCTCAAATTACTGGCTTTGCAAACATTAATTCAGGTAACCTTAAAGGTGTTCAGATAACAGGTTTTTTAAATTACACTAAAAAACTTACTGGTGCACAAATAGGATTTATAAATATTTGTGATACTGTAGAGGATGGAATAGCTCTTGGTTTCCTAAGCATTGTAAAAAAAGGATATCGTTCATTTGAATTAAGCGGAAACGAATCTTTTTATGTAGTTGGAAGCTTTAAAACAGGTACTGAACAATTCTACAATATTATTTCTGTTGGAAGTCGTTTAGAAAACAATTTTATTAAATGGGGTTGGGGGTATGGAATTGGAACAATGCTTCCTGTTACTGAAAAAGTAAAAGTTAATATTGATGGCATAGCTTACCATATAAATGAAGACGAATGGTGGACGGGTAGACTAAACATGCTTAATAAGATCAACTTATGCGCATCGATGCATGTATCAGACAATTTAACTGTTTTTGGAGGTATGACGTGGAATATACAAGTGTCAGATATTAATGACAGAGAAGGAAATCCTGTTAATTCATCTATTGTAAACTGGTCTGCCTATGATAGAACAAAACGAAATACAAACGTTAAAATGTATCCTGGTTTTACTGTTGGTGTGAGACTGTAAAAATTAAAGCAAATAATATCACGAACACAAGAATTTTAAAAGTTAGTTTACTATCTGTTACACGATAGTTATAATATCTGCTTTAAATGTTTTTTTCAAGAAATTACACAAGCAATATTTGGTTTAATACCAATTGTAATTAAAAAATCGTTATAATTTTATCCCGATAATTATCGGAAGTAAATGCCGATGTTATAACGAAATTTCGTTGTAGGCTATGAAAATAGTTCAAGATTTTGAACTATATTGAATCTCGAAAAATCGAGACAAGTTGTCCAATTGGTATAATATAGAGATGCCAGTAAGGGTAAAATAATTTTTATGTGTAATAGATATTGAAAACTAAAAAAAGTAAATATTTAACATTAAAAAATTAGAAATTATGAAAAAGTATTCAATCATTTTATTAGCATTTACAGTAGTTTCGTTATTAGTAATGAGTGGCTGTAAAAAAGACAAAGAGGAAGAACCACAAAAAGACAGTATTGTTCCAGCTCATTTTAGAGTTGATATTCCTGATGCCATTAGTAAGACCACTACAACAAAATCAGGAAAAGGAGATACATTGCAAGGTAATGATATTTATGAGCACCTTACTAATTTTATTGCTATAGGCGAAAGTGCTTCAGAACTTGTTGAAGAAATAATGTGGGCAATAGCTGAATATGAAATTAATCAGGCTATGGCATTTTCATATACAAGTGAAGAAGACGGAAGAGCAAAAAATTGTGTAGTAGTTGAAAATTCTCCTTTTGATGGAATTACATGGGCATATCAAATGACAATTGCCGATGCAGCTTCAAGTAGCAATACTGATCAGGGTAAAGCACTACAGGTATTTTGGAATGTTAGTCCTGTGAAAGGAATTGCAATTATTAAACCTTATAATTGTAATAGAGATGAGAATATTAATTTCCCCGATGCTATGTATAGAATTGATTATAGCGAAGCAGGTGAATATGGTTACGATGCACACATGATAGTATCAATAGCAGGTATTCCTTTGGGAAATCCTCTTGTTGAGCCATATTCAATTAATGCATTAAAAATGTTTGCAGGCAAAACAGGCGATATAATTGATGTTTATGGAAACTCAAACCATCCTAATGCAAAATTTTTCACAGATACTACAGGATTTGATTGGGCATTTGTTGCTTCAGGAAGCGAAAATTCAGATATTGGAGTTGCCGAAGTTGGTTTGCCACCTAACACTTTAGATGAAACAAATCGTGATGTTTTATTAAAAACGCATTCTATTAAAAATGTATTTACACAGCAAATATATGAAGTATGGCCTAGTATTGATTCAAATACTGTAGCCTCTTATTTATACAATACTGATGCTCCCGGATATTTTAATACTTACGGTTTTATACAGGGAGGAACTTCTCCGGGTTCAGAATATAATACACTTGAAACAAGCATGGATGCTTTAACACCTTATAACCCTGCTGATATTAATAATTTAACCCTTAATTTCAAATAATACTTAATCCCTTTAAAAATGGAAGCCGCTCATTAAATTGAGCGGCTTTTTTTATTAACTCGCATTATTCATACAAAAACAAAGTGAATTGTATGAATATGTGATTGGACAAGGGTTGTAATACGTGAAATCCCGATTTAGATAACCCCATTTTTGGAGTGAAAAAATGTTTGGTAATCTTAGTCGCTATCGTAGATAGCAAAAATTTATGAATTTTTGGGGTTAAAATATGATGAATTTATGGTTTTTAATAATATTTTTGCTTAAAATTGTGTTGATTTGAACAGCAATACACATATAAACAATTTTACTGAAAAGAAATTTGAAGAGCTTTTCAAATTGCATTTTGTGCCTCTTTGTGCTTATGGCAGAAAATATATTTACGATATTGATGCAGTAAAAGAAATTGTTCATGATGTTTATATTAATTTATGGGATAAAAGAAAAAGCATTGATACAGATAAGCCTGTAAAGTCGTATCTATATACATCTGTTCATAATCGTTGTTTAAATTATATTAGAGATAATAAGAAATTTGATAGAGGAAATGTTGAAATAGAAAATATAAACCTTGATTCAAATTGGGAAAATTCAGATAAATTGGTTGAGGCTGAATTGGAGAATAATATTAAAATGGCAATTGATTCTTTACCTCCAAAATGCAGAGAAGTTTTTATGTTAAATCGTTTTGAGAATTTGAAATATGCTGAAGTTGCCAAAAAATTAAATATTTCTGTAAAAACTGTTGAAGCACAAATATCAAAAGCATTAAAAATATTAAAAGAAAAACTGGCAGACTATTTAACTGTGTTAATGATTATTTTATATGAGTTTTTTAATTAAAAATAGTGAGTTTTTGTATAAGGGTAAACATATGCTAATGTGTATTAGTAGTGAGATATAATGAAATCAGATAACCAACATATTGAATATCACGAATTGATAGTAAAATTACTTTCAGGCTCAATTTCAGAGCAAGAGAGAATTTTACTTAATAATTGGCGTAAACAAAACCCGAAAAATAATAAATTGTTTGAAGAGTATGCAAAAACATGGGAGCTATCGAACATCAACAAAGATATTGCAGAAATAGATATTGAAGCAGAATGGAATACTTTAAAAAACAACATTACTGAAAATGTTGTAAGCCTAAATCCAAAACAAAATAAAAAAATATCGTCATTACAATATTTTATCAGAATAGCTGCCGTATTTATTATTCTTGCAGTATCTATAACTTCTGTTTATTATTTTTTCAATCAAGGAAGCCAAAAAGATTATTTAAGTGTAAACGGACCCAATGAAGTTTCTTTATCAGATGGCTCACAAATATCTTTAAATCATAACACTGAATTAAAATACCCTAAAAAATTTGCAAAGGATAAAAGACTTGTAATATTAGAAAATGGTGAAGCATATTTTGATGTTGCTCATAACAAAGAAAAACCATTTATTATTAATACCGGAGAAATTGTTATTGAAGTCATCGGAACATCCTTTAATGTAAGTACATTGCCTGAAAGCAACGAAATTGTTGTAATTGTAAATTCAGGCAAAGTAGCAGTTTACAGAAAAAATAATGAAAATGATAAAATAATATTGCAATCCGGAGAAAAAGGAACATTCATAAAAGAAGAAAAGAGATTAGAAAAAACCGAAAATGTTGATGAGAATTATAAATCATGGAAAACTAAAAAACTGGTATTCAAAAATAAAAAGCTTAAATCAATTGTAAAAACTATCAATAAAATATATCAATCAAATATTATTATTAACGATGAAATTAAAGATTGTCGATATACATCTACTTTTGATAATCTTTCTCTTGATGCAATTCTAACAATTTTACAATCAACTTTTGACCTTAAAATTGATAAAAAAGAAGATGCTATCGAAATTTCCGGAAAAGCTTGTTAATTTTGAGATTACTTTATATGCAATAATATAGATTTGAATGAGAAAAAAGCATTTTATATTATTATTGATTTTATTGGTATTTGCCACTGTAAACGGTTTCTCTCAAAGTGATTTATTAAGTAAAAAAGTATCAGTAAATGTGAAAAATGAGCAGCTCTCTGTAGTCCTTGAAAATATCAACGAAAAATATAACATCAACTTTTCTTTTAGTAATGATTTAATTACAGAAGATATTAGAGTAACACTTAAAGCAAAGAATAAGCCCCTTAAAACTGTTTTAAAAAAATTACTTAATGATAAACAGATTGAATTTTTGGTAGTACAAAATCATGTTATAATAAAGAAGAAAAAGATTGAAGAAAATTCTACCTCAAAAAATAAAAAATATACAATTAGTGGTTATATAAAAGATAAGGAAACAGGCGAGTTGATGATTGGAGCTACAGTTTATGTAAAAGAACTTGTAGCAGGAACAATTACAAATGCTTATGGCTTTTATTCAATTACATTACCTGGGGGAAGCTATACATTAGTATATTCTTTTATAGGTTTTAATGATGTTGTAATTCCTATTGAATTAAACAAAAATTTAAAATTAGATTATGGACTTGAGTTAAACAATGAATTTTTATCGGAAGTAATTATTGAAGCCGAAGATGATTATGAATATTTGTCTAATACCCAAATGAGTGAAATTAAAATGAATTCTAAATCATTTCAGCAAATACCTTCATTTATGGGAGAAACCGAAGTGGTTAAATCTTTACAGTTATTGCCCGGAATTAAATCTTATGGCGATGGCTCTACATTTTTTTATGTAAGGGGTGGTGAACGGGATCATAATTTGATATTAATTGATGAAGCACCAATTTATAACCCAACACATTTACTTGGTTTTTTCTCTTCGTTTGTGCCCGAAGCAATTAAAGATGTAAAAATTTATAAAGGAGATTTTCCTGCAACGTATGGTGGAAGATTATCATCACTTATTGATATTAAAACAAAAGATGGAAACAAATATAAATTTGGAGGTAATGCCGGACTTGGTTTATTTATGAGTAGATTTTCATTAGAAGGACCTATTATAAAAGAAAAAAGTTCATGTTTTATTTCATTTAGAAAGTCAAATTTAAAATGGTTGTTTAGAGAAAATCCTGATCAGAATTTATATTTTTATGACTTAAATTTCAAATTTAACTTTAAACTAGGCAGTAAAGACAGATTGTTTTTTTCAGGATATTCCGGAAAAGATAATTTTAGCAGTGCAGGATTAGAAAGAAACAGCTTTGGTATAAATTGGGAAAATACAGCCTCAACATTAAGATGGAATCATCTTTTTAGCGACAAATTATTTTCAAATACAACACTTACAGCAAGCAATTACGATTATTTTTTGGTAATATCTGAAGAAAATAATTATTACTGGAATTCAAAAATTGCTAATTTGTGTTTGAAAAGTGATTTTACATATTATCAAACACCTGAATTAACAATTCGTTTTGGAATGAGTAGTACTGCTCATAGTTTTATTCCCGGTAAGCTAGAACTTGGCGATAATCAATTTCGTGCAAGCTATCCTGTAATTAGTCCTAAAAATGCTCGTGAAACAGCATTATATCTGACTAATGAACAAAAACTCAATGATAAAATTATTATAAGCTATGGGGGACGTTTAACATCATGGAATAATATTGGAGAAGCTACAGAATATACTTTTAATGAAAAATATTTACCAATTGATACTGTTACTTACGAAAAAGGAGAAAAATATCACAGATATATAAATTTTGAACCACGTTTGAGCATAAATTATTTATTAAATTCAGTAAGCTCGGTTAAAGCAGGATATCATAAAACTTGTCAGTATTTACAATTATTATCAAACTCAATTAGTCCGTTTACTTCTCTTGAGGTGTGGTTGCCAAGTGGTCCAAGCATAAAACCACAAAAAGCTCATCAATTTTCACTTGGATATTACAGAAAAATTAAAAAACATAATATTGACATTTCAGTTGAAAGTTTTTACAAGTCAATGAAAAACCAAATTGACTATAAAGATCATGCTAACATGTTGTTAAATCCTTTAGTTGAGGGGGAATTGCGATTTGGTAAAGCATGGTCTTATGGTATAGAATTTATGGCAAAAAGAGATTTTGGAAAATTAAGCGGAAGGATAAGTTATACTTATTCAAGAGTTTTGAGAAAAATTAAAGATATAAATAATGATAATGTATATCCGGCATTTCAAGACAGACCTCATGATATTTCTTTTAATTTCTCTTATAAATTGTCAAAAGCATGGTTGTTGGCGGCTAATTGGGTGTATAGTACAGGAAGTGCAATAAGTGTTCCAACAGCATTTTATTATTATAATGGATATTCATTACCTGTTTATGGTGAGAAAAATAACGGTAGATTACCAGATTATCATCGTTTGGATTTACTGGTAAAACTAAATTTAAACCCAAATCATAAAGGTAGTTTCAGGCACGACATATCATTTACTTTATATAATGCATACTGGAGAAAAAATTATATTTCACAAAATTATAATCAAACAGAATTAAGCGACGGTTCATTTATTGTACCCGGCAATTTGCTGAATCCATCGGAATATGTTCCTACAAGTATTTATTTATTAGGAGCAATACCGTCAATCACATACAATATAGTGTTTTGAAGATGAGGTATTTATATAGCATATTGATTTTAACATTTTTGTTTTCTTGCAAAGAAAAGCTTGATAGCCCAATTGATGCAAGAAATGAAAACCTGTTGGTTGTTGATGCATTAATAACAAATGAATATATTCAGCACGAAGTACAGCTTTCAAAAACTGTAAATGAATTAAATGGAGTTCCTGAAAAAGTTTCAGGAGCTACTATAACTATTACTGATGGCGATTCTATTTATGTTTTTGTTGAAGATTCATCTGAACTGGGAACTTATATAAGTTCTCCTTTTAGTGCTGTAATTGGTAAATACTATTTCCTTTCTATTGATCATGAAGGCAACAACTATGCTGCCGAAGCATATATGATACCAGTTACACATTTTTCATATATTTCTTATTCTCAAAATGATAACGATTTATATTATATTAATGATAATTTTTCAAGCATGGAAGATGCAATGTGGGAAATATCATTAGATTGGAGTCATATAATTGATGATAGTTTGAATACAATGAATAAAGCATTATTGTATTACTATACTCTGCACACAGTTGATATTGCACAGATTTTTGCTTCAAAAACAGAAACTGTATATTTTCCATCAGGAACAATAATTACTCAAAAAAAATATTCATTATCACATGAGTATGCTGCTTTTATTCGCACATTACTTTCGGAAACAGAATGGAGTGGAGGATACTTTGATGTAATGCCTGCTAACCTTTCAACAAATTTAAGCAATGGAGCAATTGGATTTTTTGCGGTATGTACAGTAATGGAAAATACTGTAATTGTAAAATAAACACGATCTTTTGCTGATTACCAATCCATTAAGCCAAATAATCATTTATAATAGATAGTAACTTATCCTCATCAATAGGTTTTGATATTAAAGTTTCAAAATTTTCATTTATTGTTTTGTTTATTTCTTTTGTTATTGAAAATGCTGTTTGAATTATTATTGGAATATTATTATTGAATTTTTTAATTTCAATAGAAGCACTTATCCCGTCTAATTTTGGCATTTTAATATCCATTAAGATAATGTCAATTTTAGATTTTTTTGCTTGCTCAATAGCTTCAATCCCATTTTTTACTCTAATTATTTTTGCTTTTGTTGAATTAATAATTTCTTTTAAAAACAGATAATTAAACTCGTCATCTTCGGCTATTAATATGGTTTTGTTGTTCCAATTGTATTTAATGCTTTCTTCTTCACTATCTATGTTTTCTATTTCTTGTGATTTTAAATAAGGTAATGTAAAATAAAATGTTGAGCCAATTTTTTCAATTGATTCTACCCATATTTCACCATCCATTAATTCAACTAAACTTTTAGAAATAGCAAGTCCAAGTCCGGTTCCTCCATAAGATTTAGTATGTCCGTCATCTGCCTGAGTAAATCTATTGAATATTATTTCTTGTTTATTAGCAGGAACACCAATTCCTGTGTCTTTAACAAAAAATTCAATATACTTACTCTTCTTATTTTGTTTTATTTTATAACCAATTTCAACAGAGCCGGATAGAGTGAATTTTATGGCATTATTAATAAGGTTCGTAAGGATTTGATTGAATTTAGTTTTATCAATTTTAATATGCAGTGATTCATGAGAATATTTTTTTATAAGTTTTACATGTGTTTTTTTTGTTTTGAAAAAATCATAAAGTTCATCTATACAACTATTGAGTTCAATATTATTATGATTTACTTCAACTTGTTTTGATTCAATTTTTGAAATATCAATAATATCATTAATAATATTTAACAATTCGTACCCTCTGTCACTTATAATATCTAAATATTCTGCTTTTTTTACTTCGGAAACATTGCGACGTTTTAATAATTGTGTAAAACCTAAAATACCATTCATTGGAGTTCTGATCTCATGACTCATATTTGCTAAAAAAGCTGTTTTTAATTTTTCCGATTCTTCTGCTTTTTCTTTAGCTTTCATAAGTTCTTCAACATTATTCTTTATGTCGGTAATATCTTTTGTTATTGCTATTATATGGGGTTCATCGTTTAACATAATAATGTTTGCAGATATTAATACATCTATTTCTTTTCCATTACTATGAACAAATTTTGCTTCCATATTCTCAACTTTTCCACTCTTTTTAAGTTCATCAACAAGTATTTTTCTATCATCCTGATTTTTCCAAATTTTAATTATTTGAATATTATTACCAATAGTTTTTTTTGCTGAATATCCTGTTATTTTTTCAAAACCCTTATTAACATATTTTGACAATCCATCTTCCAATCTGCTTATATTAATCGAATCAGGATTTGTTTCAAAGGCAACCCTAAATTTTTCTTCACTTTCTTTAATTTTTTTTCTTGCTTTTTCTTGTTCAGAAATATCTCTTACAATTGCTTGTAAATATTTTTTCCCTTTAAGTTCAATCTTATTTAAACTAATTTCTGCATTAAACAATTCTCCGTTTAATTTTTTATGAGTCCATTCAAAAAATTGTGGATGTCCATCAAAGGCCGCTGTAATTTTTTCAATAGCTTTTTCTTTTGATGCTCTTTTATCAGGTTGAAATTCCGGTGAAAATAAATATGGTGGTTTGCCAACAATATCTTTTCTTTTACAGTCAAATAATTCTAATGTTTTAGTATTACAATCAATAAAAATTTCACCATCCATTGTAAAAATTGAGTCATTGGCAGATTCGAATAATTTATAATATTTCTCCTCACTATCTTTTATTTTTTTATTTTTATCTCTTAATTCATCATTTGTTGTTCTTAACTCTTCATTTTGGGCTAAGTATTCTTCATTTAATGATGAAAACTCATTATTCTTTTTTATTAGCTCATTTTCATTTTCAACAATTTCGGTTATATCCCTTACCAATACTACAACTTCTGATTTGTTGAGAGGATATGTATTTGCACTCCATATAGTTGTTGTTTTGCCAATTTTTAAATTATATTCAAAAGGTTCAACAGATTTATTTTTTATTGACTTTTTTACCGCATTTAAAATTTCCTTTAATTTTTCTTCAGTAAACCCCATATCTGAAATACTAGTTCCAATTACTTTTTCGGGAGGAACAATAAGGATTTCGGAATTGTTTGTATGGAAATATTTAAAAATACCTTTATTATCAAGAATAAATAAAATATCGGGTAATGCTTTTAAAATTGCATTTGTTTTTTCTTTTTCATTTTCTATTTTATTATTATTATCTTTCAACTCATCATTTATTACTCTTAACTCTTCATTTTGGGCTAAATATTCTTCATTAAGTGAAGAATATTCTTTGTTTTTATTTGATAGTTCTTTTACATGCTTTTTTCTTTCTGAAATATCCCTGACAATTGCTTGCAAATGTGGTTTTCCTTCAATTTCAATTTTATTTAAACTAACTTCTGCATCAAATAAATCGCCGTTTAATTTTTTATGAGTCCATTCAAAAAGTTGTGGTTTTCCATCAAAAGCAGCTGTAATTTTTTCAATAGCTTTTTCTTTTGAGGTTCTTTTATCGGTTTGAAATTCCGGAGAAAATAAATATGGCGGCTGTCCAATAATATCTTTTCTCTTGCACCCAAATAATTCTAGAGTCTTTGTATTACAATCAATAAAGGTTTCACCATCCATTGTGAAAATTGCATCATAAGCAGATTCAAATAATTTATAATGTCGTTTTTTTATTTGTTTTAATTCTTTTTCTAATTCGAGTATTCTTTTTTTTGCAGCTTTTATGGAGGATAAGTCTTTCATCAGTATAAAATATTGATTTAGTCAAAAATACGAATAATATTTTATTTCAACAAATTTAAATAATGGAAAATAGAAAACCAAAATAAAAAATAATAATACCTTTGCTGCACCAATAAATAAACAATTTTCTAATGACAAAAAATTTAATTTTTTCAGGTATTATAATAATTATATTTTTATTTTCCTGTAATGAAAATTCGCATCAAATGAAAAAAAATACAAATAACACAATAAATCTAAACGATTTAGATACAACTGTATCTCCCGTTAATGATTTTTATCAATATACAAATGGTGGTTGGATGAAAAGCAATCCTTTACCTGCTGATAAAAGCCGTTATAGTACTTTTGATCAACTTGCTGATAAAGCAGAAAAACAGTTAAAAGATTTGATTAATGAAATTGCGGATGGTGATAATAATGACATTATTGCAAAAAAGATAGGTCTTTTTTACAATATGGGAATGGATAGTGCTAAAATTGAAAAAAACGGATTAGATCCTTTAGAAAAATATTTTGAAAAAATTGATAATACTACAAATATTAATGATATTCTGAATGTAGTAGCATATTTGCATACACACAATATTTATCCCTTATTTAATATTTATGCCGATGCTGATCCAAAAAACAGCGAAATGGTAATTGCACAATTAGCACAGGGAGGTCTTGGAATGCCCGACAGAGATTATTATATAGACAATGATGAACGTTCTGAGAATTTGCGCAGTAAATATATAGAGCACCTAAAGTCTAATTTCATGCTAATGGGCAATGATGATGAAACTTCTGCAACTGTTGCTAAAACCATTATGGACATTGAAACCAAACTGGCAAAATTTTCAATGACTAGATTAGAACGTAGAGACCCATTTAAAACATATAACAAACATTCCATTTCAAAACTTCAAGAATTATCTCCTAAAATAAACTGGACGGAATATTTTTCAAATATTGGTCGGTCAAATTTAAATTCCTTGAATGTTAATCAGCCTGTTTTTTTCGAAAACTTAAGTTCTGTTTTAACAGATTTTTCTATTGATGATTGGAAAAATTATCTTAAATGGAATTTAATTAGAAAAACAGCAAATTATTTAAGTAATGAATTTATTGATTCACATTTCAATTTTTACGGAAAAACTATGTCGGGTAGTTTAGAAAATCGTCCACGGTGGAAGCGTGTTCTTGGTACAACAAATTCCGCTTTAAGCGAAGCCATAGGAAAACTATATGTAGCAAAATATTTCCCTCCAAAAGCTAAAGAAAGAATGAAAAATTTGGTTGCAAATCTGAAATCTGCTTATGCAATAAGAATAGACCAATTGCCATGGATGAGCAGTGAAACAAAACAAAAAGCTCAGGAAAAACTTGAAACAATAAATGTTAAAGTAGGGTATCCCGATAAATGGAGAGATTACACAGACCTTGAAGTAAAAAACGATGCCTATGTTTTAAATGTATTACGTGCTAATAACTTTGATTTTGAATATATGATTGGCAAAATTGACAAACCTGTTGATAAGCTTGAATGGCACATGCCCCCCCAAATGGTTAATGCATATTATAACCCATCGATGAACGAAATTGTTTTTCCTGCTGCTATTCTGCAAGCACCATTCTTTTATATGGATGCCGACGATGCTGTAAATTACGGAGCAATTGGTGTTGTTATTGGTCATGAAATGACACACGGTTTTGATGACCAAGGCAAAAATTATGATAAAAACGGAAATCTTAACGAGTGGTGGACAATAGAAGATAACAAAAAGTTTAAACAGCGTACAAAAATGCTTGTTGACCAGTTTAACTCATTTATTGTGTTAGACACTATTCATGCCGATGGCGAATTAACACTTGGCGAAAATATTGCTGACCTTGGCGGTTTGTGCATATCATATACTGCTTTGCAGATAGCTCTAAAAGAAAATCCACAAGAAAAAATTGATGGTTATACAGCAGAGCAACGTTTTTATCTTGCCTATGCACATGTATGGGCACAAAATATTAGAGATAAAGAAATTTTACGCCGCACTAAAGAAGATGTTCATTCTTTGGGAAACCTGCGAGTTAACGGACCATTGCCAAATTTGATAGAGTTTTATAATGCATTTGATGTTAAAGAGGGTGATAAAATGTGGTTACCCGAAAACAAAAGAGTAAAGATTTGGTAGAATTTCTTTGGTTAATGCGATAATATCAATATGTTTTTTACAAAAAAATATATGTAGGTTTGCATTATAATTAAAATAACACAAGTTTATGTTGATAAAATTATATAACGATAATACGAATCAGCAGGACGTTTTGAAAATTGTTGATATTCTTAAAAGTGGCGGTATTGTTGTTTATCCTACCGATAGTGTTTATGGTCTGGGTTGCGATATAAATAATCAAAAAGCTGCAGAACGTATTGCAAAACTAAAAGGCACAAAACTAGAAAAAGCCAACTTTTCGTTTATTTTCGACGACCTTAGTCACCTCTCAGATTATACTCGCCCAATAAATAATTATATTTATAAGGTTATGAAACGTAATTTACCCGGACCTTTTACATTTATTTTAGATGCTAACAATAATGTGCCTAAAATATTTAAAAGCAAAAAGAAAACCATTGGTATAAGAATTCCCGATAATAATATAATTCGCAAAATTGTTGAAGAACTTGGCAACCCAATAATGACAACTTCGGTGCATGATGATGATGAAATAGTGGAATATATTACTGATCCCGAGCTAATTTATGAAAACTTTAAAGATAAGGTTGATATAGTTGTTGATGGTGGTTATGGCAATAACGTTGCTTCAACTGTTGTAAATTGCGTTGATAATGAGATTGAGATTATCCGTCAGGGTGCTGGCGAACTTGATTTATAACACTGTTCCATATGTTTTCATTTTTGCAATTAGCTGATATTTGGCTATTTACGCTTTTGGGGAAACACATGATCAGAAATTGGTCAGCCTTAGGCAGAAGAAATTAGGCTGTTTTGAAAATAATTTTGTTGATATGAAATTTCTACCTGAGAAAAATAAGTAAAACAAAATTTTATGAACCACAGGATAATACTCGTGAAAAAGAAATAAAAGCTAATTTGAATAAACTTTGGAAAGGTAGATATTAGCAAATTATAAATAAAGAAATTGAAGAAAAAAACTTATTTAATTCTTCTCCTTCAATTCCTTAAGTATTTCTTCCTGCAAAGCTTCAGAAACAGGAGTATATTTGCTAAATTCCATTGAATAATTTGCTCTTCCGCTAGAAATATTTCTTAGTTGAGTAGCATATCCGAACATTTCTTTCAAAGGTACAAACCCGTTTAGTTTTTGTGAACCCTTACGATACCTTCTCATAGACTCAATTGTGCCACGTTTTCTATTAAGATTGCTAACTACATCTCCAATATAATCATCAGGGGTATTAATTTCAATTTTCATTGTGGGTTCAAGAAGTTTTGGAAAAGCCTTTTTAAAACCATTTTTGAAACAAATAGAGGCACAAATATGGAAAGCCATGTCTGAAGAATCTACAGCATGGAAACTTCCATCTAGCAATACTATTTTTACATCAACAATTGGAAAACCTGCAAGAATTCCTTCTTCTATTACTTTTTTAATTCCTTTGTTTACAGAAGGAATATATTCTTGTGGAATACGATCACCTTTTATCATATTCACAAATTCATAACCTTTACCGGAATTAGGTTCGATTCGCATAATGGTATGGGCATATTGTCCTTTTCCTCCACTTTGTTTGGAGTGTTTGTACTCTACTTGAACCTCCTGTGATATAGCTTCACGGTATGCTACTGCAGGCGCTCCAACTTCAACCTCAACTTTAAATTCATTGATTAATCTGTCCATGATTATCTCTAAATGAAGTTCTCCCATACCCGAAATTATAGTTTCGCAAGTCTCATCATCATAATGTGCAGTAAAAGATGGATCTTCATTTGATAATTTACTTAATGCTTCACCTAATTTGCTTTGATCTTTTCTGATTTTAGGACTAATCTTCATTTCAATCACAGTCTGAGCAATATGAATTGATTCTAATAATAAACGCTGCTCATTATCACAAAGTGTATCACCGGTTTTGGTGTATTTCATGCCTATCAATGCTACAATATCTCCGGGTCCTGCCTTGCTGACTTCTTTTCTTTCTTTTGCCTTTATTTTTAGAATTCTCCCTATTCTTTCGTGACGTTTTTTGCTAGGATTATATAGTTGTGTTCCACCCTCAAGACTACCAGAATATATACGGATAAATGTTTGTTGACCTACATAAGGATCATTAATAATTTTGAAAGCTAAAGCTGAAAAAGGCTCTTTTAAAAATGGATTTCTTTTTATTAATTTCTCTTCATCATCAATATCGGATCCAAATATTGCTCCAATATCAATAGGTGATGGGAGCAAATCATTAACCGCATTTAATAACAAACGAATTCCTTTATTCTTATATGCTGCACCACAAAATACAGGTGTAATCATTAATTTTAATGTCGCTTTTCTAGCAGCTTTTTTTAGCATTTCCGCAGATATATCATCTTCGTCAAGATACATCTCCATAATATCACTGTCATAATCAGCTAACTTTTCAATTAATTCATTTCGTATTTCCTCTGCATTTTCTTTATATTCATCAGGGATAGTAGTTTCTTCTCTTTCATATTCATCGAAAAGATATGCTTTGCGTTCAATAATATCTATTATTCCATTAAAATTTTCTTCAGAACCAATAGGGATTTGAAAAGGAAATGCATTAGCATCAAGATATTTGTTCATCATACTGACAACTTCGATGAAATCAGACCCTGTTCTATCCATTTTATTGATAAAAGCTATTCTTGGTACCTTGTATCTGTCGGCTTGATTCCAAACTGTTTCTGTTTGAGGTTCAACTCCTCCTACTGCACAAAAAACAGCAATCATTCCATCAATCACACGCAAAGACCTTTCTACTTCAATAGTAAAATCAACGTGCCCCGGAGTATCAATAATATTTATCTGTGAACCATTCCACTGGCAAGATATTGCAGCTGATGCAATAGTGATTCCTCGCTCTTGCTCCTGCTTCATAAAATCCATGGTAGCCTGCCCATCATGCACTTCACCTGTTTTTCTTGTTACGCCTGTAAAAAATAATATTCTTTCAGTTACTGTTGTTTTGCCAGCATCAATATGTGCTGCAATACCAATATTTCTAATTTTTTGTAATGCCATTTATTTAAGTTATATATATAGTAACGCATTTCCTAATTAAAAAATGCTTTCCCAGGTTCAAAATTTGAGCTTGCAAATATCGTATTTTTATTGAATATAAACTTAGAATAAGAATGTAGAATGAAACTTATTTGGGATGATGGCACTCTTAAAAAGAGTGAGATTTATTGGGAAGGTAAAAATTAATACTTAGCTGTTTTACCGGACTTAATAAGATATTGTGAAGTTTGAAGCATAGAATTTACATACTTCAACATACTGTCAACTTTTTCAGGAAAAACATTAAAATAGTTTTTTTACCAAGACTCAAGATAAAAACAAATTTGAATAAACTTTGGGAAAATAGGTATGGGTATTAATCAATACTTATCTTTTTCTTATATATTCCTTTTGATGTCTTAATATTTATAAAATAAATTCCTGCAGAAAGACTATTAACAGGGATTTTTATAAAATTAGAGTTGGAATTTTTTATGCTCTTGTAAATTATAGTTTTGCCTTGAATATTTATAATTTCAATATCCAAAATTTTAATCATTTCCTTATTAAATTGAATAAATATTTCTTCATCGGCAGGATTAGGAAATATTGTAAAATTTTCGGTTGATAAATGATTAATTCCTGTAACATATATATATTGATATGTAGTATCATTACTACAATCATTATAAACAATTTGTGTTACCGTAACTGTATCTGTATAATTATATATATGAACAGGATTTTGATCTGCTGAACTTGTTGTATCACCAAAATCCCAGTAATATGTGTTACCGTGTAATGAAGTATCTGTAAATGTTATTTCCAAACCATTTACTATATGTGAAAACCCTGCTGTTGGTTCTTCACAAATTGTAAAATCGTCAATTGCAAAGCCAGAATATAAATTAGTCCCAGTAAAATTAAATCTGAATTGAATTTGTGGTTCACCAGCAAAAACATAAAGATCTCGTTCAACATTAACCCATCCATTAGACTGATAATTCCAATTATGACCATTATTATACCAATTGCCAGATGTATCTCCATAATTAGGCCATGTTTGACCACCATTAACAGAATATTCGAATTTTGTACCAATCATATCAACATCATACCAGATATTAAAATTGATTTTTGGTTTAGTTAAGTCGGAAAAATCAAAACAAGGAGTATAAAGAAATGATTGTTCACCTAAATTTGATACTCCAGATAAATTAGTAACCCATGCGTTATTTCCTGATGCAGCTGAATTAATTATTGAATCCGATGGAATACCATGTTCCCATGAAGTTCTAAATCCTTTTGCATACCAACCGCCATCATTTGATTCAAAATCTTCTTGATATGGATAAGTTGAAATTGTGTTGAAATGAAAAATATCTTTCACAATTGTATCATTATTTGAATTAGAATCTGATAATAAATCAACATGTGCTATAATATTTAACAAACCAATTGTTGAAAGATCTGCTTGTGTTGCAAATGTAAATATCAAAGTATCTTCAGAAATAATAGTATTTGTATATGTTTCAGTAACAAAAGTATTTCCACCGTCAATTGAATAAGATAAATCAAAATTATTTTGATCAAATAAACCCACATTTGCAATCTTTATAGTAATATCTTCATTAGATGAAAGTCCACATCCGTCTTCAGGGTAAATAATATCAACAATACCAAGGTCATTTAAAGGCGATTCATAAATTTTAACATCATCAAATGCAAATCCTTCTGCTGTTCCTCCAACGCCGCCATCAAAAGTAACTCTAAATTGAACTTGTGGTTCTCCTCCTAAATTATCACAAGTATGGATTGCATTGAGCCATCCACATGAACTTTCATACCATCCCTCATAAGTATATCCGCCTGGTGTATTATACCAATTTATACCCGATGTAATTGTTCCTAATTGATTCCATGTCAAACTACTGTCTAAAGAATATTCAACTTTAATAAAATCATGCGTTTGTGTTTCATACCAAATCCAAAAATCAAAAATAGGAAGAATCATACTGCTAAAATCAAAGCAGGGACTAATTACAAATGAACTTTCGTTTATGTTTGTATTTCCTGTTAAATTTGTTGTCCATGCATTTGTTCCTGAATATGCTGTATCAATAATTGTAGCACTAGGTTCACCAAGCTCCCATGAAAATTCAGAACCAGATAAATTTCGCCAATCAGCAGCCCATCCGCCATTACCACTTTCAAAATCTTCATAATAAGGAAATATATCATAACTTGGGGTATGGGTTATGAAGCGTTTTAAAGTATCATTTGTATTATCTCCATCACTAGGTAACATTGCATAAACTTCAATATAATACGTATGTCCAATTATTGACAAATCAGGCTGCACTTGTCCAAATGAAATATTTTTTTCAGAACCTGGTGGTATAATAAAAAAACAGGTCTCAACAACAGGAGTACCTCCATCAACTGTATATGCTATATCAAAATTTGAGATTGTATCAGTTCCAAAGTTTTTTAAATAAACATTGACAGTATCTGATATTTTACACCCTGAGCGAGGAAAAAACAAAGTGTAAACACCCACATCAAAAGGTATTGATTCTTTAATTTCTATACTAAAATTTGTTGTTTGATATAATGGTATAACAGCCCAAGTTGAAACAATAATGAAATAGGTTGAATCTTTTAATAATTCGACAGAAGATAATTGAGGATTTCCGCCACTGGCTTCATCGTATGCTATGCATTCTGCATTTATATCATCAGGACATCCTTTAGTTATAAATAATCCTGTTAAACTACCTGTATAAGTAAGATTTATATTTATTTCAATATCTGATGCAGGAGTATATTCAAATACATAATCATTTCCCGTCATGTAATCGCTTCCACAACACGAACCATTATCATAATCATCTCCGGAACCTGCGGTTGTCATTCCTGTTAAATTAAAAGGTAAGCTGGTTACTAAATGAGAATTTGCACAATCACTCCCAACTTGTGAAAATGTAATTGAGCTTAATATTAGTAATATTAGCGTAGTAGAAAAAAGATGTTTCATATTATAAAGATTTATTGTTTAATTATAAGACTCTTAATATTCAAAAAAGTTGCACATTAATAAAAATAAATCTGATTAAAAGTCCATAGAATACATAGGATCCCACGGTGGAAGCTTGATGGCTTTTGTTTTAAGAATATCTAAAGTTTTTTGGTCAATAAATTTTTTGAGGACAACAACTCTAAACATATACTCGTTAAACCATTCATCTGTGAAAGTTAAATATCCATTATGACCTGAACTTGCTCCCCAACTGTTTTCAAATTGCCATTTTACAGGTTTTTCATTTTTGTCAACATCAACTGCAATAAGAGCCATGCCATGCGATGAACCACTTTCAAAACTTATAATTCTATCCTTTTTATCCATTCCGAATTTTACCCCATAAATACTTTCATAATCGAAATTCTGCAATGAGAGCAAACCTTCGTCTTTATTAAGTTGTTTGCCAACATCACACGAGGCATACATTGCTTCGTTATTTTTTATTGATGTTAATGCATATTTTTTTAGATTATCGGTAGGCAAATTAATATATATCCAGTTTTTACCTTCCATAACATTACGGTCGTATTCAATTTCGTAAAGTTTGTAATAATCTCTCGAAGGGTCGTTCATTAACATTATATAATTATCGAAACTTACATCGGGCAAGGCTTCTTTAAAAAAACTTATTGGAGTATATTTTTTAAGTTCACTAATATTGCCATCTTTATCTTTATATCGCCAGTTGAATTCTGTTGGAGGCTCGCCAAGATTTATAGCAAGCATTTTATAGATATCGCCAAGCATTTCAATTTTTCGTTCCTGCAATTTATTTACATCGGCTTTTTTCTCAGCCATTTTTCTAAGTTCAATACCATCTTCACGTAATTTACGTCTAATTAATCTGCTCATCCATCTTGTGCTTTCACTATTTTTTGTTTCGGGCATCACTTCTTTTGGAACTACTCCATATTTATCAATCAAATTTGTTAATGAATTCCAAACACCACCATCGCCAATTGGATTTTTAAATAACCACTCAACTGTTTTATCATTCATCGGCTTGTCTTTATGTTCGATAATTGCCTGTAAAAAAAGATTTGCTTTTTCAAACTGGTCCCAAAAAAATAAATAGTTTGTTGAAAACTCAAAACTGCTAATATTGTATTTTTCCATCACTTTTGGACGCAACACATTTAAACCTGTAAACATCCAACATCTACCTGAACTTTTTTGATCGGTAATACCTTTTACATCAACTTTATATTTAAAATAGTGGTCAACTTTACCTGCATTTTCACGATTTAAGGCCAATTTGGACATATCATTATTTGAGACGGCGTTACTAATTGCTTTTACTGAAGCCTCATTATTATTATATGATTTTTTAATTTGCTCAAGCATTTCTTTTGTAACAGCACCTTTTTGCGTAAAACCTGTTGAACTAATTGCAATTAGCAAAATAAATATGTAAATAATTTTTCTCATTTTAATTTTGTTTAAATTTTTATAAAATCTCGTGTTAAAATTACACATTATTATCTATGAGTGCAATCTAAAAAGGTCATTTTATGATTTTCAACTACTTTATCATTCATTGGTTTATATTTATGGTATATAATTGTCTGTAAAATACAACCTTTATCTGTAAAAATCAGTACAATTTTCAAAATAATTACATTTTATTAAAAAAAAATTATTGAAACCTTTACAAAAGTTTACAAAAGTTTTTAAATTTGCGAAGATGAAAAATATGTTAATAGAAATTATAATTTATGGAAAAAGAAATAGAATCAGTTTTTTCTAATTTTAAAGGTAAAAGTCAGGAATTAATTCAATTACTTCAAAAAGTTCAGGAGGATTTTGGTTATCTTTCTGATGAAGCAATACTTAATGTTGCAAAATTTATTAGTGTCCCAAAAAGTAAAGTATATTCTGTTGCAACCTTTTATGCTCAATTCAGATTTTCTCCTATTGGAAAAAAACATATTATGTTGTGTCGTGGCACTGCTTGTCATGTTAAAGGTGCTCCGAGAATTCTTGATGAGATTGAAAATCAATTAAAAATAACAAATGGAGAAACAAGCGAAGATGGTGAATATTCACTTGAATCTGTAGCTTGTATAGGTGCTTGTAGTTTGGCACCTTGCATTATGATAAATAATGAAGTGCAAGCAAATTTAACTCCTGATAAAATAAAAAAATTATTCAGTAAAAAATAAAATTTAATAATAGTGAATTTAGATAAAGTAATAAATGTAGCTAAAAAAGAATGGGATGATTTGTATTCAGGTAAAACACCTTTAATTTTAATAGGTGCAGCTACTTGTGGTAAATCTGCCGGAGCTATTAAGATTATGAAAATAATCTCGAAGGAAACAAAAGAAAGGAATATTGAATGCAATATAATGGAAGTTGGTTGTATTGGACTTTGCTATGCCGAACCTTTAATTTGTATTAAAAAAGCTAATAAGCCATTAATTTTTTATGGTAATATTACTCCTGAAAAAGCAATAGAATTAGTTAATTCATATTTAGAGAATGACGAACCTTTACCTGAATATGCTTTAGGAACTATAGGAGAAAAAACATTAAAAGGCATTCCTAAATTATACGAAACTCCTGTATTGGAACACCAGGTTAGAAGGGTACTGAATAATTGCGGAATTATTAATCCTACAGAAATTAATCACTATTTTGCAAATAATGGTTATCAAGGATTAATAAAAGCTTTAAAACAAAAACCTGAAGATATAATTGATGAAGTAAAAGAGTCTGGTATACGTGGCAGAGGAGGAGCAGGTTTTCCTACCTGGCGTAAATGGCAATTTTGCAGAGATGCTAAAGCAAACGAAAAATATCTTGTGTGTAATGCTGATGAAGGAGACCCTGGAGCATTTATGAACAGGTCTCTTCTTGAAGGTGACCCTCACTCACTTATTGAAGGCATGGTTATTTCAGCTTATGCAATAGGTGCAAATACAGGTTATATCTATTGCAGGGCAGAATATCCACTTGCTCTTGAAAGACTTGCTCTTGCAATAGAACAAGCTGAAAAATTGAATTTGTTGGGAGATAATATTCTAGGTTCCGGATTTGATTTTAAAATAAAAGTGAAAGAAGGTGCTGGAGCTTTTGTTTGTGGAGAAGAAACCGCTTTAATCGCATCTATTGAAGGAGAAAGAGGTATGCCAAGACCACGTCCTCCATTTCCTGCTGTTTCCGGTTTATGGGGAAAACCAACAATAATAAATAATGTTGAAACATTAGTGTCAATATCAAGAATTTTTCAAAATGATGCAAAATGGTTTACTCAATACGGCTCAGATAAAAGTAAAGGAACAAAAACTTTTGCTTTAGTTGGACAAATTAAACGAACAGGTTTAATAGAAGTGCCACTTGGAACTACATTGGAAACAATTATATATAAAATTGGAGGAGGGGTTTTTGAGGATAAAGAATTTAAAGCTGTTCAAACAGGTGGTCCTTCAGGAGGATGTGTTCCAAAAGAATTATTAAATATTCCTGTTGATTATGATTCTCTTGCTGAAGTAGGAACAATTATGGGTTCAGGAGGATTGGTTGTTATGGATGAAAATACCTGTATGGTTGATGTTGCCCGCTATTTTATTGATTTTGCTCAAAAAGAGTCCTGTGGAAAATGTGTACCTTGCAGGCTTGGAAATAAACAAATGTTTGAAATACTTGATGATATTACCAAAGGAAAAGGTAAAGAACAAGATATTGATATGCTTGAAAAAATAGGAAAAAGCGTTAAGGCTACGTCTTTATGTGGACTTGGACAAACGTCACCTAATCCTGTGCTTACTACAATTCGTTATTTTAGAGATGAATATGAAGCACATATTAATAAAGAATGTCCTGCAAAAGTTTGTAAAGGACTTATTTCATTTAAAATTGATCCTGATAAATGCACAGGATGTCATATTTGTTTTAAGGTTTGTCCGACTGGTGCGATAATTGGAAATGCTAAAGAAAATCATTTAATTATTCAGGAAAAATGTATTCAATGTGGTGTATGTTATGAAAGTTGCCCTGATAAATTTAGTGCTATTAATGTTTTTTCTGGTAGATCATAGTTAATCTCGCAGTATTGCGGAAAAAAATGACTAATATAATTGAAAAAAATATACTATAAAAGGTTAATTTTTATATTTTTTTAGTCATTTTAATTAATTTTGAATTTTAATTATTTTAATTAATTTTTTATGATAGGAACAAGAGATAGAAAATATGCTAAAATTGTTGAAGAACTTGATAAAAATGATACAATTTCAATTATTAGCTGCAACACCTGTGTCCGTCTTTCAGGAACAGGTGGTGAAATAAAAATGAATGAACTGGCAAAACAGTTAAGAGAAGATGGATATAATGTTGTTGACGGATATCTTATTACACTACCATGTGAGGATTATTATTTTGAAAATATAGAATTAAGTAAGCATATAGATACAATTATTATGATGTCATGTGCTTCCGGATATGCAAATGCTTCATATTTTTATCCAAATTGTAAAATTGTTTCTGCTATTGACAGCAGAGGAGTAGTAGTTACAGAAGAAAAAATTACCGAAGACGGAGAAGTTAAGAAAAGAAAAAAATTAAGGAGGGTTAAAGTATGATTATTTCAATGCGTTCAATGTCCTATGAGGATTTGAAAAAACAGCTTACAAAAGATGATAAAATTGTTTTATGGAGTTGTGATACTTGTGTTAAACATACTGGTATTGGTGGATATGACAAGTTGACAATTTTAGAAAACATGCTGAAAAAAGACGGTTTTAATATACTCACAAAAGAATTAATAGGAGTTTCGTGTGTACCCGATTTAATTATGGATAGAAAAATAAATATTACTAAAAAAGATATTTTTGAAGAAGCAACAGTGATAATTCCTCTTACATGTGAAGCAGGATGGGATGAACTAAACGAAGTTTTTCCTGAGAAAAAAATAATAAAAGTATTAAATACTGTAGGTGTTGGAATATGTTCAGAAAAAAGAGGAACTCTTTTAACAAATCCATTTGAAGATTTGGATTTAGAGCCGGACCCTAAGGGTATTACTTTAAGAAAAGTTGCAGAGAAACTTAACCTTTTTGATACTTTTTTTAATGAAGATAAAGAAGTTCTTCCTGTAAAAGAACTTGTTGAAATAACAATTAATGGACAAAAAGTAAAAGTAAATAAAGGAGAAACATTACTTAAGTCTTGTTTAGATAACGGTTTTAAAGTTCCTCATTTGTGTTATACAGATATTCTGGGTGGTGCAAGTGCATGTAGATTATGTGTTGTTAAAATAAAAGATATGAGGGGACTTGTTGCATCTTGTAGTATTGATGTTGCAGACGGCATGGAGATTACAACAGAAGATGACGAATTAACAGAATATAGACGCATGAATTTAGAATTGATTCTTGCATCTCAAAAACATGATTGTTTGTTTTGTACACATAACAATAAATGTGAATTGCAAGATCTAATTCATGAACTTGGCGTTGAAAATAAACAACTTAGACAGGAAGAAACTCTAAAGCCCATAGATGATTCAAGTATGGCTTTTACTTATGATTCTAATAAATGTATTTTATGCGGAAGATGTATTAGAGCCTGTGATGAAGTTGCAGGAAAACATAACCTTGCTTTTCTTTATCGTGGTAATGATACTATAGTAGCATCGGGTATGAATGAAAATATAGGTGAAAGCGATTGTGCTACTTGCCTCGCTTGCGTTCTCGCTTGCCCAACAGGTGCTTTAAGCGAAAGAATGAGAAAGTTTGACGGAAAAGATTGGAAACCGTCAAAATTATATGGATATTATCAATAATACCGATTATATATAAATCAAATTAAAATTTTCTTCAGCCTCTTGAATTGATTTTGAAGTTTCATAAATATTCCTGAACAGACAATATTTATATAATAAATTTTTTATTATAAGTTTTTTTATTTATTTGTTATCTTTTTAAAATCACCACCTGTAGGGTTTTGAAATGCACGTAGTTCAAATTCTGGTAATATTGCAAAGATATGGTCAAAAATATCCGACTGTACTTTTTCATAATCTGCCCAAGCTTGTATTTTACTAAATACATATATTTGTATTGGCAAACCTAATTCTGTTGGCTGTAGTTGCCTGATAAGAAAAGTCATATCTGTATTTACATTTGGATTTCCTTTCAGATATTCTTCTAGATATACTCTAAAAGTACCAATATTAGTCATTCTTCTTCCGTTAACAGTAACTGAAGAATCAATATTATGTTTCTCATTATATTCATTCTGTTCTTTTTTCATATTACTCACATATTCTTTCAACACTTCAATTTTTTCAAATTTTCCAATCATTTTTTCATCGCAAAATTTAATACTGCTAATATCAATAATAACAGACCGTTTTATTCGCCTGCCTCCCGATTCCTCCATTCCTCGCCAATTACTGAATGACTCAGATACTAACGAATAGGTAGGAATTGTAGCAATTGTTTTGTCCCAATTCTGAACTTTAACTGTATTAAGAGAAATATCAGTTACAACACCATCAGCACCTTTGCTTGGCATTGAAATCCAATCTCCCGGACGTAAAAGATCATTTGAAGCAATTTGTATTCCACCAACCAGACCAAGTATTGAGTCTTTAAATACCAACATAAGTATAGCAGCCATTGCACCCAAACCTCCCAGAAAATAACCCGGCGATTTACCCATAAGTATAGAAATGATCAGTATGCCTGATATAAAATATACAAATATTTTAACTACTTGCAAATAGCTTTTTATAGATCTGTTTTTAGCAGCAGGTAGTCGATTATAAATTTCGCCAATAGCATTAAAGAATGATATTAATACCATCATTCCCGCAGCTATCATATAAATATATGTACCGGATTGTATTGTGTTAACCCATCCGGGGTTATTCGCCAAAGCAGGTTCTATTAAAAAATATATAACCATTGCCGGAGCAAAGTGTGAGATACGGTTAAATACTTTTTTCTCAAGTAAAATATCGTCCCATTCTGTTTTGCTTTTTTTAATAAACATTGCCAGAATTGATAATATTATCTTTTTGGCTATAAAATTTGCAATAAAACACAAGAGTGCTATAACAATAAGAAAAATTGCAATCTTCATATAATTGGCATAGTTTTCTGCAATGCCTTGTTCAATTAACCATGTTTTAATAATTTTTCCCCAATTCTGAATTTCACCTTTTTCTAAACTGGAGTTAGTTACCAACTCTTGCAAGTAAAATGTAACAGCAAATACTTTTGAAATTAAATAGTTTATCATAACTTAATAGTTTATATTTTTATGCAAATTTATCATTTATTTTTAATATTACTTTTTACTTTTTACTTTTGTCGTTTATCATACTAAATAAAAAACCAATTATTAAAATTTTAAATATATAATATGAGTGTACTAATAGCTCCGTCTCTACTTTCTGCAAACTTTGCCAATTTACAAAAAGATATTGAAATAATAAATAATAGCGAGGCTGATTATTTTCATATAGATGTTATGGATGGTGTTTTTGTTCCAAATATTTCTTTCGGATTTCCTGTAATAAAACAAATAAATGCTTTAGCAAAAAAACCTCTTGACGTTCATTTAATGATAGTAAATCCTGATAATTATATTGAAGATTTCAAAAATGTTGGAGCTAATATTTTAACAGTACATTACGAAGCTTGTAATCATTTGCACCGAACCATACAAAACATTAAAGAGAATGGAATGAAAGCAGGAGTTTCGCTAAACCCACATACTTCTGTGGATGTTCTTCAAGATGTAATAAATGACATTGATATTGTCTTAATAATGTCTGTTAATCCGGGATTTGGCGGACAAAAATTTATTGAAAACACATACAATAAAATTAAGCAATGTAAAGAACTTATTAAAAAAAATAATGCAAATACACTTATAGAAGTTGATGGTGGCGTGAATAATTTAAATGCAGGCAAATTAGTTGAAAACGGTGCAGATATTCTGGTTGCAGGAAATTATATTTTTAAATCAGATGATATGCAAGAAACTATTGCTTTGCTAAAAAAACAATGATACCTATCCCCTACTTATAATTTTGGAATTCCGTTATTAATGCTTAATTTTGGATAATCATAACTATTGATAATCCGTTAAGTGCATAAATTATTTGCCATACTGTTTCTTTTATTCTTTTTTCAATCAAATGCTGACACATTAGATATAGAAAACATTAACAAAAAACTTGTTGGATATTCAAATATTGAAAAAATAGATACTTTACTGCAGCTCTCAAAAACCTATTCTCAAACTTCTTTTGAGAAATCATTTTTCTTTGCCAAAAAAACTATTGCATTATGCCAGTCAATTGGAAACTACGAAAAAGAAATTGATGCTTTACATGTTATTGCTATAAATCATTCTATGATTAGCCAGTATGATAAATCATTAAAATATTTTAAAGAAGCACTTGAAATTAGTGAAAAACACAAATATATACGGGGAATAGGTAAATCACATAATGGACTCGGTGTAGTTTGTAAAAATACAGGCGAGCTTGCTTTAGCACTTGAACATTATCAAAAATCAATAAAAATCAGCGAAAAATTAAATGAAAAAGCAGCTGTATCCATGACCTTAAGCAATATTGGAAATATATATCTCAGATTGGGAAAATACAATAAAGCACTTGACAGTTATAACGAATCTTTAAAAATTGCTGAAGAGATTACCAACAGAACATGTATTTCTAATACTTTAAATAATTTAGGATTATTATATTTAGAAATGGGAAAATACGATTTTGCAATCGTAAATTTCAAAAGGTCGTTGAATATTAAACTAAAAGAAGAAGATAAATTTGGTATAGCCAGATCATATCAAAACATTGGCGATGTATATATTAAATGGGGAAACAAAGAGATGGCTATAGACTATTATACTAAATCTTTTAAGATAGAAAATGAAATGGGCAATAAACAAGGTATTGCTATTTCTCTTATGAGTATAGGAAGTGTGTATTTTTGGTTCGGAGATTATAATAATGCAATAAAATTTCAGGAACAGTCTTTGGATATTGCACAAAAAGCCGATTTGATATACGAAATTAAAGATTCTTATAAAGCTTTATCAAGAACCTACGATAGCTTAAAGATATTAGATAAAAGCTTTTATTATTATAAGCAATATATAATATACAAAGATTCAATATTTAATAATGAGAGTCAACGTAAAATTATTGAATTACAAACTATTTATGAAACAGAAAAAAAAGATAAGGAAATACAACTTCAAAATGTTGAACTCGAAAAATCGGAAGTAATAATAAAAAAACAACGAATATTAACTTATACATTTATAATTGGCTTTATCATTGTGTCATTTTTTATGATAATAATTTTTAGGTTCTATAAACAAAAGAAAAGTGCAAATATTCTTCTTACAATTAAAAATGAAGAAATAATGCAGCAAAAAGAAGAAATTGAGGCACAACGAGACGAAATTACAGCACAACGTGATTTGGTTGTACAACAAAGAGACCTTATATCTGAACAAAAACAGGATATTACTGACAGTATAGAATATGCTTATAGAATTCAATCTGCAATATTTCCTACACATGATGACATAAAACTAATTATAAACGAATATTTTATTTTATACAAACCAAGAGATATAGTAAGTGGAGATTTTTACTGGGTTGGGAAACAAAATGAAAAACTTATAATATTAGCAGCCGATTGCACAGGACATGGTGTTCCCGGAGCTTTTATGAGCATGCTTGGCATTGCATTTTTAAACGAAATTGTTAATAAAGAAATTATTACACGTCCATCGGAAATACTCAATAAATTGAGAGATAAAATTATTAAAGCTCTTAAGCAAAAAGGAAAAATTGGTGAACAAAGAGATGGAATGGATGTTGCCGTAATTACTATTGATCTTGAAAATAAAATATTAAAATTTGCAGGAGCCAATAATCCTTTATATTTAATTAGAAATAATGAATTAATAGAGCAAAAGGGAAATAAAATGCCCGTTTCTATTTATTATAAAATGGATGGATTTACTACCCACGAAATACCAATTAACAAAGGGGATAATATATATATATTTACAGATGGCTATGCCGACCAGTTTGGCGGACCAAAAGGCAAAAAATTCAAATATAAAGCATTTAAAGAATTATTGCGAAACAATGCCAACAAGCCAATGAATGAACAAAAAGAGATACTAGATAAAACTCTTATTAACTGGCAAGGAAAAAATTCTCAAATAGATGATATTTTAATTATTGGTATTAAAATATAGTTTTCTTCTTGATATTTGCCTCTCATGTTATATAATTTCAGTTCACTTTCCCAACTAAAATACTGGACAAAATGTTTCTGAAATTATACCGATACTGAATTGATTTGTATTAATGCTTGAAAACATTTAAATTTGAACAAAAATAAATTATTGAAAAAGATAAAATATATACTGATAATATTAATTTTTCCATTCAGTTTGTTTGGGCAAAACGAATTTATTAAACAAAAGTTTGACAGTATATGGGCAACATTGAACGACACTTTATTTGTTCAATTACTTAATGAAAACGACCTTGAATTTAAAATGCCTAATAATTTTGAGCTTACAGATGTAGTAAAAAATTATGATGTTTTTTACCAGTATGCAATAAAACATCAAAAGTCAGATTTTGAAATTAGATATTTTATCCAATCTGCCGATTATAATACTATTAACACTTCTCCAATCCAACGCGATAATATTTCATTCTCATTGTTTACAATTCTTACTATGAATGCATCTGGGAGCAATTGGTCTAACGTTCCTGAAATTAAAGAAATACCAATTTCAAGTTTTGATTTTACATGGGAAGCATATTCTGGTTTTTATACAAAACCTGAGTTTGGTAAAGATTTTAATTATTGTGAAATATATGCACGTAGATTAAAAAGCTCTCAAATGCTATATTATTTTATGATGTATAATGATTATCAAGCTGAAAAATATTTAGTTGAAAAAGCTTTGAGGACAATTAAAAAAAAAACTAATCCCTAATTATTTGATTTTTGTCAAAATTTATCGTATATTTATAAAAATTATTTAATTATGGCAAATAAGAATGAATTTTCAACGTCGGTACTGCAACGAATCAGGAACTCAATATCAAAGCAAAAAAGTGAAGTAAAGCTTAATGTTACTAATGAGTTTACTAAAAACATAAAAATAATTGAATGTCCTCGTGATGCTATGCAGGGTTTAAAAGTGTTTTTACCTACAATTAAAAAAGCCAATTATATAAATTCATTATTAAAAGTAGGTTTTGACACAATAGATTTTGGAAGTTTTGTTTCCCCAAAAGCAATACCACAACTCAAAGATACTGCCGAAGTAGTTAAAAAACTTGATATGTCTCAAACAACATCCAAATTACTTGCAATAGTTGCTAACGAAAGAGGTGCAAACGATGCTGCAAATTTTGAAGAAATTTCTTATTTGGGATATCCTTTTTCTATATCAAATACATTTTTGAAAAGAAATCTAAACTCATCAATAAAAAAATCGCAAAAAACAGTTGATGAATTGTTGAATATATGCAGCAAAAACAAAAAAGAACTGGTTATATATGTTTCTATGGCTTTTGGTAATCCGTATGGAGACAAATGGAATGTTGATATTGTTGCCAAATGGGTTGAAGAACTTCATAAAATTGGAGTTAGAATAATCCCCTTAGCAGATACAATTGGAAGCTCAAATATGAAAAGTATAAGTGCATTATTTTCTACATTAGTACCAGCATTTAACGATATTGAATTTGGCTTTCATTTGCATACATCTGTAAGACATTGGTATAGAAAAGTAAATGCAGCATACCTAAATGGTTGCCGCAGATTTGATACGGCTATTAGTGGACTTGGAGGCTGCCCTATGGCAGAAGAAGGACAACTTGTAGGCAATTTGCGAACAAGCAATTTGCTTGAATACCTTGAAACAATAGGAGTTTCAACTAATATTGACGAAGAAGCTTTTCTAAAAGCATATATGAAAGCTCTTAAAACTTTTCCATTGGCAAGTTTTGTAAAGTAAGTGGAAATTCAGAACTCTATTATGTAAGTCTACATTTGAATAAAATTCTAACTTCTCCTCTTCTTACATTAATTTCTAATAGAATAATTATATTTGCATGAAAAAATTTATATTGGTTTGCAATTGGCTTAAAAGTCATAATGAAAAATAATATATAAGAATTAAGTACGTTAATATTAAAAAATAAATGAAATTTATGATTTTAGGACGAAACTTATTAAAATTACTTCTAATAATATTTTTATTTTCTGCAATTTCAATAAACGCTTATTCTCAGCGAACAAAACTCACATTAAGAGCTGACGATGCATTTAAATCCTACGAGTTTTTCAATGCAATTGAACTTTATAAAAATGCTTATAAAAAAGAAACTAATAAAAAAGAGAAAGCTTATATGACTTTCCAAATGGCTCAATGCTATAAGTTTATAAATGAAACAGGGAAAGCTGAAGTAAAATATAAAAGCGCAATAGGCAAAAAATACGAAGACCCAATAGCATATTTATATTACGCCGATATGCTAAAAACAAACGAAAAATATAAAGAAGCGGTACAACAATACGATGAATATTTAAAATTAACCCCAGGCGATACTTTGGCAAAAATGGGCGTACTTTCGTGTAGCATGGCTGCCAAATGGTATGAAAATCCTACCAGACACAGAATTGCTAATGTAAAAGAACTTAATTCAAAAAAAAGTGATTTTGCTCCGGCTTTTGCAAAAGAAGATTATAGTGTTTTATATTTCACATCCACAAGAAAGGGATTTCATCCTGAAAAAATAAATAAAATAACAGGTCAAAATTTTACTGATATTTTTGAAGCAAAATACTCTCGAAAAGAATACTGGGAAGAGCCTACTCCTATTAGCGATACAATTAATTCTATGTACGATGAAGGAACACCTGCTTTAACAAAAGACGGAAATACTTTATATTTTGTAAGATGTAGAATCGTAAAAGGAGAAAAGCTGGGTTGTCAAATTTACTCATCAACAAGACCTGCAGGCGGAGAATGGACTACTACAGAAATTGTTACAATTGCAAAAGACAGTATTTCTGTTGGTCAACCTTCAATTTCGGAAGATGAATGCACATTATATTTTGTTGCAACAATGAGAAAAGGGAAAGGGAAAAGAGATATATGGAAAATTGAAAGAGAAAAAACTTCAAAACCCTGGAGCGACCCAGTAAATTTAGGTCCCGAAATAAATACTTCAGGAAATGAAATGTATCCACATATTCGTGAAAATGATAATTTATATTTTGCATCAGACGGGCATCCCGGCATGGGAAGTCTTGATATTTTTAAGGCAACAGAAGATAGTCTTGGAAACTGGACAGTTGAAAATATGAAGTATCCAATAAATTCATCTGCCGATGATTTTGGAATAATATTTAGAAGAGAAACCGAAGAAGGATTTTTCACTTCATCAAGAAAAGTTACAAAAAATTTATATACTGAAGAAGGTGCTCCATTAACTATTAGAGGAAGAGGCAGCGATGATATTTATTCGTTTGTTTTACCTCCTATGGAATTTTCTTTGCGTGGTTTTGTTTACGATAATGAAACAGGCGACCCTATTTTTGAAGCATCTGTTCAACTTGTTGGTAGCGACGGTACTTTTATTAAAGCAAAAACTAACGATAAAGGCAGATTTAAATTTAAATTAATTGAAAATAATGATTATTTGTACATTGTTAAGAAAGAAGGGTATCTTAAAGGAAAAGGGAAACTTACTACAAACGACATGGAAGACAGTAAAAAGTTTAGACCCGATATTCATCTGGCACAAATTGGAAAACCAATTGAAATTGAGAATATATTTTATGAATTTGCAAAATGGGATTTAACTGAAGATTCAAAAGAAGCGTTGAATGAACTTGTTGAAATATTAAATAATAATGGAAACATTACTATTGAACTTGGAGCACATACCGATAGTGTTGGCAATGCAAAAGCTAATGATATATTATCTCAGAAACGAGCAGAAAGTGTTGTAACATTTCTAATAGAAAATAAAATTGCTGAAGATAGGTTATCAGCAAAAGGTTATGGAGAATCTGTACCTAAAACAATTTCAAAACGAATAGCAGAAAAATATGAATATTTAAACGAAGGAGATGTTTTAACTCCGAAATTTATTAATAGCTTTTTAACTACAGCTTCTGAAGAAGATGATGATGATGAAAAAGAAGAAGAAGAAGATGAAGATTTTATACAGGAAAAAATTGATGCCATGAACCAACTGAATAGGAGAACAGAGTTTAAGGTAATATCAACAAAATATATTCCGTTTTAGTATTATACCAAAAAGTCATCAAGATGCACAATATAATATGTTTCTTGATAACTATTTGGCATTAATTAATTAATTAATTCGTATCTTTGGACAAATTGAAAATTCAATGAAAAAAATAATAACATTTATTTTGATTAGTTTATTAACTCTTTCATTATTTGCTCAAATTAATAATGAAGATGATTATTATGACCCAAATTTTAACACAGGCTTAGATTCTGCAAATTTTTATCCTGAAAAAAATATTGAGAAAAAACTCACAACTAACATAACGGCAGGTTCTATGTTTTTCAATAGTAATTATGGTAATGCATTTTCTTCATACATAGCTCCATCGCTTGATTATAGTATCTCGAAAAAATTTAAAATTCGCACAGGATTAATGCTTGCCAATACTAATCTTTTTAGTTCCGGCAATAGCGAAATAAGCTCTTATTCAAACAGGTATAATAATGTTATGTTATTTGCTCAAGGCGAGTATCAATTGAATAAGAAAATTTTATTGCGAAGCACTATTATTAAAGATTTAAACAATTCGTTTAGTAATAGTAGTTTTGAAAGCTATTCTTTTGGCTTCGATTATAAAGTTAGCGAAAAAACATCTATTGGTATAGATATTCAGTTTTCAAAAAATAATTATCCGTTTTATCATAATACAGGTTTTGGAAATACATCCGGTAGAAACCATTTTTTAAATTATTAGACAATGAAAATATTATTAATAAACATATTAGCTATTATTGTAATATTTTCGGCCTGTGGTAAAATAGAGCCTGCTGAAATGGTTGTTCAACCTACATCTTTAAATTTTGGTGAAACTGAAACCAGTAAAAAAGTATATGTAGTTAATACTGGTGATGAACGTTTAGATTGGAGAATTGACACTTCAATTTTTTATCAACCATGGATTGGTTTTGCTCCAGCAAGTGGCACAAACGATGCTGATGTTACTGTTACTATTAGCCGAGATAATCTTAGTCATGGTTCATATAAAGGAGAACTTTCTTTCATATCTAATGGTGGTAATAAAAAAGTAGAAATTATTTTAATAGTTTTTTAATTTCATACATGAAAATTGGATTTCAACTCACATAGTGCTAATATTTAACGGTATTCGGAAATTCACTTTGTTCGTTTATTAATTGATTAGATTAACCAAAATAAATCATGAATTTTTGCTATCTACGATAGCGAGTTAAGACACCTTACATTCTTTAAGATTAAATCCTTTCAAAAACTCACTAACTTTCATTCGTTTTCTCCCTTGCAATTGAATGTCTTTAATACTTATTAATCCGCCATTTGCAGAAATATATAAATAGCTTTTATGGTCAGTGATTATTTCTCCATAAATAGAATTATGGTCACCATCAATTTTTTCAGATTCAAAAATTCTAATAACCAACTTTTTATTATTGTTATTATTTAAAATTTCTGTCCATGCAACAGGATGAGGGCTTAATCCTCTAATTAAATTATGAATATCTGTATTATCGTTACTCCAATCAATTTTACAGTCTTGTTTAAATATTTTAGGAGCCTTTTTCAATTCATCAATTTCTGTAATATTTTTTTCCTGTTTAATATTTTTATTTGAGCCATTAATAATTGAATCAACTGTTTTTGCTAATAATTGTGCTCCTTTTTCCATTAATATGTCATGCAATTCTCCTGCATTCATATTATTTGTAATTGAAATATTTTCCTGTAAAATAATATCTCCTGTATCAATTTCTTTTTTAATAAAAAATGTAGTTATTCCTGTTTCTTTTTCTCCATTAATTATAGCCCAATTTATAGGAGCAGCACCTCTGTATTGTGGCAATAATGATGCATGAAGATTTATTGTTCCATTTTTTGGCATTTGCCAAATAAGATCCGGCAACATCCTAAATGCAACAACAATAATAAGGTCAGGTTCTAATAATTGCAAATCTTTTAAAAATTCTTCCGATTTTAAATTCTTTGGTTGAAGAATATTCATATTATTTTCAATGGCATATCTTTTGACAGAAGATTCCTGAATTTTTTGTCCTCTACCAGCAGGTTTATCTGTTGAAGTAATTACTCCTACAATATTGAAATTACTTTCATGTAATTTTTTTAAGGACGCAACTGCAAAATCAGGAGTTCCCATAAAAACTATTTTAAAGTTTGTTTTATTCATCAATCAATATAAAAATAAGTTTCTATGTTAAATATAGTAACCAATCAGCATAGTGTCAAAATTTATAACAGGACAAAGTTAATGTTTAAAAGCAAGTTATAACATTTTTTTAATAATTTTTATTTGCAAATTGATTATTATATATTTGCAGGCTTAAATTTTTAATATTTTTATAAATATGGAAAATAAATCAATTTTAAAAGGTGGTGAATTTTTAGTAAAAGAAATTGCTGCACAAGATATCTTTATATCAGAAGAATTTGATGAAGAACAAATAATGATAAAAGAAACTTGTAATGATTTTATCGAAACTTCAATTTCTCCAAATCTTGACAGAATTGATGAACAAGAAGACGGATTAATGCTAAGCATGCTTAATCAAGCAGGAGAATTAGGTCTTTTAGGGGTTGCTATTCCTGAAAAATACGATGGTTTTGGGCAAAATTTTAATACTTCAATGATAGTATCCGATTATATTGGGTCGGGACATGGTTTTGGAGTAGCATTTACTGCACATACAGGAATTGGTACGCTTCCTCTTTTATATTATGGAAACGATGAACAAAAAGAAAAATATTTACCAAAATTAGCAGTTGGCGAAATGGCTGCCGCATATTGCCTTACCGAACCAAATGCAGGTTCGGATGCAAACGCAGGAACAACAAAAGCAGTTCTATCAGACGATGGAAAACATTATATTATTAATGGTCAGAAAATGTGGATAACAAACGGTGGATTTGCAAATCTATTAACCGTTTTTGCAAAAATAGAAAACGACCGTGTGCTTAGCGCATTTCTTATTGAAAGCAATTGGGAAGGCGTTTCTCTTAATCCTGAAGAAAAGAAAATGGGGATAAAAGGTTCTTCTACACGACAAATATTTTTTAATGATGTAAAAGTTCCTGTAGAAAACCTGCTTGGAAAACGTGGACTTGGATTTAGAATTGCTTTAAACATATTGCACGTAGGAAGAGTAAAACTCGGCGCAAATGTATTAGGTGGTGGCAGAATTACAATGAAACACTCTATTGTTTATGCAAATGAAAGAAAACAATTTGGTAAATTTATTTCAGAATTTGGTGCTATAAAATTCAAATTGGCACAACAGGCAATTAAGCAATACACTACCGAATCTGCAGTTTATCGTTGTAGCGGTGATATAAATTCTGTTGCTGAACATAATATTGATAGAGGAATGGATAAAGGTCAGGCAGAGATTGATGCTATTTCAAAATATTCAATTGAGGCTGCAATTTTAAAAGTTTATGGTTCTGAAACATTAGACTATATAACAGATGAAGCCGTTCAGATATTTGGAGGTATGGGATACTCTTCAGAATCGCCGGTTGACCGTTGCTACAGAGATTCCAGAATTAATAGAATATTTGAAGGCACAAATGAAATTAACAGACTTGTAATTATTGATACTCTTTTAAAATTTATTAAACGCGGCGATTTTGATCTGTTTGGAATTGGTGAAAAATTAATTGCCGATATCAATAATATTAAATACGAAAAACAAACAGGCAATTATTACGAAGCACTTAATTATCATGTTAAAAATCTTAAAAAAGCAATTATTATAACCCTAACATCTGCACAAAATAAATTGCAAAAATTATTTGCTACCGAACAAGAAATAATGATGAATATTTCTGATATGATAATTAATTTATACATGCTGGAATCGACACTTTTGCGTGTTCAAAAATTAGAATCAATAAATGGAGAAAAAAGTGTAAAATACCAAAAAGATATTTTAAATGTATTTTTATACGATGCTTCAAATGAAACTTATAAAGCAGGAATTGATGCAGTTAATTCTTTTAATAGCGAAGAAAACCTAATACATGCAATAAATGAATTAACAATAACCCCAATGTTTAATGTTAAAGATGCCAGAAGAAGATTAGCTGATAAAATGATCGAGGAAAATAAATATTGTTTTTAATATATTTGTATTTATTCTCTATACTACACGAAAGGATTCGGTATCGGGGGCAATTTGTGAGTATAGAGAATTAAAGTTGACTTTTGCTTATCTCCCCAAAAAGGTCATATTCCTGGGCAGCGGTTATTTTAACATTATAAAAATTCCCAATTTTCAAGCCCTTTTGTCCATAAGGCATGTTTGAGGTGTGTTTTATTAGTATTTCATTATCAACTTCGGGAGAATCGAATTCTGTTCTGCCAATAAAATATTCACCTTCCGTTCTGTCGATTATTGTTTTAAAAGTTTTTCCAATTTTTTGCTCGTTAAGTTGTTTCGAAATACTTTGTTGAATTTCCATTATAATATTTGCTCTTTCGTTTTTTAGTTTTGAAGAAACATTATCTTTAATATGCTTATATGCAAAAGTATTTTCCTCATGAGAATATTCAAAAACACCCAGTCTGTCGAATTTAAAATCGGAAACAAAATTTGTTAGTTGTTCAAAATCTTTTTTGGTTTCACCGGG
>CAYTAU010000015.1:0-55953 GCA_964435855.1 uncultured Bacteroidales bacterium | reverse complement strand
CTTCTGATGGAGGATATATAATTACAGGTACAACAAATTCTGCAGGAGCAGGTTCTTGGGATGTTTTATTAATTAAATTAAACTCTGTAGGAAATTTATCATGGACTAAAACTTTTGGAAGCGCAAGTAGTGATCGTGGATGGGAAATACACGAAACAAATGATAATGGTTTTATTGTTATAAATCAAGCATATAATCTAGGATATGGACTTACTGATGCAATGATAATTAAAACTGACAATAATGGTAATTTAGACTGGGCTAAAGTATTTGGAGGAACACAAAATGATTATTTCCTTGCAGGTTGCATTACTACTGATAACGGATTAATGTTAGCAGGTAAAACAAACAGTTTTGGCTCCGGAAACTACGATAACTACTTTGTCCGAACCGATTCACTTGGCTTTGCATATAATTGCTATTCTGTAGATATAACTCTAACTGTAAACTCACCTGCTTTTATTCAAAATGCGCCTGTTTTGCTAACAAATACAGGAGTAACAGAAAACACAGTTGTAGCAATAGAGATGCCTACAAATTCAATAATTGATGATATCTGCCCATGTTATTTCAATCATACATTAACAGTTACAGATGCTTTATGCTTTGGAGACAGTAATGGTTCTGCCAATATTTCTGTTTCGGGAGGTACAATACCATACAATTTTTCATGGTCAACTACTTCAAATAATGATACTATAGAAAATTTAATAGCAGGTGATTATTATGTTATTGTTTCTGATATGTATGGTTGCACTGCATCTGATACTGCTTACGTTCTTCAGCCTTTACAGTTAACAGATACATTTAATGTTTTTAATGTTAATTGTTTTGGAGGAAGTGATGGTTCTGCAATTGTAAATATTGGAGGAGGAACTTCACCTTATGGGTACTTATGGTCAGACTTGGGAACAAGCGATACTTTGTCAAACGCAAGTGCAGGGATGTATTATATAACTGTTGTTGACGATCATCTTTGTGTTTTAATTGATAGCGTAGAAATTACAGAACCAACCGAACTTTTCATAGATTCTATTTCACAAACGGATGTTTTATGTTTTGGCGATAGCACGGGAACAGCACAGATTTATGATAGTGGTGGAACAATACCTTACTATTATAATTGGTCAAACGGAGATACTATTGCAAATGCACAAAATATGCCTTATGGTTGGTTTTATGTTACTTTAACTGACGATAATGCCTGTACAAAAACCGATAGTATTTTTATTAATCAACCAAATGCATTAGTCGATTCATTATTAACTCATAATGTATCTTGTTTTGGTGATAGCAACGGAACAGCTATTTCAATACCATCTGGTGGAGTAATGCCATACACGTATTTGTGGTCAAACAGCAATACTAATGATACTATTTCAAATCTATATCCCGGCACATTTTACCTCACAATTACTGACAATAACCTTTGTACATATATAGATACTGCTGTAATTACTGAACCTCCTTTACTTGAAGTATTAATAACACATAACAATGTAACTTGTTTTGGTTTTAATAATGGTGATGCTACTTCAATTGCAAGTGGTGGAACTTTTCCATATATATACCAATGGTCAAATGGCGATACTACTAATATTACACAAGATCTTATAGCAGGCACTTATTATTTAATTGTATACGATACAAACGCTTGTGTAGTTTCAGACAGTATTACTATTGAACAACCTGATTTACTTTTAGATTCCTTACAACATACTAATATTAGTTGTTATAATGGCAGCGATGGAGATGCACTTGTAAATGCTTATGGAGGAACTTCACCATATACTTATTTATGGTCTAACGGTGATACTGTAGATTATATTAATGGTGTAATCGCCGGCTTATATTATGTTACAATTACTGATACTAACAATTGTGTTACAGTTGACAGTATTGATATAACTGAACCAAGCCAACTTTTAGTTGCCGATTCTGCTGTAGATGTTCTTTGTTATGGAGATACTACAGGAATGATTTTTCTTAATGTAAGCGGAGGAACATCACCTTATTATTATAATTGGTTTAATAGTTCTACTGACTCATATATTACAGGATTACCTGTAGGAACATACGCTGTAACAATAATCGATGATAACGGATGCATTTTTCAAATACCTAAAATTGATGTTGACCAACCCGATTTATTAGTTGTTTATCTTGATTACACAATGCCATTATGTTATGATTTTAGCGATGGAATAGTTAACAGTTATGTGTCGGGAGGTATTGAACCATATAGTTATTTATGGGCTGATGGCGAAACAGGTTCTGTTTTAACAAATATTGCAAGTAATAACTATTTTCTAACTGTTACCGATTATAATGCCTGTACTGCTGCTGACACTATTTTTGTTACACAACCAGAATTATTAACATTGTCAGATTCTATTTACATAACAAATTTCTTTGGCAATATTGACCTTACTACTAATGGCGGGACTTTCCCTTATAATTATTTGTGGTCTAATAATGAAACTACTGAAAACATTAATGAACTAATTTCTGGTACTTATCAGGTAACTGTAAACGATTTTAATAATTGTGAAATTATTGGTATTTACACTATTGATATTCCTTTCAATATACCAACACTTATTACCCCTAATGGTGATGGATATAACGACAATTGGCAAATAACAAACCTAAACTATTATCCCGATATTAGTATTGAAATTTTTAATCGATGGGGAGATATTGTTTTTAAATTTACGGGAAGTGGGTTTGAATATGATAATAATCGTTGGGATGGAACATATGAAGGCAAAGAATTACCAATGTCCGGTTATGTTTATATATTAGACCTTAAAAATGGTATTGAACCTTACAATGGTGTTGTAACTATTAAACGCTAATACTCTGTTAAACTCATTATGATTGAACCATTACAGTATTTTTACAATAAAAATAATATCAGAGCAAACGATATTAAAAAGCTTATTATAGGTGAAAAATATCTTGCAATTTTATTAAAAAACGGAAACATTGGCGTTTGCTCTACCCTTAACAATAAAATTGATTTTAGAATTGATGATTTTTCTAAAATAGACTTTAATAATATTAATCACAGAATAGCTGCATGTGCATATTTTAATGCTATCAATAATTATAATAATAAATATAATTACGAAATTGACATTTTTGATGAAATAGACTTTAAAAAATACAATAATATTATAATGATTGGCTTTTTTCGCTCATTAGTAAATAAGTTTGAGAAAGAAAATATTAATTTAACCATATTCGATAAAATTGAAGTGCATCCACTGCTTACCTGTATGAATAAGCAAATTGAGAGTGTTAAAAAAGCCGATGCAGTAGTATTATCTGGAACTACTATTTTTAACAAAACATTTTTAAATATCATAAACAACACTAATAATAATTGTGATGTGTTTCTTTTAGGTCCTTCAAATATTCTTAATAAGGATATGTTTAATTATAAAAACATTAAATTCGTATTTGGGTCTGTTTTTGCAAATTATGATAATAATGTGTTGAATATTATTGAAAACAACGGGGGCACAAAAGATTTTTTACCATATATGAAAAAAGTGTATATACAGAATGATATTTAACCCAAACTATTATTGAAAATATGCCCAATACCCCTATAATAATTGATTCAGGTATGACCGGATGGGGAAACAGCAATACTATTAAAACACATAAAACAGGTAATATATATATTTGTGGAGATCAGATTTCTGAAATTAGCAAGCAACTGCCACCTCTTGCACCAAGAATTGGTATTGTGGCAAACATGCAAGCAAACATGGTACTTGAAATATTCCTAATTGATTAGATATTTCTTATCTTATCACCGTAACAGCACCTCCTTCCTGATTCTGTATCCCTTGAAGATTTTTAAATGTTACAAGCCATGTATAAGTTCCAATTTTTGCAATATCGCCTCCTTTAACTCGTCCGTCCCATCCCATATATAAATCATCAGTCTCAAAAATTACTTCTCCCCATCTGTTATATATCATCATATTAAAATTTCTTTTGTCTATACCACTTCCTTTTACTATAAAATAATCATTAATGCCATCAAAATCAGGTGAAAATGCTGTTGGTGCATAAAATGTATATTCATCTTGTATTATAATTTCCTGATATGCTGTATCTGTGCATTCAAACAATGTATATGCAACAAGAGCTACATTGTATGTTCCTGTCGGATACATAGGATAAATATGAATAGGATTTAGCAAACTCGATGAATCCCCATCGCCAAATATCCATAAATACTGGTCGGCAAGAGTTGAATAATTCTCAAAATAAATATATGGTTTAATAATACTTGCTACTTCAGGGTCTGCTATAAATTGTGCATGTGGTGTAGGATGTACTGTTATCATATTCGGTATTGTTAATTTACTTTCACATCCATCGTAAGAAGTTACTGTTAAAGTTACATCATAAACACCGGGATCATCATAAATATGTACAGGGTCATCGTCAAATGATAAATTATCAAAATCATTATCTCCAAAATTCCATAAATAATACTCGTAAAGGTTTGGATTGTTTTCATGGAAATCTACAGTCAATGGAGTACATCCTGTTGAAGGATATGCCTGAAATTCAGGAATATTAACAGGATATATATAAATTGTAATACTATCAACTGCAACTGAGCCACATTGATCTGTAACATAAACTATGTATTCCGTTTCTTCTGTTTGGTTTACAATAAAAGGAGTGGAAATTACAGAGCCATCATCTAATGTCAAATAATAAGGCGGAACTCCACTCAAATAATTAGCATGTATATAAACAGGGTCACCCGGACATACAGTATCTTGATTTGTAAATAATTCTAATGTTACTGCAGGGGAAACTAATACATTAATTACTTCTACAGATGTAAAACATCCATTATCATCAAAAACAAATAAAGTATAATCAGTAGTGACGGTAGGGGAAATAACAATTGAAGGAGTTGTTGTAGTATCTCCATTCCATACATAATATAGATTACCCGTACCACCGCTTGCATTTGCAGTTAATGTTACACTTTGCCCATTACAAACACTTTTATCTAATGGTGGGTTTAACACAATAGGAGTAGGCTCAGAAATTATTATATAATCAATTAATGTACATCCATTATCATCAGTAATAATAACATTATAATTACCAGCAGCCACATCAGATATATCTTCGTTTACACTTTGGTCTGACCACAAAAATGCATATGGCAATACACCACCGGAAACAGTTAAAACAGCAGCACCATTTAGTTCTCCAAAGCATAAAATGTCTGTACCAATTATATTGCTAGACAATTGTTCCTGAACAATTACCTGAGAAGTGTTTACTGTTGAAACACATCCATTTTCTATAACTTGCAAACTCAAATCATAAATGTTTGTAGTTGTATAATTCACATATTGAGGTCCAATAACAGTTCCTCCGGGAGTTGCACTTCCTCCACCATAAGTCCAATTAAAAGTTGCAGAACTATTTGCAGTTCCTGTATATGTAAGGATTGCATCATCACCAAAACAAAGAGGTTGAGTTATTGTAAAGTCTGATGTTGGAGTAGGATAAATATCAACTTGCTGAGTAGTAATAAGTGATGTGCAACCATTTTCAGTAACCTGAAGCGTTATATCTGCTGTTCCTGAAGAATTCCAGTTTACAGCATGAGGACCTTGTCCTGTACCTGGTGTTGCTGTACCACCATCAAAATTCCAAGTATAAATTGCAGTTGGTGAACCAGTGCCAGTATATGTAATACTTGCATCATCACCTATACATACTGCTGCCGGATTTACCATGAAATCTGAAGTAGGTGTATAATTAAAAGTAATTGTTACATCATCAGAGTCTACACATCCATTATTATTTTCTGTCCACGTAAATATATATGTACCCCATGTACCAACCGTTACTGTTGCATTAGTGGTATTTGCACTTGGCACAAAACTGGCAGTACCGGGTCCTGTATAAGTCCATGTTCCTGTTCCAGCGCTTGCCACAGCAGTAAATGTATAATTATCGCTACAATATGAACCTCCCGAACCAGCATTTGCAATAGGTTGCTCATAAAAAATAACCTGTACATCATCACTATCTATACATCCATTATTATCCTCTGTCCATGTAAATGTATATGTTCCTTCTACTGTAACAGTAACTGTTGCAGTTGGCGAATTGGCATTTGGATTAAACGATGCATTTCCCAGACCTGTATATGTCCATGTACCTATTCCAACACTTGGAATAGCATTTAAATCAAAATCAAAATCGCATTCACTTCCTCCAGTGCCTGCATTAGCTATAGGAGTTTGATAAAAAATTACTTGTACATTATCCGTAGTATAACATCCTGCTGTACCTTCAGTCCAAGTAAAAATATATGTACCATCAGTATCAACATTAACTGTAGCTGTAGGTGTAGTTGTATTAGGAGAAAATGTTGCATTTCCCGGACCTGTATATGTCCAAGAACCACCAATAGAAGTTGATCCATTAAGAATAAAATCCCAATCACATTCACTTCCTCCTGTGCCTGCATTGGCTGCACCCGGGTCACTAACCACTACCGGCATTGTTGAAGTAGAAGAACATCCATAAGCGTCTGTTACTGTTAGTGAAACAGTATATGTATTAGCGGTTGTCCAATAAACCTGATATGGTCCCTGACCTGAACCCGATACAATAGTTCCTCCATTAAAATTCCATCCATAAGTATCACCTGCACCACCATTACCCGTATATATAATATCAGAGTTATTATTTATACATACATCAACAGTTGTAAAAGTAGAAGTAGGTGATGCATGAACAGTTGTATTCTGAGTTGTTGTAAATGAACATAAAACAGTTGTCCCTGCAGCATTATATTGATCCCATGTATATGTAATTGTATGTGTTCCAACTCCTGCTACTGCAGGATCAAAGGCATTACCTGAAACACCTGGCCCTGAGAATGTACCTCCAACAGGAGTTCCTGTTAAAGGATATACAGGGTCAGCAGTACAAAAATCTGCCTGTATTGAAAAAGATAAAGTTGGTGGTTGATAAACAATAACATCAAAAGTTTCTACATCAGAACCTATTCCATCATCTATTGTGGCTGTTATTGTTGTGCTGTTTGTAGGACAATAAGGTGGTGGATCACCAATAGTTGAAAATATTGTATTTGTATAACTGTCGTGCCACTCTATTGTCACATTTGGTGTAGGACAATCAATTACAACGTTATCTACTCCCCAATGATCACAAGTTGCACTTGTTACTTGTTCCTGATGCCATTGAAATTGTGTGTTCATTCCTGTTGCTGCTGCAGGAACATTAAAACAATAGTTATTCCATACAATAAAATCAGAACTACAATTTTGACTTACAGAAGTTCCCTGACCTACCCATATGTTTGATGGATATAAACAACCATCGGGGCTAAAATAAATTATATCAGTCCATGTAGTACCACCATTAGTTGACCATTGAAGAGAAACACCTTCGTCAACTTCGTCAGGTCCTTCACATGGAGATCCTCCTGCTCCTCCAGTACCTTGTACTGAAAATCTTAAGTCAAAACATATTTGACATTGAGCTGTAACAGAATAAGCTACCGTTGTTAAATTTCTGGGAAAACTGGCAGAACTACCAATCCACAAATGTGGAGTTCCATCGTTTCCATCACCGGCAGTTTCACATGGATTTGTAAACGAAGGATTTGCATTTGACACCCAGCCTGTTCCAATAGTTTGACTATTAAAATCATTGTTCATCAACACAACAGACTGGTCCCCATCTGAATACGGTTCAACGCAATCGCCAAGGCAAATTTCTAATGGGTCAACTGTTACAATATTCCAATATGCTTGTCCAAATAAACTTACATTAAATAATAATAGAACAATAAAAAAAACTACTTTGTAGAAAATTCCTTCTTTATTTTTCATAATGGTTTGTTTTTGGTTTAGCAATAAATTAAACTTTCTTTAGTTTTTCATAGACTGTGTTTTTCTTTACTTTTCCATAGTATGTGCTTTTAATCCGGTCATTTTAAAATCGGTTAACTTTTTGGTATTATATCTTAATAATTTAGAACAGATATTCAAATTTCTATTAGATTCTTTAGAACAGTTACCTTCAATACTTTCTCCTGCTTTAACAAGCACCTTACTAATATATTCTTCACTTTCTGATTCACAATTAAAACATTCATAATTATACCATATTTCTCTTTTCCACTGAACTTTTAAGTCTTTCTTTGTTGTATTAATAATTTTTATTAATACATACTCAGCATGTTTGTCATATTTAATGTCGTGACATTCAGTTTTTTGAAAATAAATTTCAACACCAGATATTTCCTGATATAATGTCCATTCATCTAATGGATATTTTTCAATTGCGTTTACATTTTGTGAAAATGATATTTCTGATGTTAGTATTAAAATAAGCAGACTGAAAAAAAATATTGATAACTTATTTAATCTTCTCATAATTCATCGGTTAATTTATAAAAGGTTTATTTTTAAAATTAATCATTTTATCATAGACGAGTAATTTTAAAATTGGTTGCCTTATTTATTGAAAAAAATAGCATTAATCCATAAAATTAATCATTTCATAAACAAAAACAAGCATTTTGTCAAAAAATATTAAAAAAAATAAACCTTTTTGAAACATATTACGTTTTAAAGCCTTTATCGGAATAATTAAAAACAAATCCAATAAGCTGTGTTTCAGTAAAAAACGATAAGTAATTTGAAATAAATCTGTAGAATATAAAATTATTATTGTATTAAAATTTCTATTTAAAATCAAAATATTTGTTAATAAGCTTATTTGCAGCAACAAATGAACTAATTTTATTTTCAAGAACTAATTTCTCTAATAGTGTAATTTCTTTATTAACAGAGAAATTGTTATAAAAATTCGTTTTCAATTTTTCATTTATTGTTTCATACATCCAATAAATTGATTGCTTATTCCTGTTTTTATCAAAAAATAAATTACTCTCGGAATGTTTAATATAATTTTGAATTTTCTCACAAACCTCATTAATACCACTATTATTTATTGAAGAACAAGTTAAAACTTTGGGCAAGCAACCTGAATCATGTAATGGAAAATAATGCAATGCTCTTTCAAATTCATTTTTTGCTTTATTGGCATTTTCAACATTATCACCATCTGCTTTATTAATAACAACCATATTAGCCATTTCCATAATTCCTCGCTTTATTCCCTGCAATTCGTCTCCGGCACCCGCTAACATTAATAATAGAAAAAAATCAACCATAGAATGTACAACTGTTTCAGACTGCCCTACCCCTACTGTTTCAATAATAATTGTATCAAAACCGGCTGCTTCACATAAAATAATAGTTTCTCTTGTTTTACGTGCTACACCACCTAATGTGCCTGATGAAGGTGAAGGTCTCACATAAACATCATCTTTAAGTGATAATTCTTCCATTCTTGTTTTATCGCCAAGAATACTACCTTTTGAACGTTCACTACTAGGGTCAACTGCTAATACTGCTATAGTTTTTCCATGCTGTAATAACTTTTTTCCAAATGATTCAATAAAAGTACTTTTTCCTACACCTGGAACACCAGTTACACCAATACGAATAGAATTACCTGATAATGGCAAACAATTTTCAATAATATTCTGAGCAATTTTAAAATGTTCTTTTTTATTACTTTCAATCAGAGTAATTGCTTTACTTAAAATAGTTCTGTCTTTATTTTTTATTCCATCAACATAATCACTAACTGTGAAATGTTTCTTTTTTATCTTTTTAAATTTATTAACAACATCATTGCTGACAGAGGGAGGTTGTTCAATACCATCATTTACACTTAATGCACTTTTAAATTTAATATGTTTATTCTTTTTTGAAGACACTTTTAAATTTTGAATTTACAAATTTTTTATCAAGATCTTCTGCTATTTCAGAAGGATTTGTAATTGGCATATTATTAATATGTTTTTCATATTCAAGAAAATCACTTTTTCTTTCATTGCTTAAATGAGGCATAAAACCCCTAAAAGTTGTTTCAACATATTCTCCATTTTCATTAATAATATTTATACAAGGATAAAAAGAATTCTTTTTACCAATAAATTTCTCCATAATCTCCAATGCTTTGTCAAACTCTTCTCTTGATGCTCTTCCCAATGCTTCATAGTTCTCAATTTTTCTGGCATCCCAAGTAGTAACATTCGCAGAACCATCATAAATATTATCTTCAATATCAGCACCTACATTTATTGTATCGTGTCCACTTGGCATTAGCAGAACTTTACCTCCGCCTCCTTCAATGTTAGCAGCAAATGATGGTTTATATGTGCCGGAAAGCCATCCTTGAAAATGTTTAATATATATTTTTCCTATTTGTATCGGGGTTATAAAATGTACTAAACCTCGTTCTTTATGGCATTGCAATAAATAATATGGCTCAACACCGGACCAAGCCATTCGTCTGAATGTTTCACATAAAGTTTTAAAATATGCATTTACATGTTTTAGCAATACTGTTTGATTTAGAACAGAGTAACCGTGAGAACGAATTCTTTTTATAGCTTTTGCAAAATCTTCTGTAATCTCATGATGGTGATTGACATGAATCATAAAATACACATATTTATCTATACCATCATTATATTTATTTACAGATTGAGCTATTGTATCAAGTAATTCTTCAGTAACACCCATTGGCATTACCACTGGTACTCTTGTTGCTATTCTGATGCTTCTTATATGTGGAATTCTGCCAAGTTCTTCAAGAACGTATGCAAGTCGTTTTTTTCCTATACGCAATGCATCACCTCCTGTAACAAGAACTTCATCAATATTTCTATTTGATGAAATATAGAAAAGACCTTTATTTATTTTTTCAAGTTTTATTTGTGTTTTTGCGTCTAATGATTTTGTTCTTTGACAATGTGTGCAAAAAGATGCACATGAAGTGTTTTCAGCAACAAATAATGCTACTCTGTTAGGGTATCGCTGATATGCTGCGCCATAACTTCTGTTTTCTTCATCCATAGCATCCTCAACTCCTGTATTGGGAAATAATAGATGTGCTGGAGTAGGAACACTTTGTAAAAATATAGGATCAAGTCTTATTTCTTCTTTTTCGCCGGGATACATTTTTGGATTAAACACATCATATTGCATTATTGATGCATAGTATGGAGTTATTCGCATAGGCTCTTTACCTTCGCTTTTCATTTGAGAAATAACTCGTTTTATTTCACTTTTTTGATAATTATTTAATTTAATAACCTTGTTAAGATGCTCTACATCTTTTATTGAATTTTTATCTTGCCATATTGGATCATTCCATTCTGTTTCTGAAACATTTTCCCAAATTTTAATGTCTTTGAAATTTCGTGGAGAATAAAAAAAATTATTATTTTTCATATATTTGAATACGCTTATTAAATTTAGGGATGCAAAGTTAATATTTATCCTGAATTAATCAGACTTTTTATAATTAGTGTCATTAAGAAAACTTACAAAATTCGTCATCACAAGGAACGAAGCAATTTATAACTAACTAATTACTACCAATATTGAGATTGCTTCACTACGTTCGCAATGACGTTTCAAAGTGTTTTCTTATGTGCGCTAATAAGCCTTTTTTTATACTTAAGTTATCGCATAAGATTTATTGTTCCTTTTTTCTCAGCGATTATATTACTATAACGAAGCACTTTTACGTAATATGCATAAGTATCTATATTCTGTTTTTTACCATTATAAGTTCCATCCCAACCTTGTTTAATATCATCGGTAAAGAATATTTTTTGTCCCCACCTGTTGTAAACATTAAATTCAATAAGTTGTTTTATTCCCCAACCTCTAACGTAAACAATATCATTTACGCCATCACCATTAGGGGTGAATGCCATTGGAAGATCTACTGAATACTCTTCAATAACTGTTACCATAATATCAACATAAGGAGAAAAACATCCTGCACTATCTTCATATATTATTGTATATTCTGTATTTTGTAAAGGCATATCAGTATAACCGGAACAATTTGCACAAATAGTATTATTATCAATTTGCCACAGAAAACTCACATTTGATTGATCTGCACTTATATATAAATCAATAATTTCTCCAATTATTATTGATGTATCGGGACTATAATCAACATTAGGTTCTTGTTGAACAGTTATTGTAATACTGTCGTTATTGGTACAAAATTTTGGTGCAAAATCTGTTATCTCAGCATACAAAGTAATTGTAGAATCGGGTATAATAAAAGTATTATATGCATAAGGATTAAGTACAGCAGTATCGGGTATCCAATATACAGTATTGCCACCGGTAACATAAAGACTTACTTCTTCTCCCCTGCAAATAAATTTGTCTTCGCTTATTGTAATTTGAGGGTCTGCATAAACAGTTACGTTCTGACTTGAAATATTTAAACAACCAAAGGTTAAGTCGGAAACTGTTAATTGAACAAGGTAAACAATATCAACTGTATCAGTATTGTAAAATGTATGAGAAGGTGGAGTATATCCTGTATGAGATTGCCCATCACCAAAATCCCATTCCCATAAATCTGCATCTGTTGTATCTGGAACAAAATTCAAAATGAATGGAGCACAATTTGATAAGGATAATGTGCCGCTTGTATCATAAACGTTAAAGTTTGAATATACATCAATAATTGTAATTGTTTCTTCAAATTCATAATTACATCCACCTCCACCAAATAAATAAACCCTAATAGTTTTATTTCCAACAGTATTATAGGAATGAATAAAATTCACTAAATTAAAAGTTGTGTCATTACCATCACCAAAATCCCAATAAACGCTATCAATATCCATAGTATTGATTAATGAAAATACAATATCTTCATTAACACAAAAAGAATCATTATCTAATTGTAAAACACCCCAGGGTCCGTCAAGTCTTATCGGCAACGAATCCTTGTCTACACATCCATAAGTAGTAGTTGCCTCAAGACTAATATAATACTGACCTGGTTGACTATAATTGAAAGTTGGATTTTGTAAAATAGAACTACTCCCGTTTCCAAAAGTCCAATACCATTCCATTGGTCCATAATTAGTACTGGTATTATTCGTTAAAACACTAGTATCAATAACAGCACTAACAAAACATGGAAAAGTATCAGGTGAAAGAGTTATGTTAACAGTTACACCTTGCACATGAACTAAGGAATCATAAGCTTTAGTATCTCTACAACCAAGTGTGTCATATTCTACAATTAGTTGCGGTGAAAAGAAACCTGTATCACTATAAAATATTTCAGGATTAAAAATTGTTGAGTCGGTTGAAGTTGTCCCATTTCCATAATCCCAATAATAATTATACACATCATTAGTATCTGCATTAAATTGAACTAATTGTCCTGTACAAAGTGTAGAATCACTGATATAAAAATCTGCATCTACTCCATAAACTGCAATAAGATTTGTCATTACTATGTTGTCATCACATCCATTTATATCTGTTATTTCTAATTGTACAGTATATATACCGGGATCTTCATATATATGTGTTGTATCATAAACAAAAACTGAAGGAGTACCATCTCCAAAATTATATTCGGCTATATATGAAGAATCACTTATACTTGAATCAGTAAATGAAACTTCAAAAGGAGCACAACCATATAGTGTATCTACAACAAAATCTGCATGTATATTAGTAACATATATTTGTCCATAAACAGTGTCTTCACAATGATGCATTGTACCATCATGAACAATTAAAGTTATATCATAATATCCTGAAATGGAATAAGGATGAGTTGTGGTTGGGGAAGTTAGCCAACCTGAATTAGTAGCATCACCAAATTCCCAATAATAATGCGTAGCATCTTGCGAAGGAGATCCATCAAAATCAGCTGTTCCGACACAAACCAATGTATCAATATCCATTTCAGCCTGAATATCTGCAACAAGAAATGGTGGATTTGTAACAGTATCGAATGTACAACCGGTAATTTCATTGTACGCAGTAATTGAAACTTCATAGGTTCCTGTTGAAGAATATGTATATGTAATGGGATTTATTACAGACGAATCAATAGTTGTTCCATCATCAAAATCCCAGTCCCAGTATTCTGCGTCTGTAATATCTGCGTTAAAAGTAAACACATAAGGTGAATCGCAATTAAAATCAGGTGTAATATGGTCAACTATTGGTCCATAAATATACAAAGCAGAATCAACTGTTAGTGTATCGTAACAACCGTTGTATTCTGTAATTAATTGAATCTGGCAGTAACCGGTGTCGCTACACACACCATCATGATAGAGATACAGATCTTCAGGTTCAAATTCAGTTGAGAAAGTCCAGTCCCATGAGTCAACCAAAGCAGAATCAACTGTAAGATTAATAAATGAAATAATATCTGAAGCACACTTAGCAGTATCAATTATATCAAAATCAGGAGTAATAGGAATACCTACTTCTATCGTAAAATAAGCTGTATCAGAACATCCTTCATCATTAGTTATCACAAGCATAACATCAAATTCACCATCCGAGTTAAAAGTAATAGTTGGAGGAAATTCTCCACTAAATACCGCAGGAAAACCTCCCGGAAATGTCCAATCCCAATTTGTAATTTGCTCATTGGAAAAACTATTATCAGTAAAATCAACAAGCAGTGGAACACAGCCTTCTGTTGGAGTTCCAACAAAGTCAGCATCAGGAAATTCAATAACCACATCATTTGGAATTATCAAAACATCAATACAGCCATTTGCAGTTGTTACAATTAAAGTATCATTATAACTTCCATGTGAATTATATGTATGAGTAGTTGATGAATTAGAAAGTGTTTCAATACTTCCATCTCCAAAATGCCACTCCCATGAAACAACATTTGAAGAAGATGCACTTGCATCATAAGCAATAATTGCAGGAACCTGACAAGCAGTTTGAGGGTCTGCAAAAAAATCGGCTGTTGCTTCCTCAACATATACTGTTTGTACAATTGTATCAGCACATAAATCTCCAGGGGCAGCAATTAAAGTAATATCATAAAATCCCGAAGAAGAATATGAATTATAATCAGATAAACTGTCAGAATGAGAAATTGTATTCCCATCACCAAAATCCCAGCTACAATATATACCTGAGGTATTATTAAATTCTGTTAGAACATTAACACAAATTGTGTCACCGTCAGGAATATCAAAGGATGCAGTAATACTACTTATTTGAATAAAATCAGGGAATGTATCAGTGCTAACACATCCATATGGGTCGGTAACTATTAATATTATATCAAATGAACCCAAATCGGTATATTCATGTACAGGAGTTTCATCAGAAGAAGTTCCTCCGTCCCCAAAATCCCATTCATAAGTACATCCTGTACATGATGGTATATTATTAAACTCAATATCTACCGGTACAGCACAATAATTTGTAATATCAGCACTAATGTTTATATCAGGCAATTCAACAACTTCAACAGTTTGAGAGAGGGTGTCAAGACATCCATTATTATCAACAACTTCATGACTAACATACCAATTTCCTGATACGGTATATGTATGACTAACATTGGTACCTGTTGCAGTATTTCCATCGCCAAAAATCCATGACCAAGTTGATATTGAAGCATCTCCTTCTGTTGACAAACTTTCAAAATCAACGGAAGAATTTATGCATGCGACTAAAGGGTCTATAGAAAAATCAGAATTAGGCCTTTCAAAAATCGTTATTAAATCTGTCATTACTAAAGTATCATAATCTGTTCCATTAGTAACCATCAAAGTAACAGTATAGTCTCCCGGTGTTAAGTAACTTGCTGATGGAGTTGGATTGCCTGTATTCGTATTACCATTTCCAAAAATCCAATGATATTGCAAACCACTTCCTGTAGAAGTACTAACAAAATTTACAACTAAAAAATTACAACTAGTTGTATCTCCAACTACATAAAAACTTGCTGTAACTTGTGCTTTTGCAAAGGAAAATGAAAAAATTAAAAGTAATCCTAGTATAATTTTTTTAAAGTGCTGCATTAAATATAAGTTTATATCTTAATTTACAAATATAATATTTTAAATTAAAAAAATTAAAAAAATTTGATAAATCGGGTTTTTTTCATTTAAATGTAACCTTTAAAAATAATTTGCGTAATACTAATTGTAGTGGGCAAAACTACATAAAGGATTTTTTTCATAATTAATTGGGTTAATGCAAAAAAGGCGACAATGTCGCCTTTTTTTATTTGAAAAAATGGATATATATTCTGAATATATATATAATTATAAATGCAGAAATTATTAGATAAAACATATATATTTTTGCGACATCTAAATATTTATTTTTAAAAATCAAACTAATTATTTCAATTAATAAAAGGGCAAACAAAGGAATAATAACAAAATTTAATTCAATTGCCTGTTTAAAATCTAAATGTATAAACATATAAACAGACCTTGTTAACCCACAAAGGGGGCAATCAAAACCTAAAATCTTTTTATGCAAACAAATACTATTTGCTTCATTCATTATGTAATTTTCATGCAGAAAGAATAAAACAGATGTAGTAATTAAAATTACAATAATTGTAATAATTCTATTTGATTTATTTTTAAATAATTTAAACTGCATTAGGTAGATATATAATTTTAAAATATCGAAATAAATGTTTGTTGATAGTTAATAAATTCTAATATTAAAAATAATTTATCAGACATATTTTTTACATCTTTGTAATTGTAAAATTATAAGATTTTATTAAAGTTTGAACAAATTTAATTTTTAAAACATGAAATTTGGTGTAGTAATTTTTCCGGGTTCCAATTGTGATGAGGATATGATTTATGTTATTGAAAAGATAATGGAACAAAAAGTGGTTCGTTTATGGCATAAAGACACAGATATTAAAAATGTTGATGCAATAGTTTTACCCGGTGGTTTTTCTTATGGCGATTATTTACGTTCCGGTGCAATTGCCCGCTACTCTCCTATTATGGAAAAAGTAATTGAATTTGCAAATATGGGCAAATATGTTTTTGGAGTATGTAATGGTTTTCAAATTTTATGCGAAACAGGTTTATTACCGGGCGCATTATTACATAATGCTAATCAAAAATTTATTTGTAAAAATATTTATATAAAAGCTGAAAACAATAATTCTTTTCTAACATCAATGATCACTCCCGGAAAAACCTTGAAAATCCCTATTGCACATGGCGAAGGCAAATACTATGCAGACAAGGATACTTTAAGCAATATGAGATTAAATAATCAAATAATTTTCAGATATTGTGATAAGAACGGGAATATGTCGATGGATAATAATCCTAATGGTTCTATTGAAAGTATTGCCGGAGTTTGCAATGAAAATAAAAATGTATTTGGAATGATGCCTCATCCTGAGCGTGCTTCAGATAGTAATCTTAACAATATTGATGGAAAAGTAATTTTTGAATCAATGTTGAAAATTTTAAATTCTTAATTACGCATTTGTGTCAAGATATTTTGTTAAACAAATGAATATTTATTTTTTTCTAACAAATCCAACAAGAAAATTTCCCTTATTGTTTAATTGTTCCTGATCTGCATTTAATTCAATTTCTTCGGCTTTACTTAGATTATTTTTACCATCAGGAAATAAGGCACATCCTTCAATTTCAGGTTCACCAATAACTTTTAATCTTTCATACAAACTGGCGTTAGCAAATGGTGAGCAATTTTCAAAAACAGAATTATTTTCTCTTTCATATGCTAATGAGCCATATGCATTTATAGCACCTATTAACAAACAACCATCTTTTTTTAAAACTCTGTATATTTCATCAAATGCCTTATTTTTATCTGCAACAAATTCAAGTGAGGTTACTGCCACTACATTTTCAATTGTTTCACTGTTATAAGGCAATGAAAGTACATCACTATTTATAAATGTCGTAAAAGGAATATTTTTACTGTTTGCAATTTCAATCAGTTTATCGGCAATGTCTATACCAAGAACAAAAAATCCATTATCGCTTAAAAACTTTGACCAGTGCCCTGTACCTGAACCAATTTCCAAAATAGTTTTAGAAGAAAATTTGTCAAGATATTTTTTAAAAACTCTTTTTTCGAAAAAATCAATTTTTTTACCAAAATCGGTATTATACCAATTATCATAAGTATCGGCAGCATTATTAAAATCGTACTTTGACATTTATGAAATATTTATTGTTTTAATATTTCCTGATATTTCTTTTTATTGGTGATTATCTCAATTGCTTTAATATACGCCTCACTGTCTTCATTATATATCTCATAAAATTCACTTTGTCGCCAAATATTTCTCGCAATTATAGCTTTTAAATCCTTACAAATATTTTCTTTTGCTTCTTCTATTTCTTCTTCTTTTTTCTCAATTTCTTCTTTTTCTGCAGCAACAATAAGCTCATTAATCATTTCATCGGTAATAACAAATTCCTTTTTATACTTTTTAAAATTCGGATATTTTTCTGAAAGCTTATTCCTGTTTTTGTCCACATAATCAATAGCATATTTATTTAAAACGCCTTTTCTAATTATTTTTTTATAAAAATCATTATCTTTAAAAGAAGTATCTAATGGAATAAAAATATCGGGCATAATACCTCCACCACCGTACACTATTCTTTCGTTTTTAAGAGTATTATACTTTAACGAATCAGGAAAATGAATACTATCTGCATTTGCTAATTCCCCATGATTATATCTGTTGATAATATCACGAGCATAATCTTTAATGCCATTTTCATATGATTTCTGGATCAATCTGCCTGTTGGTGTATAATACTTTGCAACGGTTAAACGCATCATAGAACCATCTGGCAAATTGAACGGACGTTGCACTAATCCTTTACCAAATGTGCGACGACCAATTATAACTCCTCTATCCCAATCTTGTACTGCTCCCGAAACAATTTCGCTTGCCGATGCACTACCCTCATCAACCAAAATAACGATTCTTCCTTCTTCAAATTTTCCGGTACTAGTTGCATTATAGTTTTTTCTAGGACTCTTAACACCTTCTGTATAAACTATCATTCTGTCTTTTTTCAGAAATTCATCGGCAAGGTCAATTGAAGTATTCAAATATCCTCCACCATTTCCACGTAAATCAAGAACAAGATGTTTGGCTCCTTGAAGTTTTAATGTATCAGCAGCTTTTACAAATTCTCTCATTGTAGTAGCAGCAAATCTGTTTAGTTTTATATAGCCTACGTCAGAATTTATCATATAAGTTGCATCAACACTAAAAATTGGGATTTTATCACGTGTAATAATATAATCAAGATTTTCTTCAACACCTTTGCGTTTAATGATCACTTCTACTTTTGTTCCTTTTTTACCTCTTAATTTTTTAACTACATCACTATTCTTTAATCCTACTCCCGCCACGTTAACAGTATCAATTTCAATTATCCTGTCGCCTGCTTTTATACCAAGCTTCTCTGATGGTCCACCCGGTATAGTTGCTACTACCATTAATGTATCATCGAGAATATTAAATTGAATTCCTACGCCTTCAAAATTACCTTGCAATGGTTCGTTCATTTCTTTTACTTCTTCTTCTGAAACGTATATTGAATGTGGATCCAGTTTTTTTAACATTCCGATAATTGCATTTTCTATCTGCTCTTTTTTATCAACAGAATCAACATAATAAGTACTTATTACATCGTAAACTCTTTTAAATTTAAAAACATTTTCATCGAAAGTTTGTGAAGAAACTGATTCTGAACTTAAAACAATAATAATAAAAGGAATAATAAACTTGAATAATTTCATTTGTGCAATTTTAATTTTGGTAAAGATACCAAAATATACTTACACTATAAAACATAAATAACATATGAAGTGTTAATAAAACTTAAAATGTATTTGTAGCAAAATACACTTTATAAATCTTCCCAAAATGTCAGAAAACAAGGTTAAATCATTTTTTATTTTATTGCAGAACTATTTTCTTAATCGTAATGCCTTTTGTTTCAATAATTTTTACAAAATAAATTCCTTTTGGTTCTTTTCTTAAATCAACATTGAATTCATCTGATGACTTCGAGTCATCTGATGAATAATATATCATTTGTCCACTAATATTTGTTATTTCAATTGATTTAATATATTTTCCATTAATAGTAAATATTCCTGTTGAAGGATTTGGGTAAATTCTTAAACTAATATTCTCAATATCGTTAATATTAACATCTATCATAGTCGTGAAATTCCATTCTGTTGACCAAGCACTTTCCTGCGTCCCATCAGAAGATTTTACTCTCCAGAAATACTGTGTATCATCTGCTAATCCAATTAGAGTTTTATCGGTAGTACTTAATGTTTCGCTTGTAACGCCAGTAGTAAATGTATTATCGGGACTTATTTCATAAATATATTCAGATGCTCCAAAAACCGAGTTCCAATCTAAAGTAACACTATTAAAGTCTATGCCTGTTGAGTTGTTTAATGGCGAAACCAATATAGGCTCAGTAAGTATTACACTTTCGGTAGTAAATTGCCATATAACAGACCATGGAGAAAATCCAAATCCATTCCCTCCTCTCACTCTCCAATAATAAATTGTATTTGGGTTTAAACCGGAAATTGTTCCTGTTATTAATGATGTTGAACCACTATTAACTCCACTAGAAAAAGTATTGTCAATACTATATTCATATTGATATATTGTTGCTCCTGTTATTGATGTCCATTCCAACCCTGTTGATGTATAAGGGATATCTATACTTCCATCAATAGGGCTAACAAGATTTGGAATTTCTGTTAATTCATAAGCAGTAGTAAAATGCCAAGTATTAGACCAATCTGAAGTATCAACAGCATTTTTACAAGCTGCACGCCAATAATACATGGTTCCGTATAAAAGTCCGGTAATATCAACTTCCGAAACATTATAGACAGATTCAACTATTTGATATAAACCTGAATTGAAATTTGGAGATGTGTCAATTTCGCATAAATATCCATCATTACCTGTAACATATGTCCAATCTATATTGGGGTCAATTGAAATATTTGCAGCACCATTGCTTGGGCTTACATTTGTAACAGTACTTATTGTAGTAAAACTCCATGTTGATGACCAATCTGATGTATCGTTAACACTTTTCGCACATGCACGCCAAAAATAAGTTGTCCCAAAATATAAATTTGAAATATCAACATTCGAAGTATTTAATACTGTATTTCCTTGAAAAAATAACGGAGAACTAAAATCGGATACTGTATCTAATTGATACATATAACCATCATTTCCAGTAACACCCGACCAGTCGACATATAGAAGAATAGCTTGATTAGTAGCACCATTGCTTGGGCTTAGATTTATAACAGTATTCTTTGTTGTAAAACTTGTTGTTGTTGACCAATCTGAAGTATCGTTAACACTTTTTGCACATGCACGCCAGTAATAAGTTGTTCCAAAATATAAATTTGAAACACTTGCCTGTGAGCTACTGACTGCCGTATTATTTTGAATAAATAGTGGAGAATTAAAATTTGGCGTTGTATCTATTTGATACATGTATCCATTATTCCCAGATATACTAGTCCAGTCTATATTAATGAGAACATCTTGGTTTATGGCTCCATTGCTTGGACTAACATTAGTAACTGCATTTTTCGTAGTAAAACTCCATGTAGAAGACCACTCCGATGTGTCGTTAACACTTTTCGAGCATGCACGCCAGTAATATGTTGTCCCAAAATATAAATTTGAAACACTCGTACTTGAACTACTAACAGCTGTACTATTTTGTAAAAATAGTGGAGAGTTAAAATTTGGAGTAGTATCTATTTGATACATATATCCATCGTTACCGGTTACACCTGACCAATCTAATGTTAACAGCAGATCTCTGTCTGTTGCCCCATTACTTGGTGACAAATTTATTACTGTACTTTTTGTTGTGAAATGTGATATAGTAGACCATTCAGAAGTATCAACAGAACTTTTTGCACAGGCTCGCCAGTAATATGTAGTTCCAAAATATAAAGTTGGGGAATTCACATTTGATGAATTTACAGAAGAGTTCCCTTGTAAAAACAGTGGAGAGTTAAAATTTGGCGTAGTGTCTAATTGGTACATATAACCATTATTTCCTGTAATACCAGTCCAGTCTAAATTTACAAATATTTCTTGACTTACAGCACCATTGCTAGGAGAAACATTGATAACAGTATTCTTAGTTGTAAAATGCCATGCAGATGTCCATGTCGATGTATCTACCGTGCTTTTTGTACATACTCTCCAATAATAAGTGACTCCAAAAAGTAATGTTTGAGTATTAACATTTGAATTAGTTGTGTTACTTTGAAAAAATAATAAAGAATTGAAATTTGGCGAAGTATCTATTTGACATATATAGCCACTATTCCCGGTTACAGTTGTCCAGTCTAAATTTAAAAATATATCTTGATTACTTGCTCCATTACTAGGAGATACTAAACTTGGTGCATTTATTGAAAATGCAATAAAATAACTTGATAAAATAAGTGAAAGTGTAAAAATCTTTTTCATAATTGTAGTTTTAGATTTAATATTTACTATTCAGACTTCATCCAATTTACAAGACCTTTCTTTTCAATGATCTGCATAAGTTTTTCAGGTAGTGCTTCAAACTTGAATTCTTTATCATTAATTTTTATAATACCACCGCTAAAATCAACGTCAACTTTATCACCGGCATTGTAATTTTCTACAATTTCCCGGTTTACTATAAGTAACAAACCCTGATTTATTGAAGAACGATAAAAAATTCTGTTTACCGATTTTACAATAACGGCTTTCACTCCTGCATGTGCGATACCTACTGCAGGATGCTCACGAGAACTGCCACAACCAAAATTATCACCGGCAATTAGTATATCGCCATGTTTCACATTGTCTTTAAAGTTCTTATCAAAATCGACAAACAGGTGTGGCATAATTGCTTCTGCATCGGAACTTAACACATTGTATGTTAAGTTTCCTGCAAACATTTGGTCAGTATTTAAATTATCGATATCGCTATAATTCCATACTCCCTCAATTCTTCTGTTATCATCGTCTTTTATCACCAAAGTAGAGCTTTGGTCTTTCTTATACGGGAACTTATCGTTTGCTGTAATACCACGCGGGTCGGTAATCTTACCTGCAATTGCCGAATGTGCAACCGTAGCAGGTGATGCAAGATAAATGCTTGATTCTTTATTTCCCATTCTGCCCAAAAAATTTCTGTTAGCAGTTGAAATAACATTATATCCATCAGCAGGAATTCCTTGCCCTGTACCCAAACATGGTCCGCAAGAAGTTGAAAGTATTATTGCCCCCGATTCCATTAATGATTCAATATAACCTTCTTTCAACAACTGAAGATATATTTTCTGCGATGCGGGAATTACCAACAACTGAAAGTCTTCTTTTACAGTTTTGCCTTTTAGTATTTCGGCAGCAATTTTAATATCATCGTAACGTCCGTTTGTGCACGTTCCAATTATACCTTCTTGTAATTCAACACCCTGCACTTCTGAAACTGTTTTTACATTATCAACATGATGTGGTGCTGCAACCAATGGCACGATCTGACTTAAGTCAATTTCAATTTCTTTAAAATATTTTGCATCTTTATCTGCCCAAATACCTTCAATATTATCTTTTCCATAAAACTCTGCCAAAACCTTATCGGCAGGGAAAACAGCATTTTTTGCTCCCATCTCCGATGCCAGATTAGCAAGTGTCATACGTTCTGATATACCCAATGTTTTCACACCATCTCCATGATATTCAATACTCATATAATTTGCTCCATCAGAACCAATCATACCAATTATCCATAAAGAAATATCTTTTGCATAAACACCCTGATTAAGTTTTCCTGTTAATGTTACCTTGATAGATTCGGGAACCAAAAACCATGTTTCACCACGTTTCCATATCCCGGCAGATTCTGTTCTGTCAATTCCTACAGACAAAGCATTGAAAGCCCCTGCAGTACATGTATGACTATCACTACCAACAATTATCATTTTTGGTTTAGCATGATATGACATTATCTGATGACAAATACCTTTACCAATATCATAAAAATTCTCTATTCCTTGTTCCTTTACAATATTTCTTATTTCCTGATATTGTGTAGCAATTTTTGCATTTGTAGGTGGAGCATTATGGTCAAGTACAATCAACATCTGATTTGGGTCTGCAATTTTTTCACCACCCATTTTCTCGAAAGTCTTTTTTATACTTGCCGTATTATCATGTGTAAGCACAATATCCGGTTTTTTAAACACAATTGCACCTGCATTAGCATTTAATATTTTTTCAACAAATGTCCTTCCCATAATGATTAATTGTTAATGATTAATTAGTTTTCTTAATAGCTTTAATGATACTTGCAAGAAGTTTGATGATTGCAATAGCATATGTATTAAGACTTTTAAATTGATCCTTAGTTAAATATTCTATTTCATTTAATAATTCGAGCCAATATATGGTTTCATTTCATTGATAATTAATAATTATCCATTAACAATTAAAAAAGTCCTCCGTTATGGAAAATTTCCATTTGCACATCAGAAAAAGGATTTGCCTTAATTGTTTTATTATTTTTCAAATTAGTTATTTCACCTGTTTCATAATTTACTCTTATTTTATCTCCATCTACAATATCTAATTCATCAATATCAGAATATGTGATAATAGGAAATGCTGCATTAATTGCATTTCTTTCATAGATTGCACCAAACGATTTTGCAATAATACAATGAACTCCCAATGCTGCGAAACAATCAACTGCTTGCTGACGCGAACTGCCTGCACCAAAATTCTTGTGTGTAATTATAATATCTGATGGTTTTGCTTTTTTTGCAAAATCTTCATATCCTTTAAGATTATCAAAAGCGTACTGTCCCATTTCATTAATATCGGTAATTGAAAGATAGCGATTATGGAAAATCATATCTGTATCAATATCATCTTCTTTAATATACCAAACACGACCTTCAACTATGGTTGGCTTTTCCTCAATTTGTTTTGCTTGTTCTTTGGCTTTTTCTATTCGTTCCATTTTTTCACCAATATCAAACAAAGCAGGTTCGTTTGGGATATCATCTTTTGTTGTAATATATCCTGCTACAGCAGAGGCAGCAGTATTGGCCGGTGATGAAATATAAACATCTCCTTTTCCTTGTTTACCCGGAAAATTTCTGTTTCCTGTGCTTATTGTTATTTCGCCCGGTCCGTTCTGACCAACCTGACCTGCTGCGCATCCTGCACATCCTGCATTTGAAACCAATGCTCCGGCAGATTTAAAAATTTTAATTATACCTTCTTCAAGACATTGTTGCCAAATTTCATCGGTTGCAGGAACGATCTTTAACACAACGCCGGGAGCAATTTCTCGCCCTTTAAGAACTTTGGCAGCAGCACGCATATCTTCAATTCTTCCATTGGTACAACTACCTATAAATCCTGAATCTATTTTTGTTTTTTTCACCAAATTAATATCAACACTATCGTGTGGTTTACCAGGACGTGATGCCATTGGAACAAACTTTGAAATATCAATAGTTTCATTCAATTCATAAACAGCATCATTATCTGCAATTATTTTTTCTATTTTCTTTCCTGTAGCTTTTTCACTATTTTTTATAATTTCATCACTTGGTGATATTAATAAAATTATTGCACCCATTTCAGTAGCCATTGAAGAAACTGTAATTCTTTCATCTAGTGTTAAAGCTTCTATGGTATCGCCGTATAATTCTACAGAATATCCAAGCAATGTATTTGCTCCATACTTTGCAAGTAGGTTCAGAACAATATCTTTAGCAGAAACATTTTCGGGTCGTTTTCCTGTAAAACTTAGTTTTGCAGATTTTGGTACTTTAAACCAAATTGAACCTTTGGCAAATGTTGCAGCAATATCTTTATCTCCCATTCCTTGTCCAAAAGCACCAATTGCTCCCATAATGTTTGCATGAGAATCTGTTGAGACAAACGTACCACCCGGCCATGTAAAGCCGTTATCAATGGCAAGATGCGTTCCTATTCCTGCATTAATATCATAAATTTTAAAACCCTTTTTTCTTGCATACAAACGACATATATGCTGATTAACCGCATACTTTTGATCTGAACCTGTTGGATTACAATCAAAAGTAAAAAATGTTTTTGAAATGTCATCAATCCCAAGACCATTATCCTGAAGGTTTTTAATAACATTTGCACCCCCAAAATCTCTTGCTACACGAGCATCAATTGTAATATCAATATTTTCTCCGGGCTTTACCACATCGTATTTTGAGTGATTAGCCAGTATTTTTTCAATAATTGTCATTCCCATGATTAATATTTTAAATTTAGCTACAAAATTAAGCTAAATATTATATGAAATTTTATTTTTCTTGAATGTTTTAAAACAATTTATTTTTGGCTTATGAGTTGTTGGTTTAGTTTTGAAAGATTGATGACACAACAATTAATTAATGTTGTTTCATTGCATTACTAAATATTACTCCAGTACCACTTTCCCAACCGAAACACCTTTGTTGGTTGTTACTTTTATTATGTAGATGCCTTTTGCCTCTTTGCTTAAATCAAGCTCATACTTTTGATTTTTGTCTTCATGCCTATCGGCAGATAAATTTGTCTTTTGACTTAATACAAGCTCGCCTTGTATATTCATTGCTTCTATCCTATTTATATCCTCGGCTTCTATTGTTATTTTGCCTGTTGTGGGGTTTGGATAAATTTTAAATAAATTACTATCTGATAATACATCTTCTTCTATTCCAACAGAACCAATAGTAATATCTTCGGAATAAGTTTCAGAATCTCCACATGAATTGGTAATTATAACACTTATAGTATAAGTACCCTCTGTTGAATAAATATGATTAAAAGGAACAAGTGTTGAATATGTTGTTACAACAGCTGAGCCATCACCAAAATCCCACTCATAAGATGAACCCCCAAGTGCAAAAAATTCGATGCTTTGACCTGCAATTGGATTATCTTCATACCACCAAAAATCTCCATCAACAGAAATACCATTACTAATATAAACATAAAAAGAATCGGTAAAACTATTCCCACATCCGTTTGTTAGGGTAAAGCTAACTGTGTAATTTCCGATATTTGAATATGCATGTTTGGCAATGTCAATGATATAACCGTCATCATCAAATTCTGTAGTTTGGGTAGTTGAATTTCCATCTCCAAAGTCCCATAAATAAGAGTATCCATGTGGCTCCACTATAAATAAGAGTGTGTCTCCCGGACAGGCTTCTTCAGGCACAACTCCATAATCATAATTATTTGGATCGGGAAATACATTATTATCAACATAAATAGTATCATATAAAATAGTATCATTACCGCAACCATTGGATAATGTTAAAGATATTGGATATGCCCCTACAGAAGTATATATATGCTCTGTATAGGAATCATTGGAATTGGGACTGCCGTCTCCAAAGGTCCATACAAAGGAACTTGCATCTTCCCCCCAGGTATTGAAATAAACCATATCGCCGGGACAAACAGTATCGAACGAAGTATGTATGTTTGCATCTGTAATAGGCAAATCATTTACCACATATACTGTTCCATTTAAAGTTATGTTATTTCCGCAACCATTGGTTATTGTTACAGTTATTGGATAAGTCCCGGCAGAAGCATATGAATGAGTGGTATAATCATCATCTATATTAGGGCTTCCGTCTCCAAAATCCCAAACAAAAGAATTTGCATCTCCCCAAACATCAAAATAAACTTCATCATTAGGACAAACAGTATTATTATGTATGTTAAAACCTGCATTTGAAACAGGTAAATTATCTGCTACATTAACGGTATCATATAGAGTAGTATCATTGCCACAGCCATTTGTTAATGTTAAAGTTATTGGATATGTTCCTGCCGAAGAATATGAATGATAGATATAGTCATCATCAATATTAGGGCTTCCGTCTCCAAAATCCCAAACAAAAGAATTTGCATATCCCCAGGCATGAAAACGAACTTCATCATCAGGGCAAACAGGATTTGGATTTATACTAAAATCTGCATTTGTTATAGATACATTATTTTCAACATAAACAGTATCATATAAAATAGTATCATTACCACAAGTATTAGTTATTGTTAGGGTTATCGGGTAAGTTCCAGCAGAAGAATACACATGGTCGGCATAGGAATAATTGGAATTGGGACTACCATCTCCAAAGTTCCATATATATGTGCCATAATCTCCCCAAGCCTGAAAACTAACTTCATCACCAGAGCAAACAGGATTAGGAGATATATCAAAAGATGCATTTGTAACAGGTAAATTATTATCAACGTAAACAGTATCATATAAAATAGTGTCATTACCACAGCCATTAGTCATCTGTACCCATACAGGATAGTTTCCTGCAGAAGTATATGAATGATTAAAATATTGATCATTGGAATTAGGACTACCATCGCCAAAACTCAATATATAAGAGACAGCAGCATCTCCCCAAACTTCGAAATGAACATTAGTATTTGGACAAACAGGATTAGGAGATATGTTAAAACTTGCATATGAAACAGGCAAATTACTAACTACCTGAACTGTATCATATAAAATAGTATCATTACCACAGCCATTAGTTAATGTTAAAGTTATAGGATAATTACCTGCAGAAGTATAAGAATGATAAAGATATTGCTCATTGGAATTAGGACTACCATCGCCAAGACTCCATATATAAGAGGCTGCATCTCCTGAAGTATAGAATTCGATCATTGTATTTGGGCAAACAGGATTAGCGGATATATTGTAATATGTGTTTGACACCGGCAAATTATTATTAACATAAACAGTATCGTATAAAATGGTGTCATTACCACAGCCATTAGTCATTTGTACCCATACAGGATAACTGCCTGTTGATGTATAAAAATGGTCAGCATATTGCTCATTGAAATTAGGACTACCATCACCAAAATTCCATATACAAGATACAACATCCCCCCATGCATTGAAATCAACTTCATCGTTTGGACAAACAGGATTTGGAGATATATTAAAACTTGCATCTACTTCCGGGCAAGGTATTTTTTCAACAACTAAATACATACATATTGAGTTATCAGGTTCACAATAATATTCATCTATAAGAATATCATAATTACCACTACTTGTTGGTATAAACAATATTTCTGACTGTGAACCACATCCATAATAGTTATAGTCAATATAGTTTCCGCCACCTTCAGGATATATTGTAATTTGAGAAGTAAAACCAGAACCATCACAAGTAGAAACTCTATATGATTCACCGGCAAGTATTCCTGTTAGTCTAATAAACTCACCACCAAAAATACAATTGGTATAAACCGAATCTCCTATTGTTGCAGGAGCTGCCCAAGTTGCATTTAAGGTGTTGTCATAACTGCATTGAGCATTAGTAAGGTTTGTTATGCCAAATAATAATGCTAATAAAATTACTGTGTTAATTGTAAAGTTTTTCATTTTCTTAGTTTTTAAATTAATTACTCCAAAACAACTTTCCCAACAGCAACACCTTTCTCTGTTGTAACTTTTATAATGTATATGCCTTTTGCATGTTTGCCAAGATCAAGTTCTTTTAAACCTGACAGGTTTTCAAAACCTGTCAGGTATTTTCCTGTAAAATCCAAAATCTCAATTCTCTCCATACCATCTGCTTGTACTGTTATTTCTCCTGTTGTGGGATTGGGGTAAATAGAAACTTCTGTATTTATTGTATTTTCATTAATACTTACTACATCTACATAATAACAAGATGATGTATCTGTACAACCATTATATGTTACTATTACTGCGTAGTTTCCACTAATAGGTGCTATAAACGACTGGTTCGTTTCACCATTAATTGGAGCAAAAGAACTATCACAATTTACCCATTGATATATTGCTCCAACTAAATTTACTATTAATGTATCACCGTTTTGAATAAGTGTAATATTTATTAAAGTCGTATCTAACCAAAAAACCCTTACATGACCTGAAGCAGGTCCCGTCCCATAATTAAAGTGTGCTCCTGAAGCAACAATTAAACCATCTGAACTTAAACTTACAGAATTGCCTGATACATCATTTGCAAACTCACCATCAATATCATTTCCTTTTTGAGTCCAGTTACCACTAATATTTTCATAGACTCTTACATGACCTGCGTCTGTACCATTTCCATTATTAAGAGGAGCACCAATTGCGACTATACTCCCATCTGAATTTAAACATATTGAATAACTAGACCAATCACCAGACGCTTCACCATCTATATCATTTCCTATTTGCATCCAGTTTCCTCCACTATACTCAAATACTCTTACATGACCTGCATCATTCCCATTTCCATCATTATTATAAGCTCCAATAGCCACAATAGAACCATCTGAATTTAAACTCACTGAAATACCTGACAAATCACTTGGAGCTTCTCCATCTATATCGCTACCCATTTGAATCCAATTTCCACTTATATTCTGAAATACTCTTACATGTCCTGCATCAGTGCCATTTCCATCATTATAAAATGCACCAATTGCTACAATAGAGCCATCAGAACTTAAATTTACTGAAATACCAGATCTATCAAGTGTGGCTTCACCATCAATATCATTGCCAATTTGTAGCCAATTACTTCCACCATATTCATAAACTCTTGTATGACCTGAAGAAATTCCATTTCCGTCATTAACATATGCACCAATAGCAATTATTGAACCATCTGAACTTAGACTTACTGACCAACCGGAGAAATCATTTGGAGCTTCACCATCTATATCGCTACCCATTTGTATCCAGCTTCCACCACTATATTCATACACTCTTACATGACCTCTATAAGTATTGGTTGTATCGTTTCCGTCATTAAGGTAAGCACCTATAGCTACAATTGAACCATCTGAACTTAAACTAACTGACACACCTGACTCATCATATGGCGCTTCGCCATCAATATCATTTCCTAATTGTAACCAGTTTCCTCCAATATTTTCATATACCCTTACATGACCTGCGTCAGTACCATTTCCGTCATTATTTATAGCACCAATAGCAACTATTGAACCATCTGAACTTAAACTTACTGAAACACCAGATCTATCATCAGCAGCTTCACCATCAATATCCTGCCCTATTTGTGTCCATTGGGCATTAGTAAGATTTGTTATACTAAGTAATAAGATTAGAATAAATAAAGAAGAAATTGTTTTCATAACCTATAGCTTTATCTTTTTGTAAAAATAGTAATTTTTTTTGGTTTAGCTTATAAAATGTTGAAAAATTGAATTATTTAGCTAAATACCTTCCCCCAAACCATAATTAAGAGGCTTCCTGATGTCAATCCTTACGTTCAGATTGTGCCAGGGAAGCTTCCGAACGTTAATCCTTACGTTCGGATTGTGCCTGGGAAGCTTCCGAACGTCAATCCTTACGTTCGGATTATGCCTGGGAAGCTTCCGAACGTCAATCCTTACGTTCGGATTATGCCTGGGAAGCTTCCGAACGTTAATGTCTACGTTCGGATTGTATGCAGGAAAGACAATTATTAATGCTAAAAGCAGCCTGTTTGCACTAATAAGTATAAAAACATTAATAAAAAGCTTGGGTTTTTCTCTCTCATTATTAGTTGCTTAAATAATTAATCTAATGTTTTTACAATTATTTTTACTTATCACACAATAAAACCGGCTACTTAGAGTTTTAATAGTAGTGTTGTTTAAGTTTAATTCTGCAGAATTATTTTTAACACTTAAACAACTTGTATCTTCTTAAACAACTCAAAACTTAAACCACTCTTCTTGTATCAAAGCGGTACATTGTATATTTTAAATAATAAAATATAGAAATCATGAGTAAAAGTGAATTTAGATGGCATTATTCATACAACCAGTTTGATAATGCTACCGGAAATAGTTTTAAATTAATGAACCTTCTTTCAGCCGACCATAACAGCAAACTTGCTGCCGAAGCACAAACAGGCGAGGTTTTGTTTGTTGAAATGCACGATAAGTTTAATCCACTTAGAGAAGGGTATAATAAAGATTATGCCCTTTGGTTTGAGGCTAAAGGAATGTATAAAGCCCAAACAGTAAGGCTTGCCAATAGTTTTGATGAGTTAATAAATAAAAAAATGCCTAAATGGGATGCCGATATACAGGCTGTGTTTATTGAAAAAACACCCGAGTATATTGAAATATTCCCCGGTGGAAGAACAGCTTTTCAAAAAGGACCTTACGATGTGCGTATTACACGCCTGTATCGTTTGTTTTTGAGTGTAGGCAAACACGATGAATTGAAAAAAGTAAGTGAAGATATTGAAGCGTTTTATAATTTGATTAACAAAACCCGCGATAAACAACAGGCTTATGAGGGTGAGGTAAAAAGAACTTCATCGGTGCTTGAAAAATGCCGTGTTAATATTGCCAATATTATGTACGAGAATTTAGGCAAGTTAATGAGTCATTTTTGTACAGACCCCGATGAAATTCAAAGATTTTTTGAGTTGCAATATATTACCAACAAAGAAATTATTAAAGACGATGAGCCAATTATTGTAGCCGAAGGCACAATTGAGCCCGAAAGCAAAATTACTGTTGATGCCCTTACAGGCAAATTTAACAGCAATACCGAGCTTGTTATTAATAATTTGGGTGATACTGCAATTGAGGTTTATACCACAAAATTGCCAAGCGACAATGTTCCGGGTACAACCGTAACAGTACAATCCGAAAGAATGGCAATTGTTAACTGTGGTGAACTTGGTGCTGAAGAAAATCTGTATCTTATTGTTTATAATACTTCAACAGAAAAAATTGCAAGTTATTCTGTTGGTGTAAATCATTATGGTATAAATCAGGAAGAGATAAAATAATTGTTAATGGTTAATGATTAATTATTAATGACTGCAAAAATATATGTGTGCGTTGTGGTGTCTATTTTGTTCTGTTGATTAAAAGTCCGGGGATATTCTTCGGGCTTTTTTTATTTCCGCTTTGTGTAATTAAGCGGACTCTGCTTATCAGTTGCCCCGACCTTTAGGTCGGGGGTTAAAGTGTAAAATTAAATGAGCTTTAGCACAAAAAGAATTATTAAGAACTTATCCCAACTGCAAAGTGGTTGAGAATGTAACAGGAATGTTTTCATACCCGTGAAAACGGGTATCCAACCTTTAATAACCGGATTCCTGATCAAGTCAGTAATGTATGCTATATTTTGCGGTCAGGGTTTGACTTAAAGTCGAACCCTGACTGCAAAAATATCTTGTTAAAAATGCTAAGCGATGATTATTACTGTATTATTATCTTAGTATTTTTGATTTTATTGTTCTGTTCTATACTAATAATATAGATACCTTCAGAAATGCCCGACACATCAATAGTTTCATTAACATTCTCTAAATTCATTATTTCTCTACCTGATATGTCAAGTACTCTAACATGTGCATTTTCGGCATTTTTAATATAAAGTATATCATTGGCAGGATTTGGATAAACAATAGCATTCGAATTTGCAAAAACTTTATCAATATCTAACGAAAGGTCTGTCATCCAAATTCCGTTATTTTGAGTTCCTAAAAACATCAGGTCATTTATTTTCTGTATAGTATATTTTTCAATACCTGCTAACAGGTCAATATGATTTGAATGTACTTGCTGCCATGTTGCACATTCATCCACACTAACAAAAACACCCTCGTTAGTTGCAAAATACCAATCTCCACTATAATTTTTTAAAACTGTTCCTGTATACATTTCAGAATCAAGTCCTGTTGAAGTGATAAAATCCCATGAAGTTCCGTTAAATTTGTAAAATTGTTGGTTATCCGGATACATATCCCACCTGTTCATAGCTACAATTGCTTGGTCTGAAGCGTTAAAATCAATTGGAATTCTAGCCTGATAATCACCCCAATTTTCAAATAATACTTGAAAATCACCATTATCAAGTCCTGTAGAAATATCTGTCCAGCTAACGCCATTGTTTGTGGACATATATGCCTCATTATTCCAGCTACCGTCAACACCAAACAGATACCAATTGGATGACGATCCATAAAATCCATAATTCTGCTCAAGATTAAGTGCATCAATTGGTGCACTAATATTTGTCCATGTACCACCATCATCCAATGTAAGCTGATATGTATAATTATCTTCTTCTTCGCTATACAACTTTATTATAAAGCCATCGGCATTTTGTCCGCAAAATATAATATCTGTTGAATCGGGCTCAGTTCCAAGAATTGTCCAGTTCAATCCATTATCAGTTGACTTATAAAGGTTATAATTCTCTGCCATTGGGTCATCCTGAGATGAAATATAAAGACTATTGCCGAATTTATATATATCATTTACAAAAACCAAACCTGGTAAAAAAGCATTAAGACCTCCATTTGAATATGACCATGTTACACCATTATTATCAGACCTTATTACTCCTTGTTGATCTTTAAATGATATTAAGCTGTTATTTATTTCAATTAAGCTTGAATGTCTGCTTGCAAGATAACCCGATTGAGATTTTGTCCATGTTGTTCCATTATCGTCTGAATAATAAACATCTTCTAATGGATTCTGTGCAATATATTCATTTGCTCCTATCTGTAATAATTCTTCTAACCAAGGTAATGAACCTAAACCCGGAGTAGATATTAAACTCCAAGTTGTTCCATTATTAACAGACCTGTAAAGATTTAATTCAAGAGTAGGAGTAGCTGTTAATACTGTAATGAATACAGCATTGTCTCCAGAACTCATGCCTATCATCATCATAGCGCCAACAGGCAAACCGCCGGTTATATCTTCCCATATTTCTGTTGTGGTGTTGTAACGATGAACAGTAATGTTATCCTCATCATTATAATACAAGTAATTACCATTTGGCTCACCACAAAACGAATAATCAAAGTCATGTTCAGGTGGAGTAATACCTGTGAAATTAATTGTATCAAGGCTTATTCCATCAGTAGTATATAACAAAGTAGTATCTATTTGTAAATACTGCCTTGTATCATGAAAATTAAAAAGTTCACAATTAAAATACATTGCTTGATTCCCTACGTATGCTCCCTGAGTCCAGTTTATTCCATTTGATGAATAATATAAATAAACATCTTGGTTACTTTCATCAACAACTATAGCATATAATATATCGTTTGCCTCCTGAAAATCTTCAATATGCGAATTAGCAGGAAAACCAACAGGATTTAATTCCATCCAGCTTGTCCCGGTGGTACTAAAAAACAAACCTGAACCAGAGCAAAACAAACCCGCAGAATGAGAACAAATTGCTTCGACATATGTGCCGTGCTGATTATAACCGTTCATAGATAATGACCACGATACACCATTGTTGGTTGAAATATAAATGCCTCCTTCAGCAGCTATAAATAAATTTGCACCATGCTGTTCAAAGTTTTCCAGTCGCCCTCCCTCTAACATGACATCAGTTAATTGTGCCCATTGTGCATTAGCAACAAAGAAAGTGGTAATAAGCAAAGTAATTGTAAATAATTTTTTCATAAGTTTTAAGTTTTAGTTAAAATAAAATAGACATACAAAATTATAATTATATTTTAAATTGTACAACTATTTTATCTAACAAATTCAATAACAATTTCGTGTTTGTTATTAATAATTTAACAGATTAAGAAAAAGCCTCACCCCAGCTCCCGTTTCGTTCCTCTCGGGACAGGCTCTCTCCAAAAGAGAGGGAGCTTGGTTATTGTTTCAGAATTAAGTTGTTCCTGCACTTTATTCGTTTTTTTCATTGTTATTATTTTTAAATTCTTACCCCAATTACACCCTTCGACAAGCTCAGGGTAAACTTTGTATCATATTCTAACGCCTATGATACAAACATCATCAATCCCGATGAAGAATTTGTAATGCTTCGCTGCACTACGCAAACAATTCTAGTTCGGGATTTCCTGCATTTTTCCTTTAATTTTCTTTTACCAATTATAAAAAACCTATTTTATATTTTAACACCCATTACTACCACATCGTCAATCTGCTCAAGTTTTCCTTTCCAGTTTTCAAATGTTTCATCAATTAATATTCTTTGTTCTTCCATTGGTCGATTCTGAATACTAATCAGTAATTCTTTAAATGCCATAGATTTAAACTTTTTTCCTTTTTCTCCACCAAACTGGTCTACATACCCGTCGGAAAATATGTAAATACTATCGGCTTTTTGTAGGTTTACTGTATGCGTTGTAAATGGTTCTGTTAATCTCGATTTCCCTATAGGTTGTCTGTCTGCTTTGATTTCCAGTATCTCACCATTTCTTACTATCCAAAGCGGGTTATGCGCTCCTGCATATTGAAGCCTGTTTCCTTCGAGTGAACATAATGCTATATCCATTCCATCTTTCACTTCTTCTTCGCTCTTTTCAAATTCTTGTATTACAATTTCTCTGGTTTTATCGAGTATTTTTCCAGGTTCTATCAATCCATGTTCCCTAACTGAACGATTAAGACCATTGTTGCAAACCACACTTACCATAGCTCCCGGCACACCATGCCCCGTGCAATCAGCTGCAGCAAATAGTATCTTTCCATCTTTATGCTCCATCCAGTAAAAGTCGCCAGCTACTATATCTTTTGGTTTGTATAATATAAATGAATCTTTTAAATATTCCTTTACAATTTTGCTTGGTGGCAATATAGCCAATTGTATTCGTTTTGCATAAGTAATTGAATCCATTATGTCTCTGTTCTTTTCTTCTATCTCTGCTTTTTGTTCTGCTAATAAAATATTGGCTTTTCGTTTTTGGCTAAACATTCTAAGAAGTATAATAGAAAATACCAGAACTATTATAAACCCAATAATGGCTGAAATAATAATTATTAATTGTTTTCTATTTTCTGCTTTTTGAACTTCAATAGTTTTATTATCCAGCTCTTTTTGTTTTTCCATCTTTTCTATCTGTAATTGCTTTTTCTCTGTCTCGTATTTGGCACCCATTTCGGCAAGGGCTTTGGTTTTTTCTTCGCTAAACATGCTATCTTGTGTAGTAATATATATCTCTGCATATTTTATGGCTTCTTCAAACCTGCCAAGTTTTGTATATGCTTTTTGTAAAACTTCTGCAACATCGTTTTGCATTGGAACAGCATCAATTTCCAATGCCAAATTATAAGCCTTATTTCCATACTCTACCGCTTTATTCAGGTAATTGGTTCTCTGTCTTTCCGATAATGCTGTAGAGTCTGCCAGAATAATATTAAGGCTTGCTATATTACAATAAACCATAGCTATACCATTTTTATCGCCCAGTTCTTCTGTAATTTTTAATGAACTCAGATAATACTCTATTGCCTTGTTATAACTTCCCTGATTCATGTGAACAAGTCCGATATTGTTGTAAGAGTTAGACATTCCTTTTTTATCGCCTATTTCTTCTGTAATTTTTAATGCTTTTAGATAATACTCAATTGCCTTGTCGTAAATTCCCTGTTCACAGTGAACGCTGCCGATATTGTTGTAAGAGTTGGACATTCCTTTTTTATCGCCTAGTTCTTCTTTAATTTTTAATGATTTGAGAAAATACTCAATTGCCTTGTCGTAAAGCCCCTGAGAATAGTGAACCATGCCGATATTGCCGTAACAGTAGGACATTCCCATTTTATCACCCAGTTCTTCGTTAATTTTTAATGATTTTAAAAAATACTCTATGGCCTTGTCGTAACTGCCCTGTTTAGCGTGAACAATTCCGATATTGTTGTAAGAACCGGACATTCCCTTTTTATCCCCCAGTTCTTCGTAAATTTTTAAGGATTTCAGATAATACTCTATAGCCTTGTCATAACTGCCCTGCTCTTTGTTAACACTTCCGATATTCATGAGACAGTTAGACATTCCCTTTTTATCCCCCAGTTCTTCGAAATTTTTTAAGGATTTAAGATAATATTCTATTGCCTTATCGTAGTTGCCCTGATTTTGGTGAACAATTCCGATATAATGTAAAGATTTTGCTGCTAATTTATTATTCTTTGTTTTCTGCGAAAGTTCAAGTGCTTTGTTGTAAAAATACAGGGCTGTATCGGGTATTTGGTACTCAAAGACGTATCCGATATTCAAATAAGTCTTAATACGCGTAATATCCTGTTTTGCCTGTTTAAAGGCTGTCCATAAACTGTCGAGTTTGCCCCTGTCTTGTCCGTATATATTAATACATAAACAGGCAGATAGTAAAAGCACGAGAAGTGTTTTGTATAGTTTCATAATTATAGTATTTGTTTATATATAAAAAGCCTCACCCCAACTCCCGTTTCGTTCCTCTCGGGACAGGCTCTCTCCAAAAGAGAGGGAGTATGAATATTATGTGGTAATTAATAATATTTGTTTCATATCTTCACTCCAATAATACAAACATCATCAATTTGTTCAATTTTTCCTCTCCAGCTTTCAAAATTATTGTCAAGAAGTATTCTTTGTTCTTCCATTGTTTTAATCTGGATACTTAAGAGTAGATCTTTAAATGCTTTGGATTTAAATTTCTTTCCATTTTCACCACCAAACTGGTCTACATAACCATCGGAGAAAATATAAAGTGTATCATCCTTTTGCAATTCTATCGTATGAGTAGTAAATGGTTCGGATAATCTTGATTTCCCTATTGGTTGTCTGTCTGCTTTGGTTTCTAGTATCTCTCCTTTTCTTATTATCCATAGTGGATTATGCGCTCCTGCATATTGAAGCCTGTTTCCTTCTAGTGAACATATTGCTATATCCATTCCGTCTTTTACTTCTTCTTCGCTCTTCTCAAATTCTTGTATTACTATTTCTCGCGTTTTGTCGAGTATTTTTCCTGGGTCAGTTAGCCCGTATTCGCGTACAGAACGGTTAAGACCATTGTTGCAAACAACACTTACCATAGCTCCGGGAACACCGTGCCCTGTACAATCGGCAGCTGCAAAAAGTATCTTTCCATCTTTATGCTCCATCCAGTAAAAGTCGCCAGCTACTATATCTTTTGGTTTGTATAATATAAATGAATCTTTTAAATATTCCTTTACAATTTTGCTTGGTGGCAATATAGCCAATTGTATTCGTTTTGCATAAGTAATTGAATCCATTATGTCTCTGTTCTTTTCTTCTATCTCTGCTTTTTGTTCTGCTAATAAAATATTGGCTTTTCGTTTTTGGCTAAACATTCTAAGAAGTATAATAGAAAATACCAGAACTATTATAAACCCAATAATGGCTGAAATAATAATTATTAATTGTTTTCTATTTTCTGCTTTTTGAACTTCAATAGTTTTATTATCCAGTTCTTTTTGTTTGCCCATCTTTTCTATCTGTAGTTGTTTTTTTTCTGTTTCGTATTTGGTGCCCATTTCTGCAAGTGCCTTGGTTTTTTCTTCGCTAAACATGCTATCTTGTGTAGTAATATAAATCTCTGCATATTTTATGGCTTCTTTATACCTGCCAAGTTTTGTATATGCTTTTTGTAAATAGGCTGCTGCATTGTTTTGCTGTGGAACAGCATCAATTTCCAGTGCTAAATTATAAGCCTTATTCCCATACTCTACTGCTTTATTCAGGTAATTGCTTCTCTGTCTTTCTGACAAGGCTGTTGAATCTGCCAGCATAATTTGCAGGTTTGCTATATTGCCATAGCTAATAGCTGTACCATTTTTATCACCAATTTCTTCTGTAATTTTTAAGGATTTCAGAAAATACTCTATTGCCTTATCGTAATTGCCCTGACCCATATGAACAATTCCGATATTGCAGTAACGATTAGACATTCCTTTTTTATCACCAAGTTCGTCGACTATTTTTAAGGATTTTAGATAATACTCTATTGCCTTATCATTATTGCCCTGTACATTGTAAATAACTCCGATATTGTTGTAACAGTTTGACATTCCATTTTTATCACCAATTTCTTCTGTAATTTTTAAGGATTTCAGAAAATATTCTATTGCCTTATCGTAATTGCCCTGATTTTTGTGAATAACTCCGATATTGCCGTAACAGGCAAATATTCCATTTTTATTCCCGATTTCTTCAAATATTTTTAATGCTTTTAAGTAATACTCTATTGCATTGTCATAATTACCCTGACACCAATGAACATTTCCGATATTGCCGTAAGAGGCGGATATTCCATTTCTATCGACAATTTCTTCTCTAATTTTTAAGGATCTCAGATAATACTCTATTGCCTTATCGTAATTGCCCTGATTTTCGTAAACAATTCCGATATTGTTGTAAGAGGCGGATATTCCATTTCTATCGCCAATTTCTTTTCTAATTTTTATGGATCCCAGATAATACTCTATTGCCTTTTCAAAATTGCCCTGTTTTGTGTGAATAATCCCGATATTGTAGTAACAGTTAGCCATCTCTTTTTTATCGTCAAGTTCTTCGCATATTTTTAATGATTTCAGATAATACTTTATTGCTTTGCTATAATTACCCATATACTGGTGAAAAATTCCAATATAGTTTAGAGATTTTGATTCAAATTTTTTATTACTTACTTTCTGTGAAAGTTTAAGTGCTTTGTTGTAAAAATATAGTGCTGTATCGGGAATAACATATTTATAAATATATCCAATGTTTAAATACGTTTTTATGCTGGTAGTATCGTGTTTTGTAGTTACAATTATTTGCTTTAATGAATCAACTTTAGCTTCCTGCTCTGTTGTTAATTGAGCATTCACCAAGAATGGTATAAATAGTAATATGTATAATATCTTTCTCAAATTCTAACTCCAATTACACAAACATCATCAATTTGTTCTAGCTTTCCTCTCCAGGTTTCAAAGTTTTCATCAAGATGCAATCTTTGTTCTTCCATTGTTTTAATCTGGATACTTAAGAGTAGATCTTTAAATGCTTTGGATTTAAATTTCTTTCCATTTTCACCACCAAACTGGTCTACATAACCATCGGAGAAAATATAAAGTGTATCATCCTTTTGCAATTCTATCGTATGAGTAGTAAATGGTTCGGATAATCTTGATTTCCCTATTGGTTGTCTGTCTGCTTTGGTTTCTAGTATCTCTCCTTTTCTTATTATCCATAGTGGATTATGCGCTCCTGCATATTGAAGCCTGTTTCCTTCTAGTGAACATATTGCTATATCCATTCCGTCTTTTACTTCTTCTTCGCTCTTCTCAAATTCTTGTATTACTATTTCTCGCGTTTTGTCGAGTATTTTTCCTGGGTCAGTTAGCCCGTATTCGCGTACAGAACGGTTAAGACCATTGTTGCAAACAACACTTACCATAGCTCCGGGAACACCGTGCCCTGTACAATCTGCAGCAGCAAATAGTATCTTTCCATCTTTATGTTCCATCCAGTAAAAGTCGCCAGCTACTATATCTTTTGGTTTGTAAAGTATAAATGAATCTTTTAGATATTCCTTAACAAGCTTTTGAGGTGGTAAGATTGCAGATTGTATTCGTTTTGCATAAGTAATAGAATCGAGAATGTCTCTGTTTTTTTCTTCTATTTCTGCTTTTTGTTCAGAAAGTAAAATATTCGCCTTTCGTTTATGGCGAAACATTCTAAGCAATATTATTGAGAATACCAGAACAATAATAAAACCCAAAATAGAAGACATTATAATAATAAACTGCTTACGGTTTTCAGCTTGTTGAGCTTCAATAGTTTTATTATCAAGCTCTTTCTGGTTCTGCATCTTATCTATTTCAAGTTGCTTTTTTTCAGACTCATACTTTGTACTCATTTCTACCAAAGCATTTGTCTTGTCTTCATTGAACATGCTATCTTGAGTTGCAATAAAAATCTCGAAATATTCTATAGCTTTTTGATAATCACTCTTTTTAATATAGATATCCTTTATCTTGTTTGCAGCAGAATTCATTGCAGAAATGGAACCAATTTCATTTGCTATTTCCATAGCTTTTAATCCATAAACGAGTGCTGAATCTAGATTACTTTTCCATTTGGGTTTATTTGATTTTAAACTATCAGCTATATCTGAATACAGTACACTTATATTACCATTAATTATTGCCATACCTCTCTTATCATCAAGTTCTTCTTTGATTTCAAGAGATTTTAAGTAATTAGTAATAGCTTGCTTATAATTTCTATTCATATGCTGTACACTGCCTAAATTTATATAACAAGCAGACAAACCACGCTTATCGCCTATTTCTTCAAAAATCTTTGATGCTTTATTTACACAGTTCAATGTATTATCATAATCGTCTTTTTGAAAATAAGCTTTTCCAATATTTACAAAACACGTAGCAGCACCTCGTTTATCATCTATGTCTTCAAAAATTGTTATTGCTTTTAATAAATATTCAATGGCATTATCGTAGTTTTTTTGATATAGCTGCATATTACCTATATTTCCATAACATTTAGAAATTCCCTGTTTTCCCAGCATTATTAAGTTCGGATCTTTACAACTTACAAGAATCTCATTAAGTTCTAGGGCTTTTAAGTAATATTCAAGTGCAATATCATAAACATCTTTCAGCTCATTAACATTTCCTAAATATCCAAGGCTTTTTGATTTAAGTGATAGGTATATATAATATTCATAGCTTTGTTTAGTTTCTGTAGTAAATTTATCCAAATTCTTGTCTGCTAAATTTACAGCCAGATTGTAATAATATATTGCTGAATCGAGATTTATTGATTCGTATAGATATCCTATTTCATCATTTAATAAGATTATTCGTGTAGTATCGTTTTGAGCCTGATTATAAAGTGTCATGAGTGAATCGAGCTTATGCTGGTCTTGTGCATTGGATTGCAGACAAAATGTGAGACTAATTAATATTGATAATAATATTCTCATAACTTATATTTTCACTCCAATTACACAAACATCGTCAATCTGCTCAAGTTCGCCTCTCCAGTTTTCAAATGTTTCATCAATTAATTATCTCGAATTCGCCTATAAAAATACTTACAATAAGTTTTAAAACAAAAAAGGAAGTATACTTATGCCGAAAAATTCATAATTTTTCTGACGATTAAGGAATCAATATATAATAAATTGCATAAAAATGACATATCGTGCCACCAAGAATAAATAGATGAAAAATACTATGTCCGAAAGGAATATTTTTTTTAATATAAAAATAAGTACCAAAGAAATAGCTCAAGCAACCTATAAGTAGAAACCATAGAGAAGTGTTTGACATACTTTTTACAATTGGCACAATTGCAATAATTATTAGCCAGCCCATAGCAATATATATCCACATGGATAGTTTTCGCATTTTAATTGAATAAAACCAGATTTTATAAATTATTCCACTTAATGCAATCGCCCATATTAATCCAAAAATAACCCATCCAAAGCCTCCTCTTATTGAGACAAGTGTTACCGGGGTATATGTGGCAGCAATAAGAATGTAAATTGATGAATGGTCGAAGCGATTTAGATAAACCTTTTTGCGTATATTTTTTGCACTATGAAATATGGTTGATGCCAGATAAAGTAAAATCATTCCTCCTCCAAAAATACTATAGCTTATTATATGCCAAGCATCTCCCAAATACGAAGATTGGGTAATAAGTATTGCTGAAAAAGTAATAGCACCCATTAATCCTATAAGATGAGTGATACAATTAGCAAGCTCTTCGTATTTAATTCGTTTTTTTGAAATCCCAGACATTTTCTGAATGTTAATTTATAAAGATACTTATAATTAATGAAAGCACAATAAATTAAAAAAACAAATGCTTTAGCATTTTAGTAGTTTGGAAACTACTTTTTATTTGAAGCGGAATTGCAAATTCCGCTTAGCAAGGCACTTTGTTACCAGTATTTGCATTATTTTTTTTCATAATCAAAATACTCCTTTATTTTCTGATTCACATCTCGTAAAACAAAGGCAATTTCCGCAATACTAGTCTCATGTTCATTAATAAACAGCAAATCATCGTTCAAAAAATCTTGTTTTTCTATAAAGTCCTTATCAAGGTCCAATCCAATCCATACTCCTTCTTGTGTCAATCTTTTTATTGATTTCATTTTTCCAAATCTATCATGATATAAATAGATTGAGATAAATCTATCAAGAATTGCAATTAGTTGATAAATATTAGAAAGCTCTTTTTTAGATAACTTATTACCATGCTTTAGAGTTAATTTCATTAAATCCTTAAAATCGACATCTTCAATTATATTTCTTAAATGAGAAGAGAACAGTAAAAAATTTTGCAGATTTATTAGTAAGGTTAAAATTATCTCTGGCTGTACTGCATCTTTATGATGTTTAAAATCATTCTCATATCGTTTTAAGAATTCAGATAATTCAAGCTTTTCTTTTGTAATATCTTTATTAACAATAAATTCTTGATATTCTATCTTTTCACTTGTTAGGTAGTTTAAAATAAATCCTATTTGATTTTTAAAATACATCTTAAAACTCCTCTTTGTTCTATACTCATCATATTTTTTTTGTACAAATGGAATTATTATCGCAGCAATCAAGGTTAAAGTAGCAATGAGCAAAATATATGGCTCCCAATTATTCATATCTAAATAATCAGTAATTTCATATGGAATAGCTTTGTTTTTAATCAATAAAGTATCTGTCATTTATAGTGTTTTTTAGCATTACTGGTAACAGTAGATAACAAGGCATGCTTGATATCTAATTTATGGTAAAAGCCCCTCCTAGCCCCCACAAAGGTAAATAAATAAAATTAAAAATAAATGCAATTCGGTATTAGTAGTTTGGAAACTACTTTTTACTTGCTACGGAATTACAAATTCCGCCGAGCGTGGATTTTCGCCAGTGTTAGCATTAGTTATTAATGTCCAACTTGAGCTTTGTAATATATGTATCTCCAATCCTCATTGATAGCTGAATCAAGTATAACTTCTATCGTTCCTGAATATGGAGGTTTAAAATTGGTATTCGCCTTCCAAACTAAGTCATGAGTATATCGAAAATGTGGCAAATCAGAATTGTCATAATTTTCTTTTAATCTAAAAATCAATGTTCCTTCATGACTTGTGTTAATGTCATCATTAAAAATCCCCTTATCCCTCAGTTTTTTAATTAAGGGTTCATATGATTTTCTGTCAATTTTATAAAGATAATGACTATTTGTTGATAAAAAAGCAGTGTCGCCTGAAGTCAATTCCTTTGAAATCTTTCGAATTTCAACAAGGTCATTTGTCAATTGATTTTTCAAGTCTTCAAAATCTCTCAAATCTTCATTTTCTAATTTTATCTTTTTGTCAGATTCATTCTGATCAAACTTATCAAAAGTGCATGTTGATAATCCTACGGTCATAATCATTAGGTATATTATCATATTTTTTCTCATTCTGTCTTAATTTAAGTATAGTAGATAAAAAGCATTAGTGCCTGTCATCTACATTATAGCTAAAGTTTACAAAAGCCCCTCCTATCCTCCACAAAGGGGGGGGAACTAAACATTTACTAAATGTTTAATTGTTGGACAATACTGTTTTAAACATTTAACAAATATAGACAAAAAAAGGAGTAAACTCTCCTTTTCTAATTTATTATTTAAGACAAAAGACAAAGAAATAAAATCAAAAATTAATGCTTTTGCATTTTAGTAGTTTGGAAACTACTTTTTATTTACGACTGAATTACAAATTCCGCCGAGCTGGGATAAACTTTGCTGTCCGCTCATATCTTAACCCCAATTACACAAACATCATCAATCTGCTCTAGTTTCCCTCTCCAATTCTCAAATATTTCGTCAATAAGCAATCTTTGATTTTCCATTGACTTATCTTGTATACCAAGTAGTATTTCTCTAAATGCTTTGACTTTGAATTTTTTTCCTTTTTCGCCTCCAAACTGGTCAACATAACCATCAGAAAAAATGTAAATACTGTCAGCTTTTTGTAGTTCGAATGAATGAGTAGTGTATGACAATGGATTATCGAATTTACCAATGGGTTGCTTGTTTGCTTTGGTTTCTAATATTTCTCCTTTTCTAATTATCCACAATGGATTATTTGCTCCAGCATATTCCAGTTTATTTCCATCAAGCGAGCAAAGCGCTATATCCATACCGTCTTTTACTTCTTCATCCGATTTTTCAAATTCCTGTATTACAATTTCTCTTGTCTTATCAAGTATCGCTCCTGGATTTGTTAGTCCATACTCTCGTACCGAACGATTAAGTGCATTGTTACACACAACACTTACCATAGCTCCAGGAACACCATGTCCTGTACAATCGGCAACAGCAAATAGAATAAGCCCATCTTTATGTTCTAACCAATAAAAATCGCCTGCTACTATGTCTTTAGGTTTGTAGAGTATAAACGAATCTTTAAGGTATTCTTTTACCAATTTAGCAGGTGGTAGTATGGCCGATTGAATACGCTTTGCATAATTTATGGAATCCAATATCTCTGTGTTTTTTTCTTCTAATTGGTGATGGGCTGTTTCTACTACTCCTTTTTGTTTTTCAATTACTAGTTTTTGTTTGCGGGTAATTCTTAAACGATTAAATACAAAAATTAAAAATACGACAAGCAGTCCCAACCCACATGCAATAGCATAAATTAGAATTTTCTGCTTTTCTTTTTCTTCTTTTTCTATGGCTATGAGTTTTTCATTCTCGGCATCATCTATGGCTTTTTGCTTTTCGTATTCGTATTTTGCCTGTTGTTTTTGTGTTTGCTTGTAATTTTCTTCATTATTAATACTATCGCGCATTGAGATGTATAATTTATACATTTCCAATGCCTGAATACCTTTATTTTCATATAAATAAATTCTGCTTAACAGCTCAGCAACATCTGCAATTTCACTTGGATAACCTAAGTCTTGTGCCATATCAAAACTGCGTGTAGCATAGCTTTTTGCCTCTTGCACATCTCCCTGTATTATATAAATACAACTAATGTTAAATAGACTGATTGTTATACCTTTATTGTCTACTATTTCTTCGCGCAGCTTTAAGCTTTTATGGTGATAATCAAGAGCTTTTGCTAAATCGCCCTGATTTCTATAAATACTCCCAATGTTATTAAAACTTACTGATATGCCCTTTTTATCTCCTATTTCTTCGCGAAGTTTTATACTCTTTTGATAATATTCAAGGGCTTTATCTATTTCATTTTGCTTACTATAGATTAAACCAATATTGTTCAAGCTGATCGCTGAACCTTTTATGTCTCCTATTTCTTCTTGTATTTTTAAGCTCTTATAAAAATGCTCAAGAGCTTTTGCCATATCTCCCTGATCTTTATAAATAAATCCAATATTGTTTAAACTTGTGGCTATTCCTTTATTATCCCCAATTTCTTCTTTTGTTTTTAAACACTTATGAAAATATTCTAAGGATTTTTTGACATCTCCTTTTTGTAGAATTAAGTACCCCAACCATCCATAACTATCACCCTTGCCTTTGATATAATTAATTCTTTCGGATATAGTCTTTGCTTTTTCGCATATTGCAATAGCTGTATCAGGGTTTTGGAGATAATAATAACTTGCTTTTTCAAATAACAAATTTACTTTTATTGTGTCACAAATACTTTTATCATTAATAATAGCATTTAAACTATCTATTTTATGCCGGTCTTGAGCAAAGACGGAATTATGAATTAAGAATGAGAAATTAAGAATTATAACAAATCTAAAGACTGAGGTTGAGAGTCGGAAAATTGTTGTTTTTTGTTTCATATTTATCATTTTGTTGTTTTTGTATCTCATATCTTAACCCCAATTACACAAACATCATCAATCTGCTCAAGACTTCCTCTCCAGTTTTCAAATGTTTCGTCAATAAGTAATCTTTGATTTTCCATTGATTTATCTTGTATGCCAAGTAGTAGTTCTATAAATGCTTTGACTTTGAATTTTTTTCCTTTGTCGCCTCCAAACTGGTCAACATAACCATCAGAAAAAATATAAAGGATATCTCTTTTTTGTAGTTCAAGTGAATGAGTTGTATATGGTACCGGATTATCAAATTTTCCTATGGGTTGTTTATTTGCTTTAGTTACTAATATTTCTCCATTTCTAATTATCCATAAAGGATTATGTGCACCGGCATATTGGAGTTTATTGCCATTTAACGAGCATAGTGCTATGTCCATTCCATCTTTTACTTCCTCATCCGATTTTTCAAATTCCTGTATTACAATCTCTCTTGATTTATCAAGTATTTGTCCCGGCTCTGTTAATCCGTATTCTCTTACCGAGCGGTTAAGTGCATTGTTACACACAACACTTACCATAGCTCCCGGCACTCCATGACCTGTACAATCGGCTGCTGCAAACAATACTTTGCCATCCTTATGCTCCATCCAGTAAAAATCTCCTGCAACAATGTCTTTGGGTTTGTATAATATAAATGATTCTTTCAAATATTCTTTTACAACTTTAGCAGGTGGTAGTATGGCAGATTGAATACGTTTGGCATAGTTTATAGAATCCAGTATCTCTGTGTTTTTTTCTTCTATTACTTGTTTTTGTTTCGAAAGCAAAATATTAGCTTTTCGTTTTTGTCGAAACATTCTAAGAAGTATAATAGAAAATAACAGGACTATGATGAACCCAGCAATGGCTGAAATAATAATTATTAATTGCTTTCTATTTTCTGCTTCCTGAGCTTCAATAGTTTTATTATCAAGCTCCTTTTGTTTTTCCATCTTTTCTATCTGCAGTTGTTTTTTCTCTGTCTCGTATTTGGCACCCATTTCGGCAAGGGCTTTGGTTTTTTCTTCGCTAAACATAGAGTCTTGGGTTGTTATAAAAATTTCGGCATACTTAATAGCTTCTTTATATCTGCCAAGTTTTGTATATGCTCTTTGTAAATGGGCTGCTGCATTATTTTGCTGTGGAACTGCATCTATTTCTAAAGCTAAGCTATAAGCCTTATTTCCATACTCCACGGCTTTATTCAGGTAATTGGTTCTCTGTTTTTCCGACAAGGCTATTGAATCTGCCAGACTATAATTAAGGCTTGCAATATTGCCATAAACCACAGATATACCGTTTTTATCTCTGGTCTCTTCCTTAATTTTTAATGATTTAAGATAATATTCTATTGCCTTGTCGTAAAGCCCCTGCTCTTTATAAACAAGTCCGATATCGTTGTAAGAGCCGGACATTCCTTTTTTATCTCCTATTTCTTCATTAATTTTTAAGGCTATAAGATAATATTCTATTGCATTATCGTAACTGCCCTGATTTTCGTGAACAATACCGATATTATGATAGTTACTAGACATTAATTGTTTATTACCCATTTCTTCATTAATTTTTAAGGCTTTAAGATAATATTCTATTGCCTTGTCGTAGCTGCCCTGATTTTGGTGAACAATGCCGATATTGTTATAACACATAGACATTCCTTTTTTAGCACCTATTTCTTCGTCTATTTTTAATGATTTAAGATAATATTCTATTGCATTATCGTAGCTGCCCTGATAATAGTGAACGCCGCCGATATTATGGTAGTTACTAGACATTAATTGTTTATTACCCATTTCTTCATTAATTCTTAAGGCTTTAAGATAATATTCTATTGCATTATCGTAGCTGCCCTGATTTTCGTGAACAATGCCGATATTGTTGTAAGAACTGGCCATCCCTTTTGTATTTCCTGTTTCTTCGTCTATTTTTAATGATTTAAGATAATATTCTATTGCATTATCGTAGCTGCCCTGATTTTCGTGAACAATACCGATATTATTGTAACAAGCTGCCATTCCGTTTTTCCATTCGACATTCTCGGGATTAAATCTATCTAATTTTCTGTAAATTTTTAATGACTTCAGATAATTAGCAACAGCCTTATCATAATTGCCTTGGGTGCTGTGAATAATACCGATATAGCGAATGGATTTAGCTTTGAGTGAGGCCAAAACATCCGACGTTTGAGGAAAATTGGAGGAATGAGCAGACAGACTTTTGCCTGCCAAATCTACCGCTTTCTGATAATAAAACATGGATGAATCAGGGATAAAATACTCATAAACATCACCTATATTCAAATAGGTTTTTATGCGTGTTGTATCGTGTTTTGCATTATTATATACATACAGGAATGAATCGAGTTTATGCCTGTCTTGTGCTTTGACCTCACTCCAACCATTCACTAAGAGAAAAGGGAGTATAAATGTTAAGAAAAGAAATAAAAAGCCTCTCCAAAAGAGAGGTAACTTGCTTATTGTTTCATATTCTGTAAAATTTTCACAAACCTTAGCGTTGGATGTTTTATTTGTTTTTTTCATTGTTCTTGTTTTTAAACTTTCACTCCAATTACACAAACATCATCAATCTGCTCAAGACTTCCTCTCCAGTTTTCAAATGTTTCGTCAATAAGTAATCTTTGATTTTCCATTGACTTATCTTGTATGCCAAGTAGTAGTTCTCTAAATGCTTTGACTTTGAATTTTTTTCCTTTTTCGCCTCCAAACTGGTCAACATAACCATCAGAAAAAATATAAAGGATATCTCCTTTTTGTAATTCAAGTGAATGAGTTGTATATGGTACCGGATTATCAAACTTGCCTATTGGTTGTTTATTTGCTTTAGTTACTAATATTTCTCCATTTCTAATTATCCATAAAGGATTATGTGCACCGGCATATTGGAGTTTATTGCCATTTAACGAGCATAGTGCTATGTCCATTCCATCTTTTACTTCCTCATCCGATTTTTCAAATTCCTGTATTACAATCTCTCTTGATTTATCAAGTATTTGTCCCGGCTCTGTTAATCCGTATTCTCTTACCGAGCGGTTAAGTGCATTGTTACACACAACACTTACCATAGCTCCCGGCACTCCATGACCTGTACAATCGGCTGCTGCAAACAATACTTTGCCATCCTTATGCTCCATCCAGTAAAAATCTCCTGCAACAATGTCTTTGGGTTTGTATAATATAAATGATTCTTTCAAATATTCTTTTACAACTTTAGCAGGTGGTAGTATGGCAGATTGAATACGTTTGGCATAGTTTATAGAATCCAGTATCTCTGTGTTTTTTTCTTCTATTACTTGTTTTTGTTTCGAAAGCAAAATATTAGCTTTTCGTTTTTGTCGAAACATTCTAAGAAGTATAATAGAAAATACCAGAACTATTATAAGCCCAGTAATTGCAGAAATAATAATTATAAGTTGTTTTCTGTTTTCGGCATGTTGTGCTTCTATGATTTTACGGTCAAGCTCTTTTTGTTTTTCCATCTTATCAATTTCAAGCTGCTTTTTTTCAGATTCGTATTTAGCACCCATTTCAGCAAGGGCTTTTGTTTTATCCTCATTGAACATGCTATCTTTGGTTGTTATAAATATCTCAGCATATTTTACAGCCTCTTTATATCTGCCAAGCTTAGTATAGGCTTTTTGCAAATGTGCGGCTGCATTATTTTGATTCGGAACTGCACCTATTTCCACAGCAAGATCATAAGCCTTAATTCCGTACGTCAATGCTGAATCAAGATGAGCTACCCGCCCACCAATACCTATGTTTGTTGATGAATCGGCAAGGATGATATGAAAGGAAGCAATATTACCATAAATAGAAGCTACACCTTTTTTATCTCCAAATTCTTCGAAAATTTTTAAAGACTTTAGATAATACTCAATAGCCTTGTCATAGCTGCCATTATTAGAGTGAATAATCCCGATATTGGTATAACAGGATGCTATTCCATTTTTATTCCCTAATTCTTCATAAATTTTTAAAGACTTCTGATAATCCTTAATTGCATTATCAAAACTATTCTGATTACTGTGAATAATACCAATATTGATGTAACAGGCTGCCATTCCATTTTTATGTCCTAATTCTTCATAAATTTTTAAAGACTTCATAAAATACTCTATAGATTTGTCATAAATTTCCTGATCATTGTAACCTACACCAATATTACCATAACATGATGCCATTCCTTTTTTATTTCCAAATTCTTCGAAAATTTTTAGAGCCTTCAGATTATTAGAAATAGCTTTGTCGTAACTGCCATAGTCAGAGTGAACAACCCCGATACCTAAATAACAGGCTGCCATTCCATTTTTATCTCCTAATTCTTTTCTATTTTTTAAAGCTTTCTGATAATTCTCAATAGCCTTGTTATAACAGCTCTGGTTCCTGTGAATAATACCTATATTTATGTAACTGCCTGACATTCCCTGTTTATCCCCTAATTTTTCGAAGATCTTTAAAGCCTTCTGATAATTCTTAATTGCTTTGTCAAAACTGCCCTGATTATCGTGAACAATACCAAGATTATTATAACAGGCTGCCATTCCGTTTTTCCATTCGACATTCTCTGAATTAAATCTATCTAATTTTCTGTAAATTTTTAATGACTTCAGATAATTAGCAACAGCCTTATCATAATTGCCTTGGGTGCTGTGAATAATACCGATATAGCGAATGGATTTAGCTTTGAGTGAGGCCAAAACATCCGACGTTTGAGGAAAATTGGAGGAATGAGCAGACAGACTTTTGCCTGCCAAATCTACCGCTTTCTGATAATAAAACATGGATGAATCAGGGATAAAATACTCATAAACATCACCTATATTCAAATAGGTTTTTATGCGTGTTGTATCGTGTTTTGCATTATTATATACATACAGGAATGAATCGAGTTTATGCCTGTCTTGTGCTTTGACCTCACTCCAACCATTCACTAAGAGAAAAGGGAGTATAAATGTTAAGAAAAGAAATAAAAAGCCTCTCCAAAAGAGAGGTAACTTGCTTATTGTTTCATATTCTGTAAAATTTTCACAAACCTTAGCGTTGGATGTTTTATTTGTTTTTTTCATTGTTCTTGTTTTTAAACTTTCACTCCAATTACACAAACATCATCAATCTGCTCAAGACTTCCTCTCCAGTTTTCAAATGTTTCGTCAATAAGTAATCTTTGATTTTCCATTGACTTATCTTGTATGCCAAGTAGTAGTTCTCTAAAAGCTTTGGCTTTAAACTTCTTGCCTTTTTCGCCTCCAAACTGGTCTACATAACCATCTGAGAAAATATAGAGACTGTCTCCTTTTTCCAATTCAAATGTGTGAGTAGTATATGGCAAAGGATTATCAAACTTGCCTATTGGTTGTTTGTTTGCTTTAATTTCAGCCCCTCCTAAATCCTCCCCAAAAGGGAGGACTTCTTTAGGCCATTCTTTTCGATTAGGGTTAATTATCCATAAAGGATTATTGGCTCCGGCATATTGAAGCCTCACCTTTCCATCCGAAAACTCAAGAGAGCAAAGAGCAATATCCATACCGTCTTTTACTTCCTCTTCACTCTTTTCAAATTCATGTATTACAATTTCTCTGGTTTTGTCAAGTATCTTTCCCGGGTCTGTTAAACCATATTCACGCACCGAACGATTAAGTGCATTGTTGCAAACCACACTTACCATAGCTCCCGGCACTCCATGACCTGTACAATCGGCTGCTGCAAACAGTACTTTGCCGTCTTTGTGTTCCCTGCCTGCCGGCAGGCAGTGCATCCAGTAAAAATCACCAGCTACTATGTCTTTTGGTTTGTAAAGTATAAATGATTCTTTAAGGTATTCTTTTACCAATTTAGAAGGTGGTAGTATGGCTGACTGAATACGTTTGGCATAAGTTATAGAATCCATTATCTCTGTATTCTTTTCTTCAAGCTGGTCGTGTGCAACTTCAATTACAGTTTTTTGCTTTTCAACTTCTTTTTTCTGCTCCTCTATCAATCTTTTTTGTCTTCTGGTTATTTTTAATCTATTAAATACAAAAATTAGAAAGACAATAACCAACCCCAATCCAGCAGCAGTTGAATAAGTTAATATTATTTGCTTCTCCTTTTCTTCTTTTTCAATTGCAACTAACTTTTCATTTTCTGCATCATCAATAGCTTTTTGCTTTTCATATTTATATTTAGCTTCTAAACTTGCTAGTTCCTTAGTTTGTTCCTCATTATACAAGCTATCATTTGTAGCCATATATATATTGGCAAAGAAAATAGCTTTTTTATAATCCCCGAATTTCACATAAGCATCCATAAGTTGCTTAGTAACACTATTCTCCATTGGCATTGCTTTAATTTCTTTTGCAATTTCATAGCCTTTATTACCATACATAATGGAATTGTTTAAATATTCAATCTTCTGATTTTCGTTTAAAGCAAAAGAATCAGCAAGTATTAAATTTAAACTCGCCATATTTCTATATGATGATGCAAGCCCATTTTTATAGCCAATCTCTTCTCTGATTTCAATAGATTTAAGATAATAGGAATTTGCATTATCATAATTCCCCTGGGCTTTTTTCACATTACCAATATTGTTAAAAGCGTTTGACATCCCTTTTTTATCATCTAGTTCTTTGTATATTTCAAGAGATTTTAAATAATATGATACTGATTTTTTATAAGAACCTTGAGAAAAATGAACAACACCTATATTGTTGTATGTGGCAGATATTCCATTTTTACCCTCTTTAGATAATGCAAGGTCAGATGACTTACTAAGTTCTTCGTATATTTTTAGTGATTTTAAATAATATGATATCGCTTTATTGTACGAACCTTGCTCTTTGTGAACAATCCCAATATTATTGTACGAATCTGACATTCCTTGTTTATTTCCAAGTTCTTCGTATAATTTTAACGATTTTAGATAATATGATATAGCTTTATCGAAAGATCCTTGCTCATCATAAACAATCCCAATATTTTGAAAAGAACTAGACAAACCTTGCTTATCACCAAGCTCTTCGGTAATTTTCAATTGTGCTTCCCAGTTTTTTATTGTAAGATCATAATCACTATGGTAATAATGAACAATGCCTATATTATAATATGAGTAAGACATTCCTTCTTTATATTTCAGCTTAGTTGATAATTGTAACGCTTGTTCTGAATAAATAAGTGATGTATCGAGATTTATTCTTTGATATTCAACAGCAAGACCGTTAAGTGTATTTACTTTATTTGTATCCTCTATAACATTAGTCAATTCTTGTCTTAAGCTATCAATTAAATGCTGATTTTGAGTAAAACCATTTAGGCTAACAGAAAGGGATAATATGGTAATAAATAGAATTCTCATAACTTATATTTTTACTCCTATTACACAAACATCATCAATCTGCTCCAATTCGCCCCTCCAGTTTTCAAATGTATCATCAATTAATATTCTTTGTTCTTCCATTGGTCGATCCTGAATACTAATCAGTAATTCTTTAAATGCCTTTGATTTAAATTTTTTACCTTTCTCGCCACCAAACTGGTCTACATAACCATCGGAGAATATATAAAGTGTATCTCCTTTTTCTAGCTGTACAGTATGCGTTGTAAATGGCTCTGATATTCTCGATTTTCCTATAGGCTGTCTGTCTGCTTTGATTTCCAGTATCTCACCATTTCTTATTATCCAAAGCGGATTATGCGCTCCTGCATATTGAAGCCTGTTTCCTTCGAGTGAACATATTGCTATATCCATTCCGTCTTTTACTTCTTCTTCGCTTTTCTCAAATTCTTGTATTACTATTTCTCTGGTTTTATCAAGTATCTTTCCTGGTACAGTTAATCCATGTTCACGAACAGAACGATTAAGACCATTGTTGCAAACAACAGATACCATAGCTCCTGGCACACCATGCCCGGTACAATCGGCTGCTGCAAAAAGTATCTTTCCATCTTTATGCTCCATCCAGTAAAAGTCGCCGGCTACTATATCTTTTGGTTTGTAAAGGATAAATGAATTTTTTAGATATTCCTTAACAAGCTTTTGAGGTGGTAAAATTGCAGATTGTATTCGTTTTGCATAAGTAATAGAATCCATTATGTCTCTGTTCTTTTCTTCTATCTCTGCTTTTTGTTCTGCTAATAAAATATTGGCTTTTCGTTTTTGGCTAAACATTCTAAGAAGTATAATAGAAAATACCAGAACTATTATAAACCCAATAATGGCTGAAATAATAATTATTAATTGTTTTCTATTTTCTGCTTTTTGAACTTCAATAGTTTTATTATC
>CAYTAU010000014.1:0-57912 GCA_964435855.1 uncultured Bacteroidales bacterium | reverse complement strand
TTTGCAACTTTAACATGTTTTTCAGCGGGTTCGTCAAATGTCGATGCTACAACTTCCCCATTTACACTTCTTGCCATATCAGTAACTTCTTCAGGGCGTTCATCAATAAGAAGTATCATTAAATATACTTCAGGATGATTTGCTGCAATTGCATTAGCTACCTCTTTAAGTAAAACAGTTTTTCCTGTTTTTGGTTGAGCAACTATTAGTCCCCTTTGTCCTTTCCCAATTGGTGAAAAAAGATCGATCACTCTTACAGACAAAGTGCCTGTTTCGCTATCTGAAGTAATATCAAATTTTTCATCAGGAAATAATGGTGTAAGATGTTCAAAAGGAATTCTATCTCTTATATTTTCAGGTTTTCTGCCATTAATTTCTTTAACTTTAATAAGTGGGAAATATTTTTCACCATCTTTTGGAGGACGAATAAATCCCTCAACAACATCACCTGTTTTTAATCCAAATAATTTTATTTGAGATTGAGAGACGTAAATATCATCAGGAGAATTTAAATAATTAAAATCGGATGATCTTAAAAATCCATATCCATCCTGCATTATTTCTAAAGCACCAATGCTTGTAACCATTGCATCGAATTCGTATTTGTCGTTATTTCTTTTTTTATCCCTATTACTATCTCTGTCTTTTATAGGTTCGTCTTTAATAATGTTATTGTCTTCGTTAGTTTTATTTTTTATTTCAGGTTTTAAATCAGTATCAGTAATAAAAGGTTCTTTTTGTTCAATTTCACCAAACAAGTCAGTAGTAGAAATATTTTTATCCAATTTTATATTTTCTTTGCTTTCTTTTTTAATATCAGATGTGTTTTCTGTTTTTGGCTTAATCGTTTTTTCATTGGCTGCATCAATAGCCTGTTGATCCAATATTTTATAAATCAACTCTTGTTTTTTTAACGAATCTGTCTTTTTAATTTTTAAGTTTTTAGCAATTTCTCTTAGTTCATTAACTAATTTTTTGTTCAATTCAAGTATATCAAACATAAAGTAATAATATTAAATTAATAATTTTAAATAAGGTAGTTATTTAATTTGAATTTATTTGTGCAACTATTTTAAAATGAAGTAGTTTTGAAAAATGCTCGCCAGAATCTCCCTCAATTATTGACTGCAATATTATATATAATGTATTTAATATCAAAAAAAATTATAATATTTTATTTTTCTATATTAACAAATATCCAAATAAACATGATTGTCAATGATATAAATTTTTATCATTTTGTGATAAAATTATTGTGTTTTAATAGTTATTCATGTATTTATTGCAACTTTTCATAGAAATTTAACGTAAATTAATATAAAAACACATTCAAAAATTTTGAAAAGTATATGAGACAATTGAAGATTACCAAACAGGTTACAAATAGAGATACTGCATCTTTAGATAAATATTTACATGAAATTAGTAAAGTAGAATTGATATCTTCAGATGAAGAAGTAGAATTGGCAAGACAAATAAAACAAGGAAATCAAATAGCATTGGAAAAACTTGTAAGTGCAAATTTAAGATTTGTAATATCTGTTTCTAAACAATATCAAAACCAGGGATTAAGTTTGCAGGATATGATAAATGAAGGAAATCTGGGTTTAATTAAAGCAGCACAACGATTTGATGAAACAAGAGGATTTAAATTTATTTCTTATGCTGTATGGTGGATAAGACAATCTATTTTACAAGCTATTGCCGAACAATCCAGGATAGTTAGATTACCATTAAATAAAATAGGATCGATAAATAAAATTAACAAATTATTTTCCAAATTAGAGCAAAAATATGAACGTGCACCATCAGTAAATGAAATAGCAAAAGAATTAGATTTAAAAGAAAATGATATTAGAATTTCTATGTTTTCTTCGGGTAAACACATTTCAATGGATGCACCTTTAATACAGGATGAAGAGGGTTCATTATATGAAATTATGAAGAATAAAGATACCCCTTTGCCGGATAAGGTATTAATTAAAGAATCATTAAAAAAAGAAATTGAGCGTATTTTAAAAAAACTCCATGAACGAGAAGCAGATATACTTAAATTATATTTCGGTTTAAATGGTTGCCACCAACATACACTTGATGAAATAGGTGAAAAATTTGATTTAACAAGAGAACGTATACGACAGATTAAGGAAAAAGCATTAAGAAAATTAAGAAATTCTTCTAGAAATAAAAATTTAAAAACATATTTAGGTTAAAATTATCTTTCCAATTAAAGAAAAAGCAAATTAAAACTCTTGCAAAAAATATTTTTTCGTAAAATTTATTGTTATAATGAATTGAAATTATACTTTTGCACCTCAGTTAAAAATCAATATATTGTCTAACTTATTAATTATAATTAAATTTAAATGACACAAAAAGAAGAAAAAAATAATACAACCAACAAAGTTGTAAAAGAAAAAACTGTTAAAAAAGAAGCTGTAGGAGTGTCCGAAACGGCTGAAAAAAAAGCAGTTGAAAAAAAAGTTGTAAAAGAGACCAAAACGGCAAAAGAAAAAACTGTTAAAAAAGCAATCGTAGAAGTATCCGAAACAGTTGAAAATAAAACTGTTGAAAAGGAAATTGCAAAAGCCCCAAAAACGGTAGAAGAAAAAACTGCTAAAAAAGAAATTGAAGAGGTGCCTAAAGTAGTTGAAGACAAGGTTGATGTTGCCGAAAAACAAAAGAAAGAAGAAAAGGTTAAAACAGCCGAAGATACAGAAGAGTTTAATTGGGATGCTTTTGGAAAATCTGAAGAAACATATACTCCGGAAAAAAGAGCCGAATTAGAAAAAATTTACGATGAAACTCTTTCTACAGTTGCCGAAAACGAAGTGATTGACGGAACAGTAGTTGTTCTTTCAAAAAGAGAAGTAGTTGTAAATATTGGTTATAAATCTGAAGGTATTATTAACATTAACGAATTCAGATATAATCCTGATTTAAAAATTGGAGATACTGTTGAAGTTTTAGTAGAAACTCAAGAAGACGCCAACGGACAATTAATTATTTCTCACAAAAAAGCAAGAGTATTGCGGGCTTGGGACAAAATTAATCTTTCTCTTGAGAAAGAAGAAATAGTTAAAGGGTATATAAAATGTAAAACTAAAGGCGGTATGATAGTAGACGTTTTTGGAATAGAAGCATTTTTGCCAGGCTCTCAAATTGATGTAAAACCAATTAGAGATTATGACATATATGTTGATAAAACAATGGAATTTAAAGTTGTTAAAATTAATCATGAATTTAAAAATGTTGTAGTTTCTCATAAAGCATTAATTGAAGCCGAGTTGGAATTACAAAGAGCTGAAATTATTTCGAAATTAGAAAAAGGACAAGTTCTTGAAGGAACTGTAAAAAATATTACATCTTATGGAGTATTTATTGATTTAGGCGGTGTTGACGGTCTGATTCATATTACTGACCTTTCATGGGGCAGAATAAAACATCCTGAAGAAATTGTTGAATTAGATCAAAAATTAAATGTAGTAATTCTTGATTTTGACGATGAAAAGAAAAGAATTGCATTAGGTTTAAAACAATTAACTCCGCATCCATGGGACTCTTTAGATAAAAAATTAAAAATTGGCGACAAAATATCTGGAAAAGTTGTTGTATTGGCTGATTATGGTGCATTTGTAGAAATTGCTCCGGGAGTAGAAGGCTTAATTCATGTTTCTGAAATGTCTTGGTCACAACATCTTAGAAGTGCGCAAGAATTTTTAAAAATTGGCGATATTGTTGAAGCAACAATACTCACTCTTGATAGAGAGGACAGAAAAATGTCGCTAGGTATCAAGCAGTTAAAGCCAGATCCATGGTTGAAAATTGAAAAGAAATATTTTGTTGATTCAAAACATACTGCTATTGTTAAAAATTTCACAAACTTTGGAGTATTTGTTGAGTTAGAAGAAGGAATAGATGGATTGATACATATATCTGATTTATCATGGACTAAAAAAATTAAACATCCGGCAGAATTTACAACTCTAAATAGCCCAATTGATGTTGTTGTTTTGGAAATTGATAAAGAAAACAGGAGATTAAGTATAGGACATAAACAATTAGAAGAAAATCCATGGGATGTATTTGAAACAATTTTCTCAATTAATTCAATTCATGAAGGTACAATTATACAAATAATTGATAAAGGGGCCATAATTGCCTTGCAATATGGAGTTGAAGGATTTGCATCAAAAAAGAATATTGTTAAAGAAGACGGAACTCTTGCTAAAATTGATGAAAAATTAGATTTTAAAGTAATTGAATTTTCAAAAGAATCGAAAAAAATAGCACTTTCACATACAAAAATATTTGATGATAAACAAAAAAGTGTAGATGATAAGCAAAAAGCAAAAACAAAACGTTCTGTTAAAAAAGTTCAATCAAAAATTGAAAAGACAACACTTGGCGATGTTTCTGATTTAGCTGCATTAAAATCTGAACTTGAAAAGAAAGAAAAAACTAAAAAATAACGGTTATTAATTTTAATATTAAAAAAAAATTGTATTTTTAGCGAATGGATTTCAAGATTTCTAAAAAAGAAAAGTATACAATAATTTCAGTATTAGTTGAAAAATTAGATACTCACGTTGCTCCTGCATTAAAATCAGAGTTGGTTTTAATTGCCGGAAACGGACAAAAAAATATTATATTAGATCTTAGCAATTGCCGTTACTGTGATTCTTCAGGTCTTAGTGCTATTCTTGTTGCAAACAGATTGTGTAAAAATACAAACGGAATATTTGTATTATCAGGACTACAAACGGCAATAGAAAGGTTAATTACTATTTCACAGTTAGATACCGTGTTGAATATTACACTGACTTCTGATAAAGCTATTGATTTAATATTACAAGAAGATAAATAGTTTGAGTATTTTATGACTTTTGCTTTAACTGTTCTGGGAAGTAGCTCATCATTGCCTACTTCAACAAGATTTACTACTGCTCACGTGCTTAATGTGTATGAGCGGGTTTTTTTAATTGATTGTGGAGAAGGAACACAAATACAACTGCGAAAATTTAAAATCCCTTTTTCTAAAATAGATCATATTTTTATTAGTCATCCTCATGGAGATCATATTTTTGGACTTGTAGGATTAATATCTTCTTATAATTTACTTGGCAGGATTAAACCGCTATACATATATGGAAGTGCCGACCTTGAAAAGATAATAAAACTTCAATTGAATTATTTTGCTGATAAATTAAATTTTGAAATAATATTTAAAATTATTAGTAATAAAAAAAGTCAGAGAATATATGAAGATAATCATCTTACTGTTGATACAATTCCTTTAAAACACAGAATACCAACATCCGGTTTTTTATTTAAAGAAAAAAAACGGCTGCCCAATATTAAAAAGGAATGTATAGAAAAATATGATATTCCTTTTAAAAATATACCCGGAATAAAACAGGGAGATAATTTTATAACAAAAAACGGAGAAAAAATTCTTAATAAAAATCTTATAATTCCATCGCCGGAGACAAGGTCTTACGCATTTTGTTCCGATACAGCATATTCGGAAAAGATTGTGCCAATTATCGAAAATATTGATCTGCTTTATCACGAAACTACATTTATGCATAATATGCTGGAATATGCTATTGAAACGAAACATTCAACAACAATTCAGGCTGCTACAATTGCAAAAATGGCAAATGTTAAAAATTTAATGATAGGACATTATTCCGCACGATATAAAAATATTGATAAATTATTAAAAGAAGCAAGTTCGGTATTTGAAAGAACTTTTGCAGCCGAAGACGGATTAAAAATAGAAATTGATACCAAAAAGAAATTAAAAATTACAAGTTTAACCCCGATTATGCAATAGAAATTTATTTTTATTTCTATTGCATAGTTTGGGTTTAAAAAAATAATATGTGAAAATCTGTGTAATCTGTGGTGTAAATACTATGAACGCTTAGATTTATTTTTTCGACAACCAATAAGAAGGATTTAATTTTACTGTTCCTTTCCAAATCTGTAATTCAACATTAGTAGTATTATCCCCTTCTTTATCTGTATAAATTACACCTATTTCTTCTTTTGCACTTACATTATCCCCAACAGAAACATATACTTCTTTTAAATTAGAATAAACCGACAGATATTCACCATGTCTTATTATTATTGTTTTATGCTTGCCGGGTATAGTAATTACCTGGCGAACAACACCATCAAAAATTGCCCGGGCAGGAGTACCCGTTGTTGTTGCTATTGTAACACCATTACTTTGAATTTTAATACCTTTTAATGTGGGATGATCATGCTCGCCAAAAGTAACAGTAATAATACCTCTTGAAGTGGGCCAGGGTAAACGACCTTTATTTATTCCAAATTTATCTGATATGAGTTTTTCTTCGGGTGTTAATTTATATTTTTTACCGGCTCCCGATGTTGCAACAGCCTCTTTAGCAATTAGGTCTTCTATGGCTTTTTGCAGCTTACGAGCAGCTTTTCGTTTTTGTGCAAGTTTTATTTTTAACTCTTTTTCTTTTTCTTTTAATTTATTAAGTGTTGAATTTTGTTCCTTTTTTTCTATTGATAAAGTTATTGTTGCTTCTTGTTCATCGTTTATTAAAGCCCTCTTTTCCTGTTTCTGATTTTCAAGGTCAGACAACTTTTTCTTTATCATAGCCTGAACAGCCGTTATGGCTTCTACTTGCCTTTGTCTGAACTTTGCATATTGCTGAAGATATTTCATTCGTTTGTAAGCCTGATTAAAATCCTGTGATGAGAGAATATACATCCATCTGCTATAAGAATTTTTATTCTTATATGCATAATATATCATCTTAGCATACTCATTTTTTAATTGCTGCAGATCAGACTCTAGAGATGTAATAATTGAATTATTCTCATTGATTCTTTCATTCAAAAAAAATATCTCATCCTTTATGTTTTGAATAAGATCTTTTCTTATATCAATTTTTTTATCAATAAGTTTTAGTTGATTAAATGAAGATTCCTGATTTTTTCTGGTTTCTTTTAAAAGCTTGTTTGTATATGCAATTTCTCGCTGATTCTTTATCTTTTTATTTTCCAAATCCTTGTGGGTTTGCCCAAATGATGAGTTGAAAATAAATGTAAAAATTATTATAAATAGAAAGCTTTTAATTAGATATGTATTTTTAAGAAACAGCACTATTTATTCAATTTTAGAATATTTTTCAGGTATCTTAAATGGAAATTTCAATTTTTTATTATTTGTAATTTTAGTATATTTTATTGAAAGTTCCACATTGTTTGTGTCATTTTTAAGAACAAAATTAATTTTTTCAGGAAATAATTTCTCGTCTATTAAATAATGGTCTGAATACTTAATGCTTAATGTTCTGTCCTGACTAAATTCATTAATAAAAATACTTGATATTTTAAAAGTTTCAGGTAATATATAAATTTTTTGAACAATTAGATCTGTACCCTTACGCTTTTTTAATTTTCTTCTTATTTTTCTGTTTTTTAATGATTGAAGGCAATATTGGTTAGAGTCAATATTGTTTTTATAATTTCCCTTTTTTAACCCTAAAACATCTTCCTGGTCTGGATATGTGAACAATTCATTTGTAAAAATTGATTGAAAATAATTATAATTAATATCAAGACCGAACATCTTTTCAAAAAATTCATATCCGCCATAAAAATATTCCGAATTTATTCTGTTTAAAAATTTAATTGTATCGGGCAGAAATACCATTTTTGCAATTGGAATACCTGTATGACTTAAATTCATCCAAATTAAACTATCTTTTTTTATTCGCAATTGTCCTTTAAGAAAGTATTTCTTTTGATCCAATTTAACTTTTGCGGAAAATTTTAATTGTAAATAGTTAAAATCAAGATATGCGCTTTCTACATTGTTTTGAAGTTTTTTCAAGGATATTTGACGTGTTTTTTTTGGTTTTTCTTCTTTTATAGTTTGTTTTGAAACATTACACGAACTAAATAACATAAAAAATAATGTTATTAAAAATATAATATTTTTAAAATTCACGAGTATTTTATTAATAGCCAACTTATTCATACATTTTCTCGTCATCAACTTTTTTATCTAAAAATTCAGAACCTCTACCTGTTTCTTTTGCTTTTTTCCATATTTCAACAGCTTCTTTTATTCTACCTAATTTATAAAGAATATCTCCTTTGTGTTCAATAATAACAGCACTTCCTCCTCCTCCATGTTCAATTGCTTTTTCAATTATTGTAAAAGCTTCTTTATAATTTTGCATTTTATATAATACCCAGGCATATGTGTCAAGATATGTTGCATTATTAACAGTAAGCTCATTGCATTTTTTAGTCATTTCCAGCGCTTTATTAAGTTTTTCGGAACGCAGGGAAAGATAATAACTGTAATTATTTAATATGTATAAATTATCCTGTTCTAATTCTAATGCCTTATCAAAATATTTATCAGATTCTTCATTGTTTTTATTTTTAAAATATGCTTCCGCAAGATAAATATAAAATTGTACTTCTAATTTTTTATTAACTGTTAATCCTAATCCTGTTTTTAATTTTTCAATAGCTTCGTCAAACTTTTTTTGTTTTATGGCTCCAATGCCATTAAAAAGATATAAATTAACTTGATTAGGAAAATATTCAAGAGCTTCTTTACTTTCATAATATAAGGCTTTAAAATCATTCAATTGATTTTCAATAAATATTAGTTGCTCCCATATTAAGTAATTTTCTTTAGTCTTTTCAATAACTTTTCTGTATTTTTCTCTTGCATCTTCCCATTTTTCATCATTAAATAAAAAATCACCATAAACAGCTGAACTTTTTGGATCATCAGGATGTGTTTCTTCTAATATTGTAAGTAATTCATACGCCTGTTTGTTCCCTTTGGTATTTGTTTTGGAATAAGAATAATATAATAATAACATTTTAATTTTAATATCTATTTTAACTTCAGCACTGGCAAAAGCAAGTTGTATTTCTTCATAAGATTTGTCAAAATCATTAGTTATTCGGTAAAATTCAGATAATGAAAGATGTCCTAGTCCATTATCAGGATCAATTTCTAATAACTTATTGTATGTTGCAAGTGCTTTGTCATATTTTTCGTTTGAAACATAAATTTCTGCAAGTAAACCATAATATTTTACTTCAAAAGGGTATGCAACAATAAGTTTATTTAGTTCTTCGTAAGCTTTTTCTTTTTCACCTAATTTCATATAAATTTTTTCTTTTTCCATGCTTATTTCATCAATAATTCCATATTTTAATTCAATGTCATTATAAATTTTTAAAGCTTCTTTTAATTTATTATTTGAAATAAGAATAGAGGCATATTCTAATTTATAATCAATATTATAAGGATGCTTTTTAACTAGTTCTTTATAAATGCTTGCAGCTTTGCTTAACATATTTTTTTGTTGGTATAGTGCTGCTAATAATAATTTATACCAAATATTATCAGGATTTATTTTAACGGCTTCTTGTGTTAAAATAAGTGCTGTAGAAATATCTCCTTGTAAAATATACATATTTGCAAGTTCATACATTACTGCAGAACTTTTTTCATTAATTTGGAGACATTTAGCATAGTATGCTATTGCTTCAGCATAATTTCCCAACATCTTTTGCTTATTTCCCTCCATGAAAGAATAAGAAAACTCAAGTTCTTTTTTTTCTAATTTTAGATCTTTATCGGTGGTTATCTTTGGGTTTTTTGTAAAAACAGAGCATGAGGAAAATATGAGTATTAATATAATTAGTGAAAATGTATATTTATACACCCCCATCGGTATGTGGCTGAAAAACAATATAATGCAAATTGGTTATAATAATAATTTAAATTGCTCAAAGTTACGTAAACATATCTACATAGCAAAAGACAATCTTTATTTTATACTAAGCATTATTGAAGCATAAATCAATGAGGCTCAAATTTCATATGCGAAATACCTTGAAATTTGCAAATAGAATTGGACTATTTTGAATCACAAAAATCAAGACAAGCTATACAATCAGTATTAAATTAATATACAAATGCAACTATTTAGTTAAAATTAACGTCAATATGTCAGGGAGTAACAAATTCACCTTTGTTGTCAATCAATATCGATTTTTTTTAAATAAATATTTTAAGTAATTTTGTAAATAATTAATTCCATTTTAAATCAATATCTGTATAATTATGAAAAAGCTAATTTTTTTAAATTTATTATTTGTTTTTATTCTAATATCTGCATTTGCTGAAAAAATTGATGTAGAATATGCACAGAAAATCGCGAAAAACATTTATTTTGAGCGCATTAGTCAAATTAATGAAATAGATTATAATAATATTAATTTATCTCTTGTATATACTAAGGTATACAATAATGAACCTATTTACTATGTTTTTAATGTTAATGAAAACGATGGTTTTGTTATTATTTCTGCTGATAATTCTGCTAAACCAATTATAGGATATTCTCTCAATGGGATATATGATATAAATAATATCCCGCCGTCATTTGCTTTTTTTATGGAAACCAAAACAGATCAGTTGAAATTTTTAAAAGACAACAATCTAAAAGCTTCTGTTGAAATATCAAAAAAATGGGGAGATTTGGAAAATGTTACAACTAAAAATTTAAAAGATATTAAAACAATTATTCCTTTGTTACTAACTATATGGGGACAAAGTGGATTTTACAACCACGCCTGTCCACAGGAAACGGGAGAAGATCAGGCAGTTGTTGGGTGTGTTGCAGTATCAATGGCACAAGTTATGAAATTTTACAATCATCCGGCAGTAGGACAAGGGTCAAATAGTTATGAGTATCCATCCGGTTGGCCTACTAATTGGCCTTATGGAATATTGTCCGCTAATTTTGGAACAACAAATTATCACTGGGCAAATATCCCATATGAGTGTAATGTTGCTAATGCAGATATTGCAGAAATGTTATATCATTGTGGTATTTCTGTTAATATGTATTACTCTCCTACTGGTTCTGCTTCTCAAACTAGTTATGTAGAAAGTGCCTTAATTTCATATTTTAAATATAATGCTAATCTTGTTGTTAAAAGTAATTATTCTAATACAAATTGGGAAAATTTATTAAAAAATGAAATTGATTATAAACGACCAATGGTATATTCAGGGTCTGATGCATCTTCCAGTAGTGGTCATGCCTGGAATTGTGATGGATATCAAGGAAGTGAATTTCACATGAACTGGGGATGGGATGGTTATGCCAATGGCTATTTTACTCTTGACAACCTTTCTGCCGGTGGTTCGAATTTTGACAGTAATTTTGAAGCAATAATTGGCATATATCCTGTTTCAGGATATCCTGAGCATTGTAGTGGAACAAAAAATATTAATGGATCAAGTGGGTCATTTAATGATGGTAGTGGTAATGAAGAATATGCAAATAATATTAATTGTTTTTATTTAATAGAACCAACATGCGGTAGTGAAATTGATTTTTCTTTTGATGTATTTCAACTTGAAAGCAATGATAGTGTAACATTTTATAATGGTTCTTCGGTTTCAGACCCTATTTTAGCTACTTATACAGGCGATGATATACCTGCCGGCGTAAGTGCAAATAATGGAGCTTTACTTATTGAGTTTAATACAAATTCTAGCGGAACAGATATAGGTTGGTATGGTTCTTATACAACAGATTATTGTGGAGGAATTATAACATTACTTGACTCAACAGGAGTAATTACAGATGGAAGTGGGCCTTGTGATTATAAAAAATCAACTTATTGTCGTTGGGAAATCGCTCCTCCAGGAGCAACATCTGTTACTATCAATTTTACTTCTTTCAATTTGTCTTCTTTAGACACTTATGATTATGTTAAAATTTATAAAGAAACAGCAGTAACAGGAAATGAAATAGCTGCCTTTACAAGTGCGTCGCCTCCTTCCGGATCCGTATTTGTTCCAGCAGGTGTAGCATGGGTTAAATTCGCTACAAGCATTACAGATCATGCAGATGGCTGGTCATTAAATTATACTTCTTCAACATCCAATGTTGATGAATTAAGCAAGCATTTATTAAGCCTTGCTATATACCCTAATCCTTTTAACAACGATGCAACTTTGAGTTTAAATTTAATTGATAATAGTAACATTAATATTTCAGTTACAAATATAATTGGAGAAGTTATAGGTGATTATAACATAAATGGAATTGCCGGAAATAATAAAATATTATTAAGTGAGGTTATTAATAAAGTTGATAATGGAGTTTATTTTGTAAGTTTTGAGATAAATGGGAATAAGCTTGTTCGTAAAATAATTTGTAGTAAATAAGTTTTACATAAAGTTTTTAAAAAGCTGTATAAGATTTTTATGCAGCTTTTTTTATTGTTAATTAAAAGCTAAGATTGTATCTTTACACACTTTTTATAAAAATAATACCAATTAATTAAATGAAATATTTTGCACACGAAACGGCAATAATTGATAAGGGTTGTGATATTGGTAAAGGAACTAAAATATGGCATTTTTCACATATTATGCCCAATTGCAAAATAGGTGAAAATTGTAATATTGGTCAAAATGTAGTTGTTTCTACGGATGTGATCTTAGGCAGAAATGTAAAAGTTCAAAATAATGTTTCTATTTATACTGGTGTTATTTGTGAGGATGATGTTTTTTTAGGTCCTTCTATGGTTTTTACCAATGTAATAAACCCTCGCAGTGTTGTAATACGTCGCGATCAGTATATAAAAACCGTGGTAGGCAAAGGTGCTACTATTGGGGCAAATGCTACTATAATATGTGGAAATGATATTGGAAAATATTCATTTATAGGAGCAGGAGCAGTAATAACAAAAGAAGTTGAACCTTATGCCCTTTATGTTGGAAATCCTGCTAAACAAATTGGCTGGATGAGTGAATACGGACAAAGGCTTGATTTTGATAAACAAGGTTTTGCAGAATGCCCCGAAAGCAAAGAAAAATATAAGTTAATCGATAATAATGTAACGAAAATTTGATAGATTAAAATATTTACAGCTATGGAAAATCAATCAAATCAGATAAAATTTGCAGTAATTGGAGTTGCAGGATATATTGCAACCAGACATTTAAAGGCAATAAAAGATACAGGAAATACAATGCTTGCAGCTTTAGATAAGTTTGATAGTGTTGGTATTATTGACTCGTATTTTCCAAATGCAGATTTTTTTGTAGAATTCGAAAGATTTGACAGGCACATTGATAAACTTAGAAGAAGTGGTGTAAATTTGGATTATGTAAGTATATGTTCTCCTAATTTTCTACACGATTCACATATTCGGTTTGCTCTTAGAAGTGGTGCAGATGCAATTTGTGAAAAACCTTTGGTTTTAAATCCCTGGAATGTTGAAGCACTTAAAGAAGTTGAAAAAAGGAACGGGAAAAAGATATATAATATTTTACAATTACGCTTACATCCATCAATAATTGCTTTAAAACAAAAAATTGAGAATAACCCTGCTGATAAGGTTTATGATATTGATTTAACATATATTACTTCCAGAGGTAAATGGTATGATTTTTCATGGAAAGGAGATATTCAAAAATCAGGAGGCATAGCTACAAATATTGGCATTCATTTTTTTGATATGCTTTCCTGGATTTTTGGTGAGGTAAAAGAGAATATTGTTCATATATCACAAACTAATAAAGCTGCCGGCTTATTACAATTAAAAAAAGCTAATGTAAAATGGTTTTTAAGTATTGATTATGACAATGTTCCGGAAAACATTAAAAAAAATGGACAAAGAACTTATCGTTCAATAAAAGTTGATGGAGAAGAAATTGAGTTTAGTGGAGGTTTTACAGACTTACATACTAAAAGTTATGAAAATATTTTAACCGGAAATGGATTCGGTCTTGAAGAAGCAAACAGTTCAATAAATATTGCATATAATATTAGAAATTCTGAACCAATAGGTTTAAATGGAGATTATCATCCTTTTTGTAAAATATAAATATAGAACCATTCACGGTCCTAAATATTTATTAAATAAAATTTAACTTTGCAAAATGGGAACAAAGTTGGATATAGAAATGTAGAATATAGAACTTTCAATAATAAATGTAGGATAAATAAAATGAGGAAACAAAGTAAAAAACAATGATAAATAAAAATTTACATTCTACATTTATCATTCTATATTCAATATTTAATCTTAGATGGATTAGAAGGTGTAGATTTATAAACTTTGTTTAATTTTTAATACTGTAAATGCTTACATAAATATTTAAGTCAATGTATAATAAGCTAATAAACAAAGAAGCAAAACTCTGTGTAATAGGACTGGGATATGTTGGATTACCAATTGCATTAGAATTTGCTAAAAGAATACCTGTTGTTGGATTTGATATCAAAAAAGACCGTGTTGAAATGATGCGGAATAAAATTGACCCGAGTAAAGAATTATTAAAAGAAGATTTTGATGGATGTGATATTCATTTTACAGCATCGACTGAAGATCTTAAAGATTCAAACTTTTTTATTATTGGTGTTCCAACACCAATTGACGAAAGCAATACCCCTGACTTAACTCTTTTGATAAAAGCATGTCATATAGTTGGTAAAGTTTTGAAAAAAGGAGATTATGTTGTATTTGAGTCAACGGTATATCCCGGCTGTACAGAAGATGACTGTGTCCCAATTTTAGAAGAAGAATCACAATTAAAATTTAATGTTGATTTTAAAATTGGATTTTCTCCGGAAAGAATTAATCCCGGAGATAAAGAACATTCATTAACCAATATTGTAAAAATTGTTTCGGGTAGTGATGGTGAATCTTTAGATAATATTGCAAAAATATATGAAATTGTTGTAAAAGCAGGTGTTCATAGAGCAAGTTCTATAAAAGTTGCAGAAGCAGCAAAAATTATTGAAAATACACAACGTGATGTAAATATTGCTCTGATGAACGAATTGTCAATAATTTTTAACAGACTAGACATTAACACTTTTGAAGTACTTGAAGCTGCCGGAACAAAATGGAATTTTTTGAAATTTTCCCCGGGACTTGTTGGCGGACATTGTATAGGAGTTGACCCATATTATCTTACTTATAAAGCTAAAAAACTGGGTTATCATGCACAGATAATTAATTCTGGAAGATTTGTTAATGATAGTATGGGAGGATATATTGCAAAGCAAACCGTAAAATGTATAATATCTAAAGATAAAAATATTCGTAATGCCAGAATTTTAATAATGGGTATTACTTTTAAGGAAAACGTTACTGATATCAGAAATTCAAAAGTTGTTGACGTTGTAAATGAACTACTATCTTACAAAGTAAATGTGGATGTTGTTGATTCTTTAGCTTCAAAACAAGAAATAAAAGAGGAGTATGATATAGATTTATCAGATAAGCCAACAGGAAAATATGATGCAATAATAGTTGCTGTAAACCATAATGAATACAAAGAACTTAACGAGGATTATTTTTTGTCAATAAGTAAAAATAATGGGATTTTATTTGACATTAAGGGTATTTACAGAGATAAAATCAAAAAACTTACTTATTTAAGTTTGTAAAATATGAAAAAGCAAATACTCGTTACAGGTGGTGTTGGGTATATTGGCTCGCATACTGTTGTTGAACTTCAAAATGCGGGATATGATGTTATCATAATTGACAATCTTTCTAATTCAAAAATTGAAGTTTTAGATGGTATTGAAAAAATTACTAAAATTCGTCCCTGTTTTGAGAATATTGACATTTGTGATAAGAATAAGCTAGAAATATTTTTCAATAAATACTCAGACATTGAAGCAGTAATACATTTTGCAGCATTTAAAGCCGTTGGTGAATCTGTTGAAAATCCTTTAAAATACTATCATAATAATTTAAGCTCTTTAATAAATGTTTTACATGAAATGAAAAAACACAAAATTTTAAACCTTGTGTTTTCTTCATCGTGTACGGTATATGGGCAACCGGATACATTGCCTGTTACGGAAAATGCACCACTTAAAAAAGCAAACTCACCTTATGGAAATACAAAACAGATATCAGAAGATATTATTTTTGATACTATAAGATCGGATAACAATTTTAAATCTGTTTCATTAAGATATTTTAATCCAATAGGAGCTCATAGTTCTGCATTAATAGGAGAATTACCTCTTGATGTTCCTAATAATTTAATTCCGTATATTACCCAAACAGCAATAGGTATTCGTGAGCAACTTAAAGTTTTTGGAGGAGATTATAATACTCCGGATGGCTCATGTATTAGAGATTATATAAATGTTGTTGACCTTGCAGAAGCTCATGTTGTTGCAATTGAAAGACTAATGCAAAATAAAAATAAAAAAGGATTTGAGGTGTTTAATCTTGGTACAGGTAAAGGAAATTCAGTATTAGATGTTGTTAAGACTTTTGAAAAAGTAACGGGGCAAACTTTAAATTATAAAATTGTTGAAAGAAGGGAAGGTGATATTGAACAAATGTGGGCAGATACAAGTTTTGCAAATAAAGAGCTTGGATGGAAAACAGAATTAGAGCTTGACGAAACCCTATTATCAGCATGGAAATGGGAGCAGCATTTGAAAAATAAAAAATAAATAGATGAAAACAATATTAATTACAGGAGGAGCAGGGTTTATTGGCTCGCATGTTGTAAGGATTTTCACAAAAAAATATCCAGAATATCAAATTATAAATCTTGACAAACTTACTTACGCAGGAAACCTTGAAAATCTCAAAGATATAGAGAAAAAATCTAATTATAAATTTATAAAAGGTGATATTGTTGATGAGAATTTTATTAATGATATTTTTAAAAAATATAATATTGATGGTATAATTCATTTAGCCGCAGAATCTCATGTCGACAGGTCAATAACAAATCCTCTAGAGTTTATTAATACAAATATTATTGGAACAGTTAACCTGTTAAATGCTGCAAGACAATGTTGGGGCGATTATAAGGGAAAAAGATTCTTCCATATTTCTACCGATGAAGTTTATGGTTCACTTGGCGAAACAGGTTTTTTTACAGAATCAACAAATTATGACCCCAAAAGCCCGTATTCTGCTTCAAAGGCAAGTTCCGATCATCTGGTACGTGCATATTATAATACTTATAATTTACCTGTTGTAATTTCTAATTGCTCAAATAATTATGGGGCAAATCAGTTTCCTGAAAAATTAATACCACTTGCAATTAATAATATTAAAAACAATAAACCAATACCAATATATGGTAAGGGAGAAAATATTAGAGATTGGTTATATGTTGAAGACCATGCTAATGCTATTGATCTAATTTTCCATAAAGGAAAAACCGGAGATACTTACAATATTGGAGGCAATAACGAATGGACAAATATTGATTTAATTCGTAAACTCTGTGAAGTTATGGATAATAAACTTGGTAGAGAAAAAGGAGCTTCCGCAAAACTTATTACATTTATAAAAGACAGAGCTGGTCATGACCTAAGATATGCTATCGATTCATCAAAAATCCAAAGTGAACTTAACTGGAACCCAACATTACAATTTGAAGAAGGAATTGCTAAAACCGTTGATTGGTATATTGAAAATGAAGAGTGGTTAAATAATGTCATTTCCGGTGATTATGAAAAATATTACGAACAACAATACGGATAATTATTCTTTTTTAAAAACAGATATACATTCTCATTTAATTCCCGGACTTGATGATGGAGTTCAATCTGTTGAGGAGGAATTAGATGTATCTCAAGACTTAATGCTTTAGGGTTTTCCAAAATCATTACTACACCACATATAAACTCTGAATATTTTCATAATACTCCAAAAACAATTAAATCGGGTTTAGAAAATTTAAATACTACGATTAAAAAATTGAAAGATAAAGGAGTATTATTCCAAATGAATACATTATCCTTAAATGGAGTATTTTCTATTGAAGCAAAAAATATGGCGGAAAATCTTATTAAAAATAATATGATAGAATTCATTGGGAGTGATGCTCATAATATTAATTACGTTATTGGACTTGAATCAATATTGTCAAATAAATATTTTAAACAACTAACGAGATCAGGATTATTATCAAACTAGATATTATAACCAAAGAAATTCAATTATCATTATTGTGTAAATGCAATAAAAACTAATTAAAACGTCTTTATTAGTAATTTTTTGATTTAATTTGAAAAAACATTCTAATGAGAATAATATTTTTAACAACATTGCTTTTCATTTCGTTTTTGTCATTTTCTATTAATGACGAAAGTGATGTTGCCGGGAAAAACACTATTAGCGGATATGTAAAAGATAACGAAACAGGAGAAGAGCTTATTGGTGCTTCAGTATATATAAGATCAATTAAAGTTGGAACAATAACAAATGTTTATGGTTTCTATTCCTTAACTGTTCCAGAAGGAAAATACGAAGTAACTTATTCATTTATTGGATACAAAGACATTACAAAAACTGTTGATTTAAATAATAATATCAAGCTGAATATTTCTTTGCCAACCACTTCACAGCAAATAGGCGAAGTAGAAATTATAGGTGAAAAAAGAAATCAGAATATTGAAAGAGTTGAAATGAGTACTGTTAAAATTCCCATAAAAGCTATAAAAAAGATCCCTGCCCTACTTGGCGAAGTTGATGTTTTAAAAGCGGTTATGTTATTGCCCGGTGTATTGGCAGGCGTAGAAGGGTCATCGGGGTTTTATGTGCGTGGCGGGAACGTTGATCAAAATCTTATATTATTAGATGATGCTCCTGTTTACAACGCATCTCATGTTGCAGGTTTCTTTTCTGTATTTAACGGAGATGCAATAAAAAACATGAAACTTTATAAAGGCGGTATCCCTGCTGAATATGGTGGCAGATTATCATCAGTTCTTGATATTAGGATGAAAGATGGTAATACAAAAAAATATAGTGCTACCGGTGGTATTGGCATACTTGCAAGCAGATTAACAATTGAAGGTCCTGTTATTAAAGATAAATCATCATTTATTATTTCGGGCAGGCGTACTTATTTTGATCTGTTTTTACCATTATCAAATGATACTATGGTTCAGAAAAGTGGATTATACTTTTACGATCTAAACACAAAAGTAAATTATACAATTAATGAAAATAACAGGATTTTTCTATCAGGATATTTTGGCAGAGATGTATTAAGCATGGCTGATATGATGGCTATCGACTATGGAAATGCAACAGGAACTGCCAGATGGAATCACCTTTTTAATGATAAGCTTTTTATGAATACAACATTTATTTTTAGCAATTATAATTATCACTTAGGTTTTGAACAAGAATTAATGAAAATGGATTGGAAATCTAATATAAGAGATTACAATTTAAAAGCAGATTTAACATATTATTTAAACCCAAAAAACACAATAAAATTTGGTCTTGGTTCAATTTATCATGATTTTGACCCGGGTGTAATAAATGGGCAAATGGATGCTGTTAAATTTGAAATTATAATGCCAAACAATTATGCCTTTGAACATTTTGCTTTTTTTCAAAACGAACAAAAAATTACTCCATTATTAAGTGTTCAATATGGTCTTAGATTATCAGTATTCCAAAATATTGGTAAAGCACATTATTATTTATATGACGATACTGACCCGCAAAACTATGAGGTTACAGATACAATAGATCAGCCAAGCGGAAAAATTTATAATACATTTTCAAATCTTGAACCAAGATTAGGGATTAAATACACACTTAATGAGTTTAGCTCCGTTAAAGCCAGTTACAACAGAACAAGTCAGTATATTCATTTGGCAACAAACACAACATCAGCAACACCACTTGATATTTGGATACCATCAACTCCTAATGTTGAACCGCAAATAGCCGATCAGGTTGCCTTGGGATATTTTAGAAATTTTAAAAATAATGTGTTTGAAACATCTGCTGAGGTTTATTATAAAAAAATGAAAAATTCAATTGATTTTAGAGACCATGCAGAATTACTTTTAAACGACAGATTAGAAGGCGAACTGAGAAGAGGAGATGCAGAATCTTACGGCTTTGAATTACTTTTAAGAAAACAGGAAGGAAAACTTACAGGTTGGATAAGTTATACTTTATCAAGAACTATGAGAACAATTCCTGAAATAAATGACGGAAAACCATATTTTGCACCTTACGACAAAACTAATGATGTATCATTTGTATTATCTTATGACATTGGTAAAAAAATAAATGCATCAGGAACATGGGTATATTCCACAGCTCCTCCCAGAACTATGCCAACGGGCAGATTTGAATATGGCGGAATGATAGTTCCTGTTTATTCTGACAGGAACAGCATTAGAATTTTTGATTACCACAGACTGGATCTATCATTAACATATTATTTTAGAAGATATAATGATGAAAATAAAAAGCATAAATTTGAAAGTAGTCTTAATGCTTCAGTTTATAACGCATATTCAAGAAAAAATCCTTATTCAATAAATTTCTCTCAATCTGATGATAATCCAAACGAAACAATAGCCGAAATGTATTATCTGTTTAAAGCTATACCATCAATAACTTATAACTTTAAATTTTAATAATTATGAAGAACTCAATATATATTATTATAATTCTGGTATCATTTCTAACAATTTCATGTTCAGAAAAAATTGACATTGAACTAAACGATGATGAGAATTCAAGATTAGTTGTTGAAGGAAATATTACAACCCAAAAAACTATTCATACAATAAAACTAACCAGAACAACGAGTTATTTCGCAAACCAGCCTGCTCCTGTTGAAACCGGAGCTATAGTTGAAATACAAGAAGAAGGAAGCCCAAATGCCTTTGTTTTAAATGAAGCCGCACCCGGAATATATCAAACCGATAGTGTGGCAGGAAAAGTTGGGAAAAACTACACCCTATCTATTAAACAAAGTAATGGTGATGAGTTTTCTGCCACAACATATCTTGACACAGTACCTGAAATGGACTTGATAGATTATGAGTATAAAGAATTCCCCTATCATGGCAATCCGATAGCTTTTTACATCTTAAAATTATTTGCTCAAGAACCGGAAGGTAAAGGCAATAATTATCAATTTAACATATATTTAGATGGTGTTTGGGATAACGACACTTTACGCGAAGCTGTTTACGATACCGATGAGTTTATGGATGGTATGTATTTACCCGGGGTTGACATATATTATATCGAATCTGATAAACTTAAAAAAGATACAACAAAAGTAAGGGTTGATATGCTTTCAATACCTTACGAATTACTTGAATACAATGTTGCTGTAATGCTGGAAACAGATTGGCGCGGAAGCCCTTTTGACGGACCTCCTGCAAATATACCAACAAATATAAGCAATGGTGCCTTAGGCTTTTTTAGTGCTTCCGATATAAGTTCGTTTGAACTGAATGTGATTCTGGTGGATGAAGAATAATACAAATTTACTTTTATGCATATATACCGAGCCTGTTTTAATTTGCAAATCAATTCCGTATTGATATAATAGCATTTCCATAAAAATATATATTTTTACCAGTCTTAAAAAATCATTGCAAAATGATATCTCTTAGTAATGTTGCTGTACGATTTGGTGGATTTGAGCTTTTTAAAGAGGTTTCTTTTCTTATCAATAAAAAAGATAAAATTGGGCTTGTTGGCAAAAACGGTGCAGGAAAAACAACATTATTAAAAGTAATTATGGGTTTTCAGGCTATTGATGACGGAACTGTTAGCAAACCCGCAGATATACACATAGGATACCTTCCGCAACAAATGCCGGTATCAGATAAACATACAGTTTTTGAAGAAACCGAATTGTCTTTTAAAGAGCTAAAAAAACTAAAAAAAGAAATTGATAGCATCAATGCAGATATTGGCGAAAGAAACGATTACAACAATGATGAATATTCTAAGCTGATAAATAAATTAAGCGAAAAAACAGAACGTTTCGAAATACTTGGAGGAAACAATATACAGGCAGAAATAGAACGGATATTACTTGGTCTTGGGTTTTTAAAAGAAGAGTTTAATAAACCAACTAAGGAGTTGAGTGGTGGCTGGCGAATGAGAATTGAACTGGCAAAAATACTGTTGCAAAAACCCGATGTGCTTTTATTGGATGAACCCACAAATCATTTGGACATAGAATCTATACAATGGTTTGAAGATTTTTTGGCAAATTATTATGGAGCAGTATTATTAATTTCACACGATAGGGCTTTTTTGGATAATGTAACAAAAAGAACTGTTGAAATATCAATTGGAAATATTTACGATTATAAAGTTCCTTATTCAAAATTTGTAACATTGCGTGCCGAACGTCGTGAGCAACAACTTGCGGCATACAATAATCAGCAAAAAATGATTAAAGACACCGAACGCTTTATTGAAAGGTTTAGGTATAAAAATACAAAATCGGTGCAGGTACAATCCAGAATAAAACAATTAAATAAATTAAAACGTGTTGAAATTGATGATGAAGACAGCTCTGCTATACATTTTCGTTTTCCGTCTGCCCCACACTCGGGGACCATTGTTATTGAAGCCAAAGAATTGAGTATGTCTTTTCCCGACAAACAGGTTTTAAACAATATTGACCTGATAATAGAACGTGGCGAAAAAGTTGCTTTTGTTGGCAAAAACGGGGAAGGAAAAACAACCTTATCGAGAATTATTGTGGGGGAATTAAAACCCAATGGGGAAATTAAAACAGGACACAAAGTAAAAATTGCTTATTATGCTCAGGAGCAAGACAGGTTACTGAATGATAATAAAACAGTTTTTGAAACTATTGACGATATTGCCGTAGGAGATATTCGTCCAAAAATTAGAGGTATTCTCGGCTCCTTCCTTTTTAGTGGTGAAGATATTGATAAAAAAGTAAAAGTGCTTTCGGGAGGAGAACGTTCAAGGCTTGCATTGGCTAAATTATTGCTTGAGCCTGCAAATTTACTTGTACTTGATGAGCCTACAAATCATTTAGATATGTCGTCGAAAGAAATTCTTAAAAATGCTTTAATAAAATATAATGGTACTCTGATAATTGTTTCACACGACCGTTATTTTTTAGATGGATTAGTGGGCAAAGTATTTGAATTTAAAAATAAAAAGATAAAAGAAAACTTAGGCGGTATTTATGATTTTCTGAGAAAAAAGAAAATTGAAAATCTTAATGAATTAGAGAGGAAAGAACACATTATTAAAAAGGCAGGTAACGAGGTATCGCAAAATAAATTAGATTATATAGCAAAAAAAGAACTTGAAAAAGAAATAAGAAAAACAAGCAATAAAATAAAAAGCACTGAAAGTAAAATTGAAAAATTAGAAAAAGATATTGCAATATTTGATAATAATTTGCAAAACCCGGACAATAATCAAATAGATCTAAATGATAGTAATTTGTTTGTAAATTATGAAAATCTTAAAAAAGAGCTTAATACCGAGTTAAGAAACTGGGAAAAATTATCTTATGAACTTGAAATATTAACGGATAAAAGAGAAGATGTATAATTTATGGAATCAAAAATAATTTTCAACAAACTTGAAACTCCAAGGCTTTTGCTAAGGAAAATAATTGAAACTGATATAGATATTATGTATCATCTATTCTCTGAGCATGAAATTATGAGATACACAGGTGTTCCACTTATTAAGGAGAAAAATGAAATATTGGCATTTATTAATAAAAATGAAGCTCAATACAAAAATGGAGAGAAAATAACATGGGGAATTGAATTAAAAACTACAAAAAAGATGATTGGTTATATTGGTCTTTTTTATATAAATAATGCACATGCTTATGCTTCATTAGGTGCATTACTGATTAAGGAATACTGGAATAAAGGAATTACTACCGAAGCTAAAAAAGCTATTATAAATTTTGCTTTTACAAAAACATTTTTGAATCGAATTGAATCGCAGTATTATGAAAAACATATTGCAATTGATAAAACAAATGAAAAATCGGGGATGAAAAAAGAGGCATTACTTAGAGAAAATTTTTTAATGGAAGGCAAATTCAGAAATTCAATAATGTGCTCAATTATTAAAAGCGATTTTCAAAAGAACAAGGATTTTTATAATTTTAGCAAAAATTACAAATGAAATTAAGCACTAAATATCACCACTTATTTATAGTAGTAATACTTTTTACTTTCGTATTAAGTTCGTGTTTTTCATATAAAACCCCCGTAAGAAACTCTAATGTTGCGTATATTTATAATCCTAGCAGTACTCCCTTGCATCCACAATATAAAGTATTTCATAACGAAGATTCAACTTCACTAGTTTTCATAAAATTAACAGCAAATGAGTTATTGTATATTAAAAAACTAAACGATAAAAAGCCTGAAGCTGCTGTACAAATTCATTATAAACTATTCGATTCTTTTACCGGCAATAATATAATTGACAGTGCAACACAAGTGTTTTTTATTGAAAAAGATTCTAATCTTTTTAATATTACTTTCGATATTACAATTAAAGCAAAAAACTCTAAAAGATATTTACTTGATATTATTGCAACAGATATTTATCGTGGCAGAGGAAATCAACATTTTATTGAAGTTGATAAATCTACCGAACATACTCATCAAAACTATTTAGTTACTTTAAAAACAGATAACGAACCATTGTTTAAAAACTACCTGAATAACAAAACGGAGTTTCAGATAAAACATAAAAATTTAAAAAACAAAAAACTATTTGTCAGTTATTATAAAGGCAAATATAAACTGCCTGCTCCTCCGTTTAGTGTATCAATGATGAAAACGTATGTGTTAGCACCCGACAGTACTTGGGAAATAATGCTTACAGATACTTCCACATTTAATCTGGAAAAATATGGGATGTATCATTTTCGCATAGACACCTCATACAGAACAGGTTTAATACTGTTTAATTTTGGAAAATATTACCCTGTTGTTAAAACACATGTAAAATTAATAGAACCAATAAGATATCTGACAACATCACGAGAGTTTAAAGAATATATGATGTTTGAAAATAAAAAGGAAGCTGTAGATAATTTTTGGTTAAAATCAACAGGAAATTTAAATCGTGCAAAAGAATTAATAAGAGTTTATTATAACAGAGTAAAATTTGCAAATACTTACTTTAGTTCGTTTACTGAAGGATGGCGCACGGACAGAGGAATGTTATATATGATCTATGGTTCTCCAAATACAATTTACAAAAACGATAATCAGGAAAGGTGGATTTATGGAAATACACAAGGAATGCATACAATGAGCTACACTTTTGTGAAAGTTTCAAATCCATATTCAAATAACGATTATGTGTTAAATAGAAGTGATATTTATAAAATGATATGGTATCAGGCAGTAGAAACATGGCGTAATGGCAGAGTTTTTTCTATAGTTAAGTGATACAATGATTAAATGCTAAAATAATAGGAAAATCGGAAAAAATAAAAACATGGCAAATAAAGAAGTAATTTTTGGGATTAGAACAGTACAAGAAGCTGTTATAAAGGGTGAAGATATCGACAAGGTATTAATTAGTTCAAGTTTAAAAGGAGAAGGCTTTAATGAATTACTTAATGATCTAAGAAAACATAAAGTTCCTTTTCAATTTGTTCCAATTCAGAAAATAGATCATATTTCAAAAAAAAATCATCAGGGAGTTATTGCATATTCTTCTCCTATTACTCTTCATCAGTTTGAGGATGTTGTTCAAAATGTTTACGAAAGTGGCGAAATACCATTAATAATTATACTTGATAATATTACTGATATTAGAAATTTTGGAGCAATAGCGAGAACAGCAGAATGTGCAGGAGTACACACAATTATAATACCCGAAAAAGGAAGTGCAAGAATAAGTGCTGATGCAATTAAGGCTTCGGCAGGGGCTTTGTTTAATATTCCTGTTTGCAGAGTACAAAAGTTAAAACAAACAATTGAAGCTTTAAAAAGTAGTGGTATTCAGATTGTTGCCGCAACAGAAAAAGCAGATAATAATTATTATGACATTGATCTTACAAGCCCCACCGCTATTATAATGGGCTCAGAAGAAAAAGGAATACGTGACGAAATAATAGACCTATCTGATTATTGTGCAAAAATTCCAATTTCAGGACAAATTAAATCTTTAAATGTTTCGGTAGCTACTGCAATTTTAACTTATGAGGCGGTAAAGCAAAGGAATGTTACAAATCATTTATAGTGTGTGTTAACACTGTATTATTCATTTTTTTTGTAGATTATCAAATGTCCTATCTGGATCAGTTTATTAAAAAACTCTCAATCCCATAAAACGGTAATGAAATAATATTTGCTTCATTCTTATACTGTGATTGTGAAATTTTAATTCCTTTATCAATTTCATAGGTTTCTAAAAACATTTTCATACTTTTCATGCGACCGCTTGAACCTGATTTTATTTCTATGGGGACAATTTTTTCATTTTTTTCAATCAAATAATCAATTTCTGCGTTGCTGTTTTTTGCTTCTCTTGCCCAATAATATAATTCAGGTCTAATATAATGATTTTGTGAAGCTATTATTTCCTGTCCCGCGTATTGCTCGGCTACAGCGCCCTTAAATATAGCAGTCAAATCTTTTTCTTTTATTGTTTCACTATAAATGCCATTTATTGCGTGTATTAAGCCAACATCAAGAAATATCATTTTATAAAAGTTTTCTTTTACACCTGCTTCCAAAGGTAATCCTGCTCCACTTGTTCGTTTAACACGGTAAATAACGCCTGCTGTTTCCAGTAATTCAATGGCTTCTTTTAAATCTCTTGATTTTATAGATTTGTCAACTTTGGCATAAATAAATTTTTGTCCTACCATTGATGATACAGCAGAAAAAACTTTTTTCAAGTATCTGAATTTAGATTGTCTGGCATATTTTGCAAAGTCATCAGTATAGGTATCAATAATTGAATACTGAATTTTCTGACATTTTAAAATATCATGTGTTTGGATATATTCGTTCACAACTGCAGGCATTCCACCAATAATAAAATATTTTCGTATGTATTCTGTTAATTTATCGTGTAAACTCTCGGGTAGTTTGGTAAGATCAGGTAAATGCAAAATATGCTTATATAAAGTTTTTTCACCAAGTGCATTCATAAATTCGCCAAATGACAACGGAAACATATATAAATACTGCACACGACCGACAGGCATTCTGAAATCTTCAGCTTTTAATGTAAACTCGAGCAAAGAACCTGCCCCAACAATGTGTAGGTCAGGCATTTCTTCATAAAAATAGCGTAGAGCCATAATGGCTTTGGGACATTCTTGTATTTCGTCCAAAAAAATCAGCGTTTCTCCCTGTTTTGCCATTTTCCCTGTAAAAAGTGTTATTTTTTCAAGAATTTCAACAGGGTTGTATGTAGTAAAAATATCCTTGTATTCAGGGTTGCGTTCAAAATTGAGTGTTATGAGTGATTTAAATTCATTATTGCCAAATACATTGACTATAAATGTTTTGCCAATTTGTCTTGCTCCCCTTATCAATAAAGGACGGCGGTTCTTTTCATTTCTCCAGTTTATTAGAGTTTTGTATATATTTCTATTTATCATTGCTTTTTATTTGGTTATTTTCCAATACAAAAGTATTTAATAAATGGCTAATTTCCAAAGATAAAATCAATAAAAATTGGCTGAAATCATGGGTTCTTTTATTTAGACAAAAAAATTCATGTATTTTTGTTACAGTCTGACCTAATGTATCGGCTTTTAACTTATGAGGCGGTAAAGCAAAGGAATGTTGTTGATTTAAATATTTAACTAGGTTATAATCGTCAAACTATTTCATATACAGCCCACATTTACAACCCATTGCTGCCGAATCAATTTTGTCAGAATCTACCTTAATTGTCATTTCGGAAGCAGCGGTTTCAATATTTATAGAAATGATTTTGGATTCAGAAAGTTTAACTAATTGGTCTATTTCTATTGGTAAAATTAGTTTCAAAACATTATTCTTTGCCACTTGAATCACCTCTGTTTCAAAATAGCCATAATTACCCACAACAAGTTTAGTGTTGTTAATCGAACTATGATTTCTATCTGTTATTAATTCAATATTATCACCATCTTGGAGATGAATAACAACCTTAGCTCCCTGCAAAACATCAATAAATCCTAGCCCATATTTAGATTGGGTAATAGTGAGAAATTTTTTTCCATTTATTGTAGTCACTCCTATCCACGATTGCACCCCAATTAAAAAAATAATTGGGCATCTAGTTTCTGCAATGACTTCCTCATTTATATAATCGTATTCAAGGCTTAAAACTTTGCAACCCAAATCATAAAATCTTTTATCAAATTTATCAAGTAATTTAATATAATGCCTGTTTGATATTGTGGGTTTAGAATTTAGTATAATATCTTTCACTTCAGAAATTGGAATTGTCTTACTAATAGGTTTTATTTTTCCATTCTTTTTTTTATGAGCTGCAACAATAAAAGCATTTTTCGTATTTATCATGTTTACTTTGCAGATTATTGTGTCTTCAATTGACAGTATCAATCTATCTGGAAAATCTTGGGCATATCCCTTAAATATTAAAAAAATCAGAAATAATATTATGATTAATTTTTTCATTATGATTAATTTAAATTCAAATTATTTGTTGTTCTTTAATTTCCGACATCACTTACAACATTATATGACTGGATAATTTCCTCTAATTCTTCAATGCTTGCAATATTATTATCAATTATCCAATCATACATTTTTATAATGGGGTCGTATTCTTTTTCATACTGAAATTTGTTTTTAATAATATTGGGATTTTTCTCTAATTGCATCATTTCCTCAACATTAAAAATAACAGGCACTTTACTATTTCTGCATAATGAAATTCCATTCATATAAATTTTAATAATACCAGAATAATCCCATCCCTTAACATTAAATATTAATAATTTCTTTTCATTAATTTTTTGTTCAAGATTTTGTAATGATTCAGATAAATATTTTTTTGTATCAGTCAGGTTTTTCTTTTCTATTAATTCATTTCCGTCGTTCCAGACAGAAACAGCTATTGGTAATTGCAAATCGGCAGCAATACTTATTGTTTCCCAGAAATTTCTATCAAGTGTTCTTATATTTCTTATTGAGCAATAAGCAACTTTTTTCTCATTTGAATTTTTAGTTTTTTTTGCAAATTCCAGTAATTGTAAGATTTGCTTTTCTACACTAATAGTCTTAGTATTGCATAGTTCTGTAATTGATACGGATTTGCTAATTATCTGAGATGTTAAATTACTATAACTTTCAGAATTGTTATCACCTTTTCTTAAAGTTTTTGCTATAGCAATATTAACAAGTTCTTTCCCTTTTAAAATGTCTTTTTTGCATGTTAGGCCTATATTGCGAATATAAAAAGCAAGCTTATAATCTTCAAGTATTTGTTTTCTGAAATCGCTATATAATATTTTTGAATTTTGATCTTTTATATTTTCCATTCTATAAAAATTATACTCAAAATTAATCAGAATTATTCAAATTCACATTAAAAGTTTTGAAAACCTTAAAGCTAAAAAAAATATTAAGTTCTAATTGATTTCAGAGAAAATCAACAACTAGTTCAGTTGCCCCGTCCTTCAGGACGGGGTATCGATTTAAGCAATACACACCTCTGCGAAATTTTGATCCCGAGTACTCGGGATCAAAATTTCGCAGAGGGCATTGCGCTTTTATCCTTGTCCCCGCCCTAAAGGGCGGAGCTACTGATTTTTCTTATTGATTAAGTTTCTGAAATCAATTTGAACTTACAAAAAAAAATTGCCAAGCGTATAAAAATCATTATATTTGCAATTATACACAACAAAAAATTTAAAAAGCATTTAGTTATGAAGATAGTAATGGATTTTCGCAAATATGACGGAGTAATTGGTGGCGTTGAACAGGTTGTTATTCAGATAACCAGGGGTATTATTGCCAAAGGTCATTTTGTGGTATTATTATGTAAAAAGAGGTCATTAAAAAATGTTGAAGAATTATTTAGCAACGATTCTAATTTAAAAATTATTCCATTAGATGTTGATAATCACTCTATTTCAGAGGAAAATGAATTAATTGATTCAACAGTTATTCAGGATATTGCAGAACAAGAAGGTGCAGGAGTAATACATTTTCCATATAACTGGAGTTTCCCTTCAAATAAGAAGGCAGCAACAATTTTAACTATCCATGATGTAATTCCATTTACATTTCGTGAAGCAATGGACGAACATACAAATAAATACCTTTACAAGCCGGGTATAAAAAGAGCATGTGAGTTAAATGATATTGTTGTTACAATATCCAATTTTTCAAAAAAGGATATATCTGAAAAAGTTGGAGTACCAATAGAAAAAATACGTGTTATCCCAAATGGCTTAAGAAGACCATTAACACCAAGCCAAACATTAATTGAAGAACTTAAAACAAGGTTTAAACTCGAAAATGGATTCATTCTGAATGTTGGAGGAATTCACGAAAGAAAGAATATTGTACGGCTAATTCATGCTTTTAAGGTTTTTGTTGATAAATCAGAATATAAAGGCAAACTATTAATAACCGGAAGTGTTTCAAATGCACCCTATCAGGATGAAATGAAAAAACTTTGTGATAAAGCTGTAAGCGAGACAGAATTAGAAGACAAAATTGTTTTCACAGGTTTTATTAGTGACGATGAACTTGATGCTTTATACAGTATAACAGACTTTTTAATTTATCCCTCGCTTTATGAAGGCTTTGGTATACCGTTATTAGAAGCTATGTATTCTCGTGTACCTATTGTTACTTCTAATGTTACCGCTATGCCCGAAATAGCAGAGGATGCCGCAATACATACAGATCCTTATAGTGTTGAAGACATGGCAGCTTCTATGTTTAAATTATATAGCAATAAAGATCTTCAGGAAAAACTGATTGAAAAAGGACTAAAAATAGTTGAAACATATTCATGGGAAAAAACAGTAGATGAATATATTGCTGTTTATGAAGAAGTTTATAAAAAATATGCCGATACAAAATAAAATACCGTTTTTTAAAAAAACAATATTAATTGTTTTATTATTCTTTGCTTGCAATTTTATTTTTTCGCAATCACTTCAAAAAGGTAATTTTGATATAGATGCAGGGATAGGATTAGGTTTGTATAGTGTTACATCAAATGATATAAGCGAAGCATCCGAAAACTCAATGGCACTTAAAATTCTATTTCCTATAAATATAAATTATTTTATTTTTGACAAATTTTCCGTAGGATTAACAATGCAATATAATAGTTTTGCACTTAACCGCGATTCTACAAGTAACTATGCAAGAACAAGCAATTTTGGAATAAACAGTAAAATTTTGCTTTTAAACAATCCCGACGATATTATTTTTTTAGATTTATGTATAGGTTATTCAGAATTTATTTGGAGAAACAGAAAAAAAATTGAAGGATTGAACGGTTTCGGATATTTCTATAACATTGGCTTTGGATTTAATCATTACTTTAATAATTCACTGGGTTTTTATTTTCATGTTGCGAATACTGTATATCAATACAATATGTTATACAACAACAGAGATTTAGTAATTACAGTTGAAGAAGGTATTGAACCTTTGGTAATAAATTTATCGGGATTTAATTTTGCAATAGGACTTTGTTTGAAGTTTTAATAATATTTTTTCCTTAGTAAGCGCTTATACCAATCCATTAATCTGAACTCTCCAACACTCGTCCGATGATAATTTAGAGTATATATAGTTCTTATTATTAAATAGGAATATTTTTAAAAATATAAAAACCTTTTATATTTGTATGTATTAAACGAGTAAACCGAAAATCGTTATAAGAGTAGGTAATTTTAAAATTTTAAACTATGAAAAGAACTTTATTATTATGTATTTTGGCTTTTGCACTTATATTTACAACAAACGCTCAGGAGTACAAGGTTATTACAGTAATTGAATCTGTTGTTCCAATGGGAGCGGGTAGGTCTAGGATTGTTGAACATCAGCAAGCATTAAATTATGCTGATTTTACTACTGAAAGAACAGGAGGAAAAGACAGTGGGCAAGGAGACGTTAAAAGAGGTGATGCAAAAATTGACAAAATGTCTGAAACAAAATTACTCAACTTTTATAGCGGAGTAGGTATTAATTTTCAAAACGTTGCTTCAAACGATGCACTAATTTCTTCTAAGCTTACTGAAATGGCAAAAAACGGATGGGAACTTGTTTTTGTATTGAGCGGAGTTGAAAGTAAAGGAAGCAAAGATGATAGACAAGGACTATTTATCACAAGATATATCTTTAAAAAATAAAACCCCTCCTAATCCCGAAATAAATTCGGGACAGGCTCTCCACAAAGATGAGGAACTATGGAGCAAGATATTATTTCGAGTATTCGGGATAAGTTTATTATTGATAAATCCTTAATAATTTAAAAAAGAGCAAATGATTATATATTTATTTGCTCTTTTTTATTGATGCTCATCTCTTAAAAGATCATTTATAGTTTTAACAGGATTGAAAGTTATTATTGGAACTTCTACAAAAATTGTATTCCAGTTTGCCATTGCCCCATTCCATAAACCAGGCAATTCTTGTGCTTTAAGTTTTTTCCCGTCTTGTGTTTTTTCAGAAATAAAACCTGTTTTGTGGTCTACATACTTTTTCAAGTCAAATTTTTTGCCTTTATAATCTTTTATTGCACAAACAATATCAACAGGATTAAAATGTGTAGCATTTTTTAATATTTCTAATTGTGTTTTGTTATTTATATCAATTTGTGAGCTTTCTACAATTTGCAATGAAATCGTTTTATCAGAATTTATACACCAAAAAGGACCACCTCCTGGTTCGCCTTCATTTTTAACCATCCCACAAACACGCAATGGTCTGTTAAGTTTTTCTTTTAAATAAGAAATTGAAACTTCACGAGTTTCGGATAAAACACAAAGATCGTTTTCCAAGAACAGTTTAATCTCACCAATTAAAACATCTTCAATTTGGTTATTTTCAAGCTCTTTCAGATAATTAAATATTTTTTGCTGATAATATAACAGTACTCCGGCAATAATTTTTTTATAAATTATTGTTTCGGTTTTCAAATTATCAGGAACAACATTGTCAATGTTTTTTATAAAAATAATACCTGCATTAATATCATTTAAATTTTCAATTAATGCTCCATGTCCTCCGGGTCTGAAAAGTAAAGTGCCATCATTATTTCTGAAAGGATTATTTTCTATATCTACGGCTATTGTATCAGTTGACGGTTTTTGAATTGAATATGATATTTTAATATCAAGCTTAAATTGTTTTTCATACTGCTTAATTACTTCTTTAATTTTATTTTGAAAAAATACTTTATGTTCAGGTGATACTGTTAAGTGAATTTTAGATTTTCCCTTACTGTCTTTACAATATAAAGCTCCTTCAACAATATGTTCTTCAACTGCTGTTCTCGCCCCTTCAGAATAATTATGAAATTTTAAAAGCCCTTTTGGTAATTGACCATAATTTAAACCGGATTCATCAAGAATTGCATTTATCACCCCTGCATAATCCATATGATCAATCATTTTTTTGATATCCTTGTCTTTTTTCTGCAACAGCTCATTCAAATCATTAAAAAAAGCAAATTTCTCGATTTTCATCATTAATTCCATAACAGAATTTAATCCGCTTGATTTCATAAAATCGCTATAACCGGAATCATCTCCTTGATAAAGTTTATTAAAAGCATATAGAGAGTTAAACATTCTACTTGCAGCACCTGAGGCGGGAACAAATTTTACAATATCTTTTGGCAGATTGTTTTCGTAAAAATCAATAAATTTTTTCTTATCTACATTATTGATCTCTAATATTCCATTATTAATAGTTGCCGCTTTTGAAATATGTATATACGAAAATCCGTTTTTAAAATTAAAAACCTGTTTTTCAACAGTTTTTAATAAGATACTCTTATTTTTTAAAAACTTAAGGTCAGATTTATTAAACATTTGTGAAAATCTTTGATTCTAAAGATGATCCCTAATCTGTAGCATTAAATTAATCTCTTGCCACACTTGCAAACCAATCTTGAAAGTATTGTCCAACTACCGGTAAAGGTTTCATTTCTCCACTTGCTGCACCAATAAGCCCCATAATCCATACAACTAAAATTGATAAGTTTAAAATAATACCAATAAATCCTCCTAAAAATGGGATAAATGCGAAAATAAAACCAATAATTACAATAGCAACTGCGTAAACCATAATTCCTAAGGATTGACGAATATGAAATCCTCCAAGTTTTGTTTTGTTGTCGCCATTATGCATAACCAAAGCAATTATCCATCCTATTAATGTAATATAGGCTAAAATTGCTACTGTTTTATCTTCGTCTGATTTTACATTATTTACCTGTTCTTCCATTTTATATATTTTTTAATTTAAAGCACAAACCTACATAAATTTTTATAAGTTCAAACTGATTTCAGAAATTTAAGCAATATTAAAAAATCAGTAGCCCCGTCCTTCAGGTCGGGGACAAGAATAAGAGCACAATGCCCTCTGCAAAATTTTGTTCATTTTATTTCCTTATTCTATAAAATGAACAAAATTTTGCAGAGGTGGGTATTACATAAATCTATACCCCGCCTTAAAAGACGGGGCTACTGAATAGGCGGTTATTGATTTTGTCTGAAATCAGTTTGAACTTACACTTTTTCTACAGAGGAAATGTAATTTATTTTTTAAATTCATTATAATCAAAAACTATATTAAATTCTGTTGATACATATTTTTTAATTTCAATAAAAAATTTATCAAACTGTTCGTTTAAGTATTGATAATTATTTTCAATAGTATTTATAACAAAATCAGGTTCGTGAGGTAAAGATGTTCTATATGGCATACGATTGAAAACTTTTCTTATAAATTCAATTTTCTTGTATGACTCAAGCCAATTATTTACGATCATAAATGCCATGAAAAACTTTAACCGAGATGGTATTAGCGAGTAATTTTTTACAAGAATAACATAAGCATGTCGGGAAAATGCATGCAAATCATGATTTGAATATTTACTCCAATTTATTGCTAAAAAGTGATCAAAAACAATATCAACAACAATTCCTGAATATTTATGATATTTTTCGGCAAACAATGGTTTACATTCTTTAACTATTTTATTATTATCGGTAAAAAAATCAATATGTCTGTGTAATAAAATGCCTTTTGAAATATCCTCCGGAAATTTCAAATAATTTTTTCCCTTAATAGAATCTCCTATTAAATTCCCAAATCTTGCATCGTCAGAATTACCGGATAAATATAGGTGTGCAAGGAAATTCATATTTCTGCTAAACTAAAATTGGTAAAAAAATCAAAGGTAATAAAATTACCAAAATACTTTGGTACTAATTGCGTTATACCGAAAGTAATAGAATTGATAAAAAAATACTATTTTTACAAAATAAAATATTGATGCTTATTAGTATGACAAATAATTTTAAAATATCAATAATAATTCCTTGTTACAATGAGGAGAACAACATTGTTCCTATATATGACCAATTAACTGAGATATTAATAAAGTATTCCGATTATGAAATAATTTTTGTTGATGACGGTAGTACGGATCTTACATTTAAAAACCTTAAAGCTCTTGCAGAAAAAGATGCAAAAGTTAAATTTATTTCATTATCACGAAATTTTGGACATCAAAATGCATTAAAAGCAGGTTTTGATTACTCTGAAGGCGATTGTGTTATCAGCCTTGATTCTGATTTACAACATCCTCCAGAAATTATTAATGATCTTATTAATAAATGGAAAGAAGGATTTAATGTTGTATATGCTGTAAGAGAAGGAAAAAATGTTCCATTTTTCAAAAAATTAACTTCTAAGTTATTTTATAAAACAATAAACAGCATATCAGATACTGATGTTCCATACGATGCTGCGGATTTTAGGCTTCTTGACAGAAAAGTAATTGATGAGCTAAAACAGTTTAAAGAAAATTACTTATTTATCAGAGGTTTGGTTTCATGGATAGGATTTAAACAAACAACTATTAAATACAAGCAAAATAAACGCTTAACAGGGAAATCGAAATATACTTACAGAAAAATGATAAAATTTGCCTCTTCAGGTATTACATCATTTAGTACAAAGCCTCTTTATCTGTCAATGGTAATAGGTTTTATTATTGCATCTATTGCCTTTTTGTATGGCTTGTTTGCTATATATGCCGTAGTATTTACTGATAAAGCAATTACAGGATGGACTTCTGTTATTGTAAGTGTTTTATTTATTGGTGGTATACAACTTATAATGATTGGTATTTTAGGGGAGTATCTTGGCAAATTGTTTATGGAAAATAAAAGACGCCCAAACTATATCATCAAAGAAAAAAATTAATGACAAATTGTATTATTTGTAATAATAGCGATTTCGAATTTATCTATAACAATACTTTAAAAAAGTGTACCTCTTGCAATTTTATTACTGCCAACATTGAGATCAGCAATGATGAATTAAAGAAGATTTACTCTGAAAATTATTTTAAAGGTGAAGAATATTCAGATTATGTTAATGATAAAGATTCTCTGCAATGCAATTTCAACAAAAGGTTAAATTATATATTTAAAAAATTTAATAAAAACAACATTAAATCTGTTTTGGAAATTGGTTGTGCTTATGGGTTTTTTGCCGATACTATTAATTCAAGGCTTAAAAATATTAAATATACAGGCATTGATATTGTTGCAGAGGCAATTGAATATGGAAAAAACGAACTTAATCAACAATTAGAATTAGCAGATTATTTAAATTATAACCCGAATAACAAATATACCGATATTTTTCTGTGGGATGTAATTGAACATCTGCAATATCCTGAACTATATATAAAAAAAGCATATAACGAATTAAACGATACAGGAAAAATATATATAACAACCGGGGATATTGATAGATTTATACCGAGAATAAAAAAACATAAATGGAGAATAATACATCCACCAAGTCATTTACACTATTTTTCTGCAAAAACAATATCAAAATTATTATGCAACAATGGTTTTACAATTGAAAGCATTACATATCCACCTATTTACAGAAGTTTAAAGCAAATTTTTTACTCTCTTTTCATGCTAAACAAAAAATCTCGAAAATTTACAAACTTTATATATAGATCAATCCCAAACAAATTAAAAATACCAATAAATACTTATGATATAATGTTTGTAATTGCTAAAAAACCCGGAAAATAATTTACTTGGATAAAAATAAAATTTCAAAATCATCAATATAGAATTGGTTTTTATTTTTATTCCATATATAAGTTTTAATAATATCATCTTTTTGTAATTTGATATCATTAGCATTTATTCTTATTTCGTGCCAAATATTTTTAGAATATAAGGAGTCATTAATTGTTGAACCTTCCCATAATATTGATTCTTCTCCCCTGTCCACAGAAAGAACAAGAGTTGAGTTTACATTATTTTCAAATAATACTTTAACATTAACCAATATGTCAACATTATATTCTTTTATTAAATTTTGGCATTTTGATTCAAACACACAACAATATTCAGATAAAGAATCGATTATATAACTTTTGTTTTCGGAATAAAATTTCAAGTTATTTATAAATGAGGTATCCGTTTTCCAGTATTGATATTGTGTTTCAAAATCATTCATATTACTATATACAATTGGTTTGTTAAATGATTGTACTTTTATTTCTTTAACTGAAATATAAATAATCTTATATACCAAGATCAAAATAATTAATGAAAGGAAAAAAAGTGTAATTCCTTTATGCTTTTTTAATCTGACAGTATAATATAAAGCCAATATTATAAGCAATATTCCAAATGTTAAATAAGAAATAACAAATCCTGTTATTACATTATTGTTTTTATATCTGTATTCAATTTTATGTTTTCCTTTGGGAAGAATAGTTGAAAGAACAAGAAAATTAGATGTGAAATAAGGCACAGGATTATCATCAATAAAAACTTCCCAGCCATAATAGTTGCTTTGTAAAAATGTAATTATTTGTGTTTCCTTAGTATTTGTATTTGCTATTACTCCTGTTGAAGAAAATTTTATTATTTCAATTTTGTCGACACGATTTGTCTCTAATTCAAGCTTATGGGTTTTATTATATACAGTATCATGAACATAAATATCATTATTCCTTATACTTGTTTTGTTGATAGAAGAATAAGGTAAAATTCTGTCAGATAAATAAAGGAGTTCGTTTTTCAACATTGCATTTTTTAATTCAGGAAAAGAATCAAGCAAAGTTTCATATCCTTTTAAAAAGAAAGAGTTAAATGAATCAAAAGAAACTTTTTTGGTAAATATTGAAGTGTTTCTCCATAGTGGCCAAAAACTTGATTCTTTATCAGTATTTTCTGATATTAAATTATTTTCGGGGATATAAAATCCTTTCGGGCAGTTATCTATGTAAGAGTGTATGTTTTTGGGTTTAGCTTCAGAAATACCTGTATAATACATATTGAATTGTACAGCAATAATCATTTCAACTAAAATTAAATATACTAAAACCTTTTTTATTGATCTATTTTTAATTAAAAAATAAATAAATACTGCAACAACTATAAACTGTATAATTCCCTGAATAAAAATATGCTCATAATATGTTGATTTTTTTAACATTTCCCAAAAAGTAAGTTCCTTATTAAAAAAGGTAAAATCGTTAAATGAGAAATTGATCTTTGAATAAACTATAGCATAAATAAGTATCAGTAATGTCGAAAAAGCAATATAAAGTATTGGTTTATAATAGTATTTTTCATTTTTATATGTTTTTGCAAGAAAATTCCCTGTAAGAATTAAAAAAATAATTATTGTGAATAAAGTAAAAAAGCTCGGAAACCGGAATTTATCTAATAACGGCAGGTAATTATATAAGAATTCTCTAACAGGAGTATATTCTCCAAACGAAGCAAATAATGTAATTATTCCAAATCCTAACAATAAATATTCAAATAAGGTTTTTCTTTTAAACAAAGAAGAAACAAAAAGTATAAATATAATAACTCCAAAATAAGCATTTGTCATTGTAATGTCCGTTTTGAAAAGCTCAGCATTTTTAACGCTTGCAAAAGGAAGCAAAAACGATATTATTGATTGAGGTGTAAATGCGCCAAGCATGGATTTTTCAGCAGTTAATCCTCCTATTCTGCTAACATAAGGATTTACCTGTAAAAGAGTAACAATAAATACAGAACTTAATAATCCCATAATTATAATCATCATTGAATGAGCAATTATTGTCCTTTTTAATAATTTATATTTTTTTCTTACAACAATTGCAATAAAACAAAATAAAAAGATGGTAATAAGCAGATAAGCCAATATTATTGTAAAAGCCGGATATGCAGTGCTTATCATTAAAAATAATAAAACACTAACTTTAATTATTTCAATATATTTAAAGCGATTAAAGAATTTTAAATAATACAAAATAATAAATGGAATAAATGCCGCCCCTGCAAAAGACGATATTTCTTGTGCATGAGAAATAAAAAATCCGGAAAGCATATATACAATGCCAATAATAAGTGCAATTTCCTTGTTGGAGTTAAAGTGCATCATTAAACGATACATTCCTGATCCTGCAAGGAATAGATACAATATTAAAAAGAAATGTAATGTGTAATTTGTATAAATACCAAATAACCCAACTAATAAAACAACAGGATTCCAGATAGTTCTTAAATCTGCATGTATTGGATAACCAAGTTGTTGATAAGGATTCCATAATGGAAATTCGCCGTTCTGAATAGTCTCGCTTACAAAATATCGCCAGGGTAAATGACAATCCAGCATGTCCCACTGAATACTATTTGTTAAAAAAGCAATCTGCCAATAAGCAATAATTGCAAAAAACAATAGCAATGTGTATGGCGATTTGAGAATTAGTTTTATATATTTTATAAGAGAATTCATTTAATTGTAATGATCATTTTTATTATGAAAACACTTCATTTAATACCTGTAAAGATTTAATTGTTCCGAAACCTTCAAGGTGGATACTAAAATACTCTATTATTTTTTCTAAAAGAAAAACTTTGTCCTTTTTTTTTATTATTATTTTTGAATAATCATTTATACTTGCTTTGGTAATAGAAAAAAGCAATTCACTTGAATTGCCGGATAAATAATACTTGTGTTTTGGTTTATAGTTTGTAAAACAACCATCCATTATATCAAAAAATTGCTGTTCGCCACCATTGTCAGTATTTGGAAAAAATCCAAGATGTTTAGTTAAATGTACCAGGAAAAATAAATGAAAATTTGAGGGATTAGATTGATGCTCATCAAAATATATTAATGTTGATTGTAAAAAATCATAAAGTTTTATGTTTTTCTCCTCTTCTTTTAAGGCTTTCATTAAAATTTCACATAAAAATAATACAATTGTGCTTTTAGTAATATTAAAAGGTATTGTCTTATATATATAATAAGGGCTTATTTCTTTCGCAAACTGAATATTTCGTGATGGCTTATAATAACTTTCTATTTCTATTAAAAATAGTGCTTGTAAAAAACTATGTTTTGCTTTTTGCTTTTTGCTTTTGCCACCTTTAATTATGAAAGATTGTATCCCGTAATTTTCTGTATAAATATGAGTTATCAGACTTGAATCACCATACTTAATTTGGTTTAAAACTACTCCTTTACTTTTACGGAGCATACAAATTCAATTAATTAATGAATAATATTTTTGTTATATGAGTTTTAGAGCCATCTTCATTTGAACAAAAAACAAGATAAACTCCTGTATGTACTCTGTTCCCCGAAAAATCGTTTCCATCCCAAATTGCTTGCCCACCTTCTGCTGTTATTTCATAAACAATGTTTCCTGTAATATCTGTAATTTTTACATTTGCATTAGCAACTAACCCTGTAACCGTAATTAAACCTAAATAATCGTGTTTTACAGGGTTTGGATAAACATAAACCTTGTTAAAATCATCATCACCCATTGTTGCAGTACTTTTATAAGAGATTATTCCTTTACTTGTTCCAAAAAATACTTCTCCCGTAATATTATCAATAGCAATACTTGCAATATTGTTTGAAATTAAAGGACTGTTTTCAGTATTAAAATTTAATATCTGTTCTGTTCCATCTGCCGACATTAAAAACACTCCTGCATTACGGGTACCTATCCATTTTTTATTTGCACCATCAATTTCAATGGCAGTAACTGTTTCTGTTTCTAGCAAATATTGAGTATTGCCATCTATTTCAATAATTATCTTTTGAGCATAAAAATTATCCCCTGTAAAAACATTTTCAGCATCATAATACACTAAAACTCCTTCATTAGTACCAATCCAAATATCTCCATCAAGATCTTCTGCAAATGAATGAATATCATTTGTTATTACCTTTCCCGTTTCATCTAAAATACTGAATTCTTTTGTGTCGTCGTCGGTTAAATCATCATAAGTGCCTTTTTCATCAAAAGCAAAAAGACCGGCACCTCTTGGTAAAAGAATCCATTTATGATTATATTGAGTTGCCATAATGTCACTTGTTACATAATTATAGAATAAACTCCCGTATTTAAAGCCATACCATGTACCATCAGGAAGCATTACTGAAACAGGCGTGTCTCCATCAGAAGAAACAGAAACCCATAAATTATTTTCAGAATCAAAAGCCATTCCTCCTATTTTAACAAATTTTTGACCGGAAATTACAGATTGGAGAGTACTATTACTTTCGTCATACACCTTAACAAATTCTCCATTATTAAATTCCAAAATCCCTCCATTCCATGATCCTGCATAAGCTTTAGAAGGGTTGGAAGGATCAACAATAATGCTCATTATATCTTTATATGTTCCTGTTCTATATGTTTTCCATTCATTATCAATAAACATATTTATTTCTGCACTTTTCCATAAATTCCCCCAAGAACCATTTACTCCTCCAATTACAGAAAACAAATTACTTCCCTGAACATCCATGTTAACAACATTATTACTATATGGTCCATTTGGATAATAATCTTTAAAAGATGTTGTACTAATGGCTTTTCTTAAGCCATAGTATTTATCTGCTATCCATAAATTATTATCAGAATCAAATACAGCATCATAAGGTCTTAAATATATATATTTAGTTGTTGAGCCATTAACACTTATAACTTCCATTTCATAATTTTGACAAACAATAAGCTTATTATTGCTTGTAGTAATTTTTACAATATTTTTAAAAATTGTATCCACTTTACTCCAAGTATTCCCATTAAAAACAAAAAGAGTATCTTTTCCCAAACCATCTTCATTTTCATAAGCAGCATATATGTTATTGTTAAAATATGCTATTGAAGAAAATTTTTTATTATTTTGAGGGGCATCATCAATATGATGCCAATTAGCAAAATTTACTAGAAATTCGTCATCCTGTTCAGCTTTAAATATTCCTTTTTCAGTAGCGGCATAAAAATGGTTATTATCTGTAGTTAATCCATAAACATTTATTTGACTACCATTAGACCCTATTAAATAAGTATCTTTAATCTCTTTTTTTTCAATATCAACAACTACTATTCCAAAACCACAAGAAAGATAAGCAAATTGATTAATAAACATAATGTTGTTTATAATCTTATTACCAGTTATTTGTTTTCTTTTAATATCCGGAATATTATATATTGTTTGACCTGAAATTAAATCAATATTTGAATTTGAATAAGCAATAAATAAAATATCATATTCTACATTATAGGCAATTGAACTCATTCCTATATCAGATAGTCCATGAACTTTTGATATTTTATTAACACTTTCATCAGATTTATTATAGTAAAAAACATTTGATTCTGTTGCACAATATATTTTTTCACCAGCAACGGCAACTTTAATGCCATTAGAATAAGGCAAATGATCTCTCCATTCACCAACACCAATTTGCGAAAAGGCATTCGTAAATATTAATAAAAATGCAAATATTAATAATTGATATATTTTCATTTTAAATACTTCTTTAATTCTCCCAAATTAATATACAAAACTACATAATATTATATTTATTGTTATACAATATCCTTCTCTATATTTAATTATTATTTTTATCTGTTCAATGCTTTGATGTTTGAAAAATTAAATTTTCTTACTTTTGTTTTCTTCAATAAAAAATATGGCAAATATTACACATCAGAAATTAAACGATTTTAATCTGAATTTTGAAGGCGATATATTTTATGACGAATCAACTCGTTTAATGTATGCTACTGATGCTTCAGTATACAGAGAAAAACCCTTAGCTGTTGTTATTCCAAGAAATAATAATGATATTAAAAAGGTAATTGAATTTGCCAAAGAAAATAAAACTTCAATAATTCCACGAACAGCAGGAACATCTTTAGCTGGACAAGTAGTGGGAGGAGGAATTGTTGTAGATGTTTCAAAATATTTTTCAAAAATCATTGAAATTAATGCTGATGAAAATTGGGTGAGAGTAGAGCCTGGTGTTATATTAGATGAATTAAACTTAATATTAAAACAATATAATTTATTTTTTGGCCCTGAAACATCAACATCAAACAGATGTATGATTGCAGGAATGATTGGCAACAATTCTTGTGGTGCTCGTTCCTTAATTTACGGCTCAACCCGCGAGCACACAATATCGGTAAAAGGATTTTTAAGCAATGGTTCTGAGGTAGAATTCAAAGATTTATCAAAAGATGAATTCAACGAAAAATGCGTGGGAGATAATTTAGAAAATAAAATTTATAATAATATCAGGGAAATATTATCCAATAAAAAAAATCAAAATGAAATAAGAGAACAATTTCCCGACAAATCGATAAAGAGAAGAAATACAGGATATGCAATCGACCTTTTATTAGAAACAGAACCATTTACTGAGACTAAAGAAAAATTTAATTTTAGCAAACTTATAGCAGGTTCTGAAGGAACGCTAATATTCATAACTGAAATAAAGCTTAATCTTGTTCCATTACCTTCTAAAGAAAAGGCATTGATATGTGTTCACATGAATACTCTTGAAGATGCTTTAGAAGCAAATTTAATTGCTTTAAAATATAAACCATGTTCAATTGAATTAATGGATGATATAATTCTTGAACTCACAAAAGATAACATTGAACAAAATAAAAACAGGTTTTTTGTTAAGGATAAGCCTGCTGCGATTTTAATAGTTGAATTTGCAAAAGAAACGAAAGAAGAAATAATTGAAATTGCAAAACAAATGGAAGCTGAAATGCGAAAATCAAATTTCGGTTATCATTTTCCAATAATTTTTGGTGACGATATTAAAAAAGTATGGAATTTAAGAAAAGCAGGCTTGGGCTTGTTGTCAAATATGAAGGGTGATGCAAAACCTGTTCCTGTTATTGAAGATACAGCCGTAAACCCAAATGTGCTTCCAAAATATATTGCCGATTTTCAAAAAATTTTAAAGAAGTATGATTTGTCATGTGTTTATTACGCACACATTGCTACGGGTGAATTACATTTACGACCTGTTCTTAATTTGAAAGACGAAAAACATGTTGAACTTTTTCACACTATAGCTTTAGAAGTTGCTCATCTTGTAAAAAAATATAATGGTTCGTTGAGTGGAGAGCATGGTGACGGACGCTTACGCGGAGAGTTTATTCCCTTAATGATTGGTGAACACAACTATAATCTTTTAAAAGAAATAAAAGCAACATGGGATGTTGACAATATATTTAATCCGGGAAAAATTACGGATACTCCTAAAATGAATGCCAGCTTGAGGTTTAAGCCCGGACAAAAAGATAAAAAAATTAATACTTATTTTGATTTTTCGAAAACAGGAGGGATTATACAGGCAGCAGAAAAATGTAGTGGCTCCGGCGATTGCAGAAAATCTGAAATAATTGGCGGGACTATGTGCCCAAGCTATATGGCAAGCCATGATGAAAATCAAACAACCAGAGCTAGAGCAAACATTTTAAGAGAATTTTTAACAAACTCAAACAAAGAAAATCCTTTTGACCATAAAGAAATATATGATGTAATGGATTTATGCTTATCCTGTAAAGCTTGCAAATCAGAATGTCCTTCAAGTGTTGATGTTGCAAAGTTAAAAGCAGAATTCTTACAGCATTATTATGATGAAAATGGTATTCCTTTCAGGACAAAAGCAATTGCATATATTTCATCATTAAATAAACTTGGAGCCATATTGCCTAGAGTAACAAATTTCTTTTTTAAAAGTAAATTTACTTCTTCAATATTAAAAAAGATTTTGAAATTCGCACCCAATAGAAATATACCTTTGTTGCAAAAGAAAACATTAAAACAGTATTATAAAAAACTAAATATTTCAGCAGTAAAAAACGGGAAAGTATATTTTTTTAATGATGAGTTTACAAATTTTAACGATAGTGATATTGGCATAAAAGCAATTCTATTATTGAATAAACTTGGATATGAAGTTGTAATCCCAAATCATACAATCAGTTCAAGGTCTTTTCTTTCTAAAGGACTTATTAGGAAAGCAAAAAAAATTGCTGAGGAAAATGTTGAACTTCTAAAAGATATTATTACTGAGAAAAATCCATTAATAGGAATTGAGCCTTCTGCAATTTTGTCGTTTAGAGATGAATACCCAGAGCTTGTTAATAGAGAAATGGCAGGCAATGCTAGTAAATTAGCACAAAATGTTTTTATGATAGACGAGTTTTTGGCAAATGAAATTAAAAAGGGAAATATCAGAAAAGAACAATTTACAAAAAAACATAAAACAATAAAGCTACATGGGCATTGTCAGCAAAAAGCAATTGCAAGCACAGATTCAACGAAATTAATTTTATCGTTTCCCGAAAATTATGAGGTAACAGAAATACCTTCGGGTTGCTGTGGTATGGCAGGCTCGTTTGGATATGAAAAAGAACATTACGAACTTTCAATGAAAGTGGGCGAATTGGTTTTGTTTCCCGAAATCAGAAAAACACCTGATGATATAATGATTTCAGCACCGGGAACATCGTGCCGACATCAAATTAAAGATGGAACAAACAGAGATGTTTTGCATCCTGTAGAGATTTTGTTTGAAGCATTAATTTAAAAAGGCTAAGTCAGAGGCTAAGGAAATAACACGAAGTAAATGATAATGAAAAGCATAAATATATGAAATACACACTTATAGCTTGGCTGATAATATTCTCTCAAACTGGATTTTCGCAATCTGATGAACATAAAATTATATTGATAATAGATAATCTTTTCAAAGGCATGAAAAACGAAGACAGCTCTTTGGTTCATTCATTGTTTATTCCCTCAGCACAATTACAAACAATATCTATTAAAAACGGAGAAACAATAATCGCAAATGAAAAATTAGAGGATTTTATTAAAGCTGTTGGAACACCACATAAAAAGATATGGGACGAAAAAGTATCGGGCTATGAAATTAAAATTGATGATAATCTTGCAACAGCCTGGACAAAATATAATTTCTATTATGGCATGGAACTTTATCATTGCGGAGTAAATGCTTTTCAGTTTGTGAAATTTGACGATAACTGGAAAATTACTCAAATAACTGATACCAGAAATAAAGAAAACTGTGTGGAATTTTTCATAAAAGACAGTTTGCTTAAAATATCACTTAATAAATTTATTGCTCAATGGCATAATGATGCCTCAATCGGTAATACAGCTTATTTTGATAAAATTGCAAAAAACGGAATTTACATTGGCACTGACGCTACAGAACTCTGGACAAAAAATAAATTTTACAATTTTGCCAAAAAATTCTTTGAAGACGATAAAGCATGGGATTTTAAGACAAAAGACAGAAATATATATCTTTCGGAAGAAAAACAATATGCATGGTTCGACGAGTTACTTGATACATGGATGGGAGATTGCAGAGCTTCCGGTGTATTGCACAAAACAAATGCAGAATGGGAAATTGAACACTATCACTTATCTGTTACTGTCCCAAATGACATTGTAAAAGAATTTATTGAACTGAAAAGTAAATAATTGCTATAACTATATATCTATATTGAATTCCAAAAATATGGAAAGCTTGCCCAATCTATATTACTCTAGGGCATTACACTGCTTATTTGACCAAATTACCGCCTCTTATAATTCGATTTTACCAAACATTTTTTGTTATCCCATTTTCCAATATAGTCGTCAGAATTTAATATATTTTCTTCCTTATCTAAAAAATGCTTGTTTTTATCTTTTTTTATTACCCAAAATTCACCAATATGTATTTTATTTTCAACAATCTGCTTAAGTTTTTCTTTGTTGGCCTCTTTATTGTTTTTACCAATTTCTATTCCAATATCATTATTTAAAAGATCCATCTCACAACTAATGGCATCAGGTATTGTTCCGTCTTCTGTTTTGTGTTTTTTAAAGTATTTTTTATTGCCTTTTTCATGTGCTTTACCAAGTTTGTAAACTTTTCTCCAGTGCATTTCTTGTGATAATCTTGCCATCCAATATGCATGTCTAAATGCATCAATCTGACCGCCATTATTATCACCATCCAATTGTTGCTTATCCATTATTGTTTTAACCACACTTCTGGCTTCTACTGTTATTCTATAAGCTTTTTTTGCAGAAAAAGGGTGAAATAATACCCATTGTTTTTCCGGACATGATAATTTACGAAACTGTTTACACCGGCTTTCTTGTGATGTAACGTTATGTGCACTTAAAAGAAAAACAAGAGTTGCAATACAGTGTATTTTTGCAACTTTATACATACTTTTAGTCAATTATAACAACGAGATACTTTGATGCTCCCCAAAATTTCTCATGATCTGTAATTATAAGATTGTCTGTCTGACCATCGGGTCCATCAAAAACATAAGACCCCGATGGATGTGTAGTAAGAACTTTAGCCTTTTTACACATTAATGAAATTTTCGTGGTTTTTCTAATATCAATTTTGGTAAAATATTCCTGATTAAAATCTTTAGTTAATTTTTGAGCTGCACCAATACCAATAAATCCCCCGTCATTTGTAATTACACCATTTTCTTTTAATTCTTTTTTTGTTCCATAAGCATAAAAAGCAGTATGCAATGCTTCATCTTGTTCGTCAATTACATCATCTTGTATCTGACTTTTTAAGGTTAAAGTATCAATGCTTGCATTTAGATCATCTACAAGAATGTTAAGCACTGTTAATTCTTCTCTTAATTTATTTATTTCAGAATCTTTTACGTTAATATCTTCAGTTAAACGGGCTATCATTTTATTTAATTCAAGTATCTTTAATTCAGAATTTTTTAATTTCTTATTTAGATAGTTAAGTTTTTCTTTATTTTCCTGTAATAATTCATAGATAAGAAGTATATCATCATTTATTTTATCTTTAGTATCAGGACTAAGTTCTGCTTCAAAAGATGTGTTAACTGTAATAATGTTTTCTTTTTCTTTTATTAATGCAAGATTTTCTTCAATTTCATTAAAAGTTTCAAAGAACTCATTTACAGTTTCATCCCTATCGTTAAGTAATCCTTGAAGACTATCTGCTTTTATTGTGGCAGCATCAAGTTCAGGATTCGCATTATCACAAGAAACAAATCCTATTGCAATAGCTATTAGAATAATTAATAAAGTTTTCATTTGTAAGTTGTTTTAAGGGTTAATATTTTAAATAATATCAAAAGTAATTAAAAATTATATTATTGTTTTATTTATCTTAAAAATATTGATTTACTTCTTTTTTAAGATATTCTACAGCAATATTTGATGGGGATCTTCCAATCTCAATAATTTTTGAAAAAATAACTTTACTGAGTTCAATTGCAGGATCATCTTCTTTAACATTATCTGTTGCCGAATTTATTATTTTAACAGTATTTTCTTTTGCACTTTTAACAACTTCCCATCCGGGCTGGCTAACATAAATTTGTTGAGACAGATTGTGTTCAAATTCTGTTCTAATACTTAACAATAATTCTGATTGCAATTGTTTTGTTGTCATCGTTGGAGTTTGTGTTCTCATTATCATAGAATTTGGCTCAATCCTTTCCAAAAATAAAGTTATTCGTTCGTATGCCTGTAAACGAATAGGCGTTATTAAACTTTGATTTTTCATTTTTACTTCAAAACGTTTTTTATGAAGTTCTTTTTCCGAAAAAATTTTTAAAATAAGATAAGCAGTTAAAAAAACAATTAAAGATGGTACTGCCACCATTAAAAATGTAATAAATAAATTCATAGCTTAACAGTCAATATATTAGACAAATATAGAAAATTATAAAAAAATTATGTTTTACAATATTAATTAATTTTAATATAAAAGTTAATTTCGTGTGTTAAATTTTTTAAACAAATTAAATATAATGGAAAAAGTTTCAGATCGTTTAGCCGTATTATCAGTGTCACAAACTTTAGCAATGACACAAAAAAGTCGTGAATTAATTGCACAAGGAAAAGATATTATAAATTTAAGTATCGGAGAACCTGACTTTGATACTCCTGAACATATAAAAGAAGCCGGGAAAAAAGCTATTGATGATAATTTTTCTCATTATTCGCCGGTACCGGGGTTTGCTGATCTACGAGAAGCTGTTTCAAATAAATTTAAACGCGAAAACAAGCTTGATTTTTCACCTGAACAAATTGTAGTTTCGGGAGGCGCAAAACAGTCAATCGCCAATGTTGCATTAAGCATTTTAAATAAAGGAGATGAGGTTATTGTGCCTGCACCTTATTGGGTTAGCTATGTTGAAATAATTAAAATGGCTGAAGCAACTAATATTATTATTAATGCAACTATTGATAATGATTTTAAAGTTACACCCGAACAAATTGAGGCTGCTATCACTCCAAAAACAAAAGCTTTTTTATTTAGCTCTCCATCAAATCCCACGGGTAGTTTATATACAAAAGAAGAACTAAGAACAATGGCTTTAGTTTTTGAAAAATATCCTGATATTATTATTATTTCTGATGAAATCTATGAACATATAAACTTTATTGGACAACACGAAAGCATTGCACAATTCAAGAATATAAAAGACAGAGTAGTGGTAGTTAATGGAGTATCGAAAGGTTATGCAATGACAGGATGGAGGATTGGTTTTATTGGTGCTCCATTATGGATTGCCAAAGCATGTACAAAATTACAAGGGCAATATACTTCGGGAGCATCTTCAATTGCGCAAAAAGCTTCTGTTGAGGCTTTAAATTCTGAGAAAAGCTCTGTTATAATTGCTGAAATGCTTACGGTTTTTAAACGCAGAAGAGATTTAGTACTTGACTTGCTTAATAATATTAAGGGATTCAAAATAAATAAACCACAAGGAGCTTTTTATGTTTTTCCTGATATCTCATATTTCTTCGGAAAATCAAATGGAAATGAAAAAATTAATAATGCAACTGATTTAAGCATGTATTTATTGAATAATGCTAATGTTGCAACAGTTACAGGTTCTGCTTTTGGAAGCCCTGAATGCCTGCGATTATCATATGCAACATCTGATGAAAGACTAATTGAAGCATTAACAAGAATTAAATCTTCTGTAGAAAAACTTTCATAATCTGAAAGATTTTTTAATTATTTTTACAAACCAAAGCAACTATTTCACAAAAAATAGTGTCTACCTATTTTTATTGTCGAAGTTATTAACAAAAGTTATTATTTTTTGTTAGCAAATTATTTTTTGTTAATATTGTAATTTAAAACTAAGAAGTAACCAAAAAAATTTACTATGAAAAAATTTACTTTTTTAATGATATTTTATATCATTTTTTCACAAGCCGCTTTCTCGCAAAACACTAAGTTTAAGCACACTACTATGGTTGACAACACTAAAGAAATTGTGTTTTCAATTGTTGGAATAAATGATGATAATCATGCAAAACAAATAATTAAATCTTTTGATGAATTTGAAGAAATAATATCATGCCAGATTTTTTATAATAAGCGTTGCAAACTTATCGTATTAAATAGTGTAAACACCAATAATGCTGACAAATGCAGAAAAATATTAAAATCAAATAATGTGGATTTTGATATTGATTATATCGAACCCCTCAACAAGCTAACACATATCGAATTATCTGAACTAAAAGAAAGAAATCCCGGCAAGTATGTACCAAATCCTATCCTTTCAAATCAATGGGTTTATCCTGTTAGTTTTCCAAAAATGGTAGATTCCGGTAATGCAAAAGCCGATAAAGCAATTTTTTCTAAAGCCAAACAAACTTGGATAGAACAACATCCTGAAGAATATAAAAAAATGACAGGGGTTGAATACCTTGACTATTCATTAGAAATCAACAAATAAAACCCAAATTTAATATTTAAATTAACGTGTTAATCATTATATCATGATAAAAAAGAATATATTAATAGCAGCAATTTTTGTTTTATGTTCGATGTTTGTTTTCGGGCAAACATATTATATGGACACACATAATGGACAAACTATTTCCACATGCTCTGGTACAATTTATGATTCAGGTGGAACCGGAGTTTATGGTAACAGTGAAAATTATACTGTTACTTTCTGTTCTAATAATGGCCAAGAAATTCACATGACAGTGATGGCATGGGATATTGAAACAAATTGGGATTATTTGTATTTCTATGATGGACCAAATACATCTTCACCTTCTTTTGGGAGGTTAACCGGTCATAGAACAGTTGGAACAATTACTGATGCAGCCATTCAAATATCATCTTCAAATGGATGTATTACATTACAATTTACTTCTGATGGGTCAAATACAGATAATGGTTTTGAGATAATTATTACGTGTAATACCGAAAGTTATAGTGGTACTCCAACTAATCAGGATTGTCTTGGAGCAATACCTATTTGTGGAAATTCATATAATCAACCAAATTCTTATGTTGGGACAGGACAATATACACAGGAAATTAGTGGTGTCTCTTCCTGTATGAAAGAAGGTGAAAAGAATGATGTTTGGTATGTTTTCAATGCACAACAATCAGGTAATTTGCAGTTTACTATTCAACCAGTTACTACTGCAGATGATTATGATTGGTCTGTATTTAATATAAGCAATGCAGAATGTGTAGATATTTTACATGATGCTTCACTTGAAGTAAGTTGTAATTATGCAATGAATTTAAGTGGTAGTGGACAAACAGGATGCCTAAACGGATATACATTAGATCATCAATGGGCAGGAGGAACCCTATTTAATGCCCCAATTCCTGTAATTGTAGGAGAAACGTATGTAATAAATGTGAGTAATTATTCTTCAACACAAAGCGGTTATACGATTGATTTTAGCCTCGCATCCGGCATTATGGTGGATACATCTCCACCAACTTTAGACCAAATCACAAATTCGCCTGCCTGTGGTGAAAATCAAATAACATTTGATTTTAGTGAAGGAATCATATGTTCGAGTGTTAGTACTAGTGATTTTACAATTACAGGACCCGGAGGACCCTATACGGTAACAGGTGTTAATTGTAATTCGGGAGCAACATATAGCGAATCGTTTACACTTACCATTAGTCCAGCCTTAACAGCAGGAGGTACATATTATCTTAATTTAGTCGGACAGGTAAATGATGCATGTACCAATCCTACATCTGCACATAATTTAAGTTTTTCAGTATCAGGCGTATCTGTATCTGCAAACATTAATAATCATGTAACATGCTATGGAGGAACAAACGGTTCTGCTACCGCAACGGGCTCAGGAGGAACTACTCCTTATGATTTTGATTGGACTAATGGCAGCACTACAACTACGGTTTCAAATTTGGCAGCAGGTACTCATTACGTAACAATTACAGATGCCGGTGGTGTTTGTACTGATATTGTTTCGGTTACAATTACACAACCTACTCAAGTAATAGCTTCAATTAACCCGGATCCTGCAACAACTTGTGAGGGAACAAGTATTTCATTAACCGGTAATCCCAATGGCGGTTCAGGAATATATTCAACACACTTATGGACAGGCGCAGAAACCGTTTATTTGTCATCAACTTCAGTAGTTAATCCTACATTTTCATCTACAGCACCGGCAGGTTCATATAGTTTAACATATACCGTAATTGATAATGCCACATGTAGCGGGAATGATAATATTACTGTGGTTGTATATGATGCTCCGGAAATAAGTGCGGGTTCAGGATATAATATCTGTGGAACATCACCTTATACATTGTCCGGCGCAAGTATGGGTGGCGGTGCTACGTCAGTTACATGGAGTACCTCAGGAACAGGTTCATTTAATAATAGTAGTTTCGTTAATGCAATATACACCCCATCAGGTGGAGATATATCATTAGGTAGTGTTACTTTGACTATAACAACAAATAATCCTGCTGGTCCGTGTAATACAGTTTCAGACAATATCGTACTAACTATTTATGAACCACCAACAGTAAATGCAGGGAATAATGCTGCAATTTGTGAAGGAACAACTTATACTGTTTCCGGGTCAAGTTTTGGCGGAGGCGCTTCTTCTGTTACATGGACTACATCAGGTGATGGTAATTTTAATAATCCAAATATTGTTGCACCGATATATACTCCCGGCAATAATGATATTTCAAGCGGAAGTGTAACTTTAACAATAACAACAAATGACCCGACTGGTCCTTGCGTTGCAGCATTCGATAATATTTTACTAACTGTCAATTCGCTTGATGATGCAGGTTTTTCATATACACAAGGAACATTTTGTTCTACAGGAACAGATCCTATACCATCCATTAATACAGGAGGAGGTTCATTTAGTGCTCCAATCGCTCTTGTTATAAATACATCAAGCGGAGCAATAGATTTATCCGCAAGTACAATAGGTGGTCCATATACTGTTACATATACTACAAATGGAGCTTGTCCCAATAGTAGTACTTTTGATATTACAATTACAAGTGGATTTGATGCAGAGTTTTTCTATAATGAACCTTATTGTTCAAATGAAGCTAATCCATTGCCTAGTCATACAACAGGAAGTAATGGCGTTTATTCTTCATCTCCTGCAGGATTAAATTTTATTAATATAGGAACAGGTGAAATTGATTTGTCAAATACTGCTCAGGGAACATATACAATTACAAATTATATTGCAGCCTCAGGAGGTTGTGCAGAAGCCACAGAAGTTGATAATGTAACAATATATTTAGCCCCTGAAGTAAATGCGGGTGTAAACGATGTAATTTGTGAAGGTGAAACATATGTTTTAAATAATTCTACAATTGGAGGAAGTACTTCAACATTAGCGTGGACTTCATCGGGCACGGGAAACTTTGATAGTAATACATTACTTCATCCGCTTTATACTCCTTCCGCTGTCGATATAGCTTTAGGAACTGTTATGCTAACAATTACTTCAAATGATCCTGTTGGTCCATGTGGCTCAGTTTCAAACAATATGATATTAACAATTAGTCCTGCACCGATAGTAAATGCAAATAATAATGCAATTATATGCGAAGGTGATTCATATACTTTAAACGGATCGTATGGTGGAGGTGCTTCTGATATAACATGGACAAGTTCCGGAACAGGTACTTTTGATAATACTACACTAACAAATGCAACATATACTCCATCAGCCGGAGATATTACATCAGGAACGGTTACATTAACAATAACAACTAATGATCCCGGTGGACCATGTAATGCTGTTTCAGATGATATGGTCATCACTATTAATGATATGCCTGTTGTAGATGCGGGGTCAGATGATATAATATGCGAAGGGGATATTTATACACTTGCCGGTTCTTCAGGAGGTGGAACAAATACTATAATCTGGTCAGGAGGAGATGGAGTTTTTAGTAATTCAACCAATCCAACATCAACATATACTCCGGGTTCCGGAGATATTTCTGCAGGAAGCGTAACATTAACAATAACTACTGATGATCCTACAGGTCCGTGTAGTTCAACTTCAGACAATATAACAATTATTATAAATCCTGCCGTTGTTGTTACTGCCGGGATTAATGATGTTATTTGTGAGGGAAGCACGTTTACTCTAAATGGCTCTTATAGTGGTGGAGCGTCAAGTATTGTTTGGACAACTTCCGGCGATGGTACTTTTGACGATGATACAGATGTATCTGCAATTTATACCCCGGGAGTAAATGATATTGGAACATCCGTAACAATAACTATTACTTCTGATGACCCAAGTGGTCCTTGTCCTCTTCAAACTGATGATATAATTTTAACAATTAATCAGGCAGCTACTGTTGATGCAGGGGCTGATGCTGCAATTTGTGCCGGAGATGATTATACTCTTGTAAGTCTCTTCGGTGGAAGTGCAAATTCAATTACGTGGACAAGTTCAGGAGATGGTGTTTTTGATGATGCTTCAATTACCAATGCAACTTATACTTGTGGAACAACTGATATTACTAATGGCTCAGTTACATTAACTATAACTACTAACGACCCTGATGCAGGAGGTCCTTGTTCTGCTGCTTTTGATGATTTAATGTTAAGTATAAATCCAACTCCCACAATTGATTCTGTTCTTATTTCCGATGTAACAACTTGTACTCCTGTGCAGCCGGATGGAGAAATAATTATTTATGCCGGTGGTGGAATCGCTCCTTTACAATATTCAATTAATAATGGAATTAATTATTATTCAAGTAATATTTTTGATAGTTTAAATGTTGGGAGTTATAATATTGTTGTTATAAGCAGTATTGGATTATGTGATGTTATATTAGATACAGTTATTATTATTGGAAGTACAACAGGTCCTGTAATTGATAGTGTTTTAGTAACTGATGTTGATTGTTATGGAGGATTTGGAGGGGAAATTGAGATTTTTGCAACAGGAGGATTATTATACAGTATTGATAATGGCACTACTATTCACACAGATTCAACACTTTATACGGGTTTGAGTGCCGGAAATTACACTGTTATGGTTGCTGATATAGGAAATTGTATTGCAACACCATGGCCAATAATAATAACAGAACCACCATTACTTGAGATTAATTTTACAGATTCTGTTAATATTTTATGTTATGACGATAATAATGGCTCAATTACCGTTACTCCTAGTGGAGGAACACCCGGGTATACTTACCTATGGGATGGAGGTAGTACTCTAACTGACTCTACTGCTACAGGGTTATCGGCAGGAACATATAACATTACAGTTACAGATAATAATGGCTGTAAAAGCTTTGGGAGCATTTCATTAACTGAACCGGATAGTTTAAATTCAACCATTGTTGGAATCAATACACTATGCTATGGCAGTTCTGATGGACAAGCAATTGTTAGTAGTTCGGGAGGTACAGGAAATCATACTTATGAATGGTTTGACACCTCAACAAATGATACAATAACAGGATTATCAGCCGGTATTCCTTATTATGCTACAATTACAGATGTGAATGGATGCTTCATTATTGATAGTATTGAGATTGGTGAACCGGATTCATTAATTATTAATAGTTATACTACAGATGCTACATGTGGAGGAAGTGACGGAATGGCTTATGTTATTGTTACAGGGGGAACAGGCTCAGGGACTTATACATACAACTGGATAAACAGTATAGGAACACAAATATCAATTACTGATACAGCTAATTATTTAAGTTTTGGCGATTACATGGTTTATGTAAATGATGCAAATGGATGTAATGACTCATTACCTGTACAAATATATAATTTGGGAGGAGGTTCTATTACCGTTGATTATATAAATAATGTTTTATGTTTTGGTGATAATGATGGAGAAATTGTTGTAACATTAACAAATGGAACACCTGATTTCACATTCTATTGGTCAACAAATGATACAGTAATAACAAGTTCGTATACTGATACTTTATCATATCTTGCTGCAGGAAATTATTCTGTCACAATAATAGATGCAAATGATTGTCAGGCTGATACCAACATTACAATTACAGGACCAACAAGCGCTCTTGTAACAACATATACAGTAATTAATGTTTCATGTTATGGTGATAGTACTGGTCAAATACATATGAATACAACAGGTGGCACAGTCCCATATACATACATATGGGCACCAAATGGTTATACCGAAGGTGATAGTATATATTCCGGCTTACCTGCAGGAACCTATTCTGTTACTATTACAGATGCAAATGCTTGTTCAATAATAGAACCTAAAATTGATGTAGGAGAACCTATTGAATTAACAATGACACTAAATGAGTTTTCACCGGCATGTTACGGAGATACCACAGGAAAAGTTGAAGTCATTGTATATGGAGGAACAATACCATACAATTATGCATGGTACAATGCAAACTGGTCAAACGTAATTACAGATTCTGTATTAACTAATGTTGTAGCGGGTTCATATAGCCTTACAGTTACAGATGCACATTCATGTACAGTATTAGATATTGCAACTATTTATGACCCGACAGAAATAACTGTAGTAATAGAAGATACAATAGAAGCAGATTATACAGGAAGTATAGAATTAACTGTCTCCGGTGGAAATCCGCCATATATATTTGTCTGGTCTAACGAAAGTACTGATAAAGACATTCTTGGATTAGAATCCGGCATATATATAGTAACAATTACAGATGGTAATTTATGTACAATAATAGATAGTGTTGAAATAATTATTCCATTAATTATCCCAACATTATTTACTCCTAATAAAGATGGCTTTAATGACGAATGGAGAATTACTAATATAGATGAATATGAGGATATATCAATAGAAATTTTTAACCGATGGGGAGATCTGGTATTTACTTTTAGTGGAAATGGAGAAAAATATAGTAATTCTCCATGGGATGGGAAATATGGTGGAGCAGATATTCCAATGGGTTCGTATGTATATATAATAGACCTTAAGAATGAAACAGATCCTTATAATGGAGTAATATCAGTAAAACGATAACATCTGTAAAATTAACATGTTAAAATAAAATTATTTTTGTAAAATCTAAACCCGAAGAAACATGAAAAAAATTTTAATTGTAAGCACAATATTATTGACAATAATGTCATTTTCAAAAGCACAAC